>DATHAO010000013.1:0-110309 GCA_035296625.1 Acidimicrobiales bacterium | reverse complement strand
CGGCGGCGGTCGGACAGGTGGTGGCAGCGGCCGCGGCGGCCCCGGTTACGGTCCCCCGCCGACCCGCCCCCAGCGCAGCGCCCCCGCCCGTCGCTCGGTCGGCGGCGGCAGCGCCGGCACCGGCGGGGGAGGACCCGGCGGCGCCGTACGCGGCCGCCGGTCCGGGAGTGCCGGACGCGAGCTGGGCGGCGATCAGGTCGAGGGCCGCCAGGCCGTCCGGGAGCTGCTCACCGCCGGGCGCCGGCGCACACGCGAGGTGTGGCTGGCCACCGACCGCGAGGACGCCCCGATCCTCGATGACATCCGGGAGCTGGCCGAGGCCAACCGCGTGCTGCTCCGAGAGGTCGGCCGCGGCAAGTTCGACGCCCAGGCCCGCTGCGAGGCGCCCCAGGGCGTGCTCGCCCTCGCCGCTCCGCTACCCGAGGCCGAGCTCGACGAGCTGATCGCGGGCACCCGGGGCCGCCCGCCGTTCCTCGTCGCCCTCGACGGCGTCACCGACCCCGGGAACCTGGGCGCCGTCCTTCGCTCGGCCGAGTGCGCTGGTGCCACCGGTGCGGTGCTGCCCCGACACCGGGCCGTGCACGTGACCCCCGCGGCCACCAAGGCCGCGGCCGGCGCCATCGAGTACGTGCCCCTGGCGCTGGCCGGGGGCCTGCCGGCCGCCCTGGCCCGCATGCGCGACGGCGGGGTCCACGTCGTGGGTCTCGACGGCGCCGCGGACACCGCGCTGGCCGACCTGGCCGGCGGCGACGGGCCGGTCTGCCTCGTGCTCGGTGCCGAGGGACGCGGCCTGTCGCGGCTCGTGCGCGAGCGCTGCGACGAGGTCGTGTCGATCCCCATGCGGGGGCGGCTGTCGTCGCTGAACGTGTCGGCCGCGGCGGCGCTGGCCTGCTTCGAGATCGCCCGGCGCCGCTGAGCGACCCCCGAGCCCGAGGCGGGGGTCGAACCCGCGACCTGACGCTTACAAGGCGCCTGCTCTGCCAGCTGAGCTACTCGGGCGAGTGACGTGACGATAGCTCCGGGGGCCCTGCCGCCAGCACGCCGGCCCGGTGCCGCCGCCCCGGCGGGGGTGCTTGCATCGCGTGGGTGGGGCGGCCAGCCTGTCCCCGTGGCCCTGGACGATCGTGACCGAGCGATCCTCGAGTTCGAGCGCAGCTGGTGGAAGCTGCCCGGCCCGAAGGGTGCCGCCATCACCGAGCGACTCGGCGTGTCCCCGACGCGCTACTACCGGCTCCTGAACGCGCTCATCGACGATCCCGAGGCACTCGCGGTCGATCCGCTCCTCGTGCGCCGGCTCCGCCGCCTGCGCCGTGAGCGCCGGCGGGCCCGCATCGAGGGGCGCTCGCACGAGCGGGTCCGCCCGGTGAGGAGGCAGCCGCATGGACGTTGAGCACTCCCGCCGGTCGAGCCCGGCCCGGGGCGTGGCCGTCATCGCCACTGCCGTGATCATCGGGCTGTTCGTCCTCCGCAACGGCTTCGATCAGTCCGACTCCGACGGCGCCGACGTCGCCGCCGAGGCGCCCTCGGCCGACGACGGCAGCACCGCCGCCACCGACGGCGGGAGCGGCGGGGGCGGCGGAGGCTCGCCCGAGACGACGGCCGCGCCGGTCACGCATCCCGCGGGCGAGGTCACCGTGCTCGTGGCGAACGCCTCGGGCGTGCAGGGCGCGGCGGGCGAGCTGTCGACGACCATCGGCGAGGGCGGCTACGTCACGCTCGAGCCCACGAACGCCCCCGCCGAGGTGGCGGCCTCGCAGGTGCAGTATGCACCCGATTTCCAGGCCGACGCCCTGGCGCTCGCCACCGCGATCGGCGTGCCCGCCGAGGCCGTCGTCCCGATCACCGATCCGCCCCCGGTCGAGCTGAGCGGGGCACAGGTGTTGGTCGTGCTCGGGCCCGAGCTGGCCACGGGCGGCTGACCGGCCCGGCCGGTCGACCGATCGACGGCCGTCCCTAGGGGCCGAACGGGCCCGCGACACCGCTGCCCCGGCCCTCCGCCGGGGTGGTGGGCCCACCGTTCGCCGGGGCTAGCGTTCTCGATGGTGACCGATGCCGAGGCTGCGCTGGGGCCGTTCCTCGGCCGACCCGAGTCCTCCGCGATCCTGTTCGACTTCGACGGAACGCTGGCGCCGATCGTCGACGATCCTGTCGAGGCCCGGCCCGTCGAGGGGTCCGTCGAGGTGCTCGAGGCGCTCGCCCGCAAGTATATGGTGGTCGGTGCCGTCTCCGGCCGCCCCGTGTCGTTCCTCCAGTCGCTGCTGCCGGCCGGCGTGCTGCTGTCGGGCCTCTACGGCCTGGAGCGCGTCCGCCACGGCGTGCGCAGCGACCACCCGAACTCGGGGGCGTGGCGCGAGGTGATCGCGGACGTGGCCCGCTGCTCGGCCGACCGGGGGCCCGAGGGCATGGTGGTCGAGACGAAGGGCCTGTCGCTCACGTTGCACTACCGCACCCGGCCGGACCTGGGCGGGGCCGTGCAGCAGTGGGCGTCGCAGCAGGCGGCGCGGTCGGGGCTCGTCTACCGGCCGGCCCGCATGTCGGTCGAGCTGCACCCGCCGATCGAGTCCGACAAGGGCACGGCGGTCGAGGCCATCGCCGACGGCGCGACCGCCGTGTGCTTCGTCGGCGACGACGTCGGCGACCTGGCCGCGTACGACGCGCTCGACCGGCTCGCCGCGAAGGGCGTCCACACGCTGCGGGTGGCGGTCGTGAGCGACGAGGGGCCCGACGACCTGGCCCGTCGGGCCGACATCGTGCTCGACGGCCCGCTCGCCACGGTCGGCCTGCTGCGCCGCCTGCTCGGCGACCCGCCCCCGCCGCCCTCCTAGCTGCGACCGCCGGCGTCGCCGGCCGCCGCCCCGGCGCAGCCCGCCGCCGCGGGGAATGCTGTGCCGGAACGTGACGCCCGGCCGCCACCTCCTGCACGACGGTCCGGGATGGCTGGTCGGGATGGCGCCGGGAGCGGGCCGGGCTAGCTGCGGGCGGCCGCCAGCTGGTCGGCGAGCCAGTCCGCCGGACGGCGTGCCACCGCCAGCTCGCGCAGGCGCGCCGCCCGCGTCCGCCGCTCGTCGGCCGGCATGCGCAGTGCCCGGTCGAGGGCGTCGGCCGTGCCCGCCACGTCGAACGGGTGGACCTCGATCGCGGCCTCCGCCAGCTCGTCCCATACGCCGGCCTCTGGCGACAGGCACAGGACGGCGTCGCGCTCGTTGACGATCGCCCCCTCCTTGGCCACGAGGTTCAACCCGTCGCGGATGGGGTTGACGAGTAGCACGTCGGCCCGGCGCAGCGCCGACACCGACCACGGGTAGTCGTCGCGGGTGTCGTAGACGATCGGCGTCCAGTCGGGTGTGGCCCAGCGCTCGCTGATGCCGGCCACCACGGCCTCGACCTCGCGCTGGTACTGCAGATAGGCCTCGACCCCCGTGCGGGACGGGTAGACCGACGCGAGGAACGTGACCCGGCCCCGCCACTCCGCGTGCCGGTCCAGCAGGTCGTCGAACGCGAGGAAGCCCCGCACGATGTTCTTCGACAGCTCGATGCGGTCGACGCGGGCCACGACCAGGCGGTCGCCCACGATCTCGTCGATGCCGGCCAGCGCGGCGTCGGACGCGGGCGACGCCGCCGTGGCCCCGACGTCGCCGGGGTCGGCGGGCAGCGGAGAGACGAACGTGGTCGGCCGGACGCCCAGCAGGTCGGCGCAGCAGGCGCGGAAGTCGGCGGCCCACCGCTGGCTGTGGAACCCGCATGCGGCGTGCGCGGCCAGGCCGCGCAGCAGCTCCTCGGCCACCGCCGTCGGCAGCGTCCGCAGCCAGGTCGGCGTGGCGAAGGGGGTGTGGGCGAAGTGCACGGCGGCGAGGTCGGGCCGGCGCTCGGCCAGGCGCTCGCCGAGCAGCGACAGGTGGTAGTCCTGCACGAGCACGGCAGCGCCCTTCGGGGCGTCCTCGGCCACGGCGTCGGCGAACGCGTCGTTCACGTCGCGGTAGGCCTGCCAGGCGTCACGGAACGCCCGCCCGAACGCCGGCTCGCTGGGCAGGTCGTAGAGCCCATGGTGCACGAACCACAGCGCCTGGTTGCTGACCACGTCGTAGGCCAGGCGGTAGATCTCGTCGTCGACGGCCAGCAGGCGGACCCGGAAGTCCTCGGCGTCGACGACGCCCAGCGCCGCCGCCTCGCGGTCGCCCGGCGACATGGCGGCGGCCACCCAGGTGGCCTCGGTGCCTGACACCAGCGGCCCCAGCCCCGACACGAGACCGCCGGCCCCGCGCTTCGCGACGAGGTCACCGCCCTCGTCGCGCCGGAAGGTCAGCGGGCCACGGTTCGACGCGATCACGACGGGTCGGTCCACGGCCGGCAAGTTACCGGGCCGGGCGAGGCCGCCCAGCAGAGCCGCAGGCCGGGTGGACCGGTGCGGCGCGCGGTGACCGCCGGCCGTCCGTGCCGGCCGGCCGGCCGATCGACCACACTTGGCGCCGATGCGCGTCGTCGCCGCACCCGACAAGCTCCGGGGCACCGCCACCGCCCGCGACGCGGCGACGGCCGTCGCACGTGCCGCGGCGGCCGCCGGGTGGGACTGCGACGAGATGCCGGTGGCCGACGGCGGCGAGGGCACGCTGGACGTGCTCGGCGGTCCCAACCGCACGACCAGGGTGACCGGTCCGCTGGGCGAGCCGGTCGAGGCCGCGTGGCGCCTGACCGGCCGTGTGGCCGTGATCGAGGCGGCCCGCGCCTGTGGACTCGCGCTCGCGGGCGGCTCCGAGGGCAATGACCCGGTCGGCGCCACGAGCGTGGGCACGGGCGAGCTGGTGGCCGCCGCCCTGGACGGGGGCGCCCGCCGCATCCTCGTCGGCTTGGGCGGTTCTGCTACGACCGACGGCGGGCTGGGGGCCCTGCGGTCGCTCTACCCGCTGCACCGCTACGCGGGCGCCGAGATCGTGTGCCTGTGCGACGTGCGCATCGGATTCGTCGACGCCGCCGAGGTGTTCGGCCCCCAGAAGGGCGCCACGCCCGCCCAGGTGGAGCTGTTGCGCCGCCGGCTCGAGCGGCTGGCCGACGTCTACCTGGCCGAGCACGGCGTCGACGTGCGGTCGATGCCCGGCGCGGGCGCCGCCGGGGGCCTGGCCGGCGGGTTGGCCGTCGCGGGCGCCCGCCTCTCGCGCGGATTCGACGCCGTCGCGGACGAGATCGGCCTGCCCGACGCGATCGAGGGTGCCGACCTGGTGATCACGGCCGAGGGGTTTCTCGACGAACAGTCCTTCGACGGCAAGGTCGTGGGCGGCGTCGCCGAACTGGCCGCGCTCGTGGGCGTGCCGTGCGTGGCCATCGTCGGCGAGGTCATCGACGGCCTCGACGTGTCGGCGCACGCGCGGCTCGAAGTGGTTTCGTTGGTCGAGCGCTTCGGGGAGGACCGGGCCCGCACCGACACAGTCGCCTGCATCGAGGAGGCCGTGCGCGACCTGGTGGCCGCCCCCGCCTGACCGGTGCGCGTCAGGTCCCGCCGCCGCCGGCGACGGACCCGGGACAACGGGACGGCGGTCAGGCCATGACGCGGCGCACCCAGACGAGCAGCGCCAAGGGGACGAGCACGGCGCTGCCGAGCGCCACGACGTTGGCCACCTGGTCGGTCGTGTCGTACACCTCGAGATGGCGCAGGTGGTACACGAGGTGGGGCACGGCGTTGACGAGGTTCACCCCGGCCGCCACGCCGACGAGCAGCGGCGTCGTGTGCACCGCCGCCAGCAGGACCAGGACGGCGAGGGCAAGGGTCAGCGTGCCCACGTCGCGCACGAGGTGCTCGTTGTAGGGCGCGTCCACGGCCACCCACACCCGGCCGAAGCCGGGGAAGTCGTCGTAGAACGATCGGGGGAACGCGCCCGCCCACACCCCGGTGATCGCCTGCAGCGCCCCGAGCAGTGCGAGGACCCCGCGCACGACCGGCGCGGCCCGCTGGGACGAGGCGTCCGGGGATCCGCCGGACGGGGGTGCACCGGGCGTGCCGGGATGGGCGCCCGTGGGCACCCGCGCGTCCGGCGCCCCGCCGGCCCCGGGGGCCGGGCCGGCGGGAGCGCCGTCGAGCCGGTCAGCCACGGGCGTGCTCCCCCGCCGCGGCCGTCGTGCTGCCGGCGCCCCTGCCGGCGGCGCCCGCAGCGCCCGGGTGGTCGGTGCCGGCAGTGCCCGGGCCGGCGGTGCCAGGCTGCTCGGTGGCGGCAGTGCCCCGGCCGGCGGCGCCGGCGTCCGCCCCGGCCTGGGCGGCGATCGTCGCCGCCAGGCCCTCGCGCACGGTGGGGTAGCGGGGTGCCCAGCCGGTGGCGCGCAGCTTGGCGTTGCTCACACGCTGCGAGCGGGAGAGGGTGTCCGCTGGCCCACCGACGAACCGGCCGAGCCGCCCGGGCACGACGATCCACGGCCGGACGCCGACGGCCTCGCCGACCAGGCGGGCCTGGGCCCGCTTGGTGACGGGCTCGTCGTCGACGACGTTGTAGGTGCCCGCGGGCACTCCGAGCGCGGCCACGACGGCGCCGCCGGCGTCGGCCAGGTGCAGCTGGGAGATGTAGCCGCCCGGGGAACCGAGCGCCGTGCCGACGTGGCGGCGGGCGAGGCCGAGCATCATGTCGGTCTGCTCGCTGCCCGGGCCGTAGAGGGCACCGAAGCGCAGCACCACGCCGACGGCGCCGGCCTCGGTGAACCGCCGGGCCGAGGCCTCGGCGTCGGCCGTCGTCGAGAGGCTCTCGGGCACGTCCGTCGGCACCTCCTCGTCGATCCAGGCGTCCCCCCGATCGGGATAGGTGAACGTGATCGACTCCTGCACGTAGCGCCCGATGCCGGCGGCGAGGGCCGCGTCGACCAGGGCGGCCGAGCCCTCACGGCGGATCCGGCTGTTCTCGACCCAGCTGGCGGCCTTGCGAGCCTCGCTGGTCGGCGGGATGCGGGTGGCCATGTTGACCACGGCCTCGTGGCCGGCCACGGCCTCGGCGAGCTGGGCCCGGTCGAAGATCGAGACCGAGACGGGCGACGCCCCGCGCCCGCGGAGCCAGGCGGCCTTGGCGTCGCTGCGGGCCACCCCGGTGACCTCGTGGCCGGCGGCCACGAGCGCCGGGACGGCGTAGCGCCCGATGGCGCCCGTGGCGCCGGCGAGGAACAGCTTCATGGTGGGACCTCCGGTGTCTGGGGGACGTGTCGGGACCTCGATCGGGACGTCATCGCACTGCCTCCGCCAACCAGGCCGTCGCCTTGCGGACGACGACGGGCGTGAGGGCGGGGGTCACCTCGGCCACGAGTCCGGCGATCGTCTGCGCGGCCAGCTCGGCCCGCCAGGCGGCGTCCGCCCGCTCCATCGCCACGGTGATGCGGCACGGGCGGCGGTAGTTGGACGCCGGCGAGGCGGTCGGCCCCCGCCGCCGGATCTCCCTGCAGCGGAACGACCCCTCGGCACCCTCGACGGCCTCGACGACGTCGAGCACCGAGATCGCCTCTGCGGGCCGCCCCAGGCGATAGCCGCCCCGGCGCCCGGCCACGGACTCGACGATGCCGGCCTGCGACAGCGCCTGGAGGTGCTTGGCCAGGTAGGCGGCGGGCACGCCGTGGAACTCGGCCAGCCGGGCGGCGGGCAGCGTCCGTCCCTCCGGCAGGGTGGCCAGCACCGTGCAGGAGTGCAGGGCCCATTCGACGCCCTCACCGAGCTGCACGTCGAACACCTCCATCCAAAATCCGGATTTCTAGCCTCCGAGTTTGTCTCCGGCAAGAGGCACGACCGGAATGCCCCGGCGGGTGGGGCCGTTGGCTACCATCGCCCGCGCTCCGGCCCGCGGCCGCCGCGACCACGACCAGGCGAAGGATCGTTCCGATGACCGTCTCCGTCCGCATCCCGACCACGCTGCGCACCCTCACCGGGGGTCAGGCCGAGGTGAAGACCGAGGGCGAGACCGTGCGTGACGTGCTCGCCGGCCTCGACGCCGCCCACCCCGGGTTCTCCGAGCGGCTCATCGACGCCGACGGTGGCCTGCGGCGCTTCGTGAACGTGTTCGTGGCCGACGACGACATCCGCTTCCTCGACGGGCTCGACACCCCCGTGCCCGACGGCGAGACCGTTGCGATCATCCCCGCCGTCGCCGGCGGCTGAGCCCTCGGGCGTCGCCTCCGGATCGCTAGCACTCGGGTGTTGCGAGTGCTTACGGGAGCGTGGTTGACTTAGCACTCGTCTAGTTCGAGTGCTAACCCGTGCCCAACGGAGGGACCCAACACCCGATGCCGAAGATCATCGCCTTCGATCAGGAGGCTCGCCGCGGCCTCGAGGCCGGCATGAACAAGCTGGCCGACGCCGTGCGGGTCACCCTCGGCCCCAAGGGCCGCAACGTCGTGCTCGACAAGAAGTGGGGCGCCCCCACGATCACGAACGACGGTGTGTCGATCGCCAAGGAGATCGAGCTCGACGACCCCTACGAGAACATCGGCGCCGAGCTCGTCAAGGAGGTCGCCAAGAAGACCGACGACGTCGCGGGCGACGGCACCACCACCGCCACCGTGCTCGCCTGGTCGCTCGTGCGCGAGGGCCTCCGCAACGTCGCTGCCGGCGCCAACCCCATGTCGCTCAAGCGGGGCATCGAGGCCGCCGTCGAGACCGCCGTGGCCGCGATCCGCGACCTGGCCGTCGAGGTCGACCAGAAGGACCAGATCGCCCAGGTCGCCGGCATCTCGGCCGCCGACCCCGAGATCGGTCAGACGATCGCCGAGGCGATCGACAAGGTGGGCAAGGACGGCGTCATCACCGTCGAGGAGTCCCAGACCTTCGGCATCGACATGGATCTCGTCGAGGGCATGCGCTTCGACAAGGGCTACATCTCGCCGTACTTCGTGACCGATCCCGACCGCATGGAGGTCGTCCTCGACGACGCCCACGTGCTGCTGGTCAGCTCGAAGATCTCGACGGTGCGCGACCTCGTCCCGGTCCTCGAGAAGGTCATGCAGGCCGGCCGCCCGCTGGTCGTCATCGCCGAGGACGTCGACGGCGAGGCCCTCGCCACGCTGGTCGTTAACAAGATCCGCGGCACGTTCAAGTCGGTGGCGGTCAAGGCCCCCGGCTTCGGCGAGCGCCGCAAGGCCATGCTGGCCGACATCGCTATCCTCACCGGTGGCCAGGTCATCAGCGAGGACGTCGGCCTCAAGGTCGAGAACGCCACGCTCGACCTGCTCGGCCGGGCCAAGAAGGTCATCGTCACCAAGGACGAGACCACGATCATCGAGGGCGCCGGCTCCGACGAGGACATCTCCGGCCGCGTCACCCAGATCAAGAACGAGATCGAGAACACCGACTCCGACTACGACCGCGAGAAGCTGCAGGAGCGGCTCGCCAAGCTGTCGGGCGGCGTGGCCGTGCTCAAGGTGGGCGCCGCCACCGAGGTCGAGCTCAAGGAGAAGAAGCACCGCATCGAGGACGCGGTGTCGACCACCAAGGCCGCCATCGAGGAAGGTGTGGTCGCCGGCGGTGGCGTCACCCTGCTGCGGGCCCAGACCAAGGTGCGCGACCTGATCCCGACGCTGTCGGCCGACGAGGCCACCGGTGCCACCATCGTGGCCCGGGCCCTCGAGGAGCCGCTCAAGCAGATCGCCACCAACGCCGGCCTCGAGGGCGGCGTGGTGATCGAGCGGGTGCGCAGCCTCGACGGCCCGTCCGAGGGCCTCAACGCCGAGACCGGCGACTACGAGGACCTGACCAAGGCCGGAATCATCGACGCCGCCAAGGTCACCCGCTCGGCGCTGCAGAACGCCGCGTCGATCGCCGCCCTCTTCCTCACCACCGAGGCCGTCATCGCCGACAAGCCCGAAGAGGCGGCGGCCGGCGCACCCGGCGGTGGCATGGAGGACTTCTGAGCCGAACGCGGCCGGACGGGTCCTGACCGGGAGATCCCTCCGGGGACTCCCAGGTCGGCGGGGCGCCGGACGGGCTCGTCCCGACGGTCCCGCGCAATCGAAGGGCAGCGCCGCCCCGGCGGGGCGGCGCTGCCGCGTTCGGGCCCGTGCACCCATGCCGTCGCGCGGCAGCGCGGCGGGGGAGCGCTGAAGGAGGGGTCGCACTCCAGGACGCGTCGCGCTCAAGGACGGGACGCGAGCGTGACCTCGATGCCCTGGCGTAGCTCGTAGCCGCCCTCGGGTGCCCGGTGGCCGGCGTCGAGGTGGCGGGTGGCGGACGCCCGGAACGCCGCGAGCTGGCCGGGGTCGAACCGGTCCAGGAACGCCCGGCCGCCGTGGGTGCCGTGCCAGGCCACGACCGCGTCCAGGTCGGCGAACAGGAAGCGTCGCTCGATCGCCGTTGATCGCACGTCCGCGAAGCCGGCGTCGGCGAGCGCGGCGCGCACCGCCTCGGCCCGCCCGAGCGGCGCGGAGGCGGCCCGGCTGGCGTGTGCGGGCAGGATCCCCCTCACGACCGACGCCGTCCACGGGAACCCGCCGCCGGTCACGAACGTCGAGACCGCCACCGTGCCGCCCGGGCGCAGCACCCGCCGCCACTCGGCGAGCGCCCGCTCGGGCGACGGCAGGAAGAAGATCCCGAAGCCGCACAGCACGACGTCGAACGCCGCGTCGGGCACGTCGAGGGTTTCGGCGTCCATCACGGCCACCTCGACCTGTGGCATGCCGGCCGTCTCGTCCGCCAGCGCCGCGATCATCTCGGCCGCGAGGTCGACACCGAGCACGCTGCCCATGGGGCCCACCGCCTCGGCCGCGGGCAGCAGGCAGGCGCCGCGGCCGCAGCACACGTCGAGCACCCGGTCGCCCAGCCGCGGCCCGGCCTCGGCCACGAGCGTCCGCCCGAAGGTCGCGAAGAACGGCACGACCGAGTCGTAGACGCCCGCGGTGGAGCCGAACAGCGTCGCCACCGACCGCTTGGCGTCGCCCGGCTCTGCGGTGCCGCCGGCGTCGTCCCCCTCGCACGGGTCCGCGGCCCTCCCCGTGTCGTCGGTGGCATCGGCGTCCATGGCTTCAGCCTCCCGCACGGGGCCGGCGATGACGAGGCCCGTGGCGATGACGGGCCCGGTGGCGAGGGCGGGCGGGTCGTTCCGGCGGGCGGGTGCGCGACGAGGCGGGGATCGCGGCAGGGCCGGCGGCGACGGGGCGGCGCCGGAGCCGGTCGCCGGTAGCGTGCCGGCGATGGAGGGGACCCGCATCGTGCTGGTGCGCCACGGCGAGTCACGGGCGCAGGAGCTGAGGATCGTCGGGGGCCACAAGGGGTGCCAGGGCCTCTCGGACCTCGGGCGGCGCCAGGTACAGGCTCTGCGCGACCGGTGGGACGCCGGCCTGGAGCTCGACGACGACCCCGTCCTGTACGCATCGGTCATGCCCCGGGCGGTCGAGACCGCCACGATCCTGGCCCCGGCGCTCGGCGGCCCGCAGATCGCCCAGGACTGCGACCTGTGCGAGCACCACCCCGGCGAGGGCGACGGCCTGCCGTGGGACGAGTTCGACGAGCGGTACCCCGTGCCCGAGTCCGGCTGGGACGTGCACATGCGACGCGACCCCGGCGGCGAGACCTGGCACGAGATGGCCGAGCGAGTGAAGGCGGGCCTCGACCGGTTGGTCGAGCGGCACCCCGGGCGCACCGTCGTCGTGGCCTGCCACGGCGGCGTGATCGTCCAGTCGATGATCCGGTGGTTCGGTCTCGAGCCCGGCGGCGGCCGGGACCGGGCGTGGTTCAGTCCCGTCAACGCGTCGGTCACCGAATGGCGCTACGGCCCGAACCCGTACGGCCGGCGCACCGCGGCGTGGGAGCTGGTCCGCTTCAACGACCACGCCCACCTCGCCGGCCTGACCTGACCTCACCTGACCGGAGCGTCCCGGCGCGCCACGCCGCGTCCTGCCGCGCCGCGGCCCGGCCCGCCCGCCCCGCCGCCCCTACCTGACGCCCCGACCGCCCGGAGCCCGCCTCAGCGCTCGTGGTGGCGGGCCGGGGGGAGCCAGGCGGGGTCCACGTCGTCGTCCGGCTCGACCGGGCGCATGGCCAGGTCGATGGCGCTCCACAGCGTCTTCGAGAACGGGAAGAACAGCAGCGGCACGACCACGGCGACCGCGAGGGCGATGGCCATGAGCAGCCCGGTCGGGCTGTCGGGGTAGGTGACGACGAAGCCGATCACCACCGTCGCCAGCAGCGCGGTGAAGCTGACGACGGTGTTCATGCCGAGCGCTCCCAGCCAGTGGCCCTCGACCCGTTCGAGCGGGAACGCGCAGCGGGGGCAGCGGTCGCGCATCGTGAACCACCCGCGGAACAGGTCGCCGCCGCCGCACAGCGGGCACCGCTTGGCGAAGCCCCGCAGAAGCAACCGGGACAGGGTCAGCGGCCGGGGGTTGGGTGGGTCGGCGTCCACACCGGCAGCATGCCCCGTCCGCCCCCTCGCCACCCGTGTGGCGGGCCCCCCGGCCGGGGCCTACCGCCGTAAGGAAAGTGGCACTCGTCACACTGCGCGGGGGTAGGGTCGCCGCAACACGGGGAGGGGAACCGCATGGGAATCATGGGGAGGGCGTGGCCGCGTGCCGTGCTGTCCGTAGCGCTGGCGATGACCGCCGGCGTCGCCGCGTCGGCCTGCACGGTGCCGCCCCCGCCGCGGGGTGGCGGGCACATCGACATCACGCTGTCGAACGACCCCGGGACGTGCGACCCGCTGGGGGGCGAACGGTGCATGCTGCCGTTCCCCAACGACTACTTCACGGTGGACGACGACAGCACCGAGACGGGCCGGCGGCTCGACCTGTCGCCGGAGGCCACGCCGGCCAACAGCGACGGCACCCCGATCGACCCCACCGAGATGAACCGCAACGACGGCTTCTCGCCCGGATCGGCGATCACCGTGCTGCTGCCCGGCCTGGACCTGGCGGCGAGTGGGGCGGCGCCCATCACCGACATGGCGCGCTCGCTCGACCACCACGCCCCGATCGTGCTGCTCGACGCCGACACCGGCCGGCGGCACCCCTACTGGGCCGAGCTCGACAGCCGGGCGCCCGACGACGCCCACCGCCTGCTGTTCGTGCGGCCGGCAGAGTCCCTGGTGGAGGGCCACCGCTACATCGTCGCCCTGCGTGACCTCGTCGACGGGACCGGCCAGCCGATCGCCCCCAGCGACGTGTTCCGGGCCTACCGCGACCGGCTGAGCACCGACATCCCCGAGCTCGAGGCCAGGCGTCCCCACATGGAGGGGCTGTTCCGGGCCCTGCGGCGGGAGGGCGTGGCCCGCCGCGACCTGGTGCTCGCCTGGGACTTCACGGTCGCCAGCGGGCGCAACCTGTCCGAGCGGGTCCTCGCCATGCGTGACGACGCGTTCGCCCAACTGGGGGAGGCCGCTCCCGCCTTCACCGTCACCGCCGTACGCGCCAGCACGCGGTCGAACCTGCTGCGCGAGGTCGAGGGCACGTTCATCGTGCCGAACTACCTCACGGGCGACGGCTCGCCGGGCAGCGTGCTGAACAACGGGGTCGGGCCGGCGTCGTCGCCCATCCCCGTGCGCAACGGCACCTACACGGCCCGGTTCGTGTGCACCATCCCCGCGTCGGCGCTGCACGCCGACGGCACGGCGAACCCGACGAGCATGGCGCTCTACGGTCACGGCCTGCTCGGCTCGCCCAACGAGGTGCTCGGCTCGGGCTCACGCTACGCCAGCGTGGCGAACACCACGTTCTGCGCCACACCGTGGATCGGCATGGCGGCCGAGGACGCGGGCGCCGTGCTCACGACCCTCCAGGACATGTCCTACTTCCGCACGTTGCCGGACCGGCTGCAGCAGTCGATGATCAACTTCCTCTACCTGGGCCGGATGCTGAAGCACCCGGCCGGCCTCTCGTCGGACGCGGCGTTCCAGGCCGCGGACGGGGCGCCGCTGCTCGACCAGCACAACCTGTCGTTCGTGGGCGTCAGCCAGGGCGGCATCATCGGTGGGGCGCTCAGCGCCATCGCCCAGGACTGGAACCGCTCGTTCCTCGGCGTCGGGGCCATCAACTACTCGACGCTGCTCGACCGCAGCGTGGACTTCGACGTGTTCGCCACGGTGTTCGACCCCCGCTACCCCGACTGGGTCGACCGCCAGATGGCGATCGTGCTGAGCCAGATCCTGTGGGACCGGGGCGAGGGGGACGGCTACGTCCAGCACCTCGTCGAGGACCCGTACCGGGCCACGCCGGCCAAGCGGGTCCTGCTCTACGAGGCCTTCGGCGACCACCAGGTGGCGAACGTCGCCACCGAGGTCCTGGCCCGGACGATCTCGGCGCGGGTGCGGGTGCCGGCCCTCGCGCCCGGTCGCAGCCTCGACGTCGAGCCGTTCTGGGGCATCGACCCGGTGCGACACCTGCCCGACGACCGGGGCTCGTACCTCGTGGTCTGGGATTTCGGCACCCCGGCGCCGCCCACCGGCAACGTGCCCAACCGGGCGGGCGAGGACCCGCACGGCATGGGGCGCGACTTCCCCGAGGTGTTGACGGTCGGCACGACGTTCCTCGCCGAGGGCCGCCTCGTCGACACCTGCGGGGGCGGGCCCTGCCAGAGCCTGCCGCCCCCCGACTGATCGGCGGTCGGGCGGCTGCCGGACCGCCGGCCGGCCGTCGCCGGCGCGGTCGTCCGGCCGGCCGGTGGACATCCCGCGCGGGCGGCGGCCCGCGCCGGGGGCGCGTTGGAGCCCGTCCCGCGCTGTGGCAGAATGCGCGCCAAGTGAACGGCTGGTGCCGCGTCGAGGGCGACCGTGACCAGCACGTGGAGGCCGGCGGCGTGGCCGGCCACCGCGGGCGTCGCATGCGACATGCTGGCGTGGCGGACACGCGACCGACCGGTCCGATGCATAGGGAGAACCCATGCCCCTGGCCTATCTCGACGCCAACTCCGGCAGCCTCATCGCCACGGTGCTCGTCGGCGGCACCGCGGCCGCCGGCGTGGCCGTGCGAGCGGCCCGCTCCCGGGTGACGGGGGCGTTCTCGCGGCGGCGCAAGGGCGACCCCGACACCGCCGCGGACGCGGACCCCGACGCCGTGGCCACGGCGGGTGAGGCCGAGCGCCCCGCCCCCGCCCCGCCCGACGCCTGATCGTCCCCGGTGGCCACCTACGAGCCGGGCTCGTTCCGCGACCCGGACAGCGCGGTCTTCACCGGTGACGACGGCGCGGTGCTGCGCGGTCTGTCCGAGCGGGCCGCCGCTGACTGGCGCCGCCTGGCGGCCACGGCGTTCTTCCCGCGCCTCGTGGCCGAGGGCAAGGTGGTGGGCACCACCGAGCACGAGCCGGCCCGGCCCGGCGACGTCCCGCTCTCGCCGCGGGGCGCCCCCTGGGCGGCGGTGCTGCGCCACGAGCGGGTGCCGATCGTCTCGTATCCCTACGAGTGGCCCTTCACCATGCTCCGCGCCGCCGCCGCCCTCCAGCTGGAGGTGCTGGGCGCCGCGCTCGACGAGGGCTTCTCGCTCAAGGACGGCACGGCGTACAACGTCGCCTTCGTCGGCGCCCGCCCCACGTTCCTCGACGTGGGGTCGTTCGAGCCGGCGGCCGGGCCCTGGCCGGGTTACCGACAGTTCTGCCAGACGCTGCTGTTCCCGCTGCTCGTCAGCGCCCACCTGGGCGTGCCGCATCAGCCGCTGCTGCGGGGCCGCGTCGACGGGCTGACGCCGTCGGAGGTGCGGGGCATGTTCTCGGGCCGGGGCCTGCTGCGGCCGGGAGTGCTCCGCAACGTCGTGCTCCACAGCGTGCTCGAACGCCGGGTCACGGCCGGCAGCGAGCGGGTGAAGGCCGACCTGCGGGCCTCGGGCTTCGGCACCGAGCTGGCCAAGGCCACGACCACCAAGCTCGCGGCGCTCGTCGCCGGCCTCGACATGCGGCGCCGCCGCTCGACCTGGTCCGACTACCGCACGACGTGTGGCTACAGCCCCGCGGACGACGCCGCCAAGCGGGCCTTCGTCACCGAGGCCCTGGCCGGATACCGCACCAGTCGCGGCTCCCGCGCCGGGCTGGTGCTCGACCTCGGCACGAACGACGGGGCGTATGCCCGCCTGGCCGCCGAGCACGCCGACCACGTCGTGGCCGTCGACAGCGACGAGCTTGTCGTCGACCGGCTCTACCGGCAGCTGCGCGCCGAGGGCTCCGGCACGATCCTGCCGCTCGTCGTCGACCTGGCCGACCCGCCCGGCGGTCTCGGCTGGCGCAATTGCGAGCGGGCGCCGTTCACCGAGCGGGTCCGTCCCGATGTCGTGCTGGCCCTCGCCCTCGTGCACCACCTGGCCATCGGCGCCAACGTGCCGCTCCCCGAGGTCGTGGCCTGGCTGCGCTCGCTCGGTGGGCGCCTCGTCGTCGAGCTGCCCCATCCCGAGGATGCCCTGGTCCGCCGGCTCCTCGCTGACCGGCCGGCCGGCCTTTTCGACGACTACCGGCGCGACGCGTTCGAGGCCGCGCTGGCCGAGCACTTCGCCGTTGACCGACAGCAGATCCTGCCCGGCGGC
The DNA here is from genome assembly GCA_035296625.1 of Acidimicrobiales bacterium. Classification (GTDB taxonomy): domain Bacteria; phylum Actinomycetota; class Acidimicrobiia; order Acidimicrobiales; family VFJN01; genus DATCLS01. The sequence goes on along the minus strand of DATHAO010000013.1, from coordinate 93,869 downwards.
ACCCGCACGCTGTACCTGGCCGAGCCGAAGCCCTGACGGAGAGCGCCACGGGACCCGACGAGGTGGACGAGTCCAACGCCACAGTGGAGCCGATGGGCTCGCTGCGGCACCGGTCGGGCTGGGCCCACGAGGGCCTGCTGACGCTCGAGCTCGCGGCCCTGTGCGCCGTCGCGTTCGCGCGCCCCCTGCTCGACAGCTTCGGCCGGTCGCCCGACACGTTCATCGCGCGGGGCGCCACTCCGCGCACGATCGTGGCCTTCGGACTGGTCGTGACGCTGGCGCCGCCGCTCGCCCTGGCGGTGCCCGGCCTGACAGGCCGGCTGCTCGGCGCCCGCCGGCGCCGCGCCGTGCACGTGGTCGTCGTGGCCGCGATCGCGGGCGTCGCCACGTGGCGGCTGGGCCGGGACCTGACCGATGGGTCGTGGAGCCCTCCCGTGCCGGTCGCGCTCGGCGTCGCCGGCGGTCTGGCGGTGGCGGCGCTGCGCCTGCGGACGGTGGGGGCGCGCACGTTCCTGCGGGTGGCCGGGGCGGCGTCGGTCGTCTACCTCGTGCAGTTCCTCGCGCTCTCGCCCACCGCCGGGCTCGTGTCGGGCGACGGCGCGCCGCCGCTCGACGACGAGCTCGCGGCGCAGGTGGCGGCTGCGGTCGGCGAAGACCCTCCGGACGTGGCGATGCTCGTGTTCGACGCCCTGCCTACCCAGACGCTGCTCGACGGCCAGGGGCGGATCGACCCGGCGCTGTTTCCCAACTTCGCGGCCCTGGCCGACACGGCCAGCTGGTACCGGGACGACACGACCGTGTCGCTGTTCACCCGCGATGCCGTGCCCGCCATCCTCACCGGCCGCTACCCGGACCCGGACAACCGGGCCGAGGACGGTCCGGCCCAGGAGCCCGACAACCTCTTCACGCTGCTCGGTGGCGCCTACGACCTGCACGTGCGCGAGCAGATCACCCAGCTGTGCCCGCCCGACCTGTGTCCCCGCCCTCGGCCCGCCGGGCTCGGCCGGCTGCTCGCCGATGCCGTCGAGCTGTGGACCGGCAGCGCCCGGGCCGAGGACGATGCGGGCGGCGACGAGTTCGCCCTGCCGTCTGTGCTCGACGACGACCGCTTCGGCGAGGCCCGGCGGTGGATCGGCGAACAGGACTTCGCGCACCCCGGGCCGGACCTGTTCTTCTATCACGCGGCCCTCCCGCACGACCCCTGGCAGTTCCTGCCGGACGGGACCACCTACGCCACCAGCCGGTACCCGATCGGCTACCGCAACATCGGCTGGTACGGGCCGGGCATCGGCGTGGCCCACCAGCGCCACGTGCTCCAGGCCCAGGCCTGCGACCGCCTGCTGGGCGACCTGCTCGACCGGCTCCGCGCCGCCGGCACGCTGGACGACACGCTCGTCGTCGTCACGGCCGACCACGGCCACGCGTTCGTCGACGACGAGCCGTGGCGCTGGCTGAGCAGGGGCAACCACGAGGAGCTGCTGTGGACGCCGCTGCTCATCAAGGCGCCGGGCCAGTCCGAGGGCCGGGTGGTCGACGACAACGTCATGTCCATCGACGTCGCCCCCACGATCTACGACATGATCGGCGTCGAGCCCCCGTGGCGACTCGATGGTCGCCCCATCGGGCATGGGACGCCGCGAGACCCCGACCTCAAGCTCGTCGACGACGACGAGGACAACCTGTGGCGCGCCGAGCCCGGCGAGAGCGTCGTGACCATCGATGGGGCCGAGGCGTCGTTCGCGCGTGTCATGGCCGGCGACGCCGTCGAGGCGGTCGGCGACGACGCCGTTTGGGAGCGCACGGTCCACGGCGGTCTGGTGGGCCGCGACGTCGACGACCTCGACGTGCAGGATGCCGGCCGCTCAGGGCCGGCGCGCGAGGTGTCCGTCGACGGCCTCGGCCGGCTCCACGACATCGACCTCGACGACCCGCTGCCCCTCGAGATCGTGGGCCGAGGCGACCTGGGCGACGGCGCACACGTCGCCTACGCCCTGAACGGCACCGTGTCGGCCGTGGCAGTGGTGGAGCCGGACGAGAGGACCGACAAGCCGCTCGTGCTCGGCCTGGCCCGGCCCGACCTGTTCGTGGAGGGCCGCAACGCGCTGACCGCGTACCTGATCGACGGCGACCCGGGCGACGAGACGCTCGTGCCGCTCAAGGTGATCGACCAGCGCTGAGCGCTCGCCGGGGCGTGCCGGGGGTCACATGCTGGGACGCCGGTAGCCTCGGACCGTGCCCCGGGGTCGCGCGCACAAGGTGCTGACGCACCACTACGACGGCGCACGGCTGGCGCGCCGGCCCGACCAGGTGGTCGTCGAGGAGCCGCTGGAGATCCACCTCGACGGGGTGCTCGTGGCCACGACGATGCGCACGCCCGGCCACGACTTCGAGCTGGCCACCGGCTTCTGCCACAGCGAGGGCCTGCTCGGCGGCGCGCCGGTCCGCCAGTGCAAGTACTGCGGCGCGGGCTCGGCGCTCGAGAGCGAGTTCAACGTGGTCACGGTCGACACCGGGGGTGCGGCCCCGCCCCCCGTGCCCCGCCTCACGCCCACCACCTCGGCCTGCGGCATGTGCGGCACCACGGCCCTCGACGAGCTGCGCGAACGCCTGCACCCGCTCGCGCCGTCGCCACCCATCCCGCTCGACGTGCTCGCCGCCGTACCGGATCGGGTCGCCGGCGAGCAGGAGCTGTTCGCGGCCACCGGCGCCGCCCACGCGGCGGTGGCCTTCGACGGCGACGGCACGCCGCAGCTCGCCCGCGAGGACATCGGCCGCCACAACGCCGTCGACAAGGTCGTCGGCCGCCTGCTGCTCGACGACCGGTTGCCTGCGCACGGCCTCGGGCTGTTCGTGAGCGGCCGGGCCAGCTTCGAGATGGTGCAGAAGGCCTGGGCCGCCGGCTTCGGCACGGTCGTCGCGGTGAGCGCCCCGTCGTCGCTGGCGGTGAGCGCGGCCCGCCTGGCCGGTCTGACGCTCTGCGGCTTTGCCCGCAGCGGTGAGCTGAACGTCTACGCCCCCGAGATCCCCGGGCCCTCGCGGCGGCACCCCGCCGAGGTGGCGGTGGCCGGGACCGAGGACCGGAGGCGGTGACATGGGCCTGCGCGAGCAGCTGACCGGCTGGAACCCCCGTCTGTGGGCCGGGTGGCGCCCGAACGGCATCGGCGAGCAGAAGCCGCACCACTACGGGGCCATGGCCAGGGCGGCGTGGGCCAACCGCGGCCACCCGATCTACGCCTGGAAGGTGCTCACACGGGGCTCGTGCGACGGGTGCGCCCTCGGGGTGACCGGCCTGCACGACTGGACGATCGACGGCGTGCACCTGTGCACGACCCGCCTCGACCTCCTGGCGCTCAACACCGCCGACGCGCTCGACCCTGCGGCGCTCGGTGACGTCGCCGGACTGCGCGGCCGCAGCGGCGCCGAGCTGCGGGCACTGGGCCGCCTCGGCCATCCGATGCGCCGGCGGCGGGGCGAGCCCGGGTTCCGCCGCGTGCCGTGGGAGGAGGCGCTCGACGCGCTGGCCGGTGGCCTGCGGGCCACGGCCCCCGAGCGCGCGGCGATCTACCTGACGAGCCGGGGCATCACGAACGAGGTGTACTACGCGGCGGCCAAGGCGGCCCGGGCCATGGGCATCGCGAACGTCGACTCGGCGGCCCGGGTGTGCCACGCCCCCTCGACCGTCGGCCTCAAGGACACGATCGGCGTGGGGGCCACCACCTGTTCGTACCAGGACGTGATCGACGACGCCCGCCTGGTGGTGCTGTGGGGCTCGAACCCCGCGAACAACCAGCCCGTGTTCATGAAGTACCTGTATCTGGCCCGCCGACGGGGCTGCCGGGTCGTGGTCGTGAACCCGTACCTCGAGCCGGGGCTCGAGCGTTACTGGGTGCCGTCCAACGTCGAGTCCGCCATCTTCGGCACGAGGATGAGCGACCTCCACGTTCCCGTGCGTCCCGGGGCCGATGTGGCCCTCGCCACCGCCGCGCTGAAGCGCCTGGCCGAGCGCGGCGGGCTGGACGAGGCGTTCGTCGCCGACCATACCGAGGGCTGGGGCGAGACCGCCGCCGCCCTCGCCGGCCAGGGCCTCGACGACCTGTTGCGGGTGGCAGGTGTCGACGCCGCGACGCTCGACGCCTTCGTCGACGAGCTGGTCCGGGCGCGGGGCGCCGTGCACCTGTGGTCGATGGGCATCACCCAGCACCGCACGGCCGCCGACGGGGTGCGCGCGATCGTGAATCTGGCGCTCGCCCAGGGCGGCGTGGGCCGGCCCGGGGTCGGGCTCATGCCGATCCGCGGTCACTCCGGCGTGCAGGGCGGTGCCGAGATGGGCGCCTACGCCACGGCGCTGCCGGGTGGCCTCCCGGTCGACGCCGACCACGCCGCAGCCCTGTCCTCCAGGTGGGGCTTCCCCGTGCCGGAGCGACCCGGGCTGACCGCGCCCGAGATGGTCGACGCCGCCGGCCGGGGCGAGCTCGACGTGCTGTGGATGTCGGGTGGGAACATGCTCGACGTGCTGCCCGACCCGCCACGCGTCGAGGCCGCGCTCGGCGGGGTGCCGCTGCGGGTCCACCAGGACGTCGTCGTCACCAGCCAGATGCTGGTGGACGGCGACGACGTGCTGTTGCTGCCGGTCGCCACCCGCTACGAGCAGGAGGGCGGCGGCACCGAGACGATCACCGAGCGCCGCATCGTGTTCAGCCCCGAGATCCCCCGCCGGGTGGGCGAGGCCCGCAGCGAGTGGCGCCTGTTCGCTGACGTGGCGAACCGGGTCCGGCCCGGGTACCGCGCGGCATTCTCGTGGCCCACGAACCAGGCCCTGCGGACCGAGATCGCCGCCGTGGTGCCGGCCTACGCCGGCATCGAACGCCTGGCGGTGTCCGGCGATGCCGTGCAGTGGGGCGGCCGGCACCTGTGCGCCGGGGGCGAGTTCCCCACTCCGTCGGGCCGGGGCCGGTTCACGCCGCTGGTCGCCGAGGTCGCCGAGCGGCCCGCCGGCTCGTTCGTGGTCACGACCCGCCGTGGCAAGCAGTTCAACTCGATGGTGCACGGCCGCATCGACCCCCTCACCGGAGCCGGCCGCGACGCCGTGTTCATCGACGGCGACGATGCCGCCGAGCTCGGCCTTGCCGCCGGCGACCGCGTGGTGCTGCGATCGGGCACCGGCCGTTACGAGGCCCGTGTGCGGCTGGCCCGCCTGCCGGCCGGCACGCTGCAGGTGCACTGGCCCGAGGGCAACGTGCTCGTGCCCGCCGGACCCGACCACCGCGAGCCGGCCTCGCAGGTGCCCGACTTCTCGGCCGTCGTGACCCTGGAGCGTCCGTGAGACCGGCCGGCCGGCTGCTTTTCGTCACCGATGTGCCACGCTGCGCGCGTGAACGGCGTGAGAACACCGGGCCGGTCGGGCAAGATCTGGAGTGGTTCAGTCGCAATCCATCGGTGCGATCGGGAGAATGCCATTCGTGAGAGTGGGTCGCTTGCTGCTTGTCGCAGTGGGGGTGGGGGCTGCCGCCGCCGCCTGCGGGGACTCGGGGTACCAGTACGTCGAGAACGAGGAGCAGGGCGTCTTCGCCAAGCTCCCCCGCGACTGGGCGATCTACGACACCGAGGAGCTGCTCCGGTCGGTCAACACCGGCGACGACGAGCTGACCGACGCCGCCCTCGAGCGGGCCGAGACCCAGGTCTGGTTCCGCGGGTTCGACGCCAGCGACGACCCGAGCGCCGAGGGCTCGGTCGAGATCGGCGCGTCCGAGCCCCGGGGCTTCGTGCAGATCCAGGCGCTGTCGGCCGCCGAGCGCGACCAGATAAACGTGAGCGGCCTCCGCAGCGCCGTGCTGGGCACCGACCCGCTCGGCACGAGCAAGGAGATGTCGCTCGGCTCGGCCGCCGCCGAGGACGTCCAGGTCCTCGTCGACGAGCCGGCAGAGTTCGACGGCGGCTACCACGGCAACCACAACGTGTACGCGGTCATGCAGGGCTCGGACGTGGCGGTGGTCGACCAGACCGCGCTGCTCGACTCGACCAGCAGCACGCTGTACCTGTTCGTGGTGAGTTGCGACGAGACCTGCTACTTCGAGACACGGAGCGACGAGATCGAGAAGATCGTCGATTCGTGGACCATCGAGGACACCGAGTCGTGAGACCACGTACGGGCACGCGTGGGCACCGGGCGACCCGGGGTCACCACAAGGGGAGAAGCTGACATGGCCGACCCGAACGTCCCGCCTGCCCGGCCGTCGGGCCCACCCGTCGGCGGCCCCCTCGGCCCGCCCCAGACGCCGCCCAGCGGGTCACCGCCCGTCGGCTGGCCGCCGATGCCCAACGGCCGTCCGGCCGGGCCGCCGGTCGGCCCGCCCGCGCCACCGGCGCCGCCGCCCGCCCCACCGGTCCCGCCCGGCGGCGGCGCCCCGCCGCCCGGGGGCGCGCAGCCGCCTCCGCCGCCCGGTCTGCCCGCCCCGGGCTTGCACGGCAGCGGCTCCGGCCCGGTGGCCCAGACCCGCAAGAAGATGCCCCTGTGGGACCGCATCAAGTTCCTGCTGCTGCTCGCCCTGCTGTTCGGGTTCTTCGTGTGGTCGGCGGCGTCCGACCCGAACCCGTTCAACACCTTCCGCGACGCCGTCGACGAGACGGTCCGCTCGAAGTGGTTCCTGTTCGTGCTGTTCGGGCTCGAGCTGCTCCGTCAGATCCATTACCTGATCGCGGAGCGCTCGGCGCGCTACCACGGGTTCTGGACCAACAGCGTGTTCGGGCGGTGGGAGCGCCGCGTCGGTCGCCTCAACGACTGGAACCGCTACCGGCTGGCGCGGGCGCTGAAGGTCACCGTGCTGCTGCTCGTCCTCAGCATCGTGCTCGGCACGATCTACGACGTCGCCCCGGTCACGGCCCTGTTCGAGCTGCCCTCTCGGGTGTGGCAGTGGCTGCCGTTCATCGCCCAGCTGCTGTTCGGCTTCTTCTTTGTGATCATCCAGTTCGCTGGCCTGTTCTGGTTCCTGTCGCGCGGTGGCGTCGACACCTACATGCCCGACGAGATCAAGACCCGCTTCTCCGACGTGTGGGGGCAGGACGCGGTCGTCGACCGGGTGAAGGAGAACATGGTCTTCCTCGACCGGCCCGAGGCGATCGAGGAGAAGGGTGGCTACGTGCCCGGCGGCATCCTGCTGTGGGGCCCGCCCGGCACCGGCAAGACGCTCATGGCCGAGGCCGTGGCCGGCGAGACCGGCAAGCCCTACGTGTTCGTCGACCCCGGCGCCTTCATCCAGATGTTCATGGGCGTCGGCATCCTCAAGGTGAAGGGCCTGTTCCGGAAGCTGCGACGCCTGGCCCTCCGCTACGGCGGCGTGATCGTGTTCTTCGACGAGGCCGACTCGCTCGGCAGCCGGGGCTCGTTCACCCCCGGTCCGTTCGGCCAGCCGAGCGCCACCCCGGCCCCGTGGGACGCGGGCGGGGGCGACGAGCACCTGCGGTGGCTGTCCCCGGCGTCGCAGTCGGCGCTGATGCAGGCCACGCTCGCGCCGTCGTCGGTGCCCGACGGCCCGCCGCGCATCCGCGAGTACATCATGATGGGCGGCATGGGCATGGGCGGCGGGGGCGGCACGCTCCAGGCGCTGCTGTCCGAGATGTCGGGCCTGAAGAAGCCGAAGGGCTTCCTCAACCGGCACGGCCGGCGGTTGCTCGGCATGCAGCCGAAGCCGCCGCCGAAGTACCGGATCATGGTCATGATGGCGACGAACATGCCCCAGTCCCTCGACGAGGCGATGCTCCGCCCGGGCCGCATCGACCGCATGTACAAGGTCGGGTATCCCTCGAAGGAGGGCAGGAAGCGCACCTACGAGGGCTACCTCGCGAAGGTCCGGCACGAGCTCACCGACGAGCAGATCGACAAGCTCGCCACGATCACGCCCTACGGCACAGGTGCCACGATGAAGGACCTCGTCAACGAGGCGCTCATCAGCGCGATCAGGGCCGGGCGCGAGGTGATCACGTGGGAAGACGTCATCAAGGCCAAGCACCTCAAGGAGCTCGGCCCGCCCGAGGACGTCGAGTACATCGAGCGTGAGCGCCACGCGATCGCGATCCACGAGGCGTGCCACGCCGTCGCCGCCTACCACAGCCGGCGACACCTCGAGATCGACCTGGCCACTATCGAAAAGGGGGGCACGTACCTGGGCATGGTCAGCTCGATCAAGCCCGAGGACCAGTTCACCCGCTGGCGCAGCGAGTACGAGGCCGACATCATCGTGTCGCTCGCTTCTCTGGCGGGCGAGCGCCTGTTCTTCGACGACGACTCGTCCTCCGGCGTGTCCGGCGACCTCGAGTCGGCCACCACGGTCGCGACCCTCATGGAGGGCTACTGGGGCATGGGCCGCACGGTCGCCTCCCATGGCGTGACCCACAAGGTGGGCATAGGCGGCGGCGGCCGTCCGGGTGGTGGCGACGACGACGAGAAGCTCGACCTGCTGAAGGGCAACCTGGGCGAACGCATCGAGGCGCACCTGGTCGAACTGCTGCACCGGGCCGAGGCCCTGCTTGTCGAGCACCGGGCCGACGTCCTGCGGGTGGCGCACGCGCTGGAGACCCACAAGACGATCGCCGGCGAGGACCTGTTCGCCGTGTTCCAGGGCACCCAGGGCCCTCTGATCGACGGCCGGCCCTACCACGACCCGTCGTTCATCGACACGCTCGAGCGCTACCACGAGATGGTGATGGCGGCGCACAAGAACCACGAGCAGGTCGAGATCCCCATGCCGCCGACGAATGCGGACGGCACCGGCTCCTACGGCCCGGCCCAGCTGCCCGTGGGCAGCTACGGGTCGGTACCCGCCCCGCCGACCGAGAACGCCTGACGCCGATCGCCGGGCCCGCACGCTGCGGTCCGGCGCGGCGGCGGTCAGTCGCCCGTGGGCTGCACGACGTGGGCGCAGCCGGGGTCCGCGGCGAACGCCCGCTGCAGATCGTCGCCGTAGGCGGCGATACGGGGCTCGAAGACCGAGGTGGCCCGCTCGACGCCGGTGAAGGCGCCGCCGAGGGCGCCGCGCTGGTCGGCCACCTCGATCGGGCCGAGCGCCGCGGCCTCCTCCCGCTCCTCCCGGAGGACGGCGATCGACCGCTCGGCACCGGCGCGCAGCTCGTCGAGCAGGGCGTCGCGCTCGGCGATCGCGGGCAGGTCGAGCTCGTCGACCTCAGTGACGTGGTCCTCGCCGATGGCGATCAGCTCGTCGAACCCGCCGACGAGCACGTCGGTGGCCGTGGCAGGGTCGTCCTCGTCGGTGATGGTCTGCGACGTGGCGTTGAGCACCTCGCCGTAGTCGTCGTTCCACCCGCGCAGGAGCGTGCACACGGCGTCGGCGGCCGCGGCGTCGGCCCCGGCCGTCGTCTCGCCGCCGTTGTCGTCGTCGTCCCCGCAGCCGGCTGCCGCGACACCGGCGAGGGCGAGCAGCGCCGCGCCGACGAGGGCGCCCCGGGGGCGAGGACGGGCGTGACCTGGCTCCATCGGGCCAGTGTCGCGCCCACCGTCGCCGGTAGCCTCGCGCCATGGCCGAGCCCCTCGCACCCACCGTCGGGTGGAACGTCGTCCACTTGTTCTGCGCCGTGACCCCGCTGGCCGACGGCACGGCCGTGGCGGCCGCGGTCAAGTCCCTCGAGGCCGACGAGCACCAGGTAGTGCCCGTGGCCCTCCTCGGCCACAAGGGCGACGTCTGCCTCCTCGCGCTCGGCCCCGATCTGTGGCGCCTGCGCCGCTTCCAGACCGAGGTGGAGGCGGCCGGCCTGCACGTGGTCGACAGCTACGTGTCGCTGACCGAGGTGTCCGAGTACGCGCAGGGCATGCCCGAGGAGCGCAAGCGCCCCCGGCTCTATCCCCAGCTGCCGCCCGAGGGCAAGACGGCGTTCTGCTTCTACCCGATGACGAAGCGCCGGGGCGACGAGCACAACTGGTACGAGCTGCCGTACGAGGACCGCGAGCGCCTGATGATGGACCACGGCCGTTCGGGGCGGAACTTCGCGGGGCGGGTGCTGCAGTTGATCACCGGCTCGACCGGCCTCGACGACTACGAGTGGGGCGTGACGCTCTTCGGCGTCCACCCCGACGACCTGAAGGCGTGCGTCTACACGATGCGCTACGACGAGGCCTCGGCCCGCTATGCCGAGTTCGGCCCGTTCGTGACCGGTGTCGTCGGCACGCTGTCCGAGGTGCTGGCCGCCGTGGGTGTCGTCGACTGAACTCCCGTCTCGCCCGTCCGCCGAGGTGCTGGGGCTAGTCTGTCCGTCCTGTCGGGTGCACGGGCGATCTGCTGCGCGAATCGCCCGACCGTGAGCGCCCGGGGGATGACGGACGTGTGAAACGAGGGCGTCGAGCGCTCGGGACGATGGGTCGCGCGGTGGCGTCCCGTAAGCTCCCGGTCCTGCGAATAGGAGCACACATGAGGAGATTGGTGGTGGCGCTGGTGGCCGCGTCGGCCGTCGGGATGGCGCTGGCACCGGGGGCGGGGGCCCAGGCTCCGGGGGGTACGCCGACCACGGCGGCGCCGCCGGGCGCGACCCCGACGACCGCGGCCACCGGTGAGGCCCCTGCCGAGGACGCCCTGATCGTCTCGGGCAACCTGCGCTACGAGCAGGACGACGAGGCTCAGACCGTCGAGGGTGCCACCGTCACGGTCGAGTCGGCCGACGGGGAGTTCTCCGAGTCGGTCGAGTCCGACGCCGACGGACGCTTCGAGGTCCCGGTGCCTGGCCCCGGCACCTACACGATCACCCTCGACGAGGAGACGCTGCCCGAGGACGTCGGCCTGCGCAACGAGCGGCCGTCGCTCGACGTTCGGGTGCGCGAGGGCCGGGCCAACACACCCGTTCTGTTCCCCCTGGGGTTCGGCGACGACGTGGGCCGCAACGTGTCGTCGACGTTGGACCGGTTCCTGCGCCTCACCGTGCAAGGCCTGCGCTTCGGGCTGATCATCGCCATGTGCGCGATCGGCCTGTCGCTGATCTTCGGCACGACGCGGCTCACGAACTTCTCCCACGGCGAGTTGGTGACGTTCGGTGCGCTGATGGCGTACCTGTTCAACGTCACGTTCGGGTGGCACATCTTGATCGCCGCGCCGCTGGCCATCCTCGTCGCCACGCTGGTCGGCTCGGCCTTCGACCGGTTCTTCTGGCGACCGCTGCGCAACCGGGGCACCGGCCTCATCGCCATGCTGGTGATCAGCATCGGCGTGGGCATCGCCGTGCGCTACACGTACAACCTCCAGTTCGGGGGCTTCAACCGGGCCTACCGGCAGTACTCCCTGCAGACCGAGGGCTTGGAGCTCGGCCCGGTCACGATCGTGCCGCGCGACCTCTTCGGCATGGTGCTCTCGATCCTCGTGCTCGTGGGCGTGGCGCTGTTCCTGCAGCGCACCCGGACCGGCAAGGCGATGCGCGCCGTGGCCGACAACCGTGACCTGGCCGAGTCCTCGGGCGTCGACGTCGACCGCGTGATCAACCTGGTGTGGGCCGCCGGCGCCGGCCTCGCCGCCCTCGGCGGCATCCTCCAGGGCCTGTCCGAGCAGGTGAGCTGGCAGATGGGCTTCCAGCTGCTGCTGCTCATGTTCGCCGGCGTGACGCTCGGCGGGCTGGGCACGGCCTACGGGGCCCTCGTCGGCTCGATGGTGGTGGGCATGGTCGTCGAGGTGTCGACCCTCGTGATCCCCTCCGAGTTCAAGACCGTGACCGCGCTGTTCATCCTGATCCTCATCCTGCTGGTGAGGCCCCAGGGCATCCTCGGTCAAGCGGAACGAGTGGGGTAGGACGCATGAACTGGCACAGCATCCTCAACGGGACCCTGCGTGCGCTCGTCGGCCGCGAGGCCATCATCTACTCCCTCGCCGCCATCGGCCTCAACGTCCACTTCGGCTACACGGGCCTGTTGAACTTCGGCCAGGTCGGCTTCATGGCCATCGGCGCCTACGGGGTGGCCATCAGTGTCACCACCTGGGACGTGCCCCTCATAGTGGGCGTGCTGATCGGTGTGGGGGCGGCCGTGTGCCTGGCGTTGCTGCTCGGCATCCCGACGCTGCGCCTGCGGGCCGACTACCTGGCCATCGTCACGATCGCCGCGTCCGAGATCTTCCGGTTCATGATGTCGGCGCCGTCGTGGCGAGACGTCACCGGAGGCTCCGACGGGCTGACCGGTTTCGCCGGCGACTTCTTCGACGCCAACCCCATCCCGGGCGGCGACTACGGGTTCGGGCCCTGGCACTACAGCGCCCGCGACCTGTGGATCCTGAGCGTGGGCTGGGTCGCCGTCCTGCTCGCCGTGCTCCTGGTGCGCATGCTCATGCACAGCCCGTGGGGTCGCATCGTCAAGGCCATCCGCGAGGACGAGGACGCCGTGCGCAGCCTCGGCAAGAACGTCTACAGCTACAAGATGCAGAGCCTCGTGCTCGGCGGGGTCATCGGCGCCGTCGGCGGCATGTTCTGGATGATCACCCAGGCGTCGATCACGCCGGGCAGCTTCAGCACGATCCCCACGTTCTACGCCTACGCCGCGCTGATCCTCGGCGGCATGGCCCGGGTCTGGGGCCCGGTCGTCGGCGCCATGATCTTCTGGGCGCTGCTCGCCTTCACCCAGGGCATACTCGACGAGGCCGTGGCCAACGACCTCATACCCTCCAGCATCATGGACAGCAACCAGGCGGGCAACGTGCGCTTCATCCTCGTGGGCATCGGTCTGGTGTTGCTGATGGTCTACCGACCACAGGGCATCTTCGGCGACCGGCGCGAGATCGCCCTGGGAGAGCGCTGATGACCGACGCCCCAACCGACGCCCCGGCCCTGGCGCTGCCCGACGAGGCGCTGCCCGACGGAGCGCGACCCAACCCGTTCGACCAGGTGCGGTCGTCCCCTGGGGCGCCCAAGCCCGAACCCATCCTCGTGGCCGACGAGGTCCGCCGCCGCTTCGGAGGCCTGACCGCGGTCGACGTGAGGCACCTCGAGGTGCAGCGCGAGGCGATCACCGCCCTCATCGGCCCGAACGGCGCCGGCAAGACGACGTTCTTCAACCTGCTGACCGGCTTCGACAAGCCCGACACCGGCTCGTGGACGTTCGACGACCGGCGGCTCGAAGGCCTCGGCGCCCACAAGATCGCCCGCACCGGCATGGTCCGCACGTTCCAGCTCACCAAGGCGCTGGCCCGGCTCTCCGTCATGGACAACATGAAGCTCGGCGCCACCGAGCAGCTGGGCGAGAACTTCTTCCGGGCCCTCCTGCCCCGCCTGTGGAACAGCCAGGAGAAGGAGATCGAGGCCCGGGCGGTCGAGCTGCTCGGCCGGTTCAACCTGACCCACATGCGCGACGAGTACGCCGGCACCCTGTCGGGCGGCCAGCGCAAGCTCCTCGAGATGGCCCGGGCGCTCATGGCGCAGCCGAAGCTGGTCATGCTCGACGAGCCCATGGCCGGCGTGAACCCGGCGTTGGCCCAGACGATCATCCGGCACGTGGCGGAGCTGCGCGACGAGGGCCTCACGGTGGTGTTCGTCGAGCACGACATGGACGTCGTCCGCACGATCAGCGACTGGGTCGTGGTGATGAGTGACGGAGAGATCGTCGCGGAGGGCACCCACGCCTCGATCGTCACGAATCCCGCCGTGATCGACGCGTACCTGGGCGCCCACCACGGCACGCCGATGGACCGCGCGGAACAGGACCGCCAGCTGGCCGAGGCCGAGGCGGCCATCGAGGCCGAGCGGCAGGCCCGGGAGGAGGAGGCGTGACCGAGGGAACCCCGCAGGCCGGCCCGGCGGCGGGGATCACCGCCCGCCCGGTCGTGCTCGAGGCGTCCGACATCGTGGCCGGCTACGTGCCGGAGGTGAACATCCTCAACGGGGTGAACCTCCAGCTCGTCGACGGCGAGCTCGTGGGCGTCATCGGGCCGAACGGCGCCGGCAAGTCGACGCTGGTCAAGGCCCTGTTCGGGCTGATCCCCGTCCGCGACGGCGTCGTGCGCCTGCGAGGCGACGAGGTCACGGGCCTCAAGGCCCACGCCCTCGTGGCGAGGGGCATCGGCTACGTGCCCCAGAACGACAACGTGTTCCCCCGCCTCACGGTCGAGGAGAACCTCGAGATGGGCGTGTACGGCAAGCCCAAGACGTTCGACGAGCGCTTCGAAGCCGTGGCCGACATGTTCCCCCGCCTGGCCGAGCGCCGGAAGCAGCGGGCGGGCTCGCTGTCGGGGGGCGAGCGCCAGATGCTGTCGATGGGACGGGCCCTCATGCCCGACCCGCAGGTCCTGCTGCTCGACGAGCCCTCCGCCGGCCTGTCGCCGGCCTTCCAGGACGAGGTGTTCATCAACTGCCAACGCATCAACGACGCGGGCGTCTCGATCGTGATGGTCGAGCAGAACGCCAACCGCTGCCTGCAGATCTGCCACCGAGGCTACGTGCTCGACCAGGGCCGCAACGCCTACACCGACTCGGGGGACGCGCTGCTGCGCGACCCCAAGGTCATCGAGCTCTACCTGGGCACGCTGGCCGCGCAGATCGACTGACCCCGCCGCCCGCGGTAGGCGCGGGAGGGGCCGGCCCCAGCGGGCCGGCCCCTCGTCGCGTGTGTGATGTGTGAGGTCGGCGATCAGCCGAGCTGCGCCTGCCGGTACTCGGTCAGCGACTCGTCGATCTGGTTGTCCTCGCCGTAGGCCTGCACGGCGAAGCTGGCCGCCGTGGGCTCGCCGGGCTGGCTGAAGTCCTGCGGGCCGGACGGGCCGTTGTAGTCGATGTCGGTTCCGTCCTCGATCATGGCCTTGCAGTCGGCGAAGGTGGTGCACTCCTCGCCGTCACGGGTGATGCCGTTGATCTCGCGGGCCACGGCGGCCGGATCATCGGTGTCGGCCTGGATGGCGGCCAGCGCCGTGATCATGATGGCGTCGTAGGTCTCGGGGCCATAGCTGAGGTCGGTGAGGTTCGGGTCGACCGTCTCGAGACGACCGCGGAAGTCCTGGGTGACCTCGGCCGAAGGCAGCGTGCCCTTGACCCCGCTCAGCGTGCCGGGCTCGGTGAAGTTCTCGCCCAGCGCGTTGCCGATGTTGCCGTCGACCAGGTAGATCTTCTTGTCCTGGGGCGTGAACCCGGCCTCGAAGAGCGAGTTGAGGATGCGGCTCGACTCGTCGAAGCCGATCATCACCAGGGCGTCCGGGTCGGCGGAGATCACCTCGTCGACCTCGGCCTCGAAGGTCTGGGCCTCGGGGTCATACGTGCGGCTGACCACGACGTCGCCGCCGCCCTCCTCGAAGGGCACGGCCGTGAACTCCTGCAGGCCCTCGCCATAGGAGTCCTGCCGGGCCAGGAGCGCCGCCGTGGCGACGCCGTCCTCGAGCATCAGCTCGGACAGCACCTGGCCCTGCAGGATGTCGGAGGGGGCGGTGCGGAAGTACAGGTCGTCGTCGTCGTACTCGGTGAACTCGGGCGACGTGTTCGCCGGCGAGAACTCGATCTTGCAGGCGCCGACGATCTTGTCGATCACGTTGAGCGAGACACCGGACGACTCGGCACCGAGGATGACGTCCACCCCGTTCTCGAGGTGGCTGTCGACCGTGGGGTTGGCGATGTCGGGATCGGAGTCGCCGGAATCACCGCGGCGGTAGGCCACGTCCTGGTCGAGGACGCCACCGTTCTCGTTGATCTCCCCGACGGCCAGTTGGGCCGCCGCGATGGCGGGTGGCCCGAGGAACGAGAGGTCACCCGTCTCGGGGAGCAGCGCCCCGATGCTCAGGGTGCCGTCGGCATCGCCCTCACAGGAGGGGTTGGCGTCACCGATCTCGGGGGCCGCGGTCGCGCCCTCGTCCTCATCGGCGGCTGCCGTCGTGTCACTGGTCGCGTCGTCATCGTCGTCGTCGCCGCCGCATGCTGCGGCCACCAACGAGAGGCCGAGCATCAGGGCCGAGAGGCGGAGCCACCGGCTTTGCTGTCGCATCGTCTTCTCCCTGTTCCAGGAAAATGGCATGCGGGTGTGCGCCCCCGCTGCGGGTCACAGGTCTACCACCTGGTGGACTGTGCGCGTTGCGTTCTGCCCCCCAATTGCGTTAAGGAACCGTCACGATGCCCACCCATGACCGTTCACCCCACGATAGGGCGCCGACCGGGGCCGGTGCGCTGGTGACGGCGTCGCTCGACACCCTGCGCGATCGGCTCCGCGAGCTCGACCGGCTGGTCGTCGCGTTCTCCGGCGGCGCCGACTCGGCGTTCCTCGCCCGGGTGGCCCACGACACGCTCGGCGCCGAGCGCGCACTCGCCGTGACGGCCGTGTCCCCGTCGCTGGCGGGCGACGAGCGCAGCGACTGCGCGGCGCTCGCCGCCGAGTGGGGGCTGCGCTGGGCCGAGGTCGAGACGGACGAGCTGGGTCGGGCCGCGTACACCCGCAACGACGGCGACCGGTGCTACTGGTGCAAGGACGAGCTCATGCGCGTGCTCGCCCCGGTGGCCGACGTCGAGGGCGCCACCGTGGCGCTCGGGGTGAACGTCGACGACCTCGGCGACCACCGGCCGGGGCAGCGGGCGGCCGCCGAGCACGGCGCCGTGTTCCCGCTCGTCGAGGCCGGTTTCACGAAGGCCGACGTGCGTGGGTGGTCGCAGCGCCTCGGCCTGCGCACGTGGGACAAGCCCGCCGCCGCCTGCCTCGCGTCCCGCCTGCCCTACGGCACGCCGGTCACCCTCACCCGTCTCGCCGCGGTCGAGCGGGCCGAGGCGGGCCTGCACCGGCTGGGCTTCGCCGAGCTGCGCGTCCGCCACTACGGCGAGCTCGCCCGCCTCGAGGTGCCGGTCGACCGCCTGGGCGACGTCGTCGCCCGGCGCGACGACGTGGTGGCCGCCGTGCGGGGCGCCGGCTACCGCTACGTCACGCTCGATCTCGAGGGCCTGCGCTCGGGCAACCTCAACGCCGCCCTCGGCGACGCCGCCACGACCTGACACTCCGGCTCACCCCGTCCCGGCCGGGGCGCCGGGGCCCTCGAGCAGGGTCCAGGTGGGGAACGACACGTGCTCCACGCCCATCCGTTCGACGAGGCGGCCCTTGGCGGCGAGCTCGCCAACGCAACGGCGCACGAGCCGCTCGTCGCCGATCATGGCGGCGTACTCGGCGACCGTCAGAAGCAGCGGGCCGGCTTCGGCGTCGGCGTCGCCCGGCCGTAGCACGGCGTCGACCTCCAGCGTGGGCCGGCATGGGTTCGCCGGGTCGACGCAGACGCTGTGGTACACGATGCCCTCGAAGACCGACAGCGCACGGATCCGCATCGCCGGGAGTTCTACCCGCTGCGGCGCGGCGCGACCGCCGGTGCCGGCGGCAGCATGGGCCCATGTCCGACCCCGGCGGCGGCCACCCGCTCGACGATCCCGGCGATGCCGCCGCCCTCGCCCGCTACGCCTCCGACCTGGCCGACGCCGTCGACGCCGCCCTGCCCGGCTGGGTCGAGCGGTCGGTCCGGCGGGTGCTCTCGGCCCAGGGCATCGCCCTCGACGCCGGGGGCGAGCGGCGACTGGCCGTCGCCGTCAGGGAGGCATCCTCCGAGGGCGGCCGGCGGGTGCGCGAGCTCGTGACGGCCGACGTCGACGCCCAGGCCGGGAACCCGCTCGCCGCCATCCGGTCGCTCGTCGGCCACCCGACGGCCGTGCTGCGGTCGGCGGGGGCTCGGCCGGTACCCCGCGACGACTTCGCCGAGCGGTCCTTTCCCGACGACGTCTACGACCTGAGCCCGGCCACGTTCGCGGACGTCGACCCGTCCCTGCACGAGCCGGGTCTCGTGTGGGGGGCGGCCAAGGCGCACGTGCACCTGGCTCGCCGGCGCCGGGAG
The DNA here is from genome assembly GCA_035296625.1 of Acidimicrobiales bacterium. Taxonomy (GTDB): domain Bacteria; phylum Actinomycetota; class Acidimicrobiia; order Acidimicrobiales; family VFJN01; genus DATCLS01. The sequence continues at coordinate 76,059 of DATHAO010000013.1, read as the reverse complement.
GGTCGCCGGTGACGTGACGGACGCCGACGACGGGACGGCGGGTGGTGACGGCTCGGTCGTCGACCAACGTACGGCCGGCGGTGATGGCGCGGTCGTCGGTGACGGCTCGGTCGTCGACCACGGGACGGCCGGCGGTGATGGCGCGGTCGTCGGTGACGGGGCAGTCGTCGCTGATGGCGCGGTCGCCGGCGCCGGGAGGGCCGTAGCCTCGCCGCATGACCGATCGCCTCCTCGTCGTCGGCGGTGACGCCGCCGGCATGACCGCCGCCATGCAGGTCCGCCGACGCCGGCCCGAGCGCGACATCGTCGTGCTCGAGCGTGGCCGATGGACGAGCTACTCGGCCTGCGGCATCCCGTACGTCGTGGGTGGCGTGGTCGACGACATCGACGACCTCGTGGCCCGCGACCCCGCGACGTTCGGGCGTGACCACGACATCGACGTGCGGCTGGGTCACGAGGCGCGGGCGATCGACCTGGACGCCCGCGAGGTCGAGGCCTGGGACGAGGCCGAGGGGCGGACGGTCCGCGTCGGCTTCGACCAGTTGCACCTGGCCACGGGCGCCCTCCCGCTGCGGCCCGACCTCCCGGGCCTCGACCTGCCGTTCGTGCACGGCGTGCAGACGCTGGGCGACGCCGCCCGCTTGCTCGACCAGATCGACGCCCGTACCTGCCGGCGGGTCGTGGTCGTCGGCGGCGGCTACATCGGCCTCGAGATGGCCGAGTCGTTCGTCGAGCGGGGCGCGGAGGTCACGCTCCTCGACGGGGGTGACCACGTCATGCCGACGCTCGACGCCGACGTCGCCGGGCCGCTCGTCCCCACCATGGAGGGCATCGGCATCCGCGTGCGCCTCGGCACCCCGGTCGAGGCGGTCGAGAAGGCGGGCGGCGAGGAGCCCGGCGGCACGGTCGTCGCCGGCGGCGACCGCTATGACGCCGACCTCGTGGTGCTCGGGATGGGGGTGGTGCCGAACGGCGATCTGGCCGAGGCCGCCGGCCTGGCCACCGGGGTGAAGGGCGCGATCCGGGTCGACCGCCGCCAGCGCACCTCGGCCGATGGGGTGTGGGCGGCCGGCGACTGCTGCGAGTCGTTCCACCGGGTGGCGCAGGTGCCGGTGCACATCGCGCTGGGCACGGTCGCGAACAAGCAGGGGCGAGTCGCCGGCGTCAACCTGGCCGGCGGCCACGCCTCGTTCCCGGGTGTGGTGGGCACGGCGGTGACGAAGGTCTGCGGCACCGAGATCGGCCGCACCGGCCTGAGCGAGCGCGAGGCCGATCGCTACGGGTTCACCCACGTCACCGCCGCGGTCGAGGGCACGACCCGGGCCGGTTACTTCCCCGGCGCGGAGAAGCTGGCGCTCAAGGCGCTGGCCGAGGTGGGCAGCCGGCGCCTCATCGGCGCGCAGATCGTCGGCGGCCAAGGGGCGGCCCGGCGCATCGACGTCGTCGCCGTGGCGCTCACCGCCGGCCTGACGGTCGACGATGTCGTGGAGCTCGACCTCGGCTACGCCCCGCCGTTCGGATCGGTCTGGGAGCCCCTTCACGTGGTGGCCCGCCAACTCGGGCGGGCGCTCGACGACCAGGGCCCCTGACGTTCACAACGGCGAAACAAACACGACCAGAACAGGAAACAACGCGCCCGCATTCTTTCGTCGTCCTGAACCCCACGAAAGGAACTCCATGGATACGGGCGACACCGCGTGGATGCTGATCGCCACCGCCCTCGTGCTGTTCATGACGCCGGGCCTCGCGTTCTTCTACGGCGGCATGGTCCGCTCGAAGAACGTGCTCGGCATGTTGATGCAGAACTTCTTCGCGATGGGCCTGATCGCCGTCCTCTGGGCCGTGGTCGGCTTCACCCTGGTCTTCGGCGACTGGGGCAACGCCGGCGTCATCGGCAACCTCGACTTCATCGGCTTCAAGGACGTCGGACAGGCACTGACCGGCGACGCGTACGTCACCGGCCTCGCGCTCACTATCCCGCCGGTCCTGTTCGCCGCCTACCAAATGACCTTCGCCGTCATCACGCCGGCGCTCATCAGCGGTGCGACCGCCGACCGCATGAAGTTCAGTGCCTACGCCCTGTTCATCGGGCTGTGGCTGCTGCTGGTGTACGCGCCTGTGGCGCACTGGGTCTTCGGCGGGGGCTGGATCTTCGACATCGGCGCACTCGACTTCGCCGGCGGTGCGGTCGTGCACATGAACGCCGGCGCCGCGGCCCTGGCCGTGATCCTCGTGCTGGGCCGGCGCCGCGGCTGGCCGCACGAGCCGATGCCGCCCGGCAACCTGCCACTCACGCTGCTCGGCACCGGCATCCTGTGGTTCGGTTGGTTCGGCTTCAACGCCGGCTCGGCCCTCACCGCCGGCGGGGTGGCGAGCCAGGCGCTGATGAACACGTTCCTCGCCGCCTCGGCCGCCATGCTGGGCTGGCTGGTCGTCGAGCGGTTCCAATCCGGCCACGCCACCACGCTGGGCGGCGCCTCGGGCGCCGTCGCCGGCCTCGTGGCGATCACGCCGTGTGCCGGCTTCGTGGGCGGCCTCGCCCCGATCGCCATCGGCTTCGTGGCCGGTGCGGTGTGCATGCTCGCCGTGGGCCTCAAGATCCGGTTCGGTTACGACGACAGCCTCGACGTCGTCGGCGTCCACCTGGTAGGCGGGTTCGTCGGCACGATTCTGCTCGGCCTGTTCGCCGACTCGGCCGTCAACGAGCTGGGCTTCGACGGGCTGTTCTTCGGGGGCGGGGCCGACCTCCTCGTCGATCAGCTGGTGGCGGCCGCGGCCACGATCGCCTACTCGTTCACGGTCTCGTTCCTCATCGCCAAGGTGCTGGACGTCGTGATCGGCATCCGCGTCAGCGAGGATGACGAGAACGCCGGCCTCGACGTGACCCAGCACGCCGAGAACGCCTACGTGTTCTGAGCGACAAGGACCCGAACGAGATGAAGCTCATCACCGCCACCGTCAAGCCTCACAAGCTCGACGACGTCAAGACCGCCCTGAAGGAGGTCGGGATCGCCGGCATGACCGTCACCGAGGTCCAGGGGTTCGGCCGCCAGTCGGGCCACACCGAGGTGTACCGCGGCGCCGAGTACACGGTCGACTTCGTGCCGAAGGTCCGCGTCGAGGTGCTCACCGACGACGAGGAGGCCGACGCCGTCGTCGACGCCATCGTGTCCTCGGCCCGCACCGACAAGATCGGCGACGGCAAGATCTGGGTGACCGACGTGCTGCGTGTGGTGCGCATCCGCACCGGCGAGCTCGACGGGGACGCCCTCTAGCCACGTGCCCCCCACCGGCATCGCCACCATCCGGAGCCACCTCGCCGCCGACGACTCGCTTGTCGGTCGCCGGCTCTGCGAGGTGTGGGGCCACGAAGTCGACCGCTGGCTGGCCGAGCTGTTCGTGGCGGCCGCCGAGCCGCACCTGTCCGGCGTGGGCCTCGTGGCGGTGGGGGGCTACGGGCGCAACGAGCTGTCGCTGCAGTCCGACATCGACGTCGTGCTGCTGCACGACCGGCGCAAGGACATCGGCGCCCTGGCCGACCGCCTCTGGTACCCCATCTGGGACTCGGGCCTGAAGCTCGGCCACGCCGTGCGGTCGGTGAAGGAGGCCCTCGCTCTCGGGGCCGACGACCTCGACACGGCGACGGCCCTGCTCGACGTGCGGCTGCTGGCCGGCGACCGGGCGCTGGCCGACGAGCTCGCGTCCAAGGCCGAGCTTCAGTGGCGCAAGCGGGCCAAGCGGTGGCTGGCCACGATGGCGGCCTCGGTGCGGGCCCGGCACCGCAAGGCCGGCGAGGTGGCATACCTGCTCGAGCCCGAGCTCAAGGAGGGCCACGGCGGCCTGCGCGACGTGCAGGCGCTGCGCTGGGCCCAGGCGGCCCGCACGATCCTCTGGGAGACCGACCACGCCGCGCTCGACGCCGCCTACGAGCGTCTGCTCGCGGCCCGCGTCGAGCTGCACCGGCGCACCGGCCGCGCAGGCGACCGCCTGCTGCTGCAGGAACAGGACGCCGTGGCCCTCGCTCTCGGCTACGACCACGCCGACGACCTCATGCGCGACCTGGCGCACGCGGCCCGCACTGTCGCCTGGACCAGCGACGACGCCTGGCACCGCATCGAGAGCTCGCTCACCGGGCCGCTGGGTCGCGCCAAGCGCGAGCTCCCGCTCGGCCCCGGGCTCGCGCTGCGCGACGGCGAGGTGCACGTCACAGACGACGCGGACGTGGCGGGCGACCCGGCGCTCGCCCTGCGGGCGGCCGCGGAGGCCGCCGCGCGGTCCACCCAGCTCGACCGCTGGTCGCTCGACCGCCTCGCTGCCGACGCCCCCGCCCCGCCCGAGCCGTGGCCGGCCGGGATGCGGACCGCCCTCGTCGAGCTGCTGCTGGCGGGGCCGCCCGCCGTCCTGCTGCTCGAGGCGCTCGACCAGCAGGGCGTCTGGGAGCGGTACTTCCCCGAGTGGCCGGCGGTGCGGTCCAAGCCCCAGCGCAACGCCTACCACCGCTTCACGATCGACCGGCACCTGTGGGAGGCCGCCGTGCAGGCCGCCGCCCTGGCGGGCCGGGTGTCCCGCCCCGACCTGCTCGTGCTCGGCGCCCTGCTGCACGACATCGGCAAGGGCTGGCCGGGCGACCACACCGACGTCGGCGTCGCCATGCTCGGCGACATCGGGCCCCGCCTCGGGCTCGACGACCACGACACCGACGTGCTCGTGGCGATGTGCCGCCACCACCTGCTGCTGCCCGACATCGCCACGCGCCGCGACCTCGATGACCCGGCCACGATCGAGGCTGTGGCCCGGACGGTGCGCACACCCGAGGTGCTCGAGCTGCTCGCCGCCCTCACCGAGGCCGACTCGGTGGCCACGGGCCCGGCGGCCTGGAGCGACTGGAAGGCCCGGCTCGTGCGCCAGCTCGCCGGCCGCGTCGCCGAGGTGCTGGGCGACGACGCCCCGATGGCCCCGCCCGCCGCGCAGTTCCCCACCGACGACCAGCGCGCCCTGCTCGAGGCGGGCGAGCAGCGCATCGTCACCGAGGGCGACCTGCTGACCGTCGTGGTCCCCGATCGGACCGGCCTGTTCAGCAGGGTGGCGGGGGTGCTGTCGCTGCATGGCCTGGCCGTGCGGGCGGCGTCGGTCACAGTCGATCGCGGCTGGGCGCTGCAGGTGTTCAGCGTCGAGTCGAGCTTCGGCCCCACGTTCGCATGGGGCAAGGTGGTCCGCGACCTCGAAAGGGCCCTGGCCGGCCAGCTCGCCATCCCGGCCCGGCTCGCCCAGCGGGCGCGCACGTACGGCAGCCGCCGCGCCGTGGTGCCCGACGATCTCGAGCCCGAGGTGCGCTTCGACCTGACGGCGAGCGAGGACGCCACGGTCGTCGAGGTGCACGCCGCCGACGCCATGGGCGTGCTGTACCGCATCACCCGGGCGCTGGCCGAGCTCGACCTCGCAGTCGTGTTCGCGAAGGTGCAGACGCTCGGGCCCGAGGTGGTCGACAGCTTCTACGTCCAGGGGCCCGACGGGCGGAAGGTGAGTGACCCGGCCGTGCTCGCCGAGACCGAGCGGGCGCTGGTCCACGCCTTGTCGGCCGACGTCTGACCGGTACTGTCGGGCCGCGTGACGCCCCGGCTTCCGCCCACCCGCCAGGACCTCGTGCGCTGGTCCGAGGCCCTCTCCGGCATCGCCCGCACGGGTCTCGGCTTCACCGAGAGCCTCTACGAGCGCGAGCGGTTCGAGGAGGTGTTGGCCGTCGCCGGCGACATACGCGCCGCCGCCCAGGCCGACGAGGGCTTCGACGCCGAGCACTACATCGAGGAGTGGATGAAGGGCGTCGGCGAGGGCGTGGCCGGCTACGTGACCCCCAAGGTCGCCGTGGGGGCGGTCGTCCACAACGACGCCAACGAGATCCTGCTCGTGCAGCGCTCCGACTCCGGCATCTGGCTGTACCCCACGGGCTGGGCCGACGTCGGCTACTCCGCCAGCGAGATCGCCGTGAAGGAGGTCCGCGAGGAGACCGGCATCGAGTGCGAACCGGTGCGTCTCATCGCCCTGCTCGACGGCCTGCGCCTCGGCTTCACCCGGGTGCCGCTCTACAGCCTCGTGTTCCTGTGCCGGGCCACCGGCGGCGAGCTGGCGGCCCACCCGCTCGAAACCCGCGACGTCGGCTGGTTCGCGGACGATGCCCTTCCTCAGCCGCTGGCCGGCGCCGAGCAATGGCGCCGCCACGCCTTCCGGGCGATCCAGGGTGAGGACGTCGGCGTGCTCTACGACGCCCCACGCGACGAGCCCTGGACGCCGCCGGCCGACTGAAGCCGCACCCCGCCGACCGGGCCCGGCCGGCCCACCACGGCGCAGCGCAGGTAGCTCCAGCAGGCGCAGGCGAGCATCCCCACCTTGCGGACCGAGCCGACGGCCGGTGTCGCCGCCTTCTCCTCCTTGGTGCGGTGCCACAGGCCGGGCAGCACCTCGTCGCTGCGGGGCAGGTCGGCGCGGCCCACCAGGCTGTTCAGCGCCGCCTCCACCCGGTAGCCGCGCACGTCGGCCAACTCGAGCCGCTCGAAGAGCGCCCGGGGCAGCGCCCGCTGGCCGGTCAGCACCGGCAGGTGGTGGAGGAAGACCCGGTTGGCGAGCGGGCCGCGGTCGAACAGCCCGCACGCCATCGCGGCCTCGCCCGAGGCCACGGTGGCCACGAGCCGGTCGACGTGCTGGGGCCGCAGGCCGACGAGGTCCGCGTCGAGGAACACGACGACCGGCGCGTCGGTGGCCGCCACGCCGGTGCGCAGCGCCTGGCCCTTGCCGGGGGACGGCTCGTGGACGACCCGGGCGCCGTGGGCCGCGGCCACCGCGGCGCTGCCGTCGGTCGACGCGTTGTCGACCACGACGACCTCGTCGACGAGCGCGGCGTCGGACGCGGCGTAGACGACGGCGCCGATCGTCGGGGCCTCGTCGCGGGCCGGGATGATCGCCGCGGCCCGGGGGCGGAAGGGCGGCGCGGGCGTGGCCGGGGCCGGCGTCGGCGCGGCTTCGGGCGCCCGGGACCGAAGGGCCACGGCGGGGCCGGGCGCGTCGGTGCCGGTGCCCGGGCCGTCGTGACGGGGGCCCGGGTGGGGACGCGGGCGGCGCGCCTGGGGGCCGGCGTCGTCGACGAGCAGCGGGGGTCCGGAGGGTGCCATCGGGGCCCCGATGGTACCGAGGGGGTGATCGGGGACCCCAGGCGGATACGTGGTCGTCGCGTGTGCCGCACCACGGCCGACCTGCGGTCACGGCCGTGATCCGGCGCGGCGGCCGGCGCGGCCGAGGCGGCCCGGTTGGGGCGGGGGCCCGGCGGGCAGGCTCTGTGCCGTGCACGTCGTGATCGTCGGTCCCATGGGTGTGGGCAAGTCGACGATCGGCCGCGAGGTGGCTGCGCGGCTCGACCGGCCCTTGCGCGACAGCGACGACGACCTGTCGGCCGCCCGGGGCATCTCGGGGCGCGAGCTGACGGCGCGCGAGGGCATCGGTGCCTTGCACCGGTGGGAGGCCGACCACCTGCTCGCCGCGCTGTCCGACGACGAGCCCGCGGTGATCGCGGCGGCCGCGAGCGTGGTCGACGACCCGCGGGTCCGAGCCGCCCTGGACGAGCCGTTCGTGGTGTGGCTGCGGGCGCCGACCGAGCTGCTCGTCGCCCGGGTGCTCGAGTCCGACCATCGCCCGGACCTCGGACCCGATCCGGCGGCCACGATCGCTCGGATCGTCGAGGCCCGGACCGAGCGCTACGCCGAGGTGGCCGACCTGGCCGTCGACGCCGCGGACGTCGACCCCGTGCAGGTCGGCCTCGCCGTGGTCGAGGCCCTGCCGGTCGGTCGCAGGCTGCCGGGTCCGGCCGGTCCCGACAGCGTGCCGTCATGAGCGTCCGCCGGCGGGCCGCCGCCTACGATTCGGCCGACGGAGCGAGGGAGGGCGCTGTGAGCGCTGAGCCAGGGGCACAAGACGTCCGAGGGCCCCGCATCCACCCCGCGATCGACCGGGCCGGCATGGTCTCGTGGCGCCTGATCGGCGTCGGCATCGTGTTCCTGGCGGGCGTGTGGCTGCTCAGCCGCCTGTGGGTGATCGTGCTCGCCGTGGCCATCGCCGTGCTGTTCTCGCGGGCCCTGGCTCCCGTGGCCGACCGCCTGCGCGCGCTGGGCCTGAAGCCGGCCCTGGTCGCCGCCGTGGTCCTGCTGGGCTTCGGCCTCGTCATGGCCGGCATCATCGCGGCCCTGGTGCCGGCGATCTCGGCCGAGTTCGACGAGCTCGGCCCGACGATCGACACCTCGATCGACGACGTCGAGGACTGGCTCGTCGAGGACAGCCCGTTCGACGTGTCGCGCCGCGACGTGCAGGACTTCCGCGACCAGGCCGACGAACGCGTCCGCGACGCGTTGTCGTCGTCGCAGAGCTCGGTCGTCAGCACCACGATGGTGGCCTTCGAGGTGGTCACCGCGCTGATCCTGTCGCTCATCACGTCGTTCTTCATCCTCAAGGACGGCGATCGCTTCTCGCGCTGGATCCTCACGTTCGTGCCCGACCGGCACCGCGACCTCTCGGTGCGCTTGGCCGCCAAGGCATGGTGGACCCTCGGCGGCTACCTCAAGGGTGCCGCCATCCTCGGCATCATCGAGGGCACCATCATCGGCGTCACGGTGTGGCTGGCCGGCGGCACGCTCGAGGTTCCGATCGCGGTCATCACGTTCTTCGCCGCGTTCATCCCCTTCGCCGGGGCGGTCCTCGCCGGCACGGTGGCCGTGCTCGTCACGCTCGTGAGCGGCGGCATCGGCGGGGCACTCATCGTGCTCGTGGTGGCGATCCTGGTGCAGCAGCTCGACAACGACCTCCTGGCGCCGTTCATCTACGGGCGTGGGCTCGAGCTGCACCCGCTCGTCGTGCTGTTCGCCCTGGCCGGTGGCAGCGCGCTGTTGGGCCCGGTCGGCGCGCTGTTCGCCGTGCCGCTGAGCGCCATGGTGATCAACGTGATCGCCGAGGCCCGGGCCGCCGACCGCGAGGGCGAGAGCGAGGTGGCGCCCTCCGAGGCGAGCATCGACACACCGCCCGGGGTCGAGCCGCCGCCCGCGGTCGAGCCTCCGCCCGACGGCCTCGCCCCCGAGGCGCGGTCCGCCGTCGACCCCCCGCCCGACGGCAGCGCCCCCGAGCCCGCCTGAGCCCCGGCTCTCGCCGGCGCTGGCGCCTCCGGGCGAGACTGCGCCTCCGGGCGCAGGCGGGCGCGTCACCGGGTCCCTATGCTCGCCGCCACCGGCGCCCGGCGGAACGGACGGCGCCGAACGCCCAAACGGGCGCCGAGAGGGAGGCCAGCCATGGACGAGACCGCCGTCGCCATCGCCGAGTCGGTCCGGCGCGGCGAGCGCCGCGCCACCGAGGTGCTCGACGAGGCCCTGGCCGCCATCGACGCCGGCAACGAGGCGCTGGGCGCGTTCGTCCACGTCGACGAGAAGCTGGCCCGGCAGGCGGCCGAGGCCGTCGACGCCGCCGTGGCGCGGGGTGAGGATCCGGGCCGGTTCGCCGGCGTCCCCATCGGCGTGAAGGACCTCGAGGACTGCGCGGGCATGCCCACCAGCCACGGGTCCCTCGCCTACGTCGGCCGCGAGGCGGTCGCCCGCGACTCGATCCACGTGGCGCGCCTACGGGCGGCCGGCGCGGTCCCCGTGGGCAAGACGGCCACGCCCGAGTTCGGCACGCTCAGCTTCACCCGCACGAAGGCCTTCGGCGTGGCCCGCAACCCGTGGGACACCGAACGCACGCCCGGCGGGTCCAGCGGCGGCAGCGCTGCTGCGGTGGCCGCCGGGCTCGTCCCCGCGGCCACGGCCAGCGATGGCGGCGGGTCGATCCGGATCCCGGCGTCGTTCTCCGGCCTGCTCGGCTTCAAGGCGAGCTTCGGCCGCATCGCGGACGCCCGGACGCACGGGTCAGAGACGGCGGTGCTCGGCCTGCTCACCACCACCGTGGGCGACAGCGCCCGCCACCTCGACGTCGTGGCCGGGCCCGACGACGCCGACCGTTTCTCCCTGCCGGCACCCAGCCTGTCCTACGAGCGGGCCGTCGACGAGCTGCCGGTGGCCGGGCTGCGGGCCCGCTGGTCGCCCGACATGGGCTTCGCGCGCTGCGACCCCGAAGTGCGTGCGCACGCCCGGGCGGCCGCCGAGGAGCTGGCGGCGGCCGCCGGGCTCGAGCTCGACGAGGGGCCGGTGCAGCTCACCGACCCCGTCCGCACGTGGCTGAGCGCCGGGGCCCTCGACCTGTGGCTCGACATGGAGGACGGCATGTGGCCCGCCGTCCGCGACGACCTGACGCGCTACACCCGCTCGTCGCTCGACCAGACGGAGGGGTCGACGGCCCCCAAGCTGACGCGGGTGCTCCACCGCCGCCAGCAGCTGGTGGAGGACGCGGCCCGCCTGTTCGGCGAGGTCGACCTGCTGCTCACTCCCACGACTGCCGTGCCCGCGTTCCCGGCCGAGGGCCCGCCCACCGAGGTGATCGACGGCGAGCCGACCCGTCCGGTGGGCGCCGGCGCCACGCCGTTCACGATGCTGGCCAACCTGTGCTGGAACCCGGCCGTGTCCGTCCCGGTCGAGCCGACGGCCGGTGGCCTGCCCGTTGGCCTGCAGATCATGGCCCGGCGCCACCGCGACGAGGTGCCGCTGCGCCTCGCCCGCATCTGGGAGCAGACCCGCCCGTGGACCCGCCACGCCCCTAGCCGCCCGAGCCGCGCGGTGTGAGACGGCGGCGGGGGCGCGTCGGGGCGTCAGTCGAGCCGGCGGCGCAGGTAGCGCTCGACCTCGTCCGCCAGCGACGTGCCCGACATGTCCTGGCCGTCGTCGTGGCGCGATTCGAGACGGCTCACGTAGTTCGAGGTCTCGTCGTCCTCCTCGACGAGCTCGCTGACCTGCCGCTCGTAGGAGGCGGCGGCGATCTCGAGATCCGTGGTCGGCAGCGAGGTGCCGAGCACTTCGGCAACGCGCCCGAGCAGGGCGAGGGCGGCCTTGGGCGAGGGCGCGTTGGACACGTAGGTGGGCACGGCAGCCCACAGCGAGGCGGTCGGCACGCCGGCGTCGCGCATGGCGGCGCTCACCACGCCGACGATGCCGGTCGGCCCCGCGTAGGTCGAGACCGGCAGGCCGAGTTCGGCCTGGAGGGCGGCGTCGCCGACCGTGCCGACCACGGGCACCGGGCGGCTGTGGGGCACCTCGGCGATGAGGGCGCCGAGCGTGAGCGCGAGGCGGCAGTCGAGCTCGCGGGCGATGCCGACGACCTGCTCGCAGAACGTCCGCCACTTGAGCTGCGGCTCGCTGCCGAGCAGCAGCAGGGCGTCACCGGCGCCGCCCGGGAGCTTGCCGGCGTAGACGTCGATCGAGGGCCAGTCGATCACCCGCTCGCCGTCGTCGCCGACGCGGGCCTGCGGGCGGCTCGAGGTGAAGTCGAGGAACTCCTCGGGGTCGATGTCGGCGACGAGCTCGGCGTCGTTGCGCTCGACCAGGTAGCGGACGGCGCTGCTGGCGGCATCCCCGGCGTCGTTCCAGCCCTCGAAGGCGGCGATCAGCACGGGACGCTCCAGCTCCGGACGGGTTCGCCACCTGACGTGCTCCACCGGCCCATGCTACGGCCGGGTGGTCGTCCAGCCTCGGCACCGCGAGCGGGCGTTGCCACGCCTTGCGGTCCTGGGCGGCGGGTCGCCGGGCGCACCCTGGAGTGGTCGGTGCGGCGGGTCGCGCACCCTGGAGGGGTCGGTGCGGCGGGCGCGCACCCTGGAGGGGTCGGTGCGCCCCGCGACCGACGCCGCGTCCTCGGCCCCGGGCCCACTCGGCGAGCGGGGCGCCGGGGCGTATTGCGGCTGATCCTGGGGACGCGCCGTGTGGTCCGATCGGCGACCGCGTGATCGGCGGGTCATGTTCCCGTGAACCTTTTCCCACCCCGGGGATGGCCAGGCCGTACGCAGCCTGAGCCGGCGCAACTGGACACAACGGCGCGTATCCTCGGTTCTGTGACGCCTCACACCGTACGCACCGTGGCCGATGTCATGAGCTCGCCGGTCGTGACCGCCTTGCCGGACGAGACGGTGGCCGCGGCGGCGGCCCGCATGGCAGAACGGGGCGTGGGCTCCGTCATCGTGGTCGACGGCAAACGGCCGATCGGCATCCTGACCGAGCGCGATGTCGTGCGCTTCGCCGCCGCCGGACCGTCGGCCGAGGGGACGAAGCTCGACACCTGCATGACGGTCGACCCCGACAGCGTCGCGCCGGACCTGTCGGTGCAGGAGGCGTTGGCCGACCTGAGCGGCCACGGCTACCGCCACTTCCCGGTCACCGACGAGTCCGGCGACCTGGTCGGCGTCGTGTCGATGCGCGACCTGATGAAGATCGCGTCGATCCAGCCGGTCGTGCATCCGGGCCAGATCGAGGCCCCGCCCGGCCTCGAGGGCGTGATCGTCGCCGAGACCGAGGTGGGCGACGTCCGCGGCCAGGAGGGCTTCTACCACTACCGCGAGTACTCGGCGGTCGAGCTGGCCGACAAGCGCACCCTCGAGGACGTCTGGTGCCTGCTCTTCGACGGCCACCTGCCGTCGAAGGCCGAACACGACGCCTTCCTCGCCGAGATCCGCGGCCAGCGGGCGGTTCCCGAGTCGGTGCGGTCGATACTGCCGGCCATCGCCACCTCCGGCGGTCCGATCATGGACCAGCTCCGCACCGTCGTGTCGCTGATCGGCCACAGCGAGGGCTTCAAGCCCTGGCTCGACATCCCCTCCGAGGAGCTGCGGGCCAACGCCATCCGCGTCTGCTCCGCCGTGCCGACGATCATCATGGCACTGCACCGGCTGGCCAAGGGGCTCGACCCGATCGACCCGGACCCCGGCCTTCCCTACGGCGCCAACTACCTGTGGATGCTGTCCGGCGAGGTCCCCGAACCCGACATGGCCAGGGCCGTCGAGCAGTACCAGATGCTCACGATCGACCACGGGTTCAACGCCTCCACGTTCACGTCCCGGGTCATCACCTCGACCGGCGCCGACCTGGCTGCTGCGGTCACCGGTGGCATCGCGGCGCTGTCGGGCCCGTTGCACGGTGGGGCGCCCTCCCGGGCCCTCGCACTGCTCGAGGCGATCGGCACCCCCGACAACGCCCGGCCCTACCTGGTCGAACACATCTCGAGCGGCGAGAAGATCATGGGCTTCGGTCACCGGGTCTACAAGACCGACGATCCCCGGTCGGTGTTCCTGCGGGGCGTGGCCGAGCGCATCGGTGCCGAGCGCATCGAGTTCGCCAAGGGGGTCGAGCAGACGGTCGTCGACGTGCTCGCCGAGCTGAAGCCCGGTCGGAACCTGTACGCCAACGTCGAGTTCTACGCCGGCGTGGTGATGGACCACTGCAAGCTGCCGCCCGAGCTCTTCAGCCCGACGTTCGCGTCGAGCCGGGTCATCGGCTGGTGCGCCAACATCCTCGAGCAGGCGTCCGACAACCGCATAATCCGGCCCTCCGCCCGCTACGTGGGCAAGCCGCCGCCGCAGCCGGTCCCCGACGCCGAGACCTGAGCCGGCACGGGTCCCGGCGGGCGTAGCCTCGCCCCCATGAAGGTTGAGATCGCCACGTCGGTCACGCAGGCGCTCGTCGAGGCCGTCGAGCGCCTGGTGCCCCAGCTGTCCCGCTCGAACCGGCCGCCCTCGGCCGACGAGCTGGACACGATCGTGACGTCGCCGGCGACCGACCTGTTCGTGGCCATCGACGACGACGGCAGGATCGTGGGCATGTCGACGCTCGCCACGTTCCGCATCCCCACCGGCCTGCGCGCGTGGATCGAGGACGTCGTGGTCGACGGGGCGACCCGCAGCGCAGGCACGGGCACGGCGCTCACCCACGCCATGCTCGACCGGGCCCGCGAGCTCGGCTGCGTCACCGTCGACCTCACGTCGCGCCCGTCCCGCGAGGCCGCCAACCGCCTCTACCAGCGGATCGGCTTCCAGCGCCGCGAGACCAACATCTACAGGTTCGACCTGGCCGACGGCGCCTGAGCCGGGTACCGACCACGTTGGCACCCTGAGTCCGTCGACGGACCGGGTCGCCGTCGGGAAGCGCCGGTGTGGCTTGGCGGGTACGTCAACCCGTGCGACGCGGTCGTCGTCGACCACACCGACCGGCTCCGGACAGCTGTCGAGCCCTACGTGACACCCGCCGGCCTCGAGCTCCGGGACCTCGCCGCACATCTGACGCCGGAGGAGATGTGGGGCGTCGACGACGCCCTGGCGACCGTGCTCGACCTGCGGTGATCGGGCCGCCGAGCAGCTGACCGTCGGTGCCGGGGAGGGGGCAGACGGGTTCCCGCGGCCGCACCGGTGACTTTCGCCCCGTCGGACCGTCTCCATCGTGATGATCAAGTGCGCGGACGACGCGGGCGGGGCGGACCCCAGGGCCGAGGTCGTGCTCATCGTCGGCGGGCGGGAGGCCTCGCTCGGCTGCGTCGACGCCGCCATACGCTGCGACATCGGGCTCGTCGACGAGATCCTGCGGCTCGTGTTGGAGGCGAAGCGGCTGGGCGGCGCCATCCGGCTCCGTCGCGTCGACCCCGACCTGCGGGCCCTGATCGAGCTTGTGGGCCTCGCCGACCTGCTCGGCCTGTGAGCGGTGCTACGCCTCGATGCGCGGCGGCAGCCCGAACATCGGGAACAGCTCGGGATAGAGGAAGTTGTGGTGCCCGACGATGCGGCCGTCGGCGACCTCGATGACCTGGATGGCCCACGGCTCCCACAGCCCGGGCCGGATCAGGTGGTAGTTGCCGAAGCCGGCGGTGCCGTTCACGTCCACCGGCAGCAGCCGCCCGCCCTCGCAGACACGGCCATGACCGAGGAACCAGTCGGCGAACTCCTTCGGGCCCTCGAGCCACAGGTCGTAGGGCGGCATCGACAGGACGACGTCCTCGCGGAGCAGCCCGACGAGCGCCGGGATGTCGTAGCGCTCGAAGGCGTCGACGTAGCGGGCCAGCATCTCCTGCTGGTCGGGGTCGACCGTGGGATCGAGCGCCTCGCCCTGCGTCGAGGCCATCGTCGCCCGGGCCCGCTGCAGCGCGCTGTTCACCGACGCCACGCTCGTGTCGAGCAGCTCGGCCACTTCGGCGGCCTGCCAGCGCAGGACCTCGCAGAGGATCAGCACCGAGCGCTGCCGGGCCGGCAGGCGCTGCAACGCGGCGACGAACGCCAGGCGGATCGACTCGCGAGCCGTCGCCACGTCGGCCGGGTCGCCGTCGACGTCGATGACCCGCTCGTCGGGGATCGGCTGGACGAAGTCGTGCTCGGGCCGCTTCTGGCCGAGGGGGCCCTCGGCCGTGGCGCTCGGGCCCATCTCCATGGGCCGGGCCCGGCGCTGCGGGCTGCGCACCATGTCGACGCAGACGTTGTTGGCGATGCGGTACAGCCAGGACCGCAGCGAGGATCGGCCCTCGAAGCCGTCGATCGCACGCCAGGCGCGGACCATCGTCTCCTGGACGGCGTCCTCCGCCTCGGCGCCGGAGCCCAGCATGCGGTAGCAGAAACCGGTGAGCTCGGTGCGGTGCGCCTCGAGGGCACGGTCGAGGCCGGCCCCGGCGAGCGACCCCAGCTCGCCGGCGGCCACGGGGCGTGACGTCATGGCGATCGATGGTAGACCCCGTCCGGGCCCGGGCGGCCGCGGACGCGCCGCGGAATCCCGTCCTGGACCGATCCGGCATCCGGTCTGCCGCCGGCCCTGTGAGCTCGCGCTGCCCGCCGGCCCTTGCCCACAAGCAATTCGGGAGCGGGGGCTGACCGGCGTACTGGTCTCCGGCCGGCCCTCAGGCGGCGGCGGGCGCCGGGCCGAGCAGGGCGGGCGTCGGGCGGCCCAGCGGGGCGACGGCCGTCACCAGCTCAGCGATGAGATCGAGGGCGCCGGGGTCGGCGGCGTGGGGCACGTCGACGAGCGCGAGGTCGATGCCGAGATCGGCGAGGCGCCCGAAGCGGTCGACCGCCTCGTCGAGCGACGTCTGTCCGAGCTGCCCGAACGTCGTCTTCACGACGTCGTCGTAGGGCCGGCCGACCTCGTCGCAGTGGCTGCGCAGCACCTCCAGCTTGTGGGCCAGGCCGTCGGTCCCGAGCATCTCGAAGAGGTTGCACGCGTCCGCGTGGCGGGCCACGAGGCGCAGCGTCTTGCGCTCACCCATCCCCCCGACCAGCACTGGGGGCCGGCGCACCGGGGCGGGCACGTTGAGCGGCCGTTCGAGCCGGTAGTGCCGGCCCTCGTGGGGCGTGGCGTCCCCGGCGAACATGCGCCGTGCCAGGACCAGCACCTCCTCCAGCCGCTCGAAGCGCTCGGCCAGTGGCGGGAACGGCAGGCCGAGCCCACTGGCCTCGTCCTCGTTCCACGCCGCCCCGAGGCCGAGCCACGCTCGCCCGCCGGAGAGCACATCCAGCGTGGTCACCGCCTTCACCAGCGCTCCGGGATGGCGGTACGGCACGCCCGTGACGAGCGCCCCGAGCTGCAGCCGGCGGGTGCGGCCGGCCACCCAGGCCAGCGTGGCGTACGCCTCGAGCATGGGATCGTCCTCGGCTCCGAACACCGCGATCTGGAAGAAGTGGTCCATCGGCCAGAAGCTGTGTACGCCCACGGCGTCGGCGGTGGTGACGAGCCGATCGAGCGTGGGGCCGATGGCGGCCGGGCCACCGGGCCAGCTGAAGTCGCCGACGTGTAGTCCGATCAGCACGAGGTCCTCCTCGTAGGGATACGTACGAAGAGGTTAGCCGGCTAACTCGTCGTTGTGTAGCCGGCTAATGGCATGGTCCCGGAGGCGATCGAGGGCGGCGCGGGCCGCGGCCTCGTCGCGGGCCGCCAGGCCGTCGAGCAGTCGCCGGTCGGCGTCGTGCCAGGCCTGCTCGACCGGTGCCTGCAGGGCCCGGCCGGCGTCGGTGAGCAGCACCCGCCGCCCGCGCCCGCCGCCGGCCTCGCGCCGCACGAAGCCGGCCGCCTCCAGCCGCCGCACGGTCTTGGTCACGGTCGGCGGCTCGACGCGCAGGCGTTCGACCAGCTCGGCTTGGGTCAGCGCGTCGTGGCGCCACAGCTGCGAGAGCAGCAGCTCCTGGCCCGGGTGGAGGCCCAGCTCGGCCAGCACGGGGGCGATCGTGGACCGCGTCGCCTTCATGAGCTTGAGCAGCCCGAAGCTCAGCGAGTCCTCGATCACGCCCGGATCGTAGGTCAGGGCGCCGTGACCAACGCCGGGGCTCCGGGCAGCACGAGGTCGGCGACCAACGGGCGGTGGTCCGAGGCGTCGCTGCGCACGACCGTGACGGCCTCGACACCCACGTCCGGCGACGTGAACACGTGGTCGATCGCCATGCGCGGCCGGCGGGCCGGGAACGTGCGCCGGTCGCCCGCGCCCGCCACCGACCAGGCATCGACCAGCACCCCCTCCAGCTCCTGGAGCTCGGGGGCGTCGGGCGTGGCGTTCAGGTCGCCGAGCAGCACGACCGGCCGCCCGTGGCCCGCGCGGGCGGGGCCGGTGGCGGCCACCCCGGCCGCAACCCCGGAGGCCACGCGCGCGAGGTGGCGCAGCTGCGCCCGCCGGCCCTCCGCCGCGTCGTGCTGCAGGTGGGTGGCGAGCACGCGGACGGCAACGCCCCCGACATCGAGCGCGGCCTCGACGTAGCGGCGGGCCTCGCCGCCCACCGGGTTCGGCAGGGGCGGGTTGCGCCACCAGCGCAGCGGCCACGGTGACAGGACGGCCGAGCCGTAGCGACGGCGGGGGCCGCCGGGTGCCGCCGGCGCCAGGTCGATCGTGGGACCGAACGCCACGGCCATCCCCAGGCGCCGCCCCAGCCACGCCGGCTGGTCGACCCCGCCGCTGCGGCGGCCGAGCCGGCTGTCGACCTCCTGCAGGGCGACGACGTCGGGTGCGCAGGCCGCCACCAGTGCAGCGATCCGCTCGAGGTCGAGCCGGCCATCGGCCCCCACCCCGTGGTGCACGTTGAACGACAAGGCCCGCACCGGCCCAGTCTCCCCGTCGGGCGCACCCGGCGGGGAGGACGGGCCGATGCGGGCCTCAGGCGGCCGGCGAGCTACTCGCCGTCCTCGTTCGAGCCCTCGTCCTGGGCGTCGACCTCCTCCTCGACCTCGTCACCGAGGCTGTCGACCGTGTCCTCCACGTCGTCGATCTCCTCGTCGGTGGTCCCCCCATCACCATCTTCGTCATCACCGCACGCGGCGGGGATGAAGGCGAGCAACACAGCCGTGGCGGCGCCGCCGACGGCACGCTTCGTCGTGAGCTTCATGGGCGCAGGCGTACCCGCGCGGCAAGGTTGTAGACGGCATGCCGCCTGCGGGTGGCATCCTTGGTCATGGCTGGGGCGCGCCATGTCGCGGGACGGGCACGTCGCATCCGCCTCCGCGACTTCGTGCACCACCCGCGGAAGGCCCGCATCGACCTGGCCGCCTACGGCGCCTACCTCGCGCTACCGCTGTACTTCGGCCCCTACGAGTGGATGGTGCCGATCGACTCGGTGGCGGTCGTCGACCTGACAGTGCCGGGCTCGCCCCGCACGGTGGCCGACATGGCGGGCGACTTCGCCGGCCGGACGATCACCTATCTGTTCACGGCCGCTAGGGCCCGCACGGCCACCACGCTGCTCCTCTTCGCGGAGCCGCAGCGCGTGCCGCCCCTGCGGCTCCTCGCCGCCCTCGATCCGCAGGTGCGCCTGCCGTTCGGCTTCCGTAGCTCACGGTCGCCCGCCGGTGCGGTCGTCGACGGCGTGCTCCTGCGCGTGGACGCCCCACGCGAGGCCGCCGACCGCCTGGTGGCCGCCGGGGCGCTGCGCGGCATCTACCGCGACGGGGGCTGGCACGTCGACCGGGGCGAGTCGGCCCGCCTACACCCGCGGCGCGACCCGCCGTGGGCCCGCCGGGCCGTGGACCGGTGCGACGCCGCGTCCCACATCCTCGGGGCCGGCGCGGTGCTGGGAGCCGCCACGGCCCCCGCAACCGGGGCGTCGGGCCTTGCCGGGGCCGGCCTCGCGGGCCTGGTCGCGCTCGGCTGCCGGCTGGTCGCGCGGGCGCTGCACCGCCGCGATCCGGCGCCGTACCGGCCGGTCCCGCCGCCCCCGCCGCCCCCGTCGGGCCGGCCGCGCTCGCCACAGCCGCCCCGGCCGGCCCGCCGGACCGTGCGCCAGCGCCCGCCGCGGGGCGCGCCGAGCACCGCGCCGAGCGTTCCTCCGGGTGCGGCGCGCCGGCATCCGGCCGATCCCGGGACGCTCTCGCACACCTGACCTGGGGCGCGCTCGCGGTGTCACAGCACGCCGATAGAACCATGGGGAACGACGGCCGCCCGGGTAGCGTGACGTGACGCCCAGCGGTCCCGTCCTCACGCTTCGCGACCGTTGGCGCCCGAGAGGGGAACGCGCATGGTGACGACCACCACGATCGGCATCCGGGCGGGCACGGGTCTCGCCGACCGCTACCGGGCGGTGCGGCGCTTCACCGAGCAACTCGCCGAGCCGCTCTCCCCCGAGGACCAGACGGTCCAGACGATGGCCGACGTGAGCCCGACCAAGTGGCACCGGGCGCACACGACCTGGTTCTTCGAGACGTTCGTGCTGACGCCCCACCACTCGTCCCACCGGCCGGTCGACCCCGCCTACGTGTACCTGTTCAACTCCTACTACGAGGCGGTCGGCCCCCGGCACGCCCGGGTCGAGCGCGGCATGTTGACCCGGCCGGGCTGCGCCGAGATCGCCGCCTACCGCGAGGCCGTCGACGGCGCGATGGAGGAACTGTTCGGCGCCGGCGGGGGCGACGACCCCGAGGTCGCCCGGCTCGTCGAGCTGGGCCTGCACCATGAGCAGCAGCACCAGGAGCTGCTGCTCATGGACATCAAGCACGTCCTCGCCTCCAACCCGCTCCAGCCCGCCTACCTGCCGCCCAGCCCGCCCCCGGCGCCCGGCGTGTGCGACGAGGCCGGCGTGGCGGCCGCCGCCTGGATCGAGCATCCCGGCGGGGTCGTGACGGTCGGGCACGAGGGCGAAGGCTTCGCCTACGACAACGAGGGGCCCCGCCACGACGCGCTCCTCACCCCGTTCGCCGTGGCCACGGCGCTGGTGACGTCCGGCGACTGGCTCGAATTCATGGCCGACGGCGGCTACGAGCGCGCCGACCACTGGATGTCCGACGGCTGGGCCACCGTGCAGCAGGAGGGCTGGGAGGCGCCCGCCTACTGGTTCCGCGACGAAGACGGGTGGGCGATCCAGACCCTCTACGGTCCGCGGCCGGTCGACCCCCACGAGCCCGTCGTGCACGTGAGCTGGTACGAGGCCGACGCCTTCGCCCGGTGGGCGGGGGCCCGGCTGCCCGCCGAGCACGAGTGGGAGGTCGTCGCCGGCCCTGACACCGACGGCGCGGGGCTCGACGCCCTCGGCCTGGCGGCAGGCGGCCTGCACCCGTCACCGCCCGGGCCCGGCGCCCCCGAGCAGTGGTCGGGTGCGGTCTGGCAGTGGACGGCGAGCCCCTACGCCCCGTACCCCGGCTTCCAGCCGGCCGCAGGAGCGGTCGGCGAGTACAACGGCAAGTTCATGGTCAACCAGCAGGTGCTGCGGGGCGGCGCCTGCATCACGCCGGCGGGCCACACACGCTCGACCTACCGCAACTTCTTCTACCCGGCCTCACGGTGGGCCTTCGCCGGGCTGCGTCTGGCCGACGACCGATGAGCCGGGTGCTCACGCCGGGCGCCGTCACGGTCGACGTCCGGCTCACGGCCGACGACCTGGCGGCCGCCCTGCGCCGCGACGTCCGCGACGGTCTCGGCACGCCGCCGCGGACCCTGCCACCCACCTGGTTCTACGACGACCGCGGCTGCGACCTGTACGAGCAGATCACGAAGCTGCCCGAGTACTACCCGTTCCGCACGGAGCAGGCGCTGCTGCGGCGGGCGTCGCTCCAGATCGCCCAGGCGGCCGGTGCGTCGGTCCTCGTCGAGCTGGGATCGGGCAACTCCGAGAAGACCCACGAGCTGCTGGCCGCCATGGCCCGGGCCAACTCCGGCCTGACCGGGTTCGTGGCCTTCGACGTGGCCGAGGCCACGCTGCGCAGCGCTGCGGCCGAGGTCGCCGCCGAGCAGGGCATCGACGTGCATGCCGTGGTGGGGGACTTCCGCCGCCACCTCGACGCCATCCCGGCCGACGGGCGGCCCCGGCTGGTGGCGTTCCTCGGCAGCACGATCGGCAACTTCGCCCCCGACGAGCGTCGGGAGTTCCTGTCCGACGTCGGCGCGATGCTGGCGCCGTCCGACCGGTTCCTGCTGGCGACCGACCTGGTGAAGCCGGTGCCCCGTCTCGTCGCCGCCTATGACGACGCCGCCGGGGTCACGGCAGCGTTCAACCGCAACCTGCTCGACGTGCTCAACCGCGAGCTCGGCGCCGACTTCGTGCCCGAGCGCTTCACCCACGTGGCCCGGTGGAACGCCGAGAGCTCGTGGATGGAGATGCGCCTGCGCTCCGACGAGGCGGCCACGGTCACGTTGCCGGCGGTCGACATGGTCGTCGAGCTGGCGGCCGGCGAGGAGATCCGCACCGAGATCAGCGCCAAGTTCACGCCCAAACAGGTTGCCGGCGAGCTCGGCGACGCGGGCATGCGGCCCGTCGCCTTCTGGAGCGATCCGGCCGGTGACTACCTGCTCACCCTCGCCCGCCCGGAGGGGCCTGCCCGTCCCGCCTGACCGCCGGGACCGCCCGGCCCCACGGCTGCGGGCCTCTCCGGGGGCCGCGGGGCGCCCCGGGCGGCGCCGGTAGCGTGCCCGTCATGAGGCGACTGGTCGGCGTGTGGGCGGTGATTCTGCTGGTCGGCGTCGGCACCGCCGCCTGCGGGGGCGACGCCGACGAGAACGCCGCCGGCGACAGCGCGACGACCACGACCACGGCCGCCGGCGACGGCGACGGCTGCCTGCTGACCGAGGAGGCCGTGGGCGATTCTGTCGGCGGTCCGGTCACTGCCGCCGGGCCGGTGGCCGGGGGGTCCGGGGGCAGCGGCGCCGGTGGCGCCGACTACGGCATGACCTGGGAGGGCTGCGCGTACACCGGTCCCAGGTCCGGCTCCGTCGACGACGGCGACGGCGACGGCGCGGGCGCGGGCGGCGGTGACGGCCTGGGCGAGGTGCAGGTCGCCGAACTGGTGGACGACGCCGGCGAGTCGGACGTCAGCGGGTTCGACCAGCTCGCTGCGCTGGCCGCCGAGGAGGCCGGACCCGATCTCCGGGGGCTGGGCGACGAGGCGTTCACCGACGACACCGAGCTGGTCGTGCGGGCGGGCGCCACCACGTTCCTGCTCGGCTTCGGGCCCGGCGCCGAGCCCACCGTGGACGATCTGGCGACGCTCGTCGAGGTCGGCCGGGGCCTGATCGCGGAGGGCAGGACCGAGGTCGCCGCGCTCTGCGACGCCGCCGTCGGCCTCGTGCCCGCCGACTGGCAGCCGGCCGGCGAGCCCGTCACCGGCACCGCCGACGGGCTCGCCGGCGGCCTCGACTACACCTACGACACCTGCACGGTGCCGCTGCTCGACGGCGGGGCGGAGCTGAACGTGGGCGTGGCCGCCGCCGACGTCTACGACGCCCGCGTCATCGCCGAGCAGCCCGCCGACGACGACACGCAGACGATCGACGGCCTCGGCGACGAGGCGCTGCTCCACGAGGACGCCCTCTACGTCAAGGTCGGCGCCCGGGCCGCCCGGGTCGAGGGCGAGACGCCCGACGGCGAGCCCCTCGCCCGTGCGACGCTCGAGGCGCTGGGCCAGGCCCTCGTCGACAGCCTCTCCTGAGCGGTCCGCGGTCGATGCCCGAGCATGTGGCCGAGGCAGTGGAGGTGACGACGGCCGGCGGGCTCGACGCCGAACTGGCGGCCGACGCCCTGTGGCAGGCGGGCGCCGCCGCCGTCGAGGAGCGGTCGGTGCGCGGGGGCACGCTGCTCGTCGCGGCCACCGCCGACGGATCCGGAGTGCGGGCGCTGGCCGCCGCGGTCGCCGCCCGCTGGCCGGCCGAGGTGGTGGCGGTCGACGCCGGCGCCGCGCTCGACGCCTGGCGGGCGCACGCCCGTGCCGTCACGGTCGGGCGGGTGACGGTCCGCCCGCCGTGGGTCCCGCCGCTCGATCCGACCCCCGATCGCCCGCCCGACCGGGCGTCCGATCCGCCCTCCGACCCGGCGTTTCCCACTACACCGCCGGTCGCTGGGCGACACGGGGACGTGCCGGGGCGTGCACCGGTCGAGATCGTCGTGGATCCGGGGCGGGCGTTCGGCAGCGGGTCCCACGCCTCGACCCGCCTGGCGCTGACCGCCGTCGCCGACCTCGTGCGTGGTGGCGAGTCCGTCCTCGACGTGGGGTGCGGCAGCGGCGTGCTCGCGATCGCAACGCTCGCGCTCGGCGCCCGCCACGCCGTCGGCGTCGACGTCGATCCGGCGGCCCGCAGCGCCACGCTGGCGAACGCCGAGCGCAACGGTGTCGCCGGTCGGCTGACGGTCCACGCCTCGCTGGCCGACGTCGTGCGCGGCGGGGACATCCCGCCCGCAGCCGCCGCTGCGGGCAGGGCGGGAGGGCTCCGGCCGGCCAGGACCACGTTCGACCTGGTGGTGGCGAACCTGCTCGCGCCGGTGCTCGTCGAGCTCGCGCCGGCCCTGCGGCAGGCACTCGCGCCCGGCGGGACGCTCGTGTTGAGCGGCCTGCTGGCCGCGCAGCGCACCACCGTGCTCGCCGCGCACCCCGACCTCGCGCCGGCCGGCGCCCGTACCGAGGGCGGGTGGGTCGCCCTCACGCTGCGCCGGGCCGCAGCCGCGTGATGGGGCCGCCACCCGGCGCCCGGCGCGCCTGCCAAGGAGCCGGGCCGCACTCCGGCGCGCCTGCCAAGGAGCCGGGCCCAGCCGGGCCGCAGTCCGGCGCTCCTGCCAAGGAGCCGGGCCGGCGATCCGCCTCCCTCGGGCGGCGATCCGCGGTTCGGCACTCACGGCGTCGACCCCCGGCCGGCGCTCGGGTCGCGGACCTCCGGCCGCCGTTCAGGCGGGTGGGACCGGTCCGGCCGGCTCGGTGGACGCCACGGCGTCGACCGGCAGCGGGCCGTAGAGGTGGGGATACGCCTCGCCGGGCCGGCTCTCCTCCCAGCGCAGCAGAGGGGCGATGCGCCCGGCGCCGAGCACGAGGACCAGCAGGTCGCCGGACCCGGTGAAGTGGCGGGCGAGCGTGCCGGCCAACTGCTCACGGGTCGAGCAGTGCACGAAGCTCTCGGCGGCCAGGCTCTCGGGGCGCAGCTCTCCGGTGATCTGCGCCGCCTCCCAGGCGGCGGGCGTGGTGATGTGCAGGATGTCGGTCACGCCGGATCGATCCGGGCGATCGTGCCGCCGAGCGACAGCACGTAGACGTCGCCGCCGGCGTCGACGCCGAAGGACACGGGGCTGTTGATCGTGACGTCGTCGAAGACGCGTTCGTCCACCACTTCGCCGTCGCTGACCCGCACCGCCCGCAGCACGCCCTCGCAGTAGTCGCTGAACACGTAGGCGCCCTCGAGCCCGGGTACGCCGCCGCCGTCGACGACCACGCCACCGGTGATCGAGCAGCCCTCGTCGTGGCTGTACTCGTAGACCGGCTCGATCGCCCCCTCGGGGGCGGAGCCGCCGCCGTAGTCGTGGGCGCCCTCGCGGGCGTTCCAGCCGAGGTTGGCGCCGCGGCCGCCGCCGTCCGCGGCGGGCAGCATGTCGATCTCCTCCCACGCGTTCTGGCCCACGTCCGCGACCCACAGGTCGCCGCTGCCGGGGTCGAAGGCGATCCGCCAAGGGTTCCGCACCCCGTAGAGCCACACCTCGGGTGCCCCGCCGCCGTCGGCGAACGGGTTGTCGGCCGGGATCCCGTACGCGCGGCCGCCGGCCGGCGCCGCCGGGTCGAGGCGCAGGATCTTGCCGAGCAGTGCCCCCGTGTCCTGACCGTTGCCCCGGGGGTCCCCGCCGCTGCCGCCGTCGCCGAGCGCGACGTACAGGTAGCCGTCGGGGCCGAACTCGATGTCGCCGCCGTTGTGGTTGGCGAAGGGCTGGTCGACCGCCAGGATCTCGCGACGCGACCCCGTGTCGAGCACGTCGTCGTCGACGTCGTAGGCGTCGACTCGCGTGTCGCCGCCAGGCGCCAGGCTGTAGCTGAGGTACAGCACTGCCCCGTCCTCGGCCCACTCGATGTCGAGCAGGCCGCGCTCGCCGTCGGCCACCACGTCGTCGCTGATGTCGATCAGCGGCTCGTCGGCCAGCTCGTAGGTGCGATCTGCGCCGCTGCCGGCGATCGCCAGGGCCCGCACCGTGCCGGCTCGCTCGGCGACGTAGAGGCCGCCGGTGCCGGGCCGGGTGACGAGCGATGTCGGCGACTCGGCCGCCGCCACCTCGGTGAGCTGCAGGTCGAGGTCGTCGAGCGCGGCCGCGCCGGGCGAGGTGCCCCCGGAACCCGCGACGTCGTCCGTGCCGCCGTCGGAGGGACCGTTGGTGGTCGCGGTGTCGGCTGCGAGCCCGCCGTCGTCGCCGTCGTCGGCCGCCTCCTGGTCGTCGCCTCCGCAGGCCCCGGCGAGGAGTGCGCCCGCCGCGAGCAGCACCAGCATGCGCGGTCCGGTCACCGGGCCACCCGGATCAGACCCTCCTGCATGACCGTGGCCACGAGGGTGCCCTCCCGGGTGAAGACGAGGCCCCGCGACAGCCCTCGCCCGCCCGAGGCGCTGGGGGAGTCCTGGCTGTAGAGCAGCCAGTCGTCGGCCCTGAACGGCCGGTGGAACCACATGGCGTGGTCCAGGCTGGCCATGAACAGCCCGGGTTGGAACCAGCTGCCGCCGTGGGGGAGCAACGACGTGTCGAGCAGCGTCATGTCCGAGGCGTAGGTGAGCACCACGGTGTGGACGATCGGGTCGTCGGGCAGCTCCCCTGCGGCCCGCAGCCACACCCGCTGGCGGGGCGGCAAGGGCTCGGTGCGGTCGAAGGGCATCCAGTCGATGTGGCGGATGTCGATCGGCCGTGGGCGCTCGACCAGGTCGCCGAAGCGCTCGGGGAACGATGCCATGCGCTCGGCGAACCCGGGGAGGGCCTCGGGGGCCGGGGCGTCGGGCATCTCCGCCTGGTGGTCATAGCCCTCCTCGTCGACCTGGAAGCTGGCCGACATGTTGAAGATCGGCCGGCCGTGCTGGACGGCGACCACGCGCCGGGTCGTGAACGACCGACCGTCCCGGATGCGGTCGACCTCGTAGAGGACCGGGATCGTCGGGTCGCCGGGGCGCAGGAAGTAGGCGTGCAGCGAGTGCACGCGCCGGCCCTCCTCCACCGTGCGGGCGGCGGCGACCAGCGCCTGGCCGGCGACCTGTCCGCCGAAGATGCGTTGCCGGTCCTCCTTCGGCGACGTGCCCCGGAACATGTTGACCTCGATCGGTTCGAGGTCGAGGAGCTGGACGAGCGCGTCGACGGCAGCCTGGGACACGGCGGGCACGCTAGGGGCTCGTGCGGGGGGTGTCACTCCGGGGAGCTGGGCGGAGGCGGGGATCCTCGGTCGGTCCTCATGAGCGCCCACACCGGTGTGACGAGGCCCCGTTCGTCGCACGGCCGGGGCCGAGCGGACTTCCAGGCGCACGGATCCGGCGGCGTGGCGTCTAGGGTCTCGGCCGTGCGGCGGCGGCCTCCCGAGCTGGTCGGGACGCGCTTTCGGGCGCCGATCGACCTCTCCGGGGCTCCCCCGGGGACGACCCACGTGGTCCGGCTTCACAGCGCACGCGCGGTCCTGGACGTCCGTCCAACCGAGCGCACGCACGACACGACAGGTCGGGACCGCCGCCGCACACCTCCGTCCCCTCCGGCCCGGTCGCTGGCCCGCTCGTCCGCCCGCTCACCGGCCCGGTCGTTCGACCGGCCGCGGGGCCGGCTCGCACGCGGCTGCCGCCCACCGGCCCCGCCGGCCGACTCGTCCGCCCGCCCACCGGCCCGGTCGCCGTGACCCGTCGGCCCGACCCCCGGGGCGTGGCGGCCGCCGCCCTGGCCGGGGCCCTGCTCGCCGGCGAGTGGGAGCCGTCCGCCATGGCCCGCCGCGCCCAGCGCAGCCTCGCCGACCGCCGGGTCTGGCTCCGGCGGGTCGCCGACCTGGCGGTTGCCCGCTACCCCGAACGGCCTGCGGACCGGCCCCGGGAGCTGGCCCGCTTCGTGGCCCGTACCGACCCGTTCACGAGGGCCTTCGCCGAGCGCGACCGGCCGCCGCCGCGGCCACGCCACTGGCCACCCGCCCCCACCGAGATGGGCCCGACACCCTGGCGGGTGCCGCCGATCCCCGATCTCGGCCGCCTCGCCACCTGGCTCGGCGTCACCGACCGGCACCTCGCCTGGTTCGCCGACCGGCGCTCGTACGAGCGCACCGCCCGCGACGCCCGGCTGGTGCACCACCACCGGCACTGGGTCCGCAAGAGCGACGGATCGCTGCGCCTGCTGGAGGCGCCCAAGCGCGAGCTCAAGGACCTGCAGCGCCAGGTGCTGCACCTGGTCCTCGACCGCATCCCGGCCCACCCGGCGGTGCACGGCTTCCGGCCCGGGCGCTCGGCGCTCACCGCCGCCGCGCCCCACGCCGGGCGGGCCGTGGTCATCCGGCTCGACCTCGAGGCCTTCTTCACCAGCGTCACGGCGGGACGGGTGTACGGGACGTTCCGCCTGGCCGGTTACCCGGAACCGGTCGCCCACGCCCTGACCGGGCTGTGCACGACGGCGACGCCGCGCGCCGTGCTGGCCCGGGCGCCGCGGCCCGCCCACGACGGCCAGGTCGACCGCCGACGCCGGCTGCTCGCCCACCTCGCCGCCCCCCACCTGGCCCAGGGCGCCCCGACGTCGCCGGCGCTCGCCAACCTGGCCGCCCACCGCCTCGACCGCCGCCTGGCCGGGCTCGCCCGGCGGCTCGGCGCCACCTACACCCGCTACGCCGACGACC
This sequence comes from Acidimicrobiales bacterium, assembly GCA_035296625.1. GTDB lineage: Bacteria > Actinomycetota > Acidimicrobiia > Acidimicrobiales > VFJN01 > DATCLS01. The sequence continues at coordinate 48,103 of DATHAO010000013.1, read as the reverse complement.
TCGTGCTGTCCGGCGACCGGGGCCTCGCCCACCGGACCGACGGCGTGGTCGACCTGGTGGGGCGCATCGTCGTGGAGGAAGGGTTCCGCCTGCACGACGGCAAGACGCGCGTGCGCACGGCAGCGCAGCGCCAGGTCGTCACCGGGCTGGTGGTCAACGCCCACCCCAACGTGACCCGCCCCGAGTACGACCGGTTGCGCGCCGTCCTCCACGACGCCGCCCGGTCCGGCCCGGCGGCCGCGAACCGCGACGGCCACCCCGACCTGCGGGCCCACCTGCTCGGGCGCATCTCGTGGGTGGCGGCCACCAACCCCGGCCGGGGGGCCAAGCTCGCACGGGCCTTCGCCGCGGTGGACTGGGGACCGTAGGGTCCCACTGTGACACCTGACACCTCCCCCTTCCCCGACGGCTTCACGTGGGGCACCGCCACGGCCGCCCACCAGATCGAGGGCGGCAACGTCAACAACGACTGGTGGGCGTTCGAGCATGCCCCCGGCACGCCGTGCGCCGAGCCGTCGGGCGACGCCTGCGACTCGTGGCACCGCTGGCCCGAGGACGTCGAGCTCGTCGCCGGGCTGGGGTTGGGCAGCTACCGGTTCTCGATCGAGTGGAGCCGCATCGAGCCCGAGCCGGGCGAGTGGTCGCACGCGGCGATCGCGCGCTACCGGGCGCAGTGCGCCGCGCTGCGGGCCCGGGGGGTCGAGCCCGTCGTCACGTTCCACCACTTCACGACGCCGCGATGGGTGGCGGCCCGGGGCGGCTGGGAGGACCCGGGAACGCCGGCCCTGTTCGCGGCGTTCTCCCGGCGGGTCGCCGGCGAGCTGGGCGACCTGGTGGGTCGCGCCTGCACCATCAACGAGCCGAACATCGTGGCCATGATCGGTTGGATGCTTGGCCGGTTCCCGCCCGGCAAGCGGGACCGCGAGGCCCGCCACCGTGTCAACGCCCTCTTCGTCGAGGCGCACCGCCTGGCGGTCGATGCCATCCGGGCCGCCGCGCCCGGCGTGCCCGTCGGCCTCACGCTGGCGATGACCGACTACCAGGCGGCCCCCGGCGGCGAGGAGCGCCGCGACCGCGTCCGCCGGGCCATGGAGGACCTGTTTCTCGACGCCACCGAGGGCGACGACTTCCTCGGCGTGCAGACCTACAGCCGCGAGCGGTTCGGCCCCGACGGCGCACTGCCGCCCGACCCGGCGGTCCCCGTCGGGGCGATGGGCTACGAGCTCTACGCCCCGGCGCTCGAGGCCACGCTGCGCCGGGCGTGGGAGCGCACGGGCGGGCGCGTGCCGCTGCTCGTCACCGAGAACGGCGTCGGCGGCGACGACGACCAGCAGCGCATCGCGTACGTCCACGACGCGCTCGCCGGCGTGCTGCGCTGCCTGGCCGACGGCCTCGACGTGCGCGGCTACACGTACTGGTCGCTGCTCGACAACTTCGAATGGGCCTTCGGCTACCGGCCGCGCTTCGGCCTCGTGGCGGTCGACCGCACGACGTTCGTCCGCACGCCCAAGCCCAGCGCCGCCTGGTTCGCCGAGGTGGCCAAGGCGAACGCCCTGGTGCCTCCGCCGGTGTGACGACGGTACGGTCCGGGGCGTGCCGATGGACCCCGACCTCCGTGCCCATGCCGAGAAGGCCCGGGGCTTCATGCCGGTCGAGGAGGGCGATGCCCTCTACGAGGCGGCGGTGACCACGGCCGTGGCCGGGCCGCTGCTCGAGGTCGGCAGCTACTGCGGCAAGTCGGCGATCTACCTGGGTGCCGCCGCCCGCGAGCTGGGGCGCGTCCTGTTCTCGGTCGACCATCATCGGGGCTCGGAGGAGAACCAGCCTGGTTGGGAGCACCACGAGCCCGACCTCGTCGATCCCGCCGTGGGCCGGATGGACACGCTCCCGATCTTCCGCCGCACCGTGCACGACGCCGGGCTCGAGCCCGACGTCGTGGCCGTCGTGGGCGACTCACCGGTCGTCGCCGCCTACTGGGGCGTGCCGCTGGCGCTGCTGTTCATCGACGGCGGCCACGGCCACGAGCCCGCCCGCCTCGACTACGCGGGCTGGACACCGCACGTGGCGCCCGGCGGCCGCCTCGTGATCCACGACGTGTTCCCCGACCCGGCCGACGGCGGCCGGCCGCCGTACGAGGACATCTACCTCCCGGCCCTGCGTTCCGGCCGGTTCCGCGAGGTGAGCGCCACCGGGTCGCTGCGGGTGCTCGACCGCACCGCCTGACGGCCGTACCGCCTGACGGCCGCACCGCCCGACGGCCGCACCGCCCGACGGCGTGACCGGCTCGACGCGGCCGGCGGGCGGCGGTCAGTCCCGGTCGTTGACCGGCTGATCGCTCTCGGCGTCGGCCTCGAACGCGGCGGGCAGCACCTCGTCGTGGTTCGTGAACAGGGCGCTGGCCGGGGAGCCGCCGGCCAGGCCGTCGGCCGCGAGCACCACGGCCGAGGCCGTGTAGGTCGAGCGCTCGCCCGCCGGGAACCGGCTCTCGGCCGGGTACACCGTGCCGGTCCAGTAGCGGCCGTCGTCGGTGCGGTAGCCCTGCGCCCAGGCGAGCAGCGCCTCGGCGCGCTCACGCCGGCCCACCACCAGGTTGGCGAGGGCGTACTCGCAGGTCTCGGCGACGGTGACCCACGGCCGGTCCGACACGCAGCGCACACCCCGGCCGTCCATGACGAACGCGCCGTGACGGGAGCCGAGCCGTTCGCGCCCGGCCTCGCCGGTCACGACGCCGGCGAGGACGGGGTAGTACCAGTCCATCGCCCACCGGGCCTTCGGCGCGAACGCCTCGGGCACGTGCCGGATCACATGGGTGAGCCGGGCGGCGGACAGCTCCCAGTCGGGGCGCTCCTGCCCGAGCATCTCGGCGAGCGCGATGGCGCAGCGCAGACTGTGGCAGATCGACGAGGAGCCGGTGAGCAGCGCGAAGCTCCACGGGGTGCCGTCCGCGTGGCGGGCCCACAGGATCTCGCCGCGGGCCGTCTGCAGCTCGAGTACGAAGTCGATCGCCCGCTCGACCACCGGCCACATGGCCTCGGCGAAGCTCCGGTCGCCGGTGCACAGCCAGCGGTGCCACACACCGGCGGCCACGTACGCGATGACGTTGGCGTCGAGCTTGTCCTGCTCGACCTCGTCGTCGAGGTAGTACTGGTGCCACGAGCCGTCGGGGCGCTGGAGGTCGGCCAGCCACTCGAACGCCCGGTCGGCCTCGGTGTGGTGGCCGCCGAGCGTGAGCGCCATGGCGGCCTCGACGTGGTTCCACGGGTCGGCGTGGCCGCCGGGGAACCAGGGGATCATGCCCGAGGGCAGCTGCCACTCGGCGATGGCGTCGACCGTCTGCTGCAGCTCGTGGGCGGCGACGATGCCGGGGACGTCGACGAGCGTCATGCGGAGCGCTCCTGGTCGCCGGGGACCGGCTTGCGGGCGTAGAGCACGAGGCTCTTGCCGACCACGGGCGAGAGGGCCCGGTCGGCCAGGCGGGTGAACCGCCCCCACGGCTGGGCGCCGACGATGTCCCACACCAGGACCTTGTGGTAGGCCCGCACGAGCGGGTTCTCCTCGTTCGTGGGACCCACGGCGCAGCGCAGCCACCAGTACGGGGCGTGGATGCCGTGGGCATGGTGGGCGCCGCGGGGCGCCAGACCGGCCGACCGAAGCTTCGTCCGCATGCCGGACTCGGTGTATATGCGCACGTGGCCGCCCTCGACGAACGGAGCGTGGTACTCGTCGGACAGCGCCCAGCAGATCCGCTCGGCCAGCCACGCGGGCACGGTCACGGCAATCGTGCCGCCGGGGCGGAGCACCCGGGCCAGCTCGGCGATCGCGGCGTCGTCCTCGACGATGTGCTCGAGCACCTCCGCGGCGACGATGCGGTCGAACGAGGCGTCCGGGAATGGCAGGCGGGTGGCGTCGCCGCGCGTCACGGTGCCGCCGCCGGTGGCGGGCACCTCGCCGGCGTCGACGATCGCGGCGGTCACGGCGGCGACGTCCTTAAGCTCGGCCTCGTCGTAGTCGAACGCCACGACCCTGGCGCCCCGGCGCAGCGCCTCGAACGCGTGGCGGCCGGCGCCGCATCCCAGGTCCAGCAGGCGGTCGCCCGGCGCGAGGCCGAGCCGGGCGTAGTCGACGGTCAGCACGACGACGACGCGCCCGACTTGCCCGGGGCGGGGACCGCGGAGGGGTGGGGGAGCGGGGGGAGCTCGGTGGTCATCTCTGTCCCGGTCGGTGGATCAGTGCGGCCGCGATCGCCCGTTGTGGGCGGAGCGCGCCTGGTCGTCGAGCCGTATGCGGTACTGCTCGACGGTGTTGCGGGCCGTGTGCCTCCACGACCACTGGTCGACGACGCGCTGGCGCCCGGCGGCGCCCACCGTCGGCCGCAGGTCGTCGCGGCCCAGCGCCCAGCGAACCTTGGCCGCCAGCGCCTCGCTGTCGCCCGGCGGCACCACGAGGGCGGTCTCGCCGTCGCGGCCCACGACCTCGGGCAGCGCCCCGCCCGACGTCGCGACGAGCGGTGTCCCGCAGGCCATGGCCTCGATCGCGGGCAACGAGAAGCCCTCGTAAAGCGACGGCACGACGGCGAGCTCGGCCTCGGCGTAGAGGTCGATGATGCGCTGGTCGGGGACGCCGGTGACGAACTCGACCGCGTTCTCGAGGCCCAGGCGGCGGATCGCCCTGTCGGCCTGGCCGTCGGGCTTGCGCGTGCCGATGACGACCAGGTGGGCGTCCTCGCGCTCGGTCCTCATCTTCGCGAGCGCCTCGAGCAGGTAGCGCAGGCCCTTCATCGTCACGTCTGCGCTGGCCGTGGTGATGAGCCGGCCCGGAACCGGGGCGATGTGGGGTTGCGGTTTGAACAGCTCGACGTCGACGCCGACCGCCACGATGGCCATGCGTGACGGGTCGACCTGGTGGTCGGCCACGATGTCGTTGAACGAGTTCTCGGACACCGTGATGACCCGCTTCAGGCGGGCGGCGACGCGGGTCTGCATGTTCGTGAACGAGTACCACCGGCGCAGCGACAGGCGCAGGTACCAGCCCAAGGCGTGCTCGATCTCGAGCCGCCGGTCGACCGTGATGGGGTGGTGGATCGTGGCGATGACGGGCAGGCCCAGCCGCTCGATGCCGAGAAGCCCGTAGCCGAGCGACTGGTTGTCGTGGACCACGTCGAAGTCGCGCCGGCGGCCCCGCAGGTGCGCCCACGCTCGGAGGCTGAACGACAGCGGCTCCGGGAACTGACCGGCCGAGAACGAGGCCACCTCGACGAAGTCGGGCCACGTCTTGAGCTCCCAGATGCCGGGCATGCGCATCGGGAAGTGGTCGTTGTAGATGTCGAGGCTCGGCAGCTCGACGAGGCGGACGCGATCGTCGAGCTGGGGGTAGGGCTGGCCACCCAGGACCTCCACGCGGTGCCCGAGGTCGGCCAGCGCCTTCGAGAGGTGCCGCACGTAGACGCCCTGCCCGCCGACGTGGGGCTTCCCCCGGTAGGCGAGCAGGGCGATGCGCAAGGGGCGATCCTCGGCATGCATGAGTCGCAACCTTTCCGCTCAACTGACCGCCCGGTCAAGTTCCTGTCGTCGGCCACGGTGGGCCCATCGGCCGCCGCGGTAGCGGGGGAGGCTAGCGGACCTTTGCAGGGCCGCTGCGATGTGCGACTCCGTTGCGTGGCATGACGACCGCGTCGTGACACGGTTCGTGGCCGCTTCGTGGCCGTGCGGGCGGAGCGTGCCGTGCGCGGCGTGACGAGGAGGTTCCCCACCGACGCCGTCGAGCGCGCCCTAGGGCAGGGAGTCCTGGGCCGTGGTGGACGTGGTGGTGCTGAGCAACGTCGTCGAGACGGGCGCCGTGGTGGACGTGGTGGTGGTCGAGGTGCCGGAGGCGCCGGGCGGCGACGATGGCGGGCCGCCCTGTCCGCCGGCCGGCCGGTCGGGATCCGGTTTCGTCGGCGGCGCCGCCGGGCCGTGGTCGGGCGCCGCCCTGGTCGTCGAGGTCGTCTGTGATGGGCGGGCGGAGGCAGCCGATGTGGCCGGGGCGCCGTGCGCGGTTGAGCCGGCGGCCGTGGCCGGGCCCGTGCCACCCGGCCGCGGGAGGGTCGAGGCAGGCAGCAGCGACGGCAGGATCAACCAGCTCGCCGCCGAGTCCGCAATCCCGTCACCGTCGGCGTCGACGGTCGTCCCGCTGTCCGTGGGGTCGGCCAGCCCGGGCACCGAGTCGGCCCGGGAGTCAAGGGCCCCGGTGGCCTCGTGTGAGGCGTCGTCGGCGAGCCGGGTGACGACCAGGCCGGCGCCGACCAGCGCCAGGGCGACCACGACCGCGGCCGCCGCCAGCACCCGCCGGTCGAGGGCGCCGTCGTCGGCCCTCGCCGCGGCGGCGATCCGATGCCGCATCCGATGGACCGGCGTGCCGCTGGCCGGGCGCTCGCGCTCCGACCGGCGGGCCTGGGCCCGGCGGGCGAGGAGATCCCCGACGGCGAACCGCCCGGCCACCCGTGCCTGTGGGTCCGTGCCGACCGGCGCGGTATCGGGGTCCGGGGCGGGGTCGTGGACCCTCGTCCCGTCGGCGGCCGCCATCGGGAGGGCGGTGGCCGCCGCCGTGGCCATGGCCGTCGCCGGGGTGCCGGTCGGTGGGGTGGCGGCCTCGGCATCGAACCCCGTGGCCCAGCCGCCGGCCCGGGCGGCGGCGTCGAGGCGGACCCGCACGTCCTCGCCGTCGGCATCGTTCTCGGGGGCCGGCACGGGCGGCTCGGGGGCGTGTACCGGTTCGTCGGGGGCCATCACCGACGGCTCGGGGGCCGGCACCAGTGCCCCGGGCGCCACCGGGGGCATCCACGGCGCACGGGTCGGCGGCTCGGCGAGGGCGACGGTCGTGCCCCTGCTCGTGCGGGTCCGCCCGCTCCGGTGCGGTGCTCGCTGGGCCGGCGATGCCGCCGTGCCGGGTACCGGGGTCGCCGGACCGCCGGGAGGGCCTCCGGCGACGGGCCGCGGGTTGGCGGCCGGCGAGGCGATCGGTGGCCGAGGCCTCGGCGGGAGCCCACTCGTCCCACGCCCGCGGCTCGACCAGGCCGACTTCCCGCCCCCGCGCCCGCCCGTCGTGAGGATCGGGCGCGCCGCAGCGGCGACCGCCCCAGGGATCCCGCGGGCGCCCGCACGCCGCTGGGCCGGCCCACGACCGGCACCCGGCGCCGGGCCGGACCGACCTGCATCACCACCGGCGGCAACACCACCGCCTGCAACATCACCGCCGGCAACATCACCGCCGGCATTGCGACCGCCGGCAACACCACCGCCGGCAACACCACCGCCGGCATTGCGGCCGCCATCGCCATCGCCGGCCCGGGGTTCCCCGCCGCCTCCCCGGGATCCGCCGCCGCCGGCCCAGGAACCGCCGGCCCGGAGCCGGTCGGCCTGGTCCGCGTCCGCCCGGCGCCGGGCCACGGCCGACGAGCCCAGCAGCGCGGCGCCGAACGCCACGCTCAGCTCCGGCGCGTGGTCGACGCTCACCGGCAGGCCGAAGGCGTCGGTCACGAGCTCAGCCGTCAAGGGCAGACGGGCCGGCCCGCCGACGAGGACGACGCCGCCCAGCTCGGCGGGGGTGAGAGACGCCTCCGCGACGGTCCGGGCGAGGGCGGCGATCACGCCGTTCAATCGGGGCTCGACGAGCCGCTGCAGGTCCCTGGCCGTCAGCCGCACGCGGGCGTGCACCCCAGGCAGGTCGACGTCGAGGGAGGTCTCGCCCGCGGTCAGCAGGATCGAGGCGGCGTGCCGGCAGCCGGTGCGGAGCCGCTCGAGGCCTGGGGCCGCGCCCCGCAAGTCGCGGACGGCGGCCGTCACGGCGCCGTCGAGGGCGGCGTCGACCGTGTCGAGCAGGATGGCCTCGAGCGCCGCACCGCCGATGCCCGGCGCCATCGCCGGCCGGCCGACCATCTCGAGGCCTCCGCCGGCCCGGCGGACCAGGGTCACGTCGGCGACGTCGCCGCCCAGCTCGAGCACGGCGACCGTCGTCCCCGGGACGATCCGCCCGTGCCGGTCGACCATGGTGAGGGCGGCGGCGGGCGCGGGGACCAGCCGGGCGTCGCCGTCGATCCGGGCCGCGAGGCGGCCGTAGGGCGTGTCGAGGCTGTGGGCATGGGCGGCCGGCTGGGCGATGACCACCTGCCGGGGCCGAGCACCCTCCTGGGCCGTCACCTGGTCGACGATCGCCACGAGGAGCAGCGCCATGGCCTCCTCGCCGCGTGCCGCCGCCCCGCCGGCGCCGGCCGGCCGGCCCGCCGCCGCGTCGCCCGCGTGGTCGGCGAGCCGGACGAGACGGACGGCCGGTGTCCCGCCATGCAACGCCGCCGGCTCGCCGATCAGCATGCGGCCGTCGTCGCGCGGCAGGACGATCGACGGGACCGTGAACCCGGCGTCCGCGAGGGCACACGGGCGCACGCGGCCGTCTTTCTCGACGGCCGCCGCGCTCACGGACGTGCCCAGATCGACACCGAGGCTGTAGGACACACGTTCCCGCTTTGCTCGCCTGTGACGGTCAACGTAATACGAGGTTCCAAAGGTTACGGAAGTGACAGTTCGTGACCGTTCCACTTACGCAGGCAGGCCGAAGCGGCCTCCGTCACGCACGGGGTGAGCGTCCCCGTTCGGTTGGTGTCACCGGCGGTCCCGGCGCCGGCCACAGCTGGTAGAGCTGGGCCGGTGCGTTCCGTCGTCCAGCGCGTGGCCCGAGCGAGCGTGACCGTCGACGGCGCGGTCGTGGGGGCGATCGGCCCGGGGCTCTGCGTGCTCGTGGGCGTGGCGCACGGCGACGGGCCGGACGAGGCGCGGGCGCTGGCCCGCAAGCTCTGGAACCTCCGGGTGCTACCCGACGACGAGGGTCTGATGAACCGGTCGGTGGCCGACGCCGGCGGCGAGATCCTGGTGGTGAGCCAGTTCACCCTCTACGGCGACACGAGCCGCGGCCGGCGGCCCTCGTGGGTGGCGGCGGCGCGGCCCGAGCACGCCGAGCCGCTCGTCGAGGCCGTGGTCGAGGAGCTCACGTCGCTCGGCGCCCGCGTCGCCACCGGTCGGTTCCGAGCCGACATGCAGGTCGAGCTCGTCAACGACGGCCCGGTCACCCTCGTGGTCGAGGTCTGAGTCCGGTCACGTCCCGGACGAGCTGACGTGGGAGGTCAGGCGCCGGCGGCCGCTCGGCTCCCGTGCCGGCCTCCGCGTCGGGCAGGGCCCCGCCCGGCGGGGCCGCCCCCGAGCGGACCGGCTGGGCGGCTGCGTCAACGTCCCGGGGCCCCGGGCCCTCCGGCACGCGCACCGCGCCGACGGCGTCGGCATCGGCCGCGGCCGGCTCGTCGTCGTCCATCGGGGCCGACCCGGAAGCCGGGTCCCCGGCGCGGGCCGGACCGGCGTCCCGCCGCGACCGGCGCCCCGCCAGCCCCCAGCCGAGCGCCAGGCCGGCGACCGCCACGATCCAGCCGGGCAGCAGGCCCCATCGCGTGTAGAGGGTCGTGCCCTGGCGACGGCCGACGGTCGCCTGCAGCACCGCCTGCTCGGACACGGCGGTGCGCTGACGGACCGTGCCGTCGGGCCCGATGACGGCCGAGAAGCCCGTCGGCGCCGTCTGCAGCACCCACCGGCCGGACTCGATGGCCCGCATGCGCGACGACGCCACCTGCTGGGTCTGGACGAGCGTGCCGGTGAACGACGAGCCGTTCGTGGGGTTGAGCACGACTTCGGCGCCGGACTCGACGCCCTCCCGGACCCTGTCGCCGAAGAAGACCTCCCACGAGATGGCCACCGACACGCGGCCGGCGGCCGTGTCGAGCAGTGCCGGGTGGTCCCCGACGACGGCGTCGCGGCCGCTCAGGTCCGCACCGCCGAACGGCTCGATCAGCGAGCGCAGCGGGACGTACTCGCCGAAGGGCACGCGGTGCACCTTGTCGTAGCGGTCGACGATCTCGCCGTCGCCGTCGTAGGCCACCGAGGCGTTGCGGAACCGCTCGCTGTCGACGCCCTCGACGACGCCGGCGATCAGCGGCACGCCGAGACGCCGGGCCAGCTGCACCAGCTCGCGGCCCTCGGTGCTCTCCTCGATCGGGCCATCGACGTCGACGACGTCCTCGGGCCAGACGACGAGATCGACGGGGGGGCGCACGGCGTCGGTCGCCTCGAGGTGACGGTCGAACACCAGCCGCTCGTCGGTGGCCGAGGCCCGCGTCCCCTGGGGGCCGCCGCCCTGCACCAGGGCGACGCGCATCGTGCCGACCTGCCGCCCGTCGGGGGCGAGTCCGGCGCCGACCACCGCCACGAGGGCCAGCGCCCCGGCCACGGCCGCCACGGCCGGGCGGCGGGCGACCAGTGCGGCGAGCGCCACGCCCGCGATCAGCGTCACCTCGACGAGCAGCAACGTGCCGCCGACCCGGAGCACCGGGGCGAGGGGACCGGCGGCCTGCCCCACGGCGAGGCTCGACAGCGGCACGCCCCCGAACGGCCACGACCAGCGCAGCAACTCGGCGAGCGCGACGGCGCCCGGCAGCGCCAGCCACCGGCCCGGAGCCCTGGCCGGCACGGCCATGAGGGCCAGGCCGAGGAGGGCGGCGTAGGCCGCCGTGGCGATGGCGTAGCCGGGGATCGTCATGTCGAGCATCCAGGCCAGCGACGGCACATACAGGCCAATGCCGATCACCGAGCCGCGGCGGAACCGGACGCCCCGGGGCTGGTCTGCGATCAGGCGGTCGAGCGCGACGATCCCGACGAACGCAAGGGGCCACCAGCCCCACGGGGGGAGGGCGGCGGCGATGACGACGCCTGTGGCGAGCGCGGCGGCGAGGGGCACGAATCGGCGCATGGCGGGGGCGATGATCCCACGTCGGCACCCGTCCGGGCGATGCGCGCAGCGCCACGCCGCCCGCCCACCCCGCCGGTCAGCTCTCGACGAACGTGAAGCTGGCGACGATGCGCTGGCGCGCCGAGCCCTTCGGGTGGCACGCGAAGAGGGTGGCGGTCTTGGCCGGCGTCTGGTCGACGATGTGCAGCGCGTTCGACTGCACGATCGATGTGCCGGTGAGCTGGTAGTTCCACGTCGTGCCGTCGAGCATCGTGAATATCAGCGGGTCGCCGGGCCGCAGCAGGTCGAGATCGAGGAACGGCTTGGTGTGGGTCGTGCGGTGCCCGGCCACCACCACGTTGCCGACCTGGCCGGGCATGGCGGTGCCGGGCCAGTGGCCGGGGCTCCGGTCGAGGGCGGTGAGCGTCACGCCCTCGCCGAGCGGCTGCGATACGCCCAGCGTCGGCAGCGAGAGCGTGCCGAGCACGACCTCCGGCGTGGTGGCGTACGCGTCGGCGGGGGCCGGGGCGGGCACCGGCAGCACGACCGCGGTCGTCGTCGTCGTCGAGGACAGCTCGCGCGTCGAGGGCACCGCCCACGTCGACGGGACCGGGTTCTCCTGGGCCGGTACTCTGCCGGCCGCCGTGCGCGAGACGTCGGGACCGGGCTCCGAGCCGCCCGACGTAAACGCCCAGCCGCCGACGCCCAGGCTCGCCACGACGACCGCCGCGACCGCCGCCACACGCTTCCGGCCTCGACCGAGCCGCGCCATCCGCTTCTTTGTAGCAGCAGAGGTCTGCACGAGATCACCCACGGTGGTCGTCACACCGCGGACAGCCATGGCGTCCTCGGCGGCGTCGTCAGCCGCGGGTGCCGCCGGCGTGGCTGAGCACCCGGGCCGCCGCCTGGCGACCGCCCCGGATGCAGGCCGGGATGCCCACGCCGCGGGCCCAGGCGCCGGTGACCGCCAGGCCCGGCGTCGCCTCCGCGAGGTCGGCCTCGATGCCCTCGACGGCGTCGAGGTGACCGGGCCGGGGCTGCGGGAACGATCGCGGCCAGCGGCTCACCCGCACGGCCGTGGGACGGCCCCGCAGCTCCATCGTGGCCGCGAGGTCCTGGAGCACGGCGCCGACCAGCACCTCGTCGGGCAGCGTCGTGCCCCGGTCGTCGGCGGCGTGGCCGACCGAGGCCCGCAGGACCACCGCGGCCCCACCGTCGACCGGCCGGTCCCACTTCGAGGTCACCCACGAGCACGCCGTGAGGAGCCGTCCGGCCGAGCGCGGCACCAGGTAGCCCGAGCCGTCGAGCTCACGGTCCACGGCCTCGCGGGGCGCCACGACGGTCACCAGGGCCACCGACGCGTGGTCGATGCCGGCCAGCAGGTCCGCCGCCCGGCGGGCGGCCGGCGCAGCCCGCGCCACCAGGGGCGCAGCCGCGAAGGCCGGTACGGCCAGGACGACCGCGCCGGCGACCACACCGGTCGGCGCCAGCCGCCACCGCCCGCCCTCGGCCACGATGGCGGTGACCGGCGTGCCGGTCCGCACGCGGTCGCCCAGACGCTCGGCGAGCGCCTCGGCGAGGCAGCCCATGCCGCCGCGCGGGGCGAGGAACACGGGGCGGTCGCCGGCGGCGGCCGCCGCCGCCAGCGCCTCGGCCCGGGCGGCCGCCGCCGCGGTCAGAAGGCTGGGGCCCCGGTCGCGGGCGGCGGCCAGGACGGGCGCCGCCGTGCGCAGCGACAGGCGGTCGCAGTCGCCGGCCCAGATGCCCCCGATCAGGGGAGCGACGAGCCGGTCGAGCACCTCGTCGCCGAGCCGGCGACGCACCAGCGCCCCGACCGGCTCGTCGCCCGGCGGCCGGTCGTCGGCCGCCGTGAGGTCGGCCCGGGCCCGGCTGACGCCGGCCGGCGACAGGATGCCGGTGGCGGCCACGGCGTCGACGTCGGTCGGCACGCCGAGCAGCTGCTCGGTGGGGAGGCGACGCAGCGCGCGCTCGCTCCACACGTAGGCGGACGCTGTCGCGGGAGCGACCAGGTCGGCGTGGATGCCGAGCTCGGCGCAGAGGTCCACCGCCTCGGGCACGCGGGCGAGGAAGGCGTCCGGCGCCTCGTCGACCGGCACGCCGCCCACCTCGGAGGTGAGCATCTTGCCGCCGACCCGGTCGGCGGCCTCGAGCACCACGACGTCCGCGCCCCGGGCCATGCCCTCCCAGGCGGCGGCCAGCCCGGTGATCCCGCCGCCGACCACGGCGAGGTCGACGGTCGTGCTCACGGCGTGGGAACCGGCAGCCGCCGGACCCGGTCGGCGAGCGCCGCCATGACGGCCGGCTCGGCGTTGATCGACGCCGTGCGGGCGAAGGCCAGGCCCAGCTCGCCGGCGAGCACGCGGGCGTCGACGTCGAGGTCGTAGAGCACCTCGAGGTGGTCGGACACGAACCCCTGGGGGCACACGAGCACACCTTCGACGCCGTCGGTGGTCCCCAGCTCGCGCAGCACGTCGAGCACGTCGGGGCCCCGCCACGGCTCGGGGGTGCGGCCGGCCGACTGCCAGCCGAGCGACCACCCCCCGGGCCGCCGGTCCTCGATGTCGGGCGCGCCATCGCCCAGGCCGACCCGGGCGGCGATGGCCGCCGCGGAGGCCGCCAGCTGGTCGGGGTAGGGGTCGCCGGCCAGCACCCGCTCGGGCAGGCTGTGGGCGGTGAAGAGCACGTGGGTGGCGGCCGGCAGCCCGGCGAGCGCGGCCCGGACTCTCTCGGCCTGGGCGTCGAGCCACGCCGGTTCGTCGGCCCACGTCTCGACGCCGGCGTAGGACACGCCACGGTCGCCGGCCACGGCGGCGGCCCGGGCGTGGTACTCGGCGACCGAGCCCCGCGAGAAGTGTGGTGCCAGCACCAGTCCGACGGTCGAGCGGGCGCCGGCGTCGACCAGCTGCCCCACGGCGTCCTCGACGAAGGGGGTGGCGTGCTTGTTGCCGAGCACCACCCGCCAGCGGCCGGGCTCGGTCGCCTCGAGACCGGCGGCGATGCCCGCGACCTGGTCGGCGGTGCGGGCCGCCAGCGGGGACACGCCGCCGATGGCGTCGTAGCGCCGCACGAGGTCCGCCAGCTGCTCGGGCGTGGGCGGCCGGCCCCGCCGGATGTGGGTGTAGTAGGCCTCGACGTCGCCCCGCTCCCGAGGCGTGCCGTACGCCATGACCAGCAGGCCGGCGGGCGTCACGTGGCTCACCCCGCCCGTCCCTCGGTGTGGACCAGCTCGACGACACGTTCGAGGACGGTCGGATCGGTCTCGGGCAGCACGCCGTGGCCGAAGTTGAAGACGTGCCCGGGGCGGCCGCCGTTGCGGGCGAGCACGTCGCGCACCCGCTCCTCGACGGCGGGCCAGGGGGCCAGGCACACGGCGGGGTCGAGGTTGCCCTGCACCGGCACACCGGGGCCGAGGCGCTGGCGGGCCTCGTCGAGGGGCACGCGCCAGTCGACGCCGACGACCGTGGCGCCGGCCTTGGCCAGCAGCGGCAGCAGCTCGCCGGTGTCGACCCCGAAGTGGATCGCCGGGACGTCCAGGTGGGCGAGCGCCGCGAACACCTTGGCGCTCGCCGGCATCACGTGCCGCTCGTAGAGGTCGGGGCTCAGCGTCCCGACCCAGCTGTCGAACAGCTGCACCGCCGAGACGCCGGCTGCCACCTGGGCCTGCAGCGAGGCGACGGCGATGTCGGCCAGGCGGTCGAGCAGTCGTCCCCACAGGTCCGGGTCACCGAGCATCAGGGCCTTCGTCCGCCCGAGTGTGCGCGACGGCCCGCCCTCGATCAGGTAGCTGGCGACGGTGAACGGCGCGCCGGCGAAGCCGATGAGGGGCACGTCGCCGAGGTCGGCCACGACCAGGCGGACGGTCTCCTGCACGAAGGGCAGGTCGGCATCGGGGTCGAGCGGCCGCAGACGGTCGAGGTCGGCGGCGTACGCGAACGGCTGGGCGACGACCGGGCCTACGCCCTGTCTAACCTCGACGCCGAAGCCGAGCGCCGCCACCGGCACGACGATGTCGCTGTAGAGGATCGCGGCGTCCACGCCGTAGCGCCGCACGGGCTGCAGCGTGATCTCCGCGGCCAGCGCCGGATCCCGCACGGCGTCGAGGATGCTGCCGGCGCCCCGCAGCGCCCGGTACTCGGGCAGCGACCGCCCGGCCTGGCGCATGAACCACACGGGGACCCGCTCGGCGGGCCGGTTGCGGCAGGCCAGGAGGAACGGGGCGTCGGCAGGGGACGGCATCGGCGGTCACGCTACCGGCGCCGCCGGGGGCCACCCCTGGCACGCGTGTGGGGGATCGACGGGGGGGTCCCCGGTCGACAGATCGAACGGACGGCATCACGATGGCTCGATGCGCACCCCCGACAGCGACGAGTCCCCGAGCGGGGACGACGGCTCGCTGGCCGACGGCTTCGCGGCCGCCGACCTCGACGAGCCCGGCACCGACGGCACCTACGGCGGGGGCTACTCCGACGCCGGGGCCACCGACAGCTACGGCGACTCGGTGAGCGCGCTCGAGGGCCCGGGCGAGGTCGACCTCAGCGAGACCGAGGACCTCGCCTCCGCCGACGGCGGCAACGTTTTCGACCGCGACCCAGGCGAGGTGGCGTCCGACACCGACCTCGACTTCACCGGCGACGGCCTCATCGACACCGCGGATCTCCACGAGGCGGTGACCGGGTTCTTCGACTTCGACGTCGACACGGGCTCTTATGCGGCCGACGTCCCGGCCGACCACGACCACGGCGGCTTCTTCGGGGCCTGAGGCGGGTCACCACGGTGTCCGGGGCCTGAGGCGGGTGACCACGATGTCCTCCTACGACGGCGTCACGCCGGATCCCGACCACGACTTCGGCGCCGGCTGGCCCGAGGACCTCTACGCTGACACGGCCGGCGACGACGACCACGGCTCCGGTGCCGGCGGACCGGCCGTCGGCGGCCTCGACGAGGGCGGCGGCGAGGTGATCGGGGCGTTCGACGTCGACCCCGCGGACGTGACTCCGGACGACGACCTCGACTTCACCGGCGAGGGCCACGTCGACCGGGCCGACCTGCACGAGGCGCCCAACGGCCTGTCGGACTTCCACGTCGAGGACCACGCCGCTGCGCACGACGGGGGCCACGACCACGGTCCGGACCCGGTGCACCTCCACCACCGCGATGGCGGGTTCTTCGGCGCCTGAGGGCGCGCCATGACCGACGTGATCGGGGCCCGAGGGCCCGCTTCATCAGCCGCACAGGCCCTGCCGCCAGGTAAGGTGGTCGACTCCCGGATCACGGAGGATGCGGTTGGCCTCCCACCCCGACCTTCCCAAAGAGCAGGCCTACATCAACCACGCGTACGACTGCCTCGTGCGCGCGCGCGAGTCCGCCAGGCGCTTGCGCTCGATGGTCGAGGTGGGGCGGGGCGGCACCGAGCAGGCTCGGTGGGAGCGCGACATGATCGAGGGCAACATCGCCAGCCGCCTCGACTACCTCGACGTCGGCGACGCCAGCCTGGTGTTCGGGCGTGTCGACCAGGCCCGTTCAGAGGGCGGCGAGACGTTCTACATCGGCCGCATCGCCGTCGCCGACGAGAGGCAGGAACCCGTCGTCGTCGATTGGCGGGCCCCGGTGGCCGAGCCGTTCTACCGGGCCACCGGCCGGTCCCCGATGGGCCTCGTGCGCCGCCGCCACTTCGCCACGAAGGGCCGCGAGCTGCTCGGCATCGAGGACGAGTTGTTCGGCGAGGCCTCGGGCGTGCTGGGCGGCGAGCTCACCGTCGTCGACGACGGGACGGAAGTGCGCGGCGCGGGGGCGCTGATCGCAGCCCTCGAGGAGGCCCGCACCGGCCGCCTGTCCGACATCGTCGCCACGATTCAGGGCGAGCAGGACGAGGTCATCCGCTCGCCCCTGCCCGGCGTGCTCGTCGTGCAGGGCGGGCCGGGCACCGGCAAGACCGTCGTTGCGCTGCACCGTGCCGCCTACCTGCTCTACACCCACCGGTTCCCCCTCGAGGGACAGGGCGTGCTCGTGATCGGCCCGAACCGGCTGTTCCTCGGGTACATCGAGCGGGTTCTGCCGAGCCTCGGCGAGGCGGGCGTCGAGCAGGCCGTGCTCGGCGACCTCGTCGGCGACGTGCGGGTGAGCGGGCGCGACGAGCCGGCGGCCGCACGGGTCAAGGGCGACCTGCGCATGGCCAAGGTGCTCGCCAAGGCCGTGCGCGACCGCGAGCGGCCGCTGCGCGAGCCGCTGCGGGTGGGCTACGGCCTGCAGACCCTCGTCGTGCCGCCCGAGCGCACGGCCGCCATAGTGGCCGATGCCCGGCGCCGCTACCGGGTGCACAACGCCGGCCGTCGCTTCGTCGAGGCCCAGCTGTTCGAGGCGCTCGCCGAGTCCAGCCGCCAGCCGGACACCCAGCCGGGCGAGGTGCGCGACCGCCTGCGGGCCCGTCCCGAGATCCGCGAGGCCCTCGAGCGCATGTGGCCGGTGCTCACGCCCGCAGAGCTGCTCCACGACCTGTTCGGCTCGCGGGCCCTCATCGACCTGGCGGCGTCGAAGCACCTGAGCAACGACGAGCGCGCCGCGCTGATGCGGCCCCGCAGCGACGTCGAGGTCCCGCTGATCGTGTGGACGAACGACGACGTGCCGCTGCTCGACCAGGCCCGCGAGCTCCTCGGCCCGAAGCCCCGCAAGAAGCGCAACGGCGCCGCGGACGAGGACGAGATCCGCACCTACGGCCACATCGTGGTCGACGAGGCGCAGGATCTGTCGCCGATGCAGCTGCGCATGCTCACCCGCCGGTCGCTCAACGGCTCGATGACCGTGGTCGGCGACATCGCCCAGGCGACGGGCGCCTGGGCCCACGACGGCTGGGACGAGATCCTCGAGCACCTGCCGAAGAAGCGCCCGGCCCGAAAGGCCGAGCTGTCGATCGGCTATCGCATCCCCGGCCCGACGATGGAGCTGGCATCCCGGGTGCTGGCCGTGGCCGCGCCCGACCTGCGCCCACCCAGCTCGATCCGCCAGGCCGGCGACGAGCCGCGGCTCGTCGCGGTCGACGGCTCCACCAACGGGTCGGGCCTGGCCGCCCGAGTGGCGGCCGTGACCGCCGAGGAGCGCGATGCCGTCGAGCCCGGCAGCGTGGCGGTCATCGCCCCGGACACCCTGGTCGACGACGTGGCCGCCGCCCTCGACGCTGCCCGCATCGACTACGGCCGGGCCGCGCGCAGCGGGTTCGCCGAGCGGATCACGCTCGTGCCGGTCAGCCTCGTCAAGGGCCTCGAGCTCGACGCCGCCGTGGTCGTCGAGCCCGCGGCGATCGTCGAGGAGCAGGCCCAGGGCCTGCGGGCGCTCTACGTGGCCCTCACCCGGGCGACGAAGCGGCTGTCGATCGTGCACGCGCGGCCGCTGCCGGACAGCCTGCGCTGACGCTCACGCCTGGTCGACACCAGGACCCGCGACGGCTCCCGCGACGTTGCGGCTCAGACCGAGGCGGGCGTGGGCTGGTCGGCCGTGGTGCGCGTGCTGACGAGGATGCGGGCGCTGGCGAACGCCCCGATGCCCACGTGGGAGCCGCCGATCTCGAGGGTCATCGTGCCGTCGGGCGACGTGGCGGTCACGGTGCCCTCGCGACCCGGCTGCACGGCCGCCGCCTCGAGGAACACTAGGAGGCCCGGCGTGAACTCGAGCTCTTCGGGGATGCGCTCGACCGTGAAGCGGGTCCCGACCTCGATCTCGGCCAGCGGCCGCGATTGCGGAGCGGCGTAGCTCGACCCGGGGATCGGGTTGCCGTGCGGGCACGTCGTCGGGTTGTCGAGCAGGCGGTTGATGGCCCGCTCGACGGGGTCGGATATCACGTGCTCCCACTTGCCGGCCTCGAGGTGGGCCTCGGCCCACGACAGCCCGAGGATGTCGGTGAGGAGGCGCTCGGCCAGCCGGTGCCGGCGCACGACCTGTTCGGCCAGTCGGATGCCGTCGGGCGTGAGGCCGATGGAGGGGCCGTCGAGCGCCACGAAGCCCTCGCCGGCCATCCGCTTGATCATCTCGGACACGGCCGGTCGGGACACGCCGAGCCGCTCGGCGATGCGAGCCTGAATGACGTCGACGTCATCCTCTCTCAGCTCCCAGATCGCCTCGCAGTACTCCTCGAAGGCGGGGTGGAACTCCGGCGTGCGGTACTCGGCCACGGCTCCCACCCTACTGGCCGGTCGGGACCTTCGATCCCCGTTCGTCCTCGTCGCAAGGGGTGCGCGGGCCTCCGCGCCGGCCGGGTTTGGACCGGGAACCCGCCCCGGCAGGGCCCGTCGCGGCAGGCGCTCACGCTCCAGCTCGACGACGGCAGCTACGGCTTCGTGTGCGACATCCACCCCGAACATGAAGGCCACCGTGGTGGTGGACGCGGCCGCAGTTGGGCTCCGTCGCGGTGACGAGACTTTTTGTGCGCTCGGTTTGCTAATTGCTACCCGGGGGTAGTTGTCTAGGTGCACGCCAGTTGGGGGCGGGGTGCCTGTCCGCCCGCCCGCCCCGCCCCCCTGGCCATTTCACCGAGGGGACCTGTTGCGACGGGTCCCTTCTTCGCGTCCGGGGCAGGCGTCGCCGGTTCCCCCTCGTCCGGCCGCCTCGTCCGGCCGCCCCGGCCTCGGGTGTCACACCCCGTCGCTAGCGTGACCGTCGTGGCGTTGGACCTGTTCACGCCCGCCGTGCGGGCCTGGTTCGAGACGACCTTCCCCGCGCCCTCGCCCGCCCAGCAGCAGGGTTGGCCGGCGATCGCCACCGGCGAGCACACGCTGATCCTCGCCCCCACCGGCTCGGGCAAGACCCTGGCCGCCTTCCTGTGGGGCATCGACCGGCTGGTCGCCCCCGGCCGGCGGCCGCCGGGTGACGGCGACCGCCGCCGCACCTCGATCGTCTACGTGTCGCCGTTGCGGGCCCTCGCCGTCGACGTCGAGAAGAACCTGCGGTCGCCGCTCGTCGGCATCCGCGCCGCCGCCGAACGCCTCGGCGAGCCGTTCCGCGAGCCCACAGTGGGCCTGCGCACGGGCGACACACCGGCCGACGTGCGCCGCCAGCTCGTGCGCAACCCGCCCGACATCCTCATCACCACCCCCGAGTCGCTCTACTTGATGGTTACCTCGCAGGCCCGCGAGTCCCTGCGTGGCGTCGAGGCCGTCATCGTCGACGAGATCCACTCGCTGGTGCCCACCAAGCGGGGCGCCCACCTGGCGCTGACGCTCGAACGCCTCGCAGCCCTGACCGACCGGCCGCCCCAGCGCATCGGGCTGTCCGCCACCCAGCGCCCGCTCGACGTCGTCGCCAGGTTCCTGGGCGGCTACGACGTGCCCTCGGCCCCGCCGATGGACGCCGCCGCCGAGAGCTCGGCGAGCTCGGCCTCGCCGATGGACGCCGCCGGCGAGAGCTCGGCGACGCCGGCCTCGGCCGCCGTCGCCCCCGGCCGAACGCAAGGCGGCGGTTCGGGCACCGGCGGCCCGGAGGCCGGCGGTTCGGGCCACGGAGGCGCAGGCGGTGGTTCGGGCGACGGCCGCAGGGGCGGCGAAGGCCGCACGCGCACGCCTCGCCCGGTCACGATCGTCGACGCCGGCATGCGCAAGCAGCTCGACGTCGAGGTCATCGTGCCGGTCGACGACATGGGCGATCTCGGCCAGGTCATCGACGAGCCGGCGTCGGGCCCGGCGGCGGCCGGGCCGGTGCGGCGCTCGATCTGGCCAGCCATCCACCCCCGGCTGCTCGAACTGGTCGAGTCGCACCGCTCGACGCTCATCTTCGTCAACGCCCGTCGTCTGGCCGAGCGGCTGGCCACCCGGCTCAACGAGCTGCGCTACCAGAACGACGGCCGGGGGTCCGAGGCCGAGGGCACCTCGCCGCCGGAGGGCGAGGACGAGCTCGTCAAGGCCCACCATGGCTCGCTGTCGCGCGAGCGGCGGGTGCAGATCGAGGACGAGCTGAAGTCCGGCCGCCTCCGTGGCCTCGTCGCCACCTCCAGCCTCGAGCTGGGCATCGACATGGGCGCGGTCGACCTCGTCGTCCAGGTCGAGTCACCCGGGGCGGTCAGCCGGGGGCTGCAACGCATCGGGCGGGCCGGGCACTCCCTCGGCGAGGCGAGCCGGGGCAAGCTGTTCCCGAAGCACCGCCACGACCTGCTCGAGGCGGCCGTGGTGGTGCAGCGCATGCACGACGGGCTCATCGAGTCGACCCGGTACCCCCGCAATCCGCTCGACGTGCTGTGCCAGCAGATCGTCGCCACCGTCGCCCTGGACGACTGGCGAGTCGACGACCTGGCGGCGCTCGTGCGGCGGGCGGCGCCCTTCGCCGAGCTGTCCGACGAGGTGCTCGATGCCGTGCTCGACCTGCTGTCGGGCCGCTACCCCTCCGAGGAGTTCGCCGAGCTGCGGCCCCGAGTCGTGTGGGACCGGGTCGAGGGCGTGGTGCGGGCCCGGGCCGGGGCCCAGCGTTTGGCCGTGACGAACGCCGGCACCATCCCCGACCGCGGCCTGTTCGGCGTTTTCCTGCCCGACGGCACACGGGTCGGCGAGCTCGACGAGGAGATGGTCTACGAGAGCCGCACGGGCGAGACGTTCCTGCTCGGCGCCACAACGTGGCGCATCATGGAGATCACCCACGAGCGGGTCATCGTGACGCCGGCGCCCGGCCAGCCCGGCAAGATGCCGTTCTGGCACGGCGACGGGCCGGGGCGGCCCCTCGAGCTGGGCCGGGCGCTCGGGGCGTTCGTGCGCGAGCTGCGCGAGTCACCCGACGCCGCCATCGAGCGCCTGCGCTCGGTGCACGGGCTCGACGAGCGGGCCGCGGCCAACGTGGTCGCCTACCTCGACGAGCAGGCCGACGCGACCGGCGCGGTTCCCGACGACCGCACGATCGTCGTCGAGCGGTTCCGCGACGAGATCGGCGACTGGCGGGTCTGCATCCTGTCCCCGTTCGGCGCCCAGGTCCATGCACCCTGGGGCATGGCGCTCAAGAACCGCCTGGCCGAGTGGTGGGGCACCGAGATCGAGATGATCTGGAGCGACGACGGCATCGTCATCCGCCTGCCGGACACGATCGACGATCCGGTCGACGACAAGGGCTGGTGGGCCGACGACGGCCTCGAGGCCGGCCCGGCGACTGCCCGCCCCACGCAGGCCAAGGCCACCGTGATCGAGGCACTCACGATCGCTCCCGACGAGATCGACGACCTGATCGTCGCCGAGCTGCCCAACACCGCGCTGTTCGCCAGCCGCTTCCGTGAGAGCGCGGCCCGGGCGCTGCTGCTGCCACGTCGCCGGCCCGACCGGCGCACGCCGCTGTGGCAGCAGCGCCAGCGGTCCGCCGACCTGCTGGCCGTGGCCGGGCGCTACCACACCTTCCCGATCCTGCTGGAAGCGACGCGCGAGTGCCTCAACGACGTGTTCGACCTGCCGGCGCTGCGCGAGGTACTGGCCGACATCCGCGCGCGCCGCGTGCGGGTCGTCGAGGTCGAGACGCCCAATGCCTCGCCGTTCGCCCAGTCTCTGCTGTTCGGCTGGATCTCCGTCTACATGTACGAGGGCGACGCCCCGCTCGCGGAGCGCCGGGCCGCCGCCCTCGCGCTCGACCGCGACCTGCTCAACGACCTGCTTGGTGCTGACGAGATGCGTGAGCTGCTCGACGCCGGGGCGCTCGCGGACCTCGAGCTCGAGCTGCAGTGCCTGGCGGACGGCCGGCGGGCGCGCGACCTCGATGAGCTTCACGACGTGCTGCGCCGGCTCGGCCCGCTGTCGATGCCCGAGATCGACGCCCGCTGCGCGGGCGACACTGCCGCCGACTGGGTCGACCAGCTCGTCGCCGAGCGGCGGGCCTTCCGCGCCACCGTGGCCGGCGAGGAGCGCATGTGCGCCGCCGAGGACGCCGGCCGCCTGCGCGACGCCCTCGGCGTCTCGCTGCCCCTCGGGCTCCCGAGCGTGTTCACCGAGCCGGTCGAGGGCCCGCTCGACGGGCTCGTGGCCCGCTTCGCCCGTACGCACGGGCCCTTCACCACCGCCCAGGCCGCCGTCCGCTACGGCGCCGGGCTGGACCGCACCGCCCGGGCGCTCGCCCGCCTCGAGACCCACGGCCGGGTGGTGCAGGGTGAGTTCCGGCCCGACGGCATCGAGCGCGAGTGGTGCGACGTCGAGGTACTCCGCCAGCTGCGGCGCCGGTCGCTCGCCAAGCTGCGCCACGAGGTCGAGCCGGTCGACGGGGCGACGCTCGCCCGGTTCCTGCAGCAGTGGCACGGCATAGGCAGCCGCCGCCGGGGCATCGATGCCCTGGCCGACGTCATCGGCCAGCTGCAGGGCGCGCCGGTGCCGGCGTCGGTGCTCGAGAGCGAGGTCATGCCGGCCCGCCTCGCCGAGTTCCGGCCCGCCGACCTCGACGCCCTGTGCACGGCGGGCGAGCTGGTGTGGGTGGGCGCCGGTTCCGTCGGGGCCAACGACGGTCGGGTGCGCCTCGTGTTCCGCGATCGGGCCGCGGTGCTCGTGCCCACGGCCGACGAGGCGGCCGAGCTCCCCGATGGGCCGGTGCACCAGGCGCTGCTCGAGGGGCTCCGGCAGCGGGGCGCCTCCTTCTGGTCCGACCTCGTGCGCGCCGTGCAGCACGCCGGCCAGCCCTACGACGACGTCACCGTGCTGGCCGCGCTGTGGGACCTCGTGTGGGCGGGTCTGGTGACCAACGACTCGCTGGCACCACTGCGCGCCTACGTGAGCGGCAAGGTCCGCAAGGCGGCCGGCCGGCGCCGACCCGCCGTGGGGCGGCTGCAACGGCTCGGCCCGCCGTCGGGCGCCGGCCGGTGGTCGCTGGTGGCGCCGCTGCTCGACCCCCGGCCCTCACCCACCGAGATCGTGCACGCCCGGGCCAGCCAGCTGGTCGAGCGCTACGGCGTGCTCACCCGCGAGGCGGCGCTGGGCGAGGGCACCGAGGGCGGTTTCGCCGGGGTCTACCCCGTGCTCCGCGCGCTCGAAGAGAAGGGCCGGGTGCGCCGCGGTTACTTCGTCGCTGGCCTGGGTGCCGCCCAGTTCGCTCTGCCCGGGGCGGTGGACCGGCTGCGCTCGGCCAAGCCCGCCGACATCAAACCCGGGGGCGAGCCCCCGCCGGTCGTGCTGGCCGCCACCGACCCGGCGCAGCCCTACGGCGCAGCCCTGCCGTGGCCCGAGAGCGGGGGTCGCCCGGCCCGGGCGGCCGGCGCGCTCGTGGTCCTCGTCGACGGCGGCCCGGTCGCCTACGTCGAGCGCGGCGGCCGGTCGGTGTGGACGTTCCCGGCCGCCGAGGCCCACCCGGGGTGGCCCGAGGCGCTGGGGGAGCGGGTCAGGTCGCGGCGGGTCCGGTCGCACGAGATCGCGACGGTCGACGGCGAGCCGGTCCGCACGACCCCGTGGGCCGACGGGTTGCGGTCCGCGGGCTTCGCCGACGGCTACCGCGGCCTCGTCGCCCGCGCCCGCTGAGCGGCGGCGCTCAGAGGGCGCCGAGGGACGACCGCGAGCGGCCGGTGCGGTGCGAACCCTGGTGGCCGCACCAGCAGACCCAGCGCACCGTCATCCGGTCGCCGGACGAGTCAAGAGCCGTGATGCGGCTCTCGCTGAGCAGCACCTCGGTGCCGTGTCGAGGGCAGTGCACGCTGAACATGTCTCCATCCTCGGCTCGTCGCGCCGCCTGGTCGAGTGGCAGTGCAGCGCATATCCGAAAGAATTCTGCCAAGCTAGAGCCATGTCACGAGGACACCGCCCCGATCAGCCCCGGCGAGGCGCACGGCGCCACAAGGTCGCCGCGCTCGTCGGCCGGCAGTTTGCCGCGTTCGAGCTGGGGGTTGTCCACGAGGTTTTCGGCCTGGACCGCTCGGAGTACGCCGACCCCTGGTACGAGCTCCGCGTCATCTCGCTCGCCGGCGGCAGCGCCGGCGTCGTCGACGGCGACTGGATGCTGCAGACGCCCTGGACGCTCGACGACATGGGCGACGTCGACACCGTCGTCGTCCCCGTCTGGCACGACCGCACCCGGCCGGCCGACCCGGTCCTGCTCGACACGCTGCGCGCCGTGCACGGGCGCGGCGGGCGACTCGTCAGCGTGTGCAGCGGTGCCTTCCTGCTCGCCCAGACCGGCCTGCTCGACGGCCGGCGGGCCACCACCCACTGGATGCACGCGGCCGAGATGGCGGCCGCCTACCCGGCCATCGACGTCGACCCCAACGTGCTGTTCGTCGACGCCGGCGATCGCATCTACACCTCGGCGGGCACGGCAGCCGGCATCGACCTGTGCCTGCACCTCGTGCGCCTGGACCACGGCGCCGAGGTGGCCAACGCCCTCGCCCGCCGCATGGTCGTGCCGCCCCAGCGCGACGGCGGCCAGGCTCAGTTCGTCGACGCCCCGGTGCCCGAGTGCCCCGACGACGATCCCATCGGCCGCACGCTCGACTGGGCCGTCGCCCACCTCGACGATCCGCTCACGGTCGAGGACATGGCCCGCCAGGCGATGATGAGCCCCCGCTCGTTCGCCCGCCGCTTCCGGGCCGCGGCCGGCACAACGCCGATGCAGTGGCTCGCCCGCCAGCGGGTGCTGCACGCCCAGCGCCTGCTCGATACGACCGACCTGCCGGTCGAGATCGTGGCGCAGCGTTGCGGGTTCGGCACGGCCACGGGCCTGCGCACGCACTTCCGCCGCCTGGCCGGCACCTCGCCCCTGGCCTACCGGCGCACGTTCCGGGTCGTCGAGGTGGGCACGCCGGACCCCGACAGCCCCGTGCCGATCGAGGCCGAGGCCTCCTGAGCCGTGCCCGAGGGCGACTCCCTGTTCCGGGCCGCGGCCCGGATGCGCCCGGCGCTCGAGGGCCGCACGCTCGTGCGCTTCGAGGCGCCCACGCTTCGGGGCGAGCGCCCACGACCGGGCGAGCGCATCGAGGGCGTCGAGGCACGGGGCAAGCACCTGCTCGTGCACTTCGCCGGCGGGCTGTCGCTGCGCACCCACCTGCGCATGACCGGGTCGTGGCATCTCTACCGCAGCGGCAAGCGCTGGCGGAGGCCCCGCGGCCAGCTCCGCGTCGCGATCGACGCGGACAACGGGTGGCAGGCCGTGTGCTTCGCCGCCCCCGACGTCGAGACGTACCGGCGGGACGCCGGCGAGCCCCGCCCGGTCGCCGCGCTCGGACCCGACCTGTGCCGTCCGGAGATCGACCTCGACGCCGTGCTCGCCCGGCTGTCCGCCGCCCCACCCTCGACCGAGTTGGCCGAGGCTCTGCTCGACCAGCGCATCGCCGCGGGCGTCGGCAACGTCTACAAGAGCGAGGTCTGCTTCGCCTGCGCCGTCGACCCGTTCACGCCGCTGCGCGACGTCGACGAGGCGCTCCGGCGCCGGCTCTGGACGGTCGCCCACCGGCTGCTACGGGCGAACCTGGGCGGCGGTCCCCGTGTCACCCACGCCGGCGGCGTGGCGGTCTATGGCAAGCCCGGCCGGGCCTGTCCTCGCTGCGGGGTGGCGATCCGGGTGCGGCGCCAGGGCGACCAGGCGCGCCAGACGTTCTGGTGCCCGGGCTGCCAACTGCCCCCGAAGGCACCGGCCGGCTCGGCCGATTCCCCCGTCCCGGTCGCGAATTCGGGGGAAGAACCCGAGGAGTCCCCGCTAGGCTTCTTGTGAAGCCTTTCACGAGCTAGGAGCGCGCCATGGGCGTCCGTCCCCACGTCGTCATCGTCGGCGCCGGGTTCGCCGGTCTCGCCGCCGCCCGGGACCTGGCCAAGGCGCCGGTCGACGTCACCATCGTCGACCAGCAGAACTACACGACGTTCCAGCCGCTGCTCTACCAGGTGGCCACGGCGGGGCTGAACGCGGCCGACGTGGCGCACCCGATCCGGGGCCTGTTCCACCGGCAGCGCAACGTCACGTTCCGGCGGGGCCGGGTCACCGGCGTCGACTGGGGCCGGCGCACCGTCGCAGTCGACCGGCTCGACGCCGGTCAGCAGCAGGAGCACATCGCGTTCGACCACCTCGTGCTGGCCGCCGGCGCCGTGACCACGTGGTTCGGCATCACCGGCGCGGCCGAGCACGCGTTCCCCCTGTACACGCTGGAGGACGCCGAGATCGTGCGCAACCACATGATCGAGCGGTTCGAGGCGGCCGACGTGGACCCCTCGCTCGTGGCGAAGGGGGCGCTCACGTTCGTGGTCGTGGGCGGCGGTCCCACCGGCGTCGAGACCGCCGGGGCCCTGGCCGAGCTGTTCGCCACCGTGTTCCGCAACGACTACCCCCGCCTCGACATGACCCGGGCCCGCGTCGTGCTCGTCGAGATGCGCGACGCCCCGCTCGGGGGGTTCGCCCCCAGCTCGCAGCGCCACGCCATGGCCACGCTCGAGGCCCGGGGCGTCGAGCTGCGTTTCGGCGAGGCGGTCGACCAGGTGACCGCCGATCACGTCCGCTTCGCCTCCGGCGACGTGCTCCCCACCGAGACAGTCGTGTGGGCAGCCGGCGTGCGGGCCCACCCCCTGGCCGAGGCCCTCGGCCTCGATACCGCCAGGCAGGGCCGCGTCGTGGTCGGCCCCGATCTGGCCGTGCCCGGCCATGGCGGCGTGTGGGCCATCGGGGACCTGGCGGCCGCCCCCGGCGGCTCGGGCGACCCGCTGCCCCAGCTCGCCCCCGTGGCCATGCAGTCGGGAGCGCACGTGGCGCGCCAGATCACCCGGCTGCTGGAGGGCAAGGGCACCCAGCCGTTCCACTTCGTCGATCGGGGCACCATGGCCACGATCGGCCGTCGGTCGGCCGTGGCGGAGCTGCCGTTCGGGATCAAGCTGCACGGCACGATCGCCTGGCTGGCCTGGCTCGGCCTGCACCTGCTCTACCTCGCGGGCGTCCGGAACCGGGCGTCGGTGCTGCTCAACTGGGCGTGGAGCTACCTGACGTGGGACCGGGGGCCACGCATCATCTTCGGGGCCGACGAGCGCCCCGGACGGCGGGAGCGGCCTGGCGGCGTCGAGAACCCGGCGGCGTAGCCGGCGTTGGGCGCTCTCGCGCAGAGGGCGAACCGCAGGCCTACATCTGACGACCCGTCAGGACTACGGTGGCCGCATGGTCGACCGCGCCGCCATCGACAAGACGATCGACGCCTACCTCGCCGCCTTCACCGCAGGTGACCGCGAGGCCTGGCTCGGCTGCTTCACCGACGACGCCTGGATCGAGGACCCCGTGGGCACGCCCCGGCGCGAGGGCCGCGAGGCCATCGGCGCGTTCTGGGACGAGACGCAGGCCGTGCCCGACGGCGTCGAGCTGCGCCCGCTGGGCATCCGGGTCGTGATCGGCGCCGAGGCGACGTTCACGATGCAGGCCCGGCCCAACCTGGGCGGCGAGGTCTACGCCATCGACATCATCGACCACATGACCTTCGACGACGACGGCCGCATCACGACGATGCGCGCCTTCTTCGACGCAGCCGCCATGCATCCGGCCGACGACTGAGGAGCGGCGAGCCCGGGCGGCCCCGAGCCGGCCCCCGGCTGCGACCGGGCTACGGCCGGCTCAGGCAGCGCTCAGCCCATCCCGCCTCGGCCGGTGCCCCGGCCGATGCGCCCGGCCCCAGTCCATGCCCGGGCCAGGCCCATGCCTCGGCCAGGCCCATGCCCCGGCCAGGCTCAAGGCCGCACCAGGCCCAGGGCCGCACCAGGCCCGGTCCGGCGCGGCCTCGGATCATGCTCGGCCCGCCGCGGGCTCGGGTCATGCCCGGCGCGGGCTCGGGTCATGCTCGGCCCGGCGCGGCCTCGGGTCATGCCCGGCCCAGTACCCGGTCCACAACGATCTCGATGACGACCCGGTCGGCGCGCTCGCCGGGCTGGCGGTAGCGCTCGGCATAGCGCCGCACCCCCTCGGCCACCCGCGCCGGGTCGTCGTTCACCGTGGCCGATCCCTCGAGCGTGAGCCACCGCCCGCCGTCCACCTGGCACACCGCCGCCCTGCTGCCGGGCGCCGCCACCAGGTTCCGGGCCTTGCGCGAGGGAGCGAACGTGATGACCCGGGCCAGCCCGGTCGCGGCGTCCCACGTGAAGCCGACGGCCACGACGTGAGGCGAGCCGTCGGGGCGCAGCGTGGTCAACGTGGCGAGGTGGCGTTCGGCGACGAACGCCTCGGCCTCGAGCGACAGGGTGACGGGGGTCGGCATGGCCTGCATGGTGCCCCACGCCGGCCCATGCCTCGCCACGCCGTGCTTGTCGACGCGGCTTCGGCCGGCGCCGACGGGGTACCCCGTGGCCATCACCCATGGCCCGACGGTCCCGACCACGTCCGGCGTTATCCTGAGGCCGATCCCCGTGGACCACCCCGAACCCCCAGCCCCTCGCCCCACCCCACCGGGCGCCCCCGTCGCCCGCGATCCCCGCCCGCTGCGGCGCCGGGCCCGGCCGTGAGCGGCGTCCTTCCCCAGATCGCCCTCGTGGGCGCCCTGGTGATCATCAACGCCGCCTTCTCGGGCACCGAGATGGCACTCGTGTCGCTGCGTGAGGGGCAGATCCAGCGCCTCGAGAGGAAGTCGGCCACCGGCGCCCTGCTCGCCCGCCTCGCCCGCGAGCCGAACCAGTTCCTTGCGACGATCCAGATCGGCATCACTGTCGCCGGGTTCCTTGCCTCGGCCTCGGCCGCCGTGTCGCTGGCCAAGCCGCTCCAGGACTCGCTCGGCTTCCTCGGCGGGGCCGCGGAGCCGGCCTCGATCGTGATCGTCACGATCATCCTCTCGTACCTCACGCTGGTCTTCGGCGAGCTGGCCCCGAAGCGCATCGCCATGCAGCGGGCCGAGCGCTGGGCCATGCTGTCCGCCCGTCCGCTGGCGGCGATGGCCACGCTCACACGCCCGGCCGTGTGGCTCCTCTCCGCGTCGACCGACCTGGTGGTACGCCTGCTCGGCGCCGATCCCAACCGGCAGGGCGAGGACATCACCGAGGAGGAGCTGCGCGACATGGTCGCCACGCAGGCCAACTTCTCCCCCCACCAGCGCAACATCATCGACGGCGCGTTCGACATCGGCGAGCGGACCCTGCACGACGTGCTTCGGCCCCGCACCGACGTACTGGTCCTCGACCCCGAGGAGACCTGCACGGCCGGGCGCGACGAGCTGGTGGCATCGGGCCACTCGCGGGCGCCGGTGGGCCACGCCCGCAGCCTCGACGAGTCGGTGGGCATCGTGCACCTGCGGGACCTGCTCTCCGACGACCCGACCTGCACGGTCGGCGCGCAGGTGCAGCCCGCCATGCTTTTCCCCGAGTCGGTCACCGTGCTCGAGGCGCTGCGCGACATGCAGGTCCGCAGGGCTCAGATGGCCATCGTGATCAACGAGCACGGCGGGGCCGAGGGCATCATCACGGTCGAGGACCTGGTCGAAGAGGTCGTCGGCGAGATCTACGACGAGGCGGACCGCGACACGGCGGACATCAGGCGCGAGGCCGACGGAGCGTACGTGCTGCCCGGCCGGTTCCCGGTGCACGACCTGCCCGACATCGGCATCGAGGTGCCCGAGGGCCCCTACGCCACGGTCGCCGGCTACATCCTCGAGCGGCTCGGGCGCCTGCCCGAGGAGCCGGGCGACGTGGTCCAGGCCGGTCCCTGGAGGTTCGCGGTCACCG
The DNA here is from genome assembly GCA_035296625.1 of Acidimicrobiales bacterium. GTDB lineage: Bacteria > Actinomycetota > Acidimicrobiia > Acidimicrobiales > VFJN01 > DATCLS01. Next base: position 17,696 of record DATHAO010000013.1, on the reverse strand, counting down.
ACGTGAACGGGCGGGCCATCACCGAGGTGCGCATCACACGGACCTCGTCCGACCGCGAGCCGGCCGAGCCCGCGCCGACCACCAGCTGACCGGGACCGAGGCGGGCCCCGGCGGCCGCCTTGTGGCGCCGTCAGTCCACGGCGATGGCGGTGAGGATGTCGCGCCGGCCGGCCCACACCGCCGGCACGAGCGACGCCACCAGCGTGAGGACCAGCATCACGGCGGTCACGGCCGCCAGCTGGCGGACCGGCACGGCGAACACCGAGAACCCCTGCTCGGCCAGCGCGCGCACGAGCACCCAGGCGAACGCCGTGCCTACCGCCACGGCCGCGGCCAGACCGAAGCTCGAGATGAGCAGCGCCTCCCAGCGGACGGCGGCCCGCACCTGGCTGCGCAGGCCGCCGACCGCCCGCATCAGGCCGATCTCCCGGCGGCGCTCGACGATCGAGAGCACCATCGTGTTCACGATGCCGACCATGGCGACGAGCACCGTGAGCGCCAGGAGCACGTTGATCAGCACGAGCACGGGATCGAACCGGGCCTTGGTGGCGTCCTTGTAGGCCTGCAGGTCCTGCAGGTCGGCGGCCGGGAACGGGGCGAGGACCTGGCCGATGGCCGCCTCGGCCTCGGCGGCGCCCACGTCCTCGACCGTGGCGATCCACACCTGGACGTCGTCGATCTCGGGGAAGTTGGCGGCGAACCCCTCGAGGTCCATGACGTAGTCGCCGGTGAGGTCCCCGGCCGCCAGCACCGCCCCCACCCGCAGCGTGCGCAGGCCGGTGTCGGTGAACGACACCTCGATCGTGTCGCCGACCCGCAACCCGTGGTCGCGAGCCACGTCCTCGGCCACCGCCACCCCGTCGACACCCAGGCTCGCCAGGTCGCCCTCCACGACGCCGACGTCGAGCACCGCCGGGGCGGCCGCGGTGTCGAGGCCGCCGATCGTGGCCGTGGCGCCGCCGATCACCGCGAAGCCGAACCGCACGCCCGTGGCGGCGTCGACGTCGGGCAACCCGGCGATCGTGTGGGCCACGCCCGGGGCCAGACCGCCGACGCTGAACGCCGGGCCGGCATCGACCACGTAGTCGCCGCGGAACTGGCGGTCGACCAGCTCGTCGATCGATGCCCGCACCGACGCGTTCGCCACGAGCACGAGCGTGACGACGCCCAGGCCGATCATCAGTGCGGACGCCGTCGAGGCGGTCCGCTTGGCGTTGCGGGCGGCGTTCTGCTGGGCGAGGCGGCCCACGATGCCGCGGACGCCGGGCAGCAGGGCGCCGAGCACGACCGACGCCGGGCGCGCCAGCACGGGCCCGAGCACGATCACGGCGGTGAACACGGCCAGCGCCCCGCCCGCCGCCCACCGCACGTCGTGGTCCAGCGCGCCGCGCACGAGCGCGTAGGCCCCCGGCGCCGCCACGAGCGCACCCGCCGCCAGGCGCCGCGGCGAGCGGTAGCTGACGTCGACGGCGACGTCGCGCATGGCAGCGACCGGAGGGATCCGGGCCGCCCGCAGCGCCGGGAAGAACGCCGATCCGATCGTGGCCAGCGTGCCGATGGCCAGCGCCACGGCGGCCGAGCCCGGCAGCACGGCAACGCGGGCGGCGCCGTCGGCGACGAGCACGCGGGTCAAGACCGTCGCCAGACCGACGCCCAGCGCGTACCCGACCGCCGAGGCCAGCACGCCCACGATCAGCGCCTCGGCGGCGATCGACGCCAGCACCTGGGTGCGGCTGGCACCGAGGGCGCGCAGCAGCGCCACCTGGCGCTGCTGCTGGGCCACGATGAACGAGAAGCTCGTGTAGATGACGAAGCCCCCGACGGCCACCGAGATGAGGGCGAAGACGAGGAGGAACGTCCGCACGTAGGCGAGGTTCTGGCGGTAGGACGACTGGCTCTCCTCGGTGAGCTGGTCGCCGGTGACGACCTCCGCCCGGCCCCCGACGACCGAGGCGACGCGGTCGCGCAGTTCGAGGGGGTCCTGGCCGGGGGCGGCGACCACACCCACGCCGGCCACCTTCCCGGTGCCGCCGCCCAGCAGCTCGACGGCCGTGGCCTCGTCGAACAGCACGAAGCTCGGGGCCCCGGTCCCCTCGGTGCCGCCGTAGCGGGCGATGCCGGTCACGATGACGTCGTGGACGCCGTCGCTCGTCTGCACCTGGGCCTCGTCGCCCACCCGGTAGCCGGCGTCGTCGGCGGCCGCCGCGTCGATCACGACCTCGCCCGGCCCGCTCGGCGGGTGGCCGCCGGCGACCAGGTCGAAGGGGTTCAGGTCCTCGACGTCGACCCAGTTGCGGCCGAACGTCGGGCCGCCGAGGGCGTCGCCACCCGAGGGGCGGCCCTCCTCGTCGAGCAGCTGGGCGTAGCCCTGGACCGTGCCGGCCACGTCGGCCACACCCGGCAGGGCCCCGACCTCGAAGACGAGGTTGCCGTCGATCGAGGGCCGGGGCACGCCGGCACCGAGGCCCGGCGCGCCCGCGTCGAACTGGCTGATGCCCCGGACGTAGACGTCCGTCCCCTCGTACGCGCGGGTGAACAGATCGTCGAAGGTACGGGTGATCGTGTCGGTCAGCGTGTTCACGCCACTGACGAAGGCAACACCGAGGGCGACGGCGAGGAAGGTGAGCAGGTATCGCGAGACGTGCGCCCGCAAGTCGTGCACCGAGACGCTGAGCACCGCCGACCGCTACTCGAGGCGACCCATGTGGTGCAGCACGCTCCCGGGCGTGGGCCGGAAGACCTCGTCGACGATGCGCCCGTCGGCGAGGAACAGGGCGTGGTGCGTGTAGCTGGCGGCCAGCGGGTCGTGCGTCACCATGACGACCGTCTGGCCGAGAGCGTCGACCGCGTAGCGCAGGAAGGCGAGCACCTCGTGGCCGCTGCGCCGGTCGAGGTTGCCCGTGGGCTCGTCGGCGAAGACGATCGCCGGCTGGCTGGCGAGCGCTCGCGCCACGGCGACCCGCTGCTGCTGGCCGCCCGACAGCTCGGAGGGCCGGTGACCGAGCCGGTTTCCGAGGCCGACGGCGTCGATCACCGCGTCGATCCAGTCCTGGTCCCGGCGGCGCCGCGCGAGCGACAGCGGCAGCGTGATGTTCTCGCCGGCGGTCAGCGTGGGCACGAGGTTGTAGGCCTGGAACACGAAGCCGACCCGCTCGCGCCGTAGCTTGGTCAGCCGCCGCTCGGACAGCGAGGACAGCGCCGTGCCGTCGATGAACACATCGCCCCGGGTGAGGCGGTCGAGCCCGGCCAGGCAGTGCATGAGCGTCGACTTGCCCGAGCCGGAGGGGCCCATGATGGCGGTGAAGCGGCGCGCGGGAACCTGCAGGCTGACGTCGTCGAGCGCCCGCACCGCGGTGGTGCCCGAGCCGTAGACCTTCGTGGCGTGTACCGCAGCCGCCGCCGGCACGGGCCGGGACCGTCGGTGCTGACGATCGCCGACGTAGAGGGCCACGCGCGACACCCTAGGGGCGTCCGATCGGGCGGGTCACGGGGCCCGGCGCCAGGCGCCCGCCTGCCGGCACGGGGCCGGCGGCGGGCGCTCGTGCGTCGTCGCAGGTGGCGGAGGTCAGCCGGGCTGCTTGGTCACCCGGAGGTAGGGCTTCTTCGCCTCCCAGCCCTCGGGGAAGCGGTCCTTGGCCTCCTCGTCGGAGACGGCCGGCACGATGATCACGTCCTCACCCTGGTTCCAGTCGGCGGGCGTGGCGACCTTGTGGTTGGCCGTGAGCTGCAGCGAGTCGATCGACCGGAGCAGCTCGTCGAAGTTGCGGCCGGTAGAGGCGGGATAGGTGAGCGTGAGCTTCACCTTGTTGTCGTCGCCGATCACGAACACCGACCGGACCGTCGCCGTGTCGCTGGCGTTCGGGTGGATCAGGTCGTAGAGGTCGGACACCTTGTGGTCGGGGTCGGCGATGAGCGGAAAGTTCAGCTCGTGGCCGGTCACGTCCTTGATGTCCTGGCTCCAGCCCTCGTGGTTCTCGTGGGTGTCGACCGAGAGGCCGATGACCTTGACGTCGCGCCGGTCGAACTCGGGCTTGAGCTCGGCCACCCGGCCCAGCTCGGTGGTGCACACCGGCGTGAAGTCCTTCGGGTGGGAGAACAGGACCGCCCAGCTGTCACCCTTCCAGTCGTAGAAGTCGAGGGTCCCCTCGGTGGTGTCGGCGGTGAAGTTGGGGGCGTCGTCGCCCAGTCGGATGGTCATCGTCGTCCTCCAGAGATCGTGCCTGCGCGCGTGATCCTACTGATCGGTGCAGTGAAACCAGACCTATCGGATCGGATTTCATTGTGCATATTGTGACGGATGACACGTTGGAAACCAAGCAGTGCTAGGTAAAGTTAGCGGTGTCCAGGGTTACCGCCCTTCCGACCCGCTCACAGAACCGGAGGCCAACCATGGCCGATCTGCTCACCACCGTGACCGATGCCGAGACGAAGGTCGTCGAGACCATCCGCGGCCTTCAGGGCCCGGTCGTCGACTACGTCCGCAAGGGCGTCGACTTCGCCGACGGCAAGCTTCCCGACGTCACCTACCCGTCGTCGCTGCCCAAGCCCGCCAAGGTGCTCGACTCGCAGTACGACTTCGTGAAGTCGCTGCTCGACGCCCAGCACGACCTGGTCAAGGCGATCGTCGAGACCGTCGCCCCGCTGGCCGGCGCCGAGACGACCGTCGAGGCGAAGGTCGCCAAGGCCAACCGCACCGCCAAGCGCGCCTGAGCGCCGGCGGCCTGCGGCCGCCCACCTCGTCGAACCGCCCGGGCGGGCCCCCCCGCCCGGGCGGTTCGACGCGTCCGGCGCAGCCGTTCCCCCGCCGCTACACGTCGCTGGCGATGTAGCTGCGGTAGACGGCCAGCAGCGCCGACTTCTGGTCGTCGGTCAGGCGGTCGTCGGCCTGGATCGCCGAGACGACCGTGGGCGGCGGCTCGCCCGGCTCGGCGCTGTCGAGCAGGCCGGCCTGGACCAGCAGGCTCTCGGCCGACATGTTCAGCGCCCTGGCGATCGAGCGCAGCACCCGCACCGACGGCTCGTGCAGGCCTCGCTCGATCTGGGAGAGGTACGGGTTCGAGACGTTCGTGCGGGCGGCGAGCTCGCGCAGCGACATCTCCGCCAGGCTGCGCTGCTCGCGTATGAGGCGACCCAGGCGTTCGAGCTGGACCTTGCCGGCCTCGCGTGCGGCGTCGGACGCCCCGGTGGCCACCGATCAGCCCTCGCCGTGCTCCCGGGATTCGCCGGGCGTCGGGACGGCCTCGCCGTCGACCGGCTCGGCCGCGACCACCTCCTCGTCGCTGAGCGGCGCGGGTGCGGGCGCCGCACCCGGCTCGGGAACCGGGGTCGACGCCGTGGGCACGGTCATCTCGCTCGGCGCGGCGGCGTCGGCGGCGGCCGCCGGGGCGTCGGGCGGGGCCTGGGGCACGTTGGACAGGGTCGTCGCCGCCCGGGCAGGCGTCGCCGCCTCGGCAGCCCGAGCGGGGGTGGGAACGGCCGGCTCCGGCTCGGGCGCCCGTGGAGCCGGGCCGTCCGCCGCGGGCGGGACCGGCTCGCGCGTGGGGGCGGCGGCGGCCACGACGGTGGCGATCTCGCCGGCGCCCGCCGCGGGCGCCGGGGCCAGGTCGGCGTCGTGGGCGGCCGGGACCTGCGTCCGGAAGATGTCGGGCTCGAGGTACATGATGCGGACGGCCGGCACGGCGCGGCGCACGCTCGTCTCGACCCGGTTGACCACCTCGACCACCTCCGCCACGTCGAGCCCAGCGACCAGCTCGATCTTCGCCCCGACCAGTAGCTCGTCCGGGCCCAGGTGCTCGGTGCGCATGTGGAGCAGCCGGGTCACGCTCGGCTCGATCTCGATGGCGGCGGCGATGCGCTGCTGGTCAGACTCGCTGGCCGACTCGCCGATCAGCAGGCTCTTCATCTCGACGGCCAGGATGGCGGCGATGACGAGGAGCAGGATGCCGATCGAGAGCGTGCCGTAGCCGTCCCACACCGCGTCGTCGGTGACCAGCGCGGTGCCCACCGCAGCGAGCGCCAGCGTGAGGCCGATGAGGGCGCCGAAGTCCTCGAGCAGCACCACGGGCAGCTCCGGGGTCTTGGACCGGCGGATGAACTGCCACCAGTCGAGGTCGCCCTTGACGTGAGTCGACTCGTTGACCGCTGTGCGGAACGACAGCGCCTCCAGCACGATCGCGACGAGCAGGATGCCGACGGCCACGGCCGGTGACTCGAGCTCGTGGGGGTGGCGGATCTTCTCGATGCCCTCGAAGGTGGCGAACACGCCGCCGAGGCTGAAGAGGATCAGGGCGACGATGAACGACCAGAAGTACCGCTCGCGCCCGTGGCCGAACGGGTGGTCGGGCGTCGCCGGCTTGCGGGCCCGGCGGTGACCCAGGAGCAACAGGAGCTGGTTGGACGTGTCGGCCAGCGAGTGCACGCTCTCGGCCAGCATCGACGCCGACTGGGTGAGGACGAAGCCCACGAACTTGGCGATGGCGATGCCCGCGTTGGCGAGCATCGCGGCGATGACGGCCCGGGTGCCGTGACCTTCTCCTGCCATGGCGCCACGCTAATCGTCAGTGCGCCCGCGCTCGGCACCAATGGCCGCACGCGATGTGGCCATTCCAGGCACGAAGCGTGCCTACTCGGGTGCGCGCGCCTGGGCGTCGAGGATGTGGGCGACCGCGGTGGTCACGTTGCGGGCCGTCGGCAGGTGCAGGAACTCGTTCGGGCCGTGGGCGTTCGCCCCGGGGCCGAGCACGCCGGTGATCACGAACCGGGCATCGGGGAAGCGCCGGCCGAGCATGCCCATGAACGGGATCGTCCCTCCCTCGCCGAGCGCCCGGTGCGGGCGGCCGAATGCTGCGGTCGAGGCCGCGGCGATCGCCTCGACCAGCCACGGGGGCTCCGGCGGGGCGTGCCAGCCGTCCTCGGCGGTCCCCGGGTCGACCGTGACGCGGGCGCCGTACGGGGGGTTCTCCGTCAGGCGCTTGACCAGGGCGGCCGCCGCCGCCTGGGCGTCGGCCGTCGGCGGCACCCGCACCGAGAACTTGGCGGCCGTCCACGGGCGCAGCACGTTGCCGGCCTCGGCCGGCGGTGGCGCCCCCTCCAGCCCGGTGACCTCGAGGGCGGGGCCCCACGTGCGGGCGAGCAGCATTGCCTCGGTCCCGCCGACCACCGGCCCGGCACCGCGCACGAACGGGAACCGGGTGGCCATGTCGCCGAGGTCGGGAGCGGTGTCCGCGATCTGGCGGCGCCGGTGCTCGGGCACCTCGACGTGCAGCTCGGGGATGCGCAGCTCGCCGGTGCGGGCATCCTCGACCCGGTCGAGCAGCTGGCGCAGGATCCGGAACGTCGACGGCACGACGCCGCCGGCCGAGCCGGAGTGGATGCCCTCGGTCAGCACCTCGACCCGCAGCGTCATGTTGACGAGGCCGCGCAGCGACGTGGTGATCCAGAGGCGGTCCCAGTCGCCGCACCACGAGTCGAGCGCGATCACGAGCGACGGGCTGCCGAGGCGGTCGCCGAGTGCCGCGAGGTGGGCGGGCAGGTCGGGGCTGCCCGACTCCTCGCTGGCCTCTATGAGCACGACGCAGCGGTCGTGGGCGCCGCCGGCCGCCCGCACGGCCCCGAGGGCGGCGAGCGCCGAGAACGTGGCGTAGCCGTCGTCCGCGCTGCCGCGCCCGTAGAGGCGGTCGCCGTCGACGACGGGTTCCCAGGGGCCGAGGCCCTGGCGCCAGCCGGCGAACGGCGGCTGCTTGTCGAGATGGCCGTAGAGCAGCACGGTCCGATCGTCGGAGCCGCCGCCGGTGGCGGGGACGTCGACGACGAGCAGCGGCGTGCAGCCGGGGACCTGCTGCACCTCGACGCGGGCGCCGGCCAACCCGTCGGCGGCCCGGTCCGCGCACCACTTGCGCAACAGCTCGGTGGCCCGTGCCATGTGGCCGGCCTCGGCCCAGCCGCGGTCGTAGGCCACCGAGACGTTCGGGATGCGGATGTAGTCGTGGAGCACCGGGAGGATGTCGGCGTCCCAGGCACGACCGACATGGGCAGCCACGGCGTCGATGTCGAGGCTCACAGGAGACGATTCAAGCAGCATGCGGCGGCGATTCGGAACGTGCGTTCCATCCGTGACCGCGCGGCCGCACCTTGCGGTCGTCAGCGGGACGGCGGAACGGCCGGCTGGGCCTCGGCGGGCGACATCCAGCGGTCCCCCACGGCCGCCCCCAGCGCTCCGACCGCGAGCACCGCCAGGGAGGCGCTGGCCGCAAGGTGCGGGGCGGCCAGCGCCACGAGCAGGGCGAGCCCCACGATCGCGACGTGCCCCGTCCCGGCCCGGGCGCCGCACCGCAGGCGCATGGCCCCGAGCCCGGCGAAGAACAGCGCGACGCCGGCGGCCAGCACGCCGCCCACGACCGGGTCGAGCGCCTCGCGGGGGTGGACCAGGGCCTCGTGGATGCCCACGGCCGCGAGCACAACGCCCAGCACGAGCGGCACGTGCAGGTAGCTGTAGATGTCGCGCGCCAGCCGGGCCCGGTCGGCGCCGCGGCTGGCGGTGAGGGCCCGCTCGTAGCGCTCGGCGTCGGCGTCGAAGTAGGCCCACCAGAGCGCGATGACGAGCGAGATGGCCAGCAGCGCGGTGCCGGCGAGCGCGCGGTCGACGGCGATCTCGTCGCCGCCGGCGCCGATGGCGATGATCGACTCGCCGAGGGCGACGATCACGATCAGCCCGTGGCGCTCGGCGAAGTGCCGGGGGTGGACCGTGTAGCCGGACACGCCGGTGAGGTACGGCCCGACGTACGCCACGATCACCGCGAGCACGAACGCCGCCTCGTGCACCCGGTCGCCGGCGAGCGAGCCGGCCACGAGCAGCAGCGCCGCCAGGAGGTTCGTAGGGGCGAGGCGCCGCAGCGCCTGGCGGGTGTCGGCGGGGTTCTCGGCGGCCACAGCGAACAGCGCCAGGTGCAGCGAGAGCACGACCAGGTAGGCGAGGCCGAACGCCAGGCCCCCGTCGCCGAAGCTGGTGGGGACGGCCACGGCCAGCACGAGCGCGGCGGCCATCGCGCCGAGCAGGACGAGCCGGGCCGGCATCGCACGGGTCTCGACCGTGTTCGTGAGCCAGGCGTAGGCGCCCCACGCCCACCACAGGAGCGCGAACAGGACCACGCCATGGGCGACGCCCGAGGCCGTCGGGTCGTCCGCTATCACACCGGTGATCTGTGTGACCGCGAAGACGAACACGAGATCGAAGAAGAGCTCGAGCGTCGAGACGCCGGTCTCGTCCGCCCCGGCGGTCTCGTCCGCCGGACCTCCCGTGGTGCCACCGGTGTCGACCATGGCGGCAGTGTGCCGGTTTCAGCCGCCGTCACCCACCGGGGCCGTGGGGGTGAACGCCACCGGCATGCTCTCGTAGCCCGACACGAAGTTGGCGGGACGCCGCTCGAGCTGCGACTCGGTGATCCCGTCGGCCAGTCGCAGGTCGGGCAGGCGGTCGGCTAGCCGGTCGAACATCACCCGGGCCTCGAGCCGGGCGAGGCTGTTTCCGAGGCAGAAGTGGGGCCCGAAGCCGAACGCGAGGTGCTCGTTCGGGCTGCGGGCGATGTCGAACGTGTGGGGGTCGGGGAACACGTCGCCGTCGCGGTTGGCCGACGGGTAGAGCAGCAGGACCTTGTCGCCCGCAGCCAGGCGCTGGCCGGCGAGCTCGACGTCGTCGACCACCGTGCGGGCCATGTTCTTGATCGGCGACACCCAGCGCAGCATCTCCTCGACGGCGCCGGGCAGGGTGGACCGGTCCGCGACGACGGTCGCCCACTGCTCCGGGTGCAGCGCCAGCTGGGCCATGCCGCCCGAGATCACGTGGCGGGTGGTCTCGTCACCGCCGATGAGGATGAGCAGCGACTCGTGGACCAGGTCGTCGGGGCCGAGCCGGTCACCGTCGACCTCGGCGTGCACGAGGACGCTCATGAGGTCGTCGCGGGGACAGGCCCGGCGGTCGGCGACGACGCCGTGGGCGTACTCGGTGTACTCGAGGAACGCCTCGGCGGCCCTCAGGGTGGCTGGATTCTCTTCGGAGATGCCGACGAGGCCCCGCAGCAGGTCGTCGGACCAGCGCATGAGCCGGTCGCGATCCTCGGGCGCCACGCCGAGGGCGTCGCCGATCATGATGAGGGGCAGCGGGGCGGCGATGTCCCACACGAAGTCGCAGGTGCCCCGCTCGCACACCCGGTCGATGATGTCGTCGCAGACCCGGCGGACGCGGTCCTCCTCGTCGCGCACCCTGCGGGGCGTGAAGCCCCGGTTCACGAGCTTGCGGCGCATCGTGTGGGCCGGGTCGTCCATGTCGATCATCATCGGCAGGGCCGGTGAGTCGGGGCGGATGCCGCCGGCGCTCGAGAACGCCTGGGGCGTGCGGGACACGTGCTTGACGTCGTGGTAGCGGGTGATGCCCCACACGCCGTTGGCGTCGTCGAAGTAGACGGGGGCGTGGGCCCTCATCCAGTCGAACGTGTCGTGGGGGTCGCGACCCCAGAACCCGCCGCTCACGAGGTCGACGTCGGGGTGGATCGGGTGGTCGGCGGCGCGTGCCACCACCGCAGCCTGACACACCGTCAGATCGTGTGCCCGGGCTCGGCGCCAGTGCAGGCGGGGCCATACTCACGCATGGAACACGATCTCGCCGGGGACCGCGTCGCGCTGGCCGAGGCCGACGGCGCCAGCCTCGAGCCGGCCGCCCGCCCGACGGTGGCGGCGCAACTCTGCGACGTGCTCGAGGCGATCGAGGCGGAGGGCTGGTACCCGTGCCTCGTCGTCGTGCGGCCCTGGTCGGTGCACAACCCGCAGCTGAACGGCGAGGTGGCCGGCGTGCGCGCGATCCGCTGGTACCTCGAGCGGGAGGTCCAGGCGCTGCTGGCCCTCGGCGCCCACGTGCGCGTCGAGCGGGGACGCCGGGCCGTGCCGCTCGCCGATCCCCGGCTCTACGAGGCGGTCGACGACGCCACGTGGGACCTCCGGGCCAAGAAGCTGTTCCTGTTCCGTCCCGAGCGGGTGGCGCTGAGCCTCGACCGGCTGTCGCACTACACCGGCACCGACCCCGAGGCGTTCCAGCGCTACGTGCTGTTCACGAACTACGACCTGCACGTGCAGGTGTTCCGCGAGCGGTTCCCGGAGGCGCTCGGGCCGCGGCGAGACGGCGTGCAGATGGAGGCATGGCACGAGCGGACCGACCGGCGCGACGGGGTGAGCATCGTCAACATCGGCGTCGGCCCGTCGAACGCCAAGACGATCACCGACCACCTCGGCGTGCTGCGTCCGGACGCCATGGTGATGATCGGCCACTGCGGCGGACTGCGGAACCACCAGGACCTGGGCGACTTCGTGCTGGCCAATGCGTACCTGCGGCGCGACCACGTGCTCGACGAGGTGCTGCCCACGGACGTGCCGGTGGCCCCGAACCACCACCTCAACCGCTTCCTGCTCGCCGCCCTCGAGCAGCGCAGCGTGGCGTTCCGGGTCGGCACGGTCTTCACGACGGACAACCGCAACTGGGAGTTTCAGCGGCAGCGGGCGCTCGAGGCCATCCGCCTGTCGCGCAGCCTCGCCGTCGACATGGAGTCCGCGACCGTGGCGGCCAACGGGTTCCGGTACCGCATCCCGCACGCCACGCTGCTCGCCGTGTCCGACAAGCCGCTGCACGGGCGACCCAAGCTGGCGGGCGAGGCGGCGCGGTTCTACGAGACGAGCCGGCGGCTGCACCTCGACGTGGCGCTGGGGGCGATCGACCGGGTGCGCGCGACGTTCCCGGAGGGCATACCAAACACCGACGTGCGCAGCGCCGACGAGCCCCTCCTGGGCACGGTGGCCAAACCGTCGTAGCCCGGTGCGTCGCCGGCGTGCCGGCCGTCCCCCGTTCCGGCCGGGTCGCCTGCTGTCGGGTCGCCCGCTGTGCTGGCCGGGTCGCGTGCCGGGACGAGCCGGCCGCCGCCGTGCGGCCGGTCCTTTGCCGTGCCCGCGAGGGACGGCCTCAGCCGGGGAGGTCGACGTTCTGCAGGCGGACCGTCCCCTGGGCGGCCGCCTTGCCGTCCTCGCGGGTGAGCGTGACGCGCCACAGCTGCTGGGTGCGGCCCTGGATCACCGGCTCGGCCACGACGTCGAGGCGGCCGTCGGTCGTCGAGCGCAGGAAGTCGGTCGAGTTGTTGAGCCCGACCGCGAACTGGCCACGGTCGAGCACCGCGGCCGAGGCGCCGATGCTGGCGGCCGACTCGACGACGAGCGTGTACAGCCCGCCGTGCACGACGCCCCACGGCGTGTGGTGGTCGGGGCCGACGTCGACGTGGCCGGCGACGCGGGTGCCGGTGGCCTCGGTCGGCTCGAAGCCGGCGGCGGCCACGAACGCGCCGGCGCGGACGAGGTCGGGCAGGGCCGCTTTGGGGCCGGGGCCGTCGGGTGTGTCGGCGCTCGTCATGGCTCGTCTCCGGGTCGGGGTTGCCCAGGAACGTAGCGAGGCCCGGACCGGACGCCGACCCCTTGGCGACCCCCGCCGCTCCGGAGCCTCTACGATCGCGGGGCCGACGTGCCGGCGCCGGTCCACCGACACGGCCGTCCGGCGCCTGCCCTCGTAGCTCAGTCGGATAGAGCGACCGCCTCCTAAGCGGTAGGCCACAGGTTCGATTCCTGTCGAGGGCGCGATCGCTGAACAGCAGAAACGTGACGTGGCGGCGCCGGCACGCAGCGTTGACAAGGGCACCGCCGGAGCGGTCGCGGTCACGGTGTCGTCCGGGCCGCCGCCGGAGGACTGCGCCAACGGGGTCGACGACGACGGCGACGGCTTCATCGACGGCAACGACCCCGAGTGCTCGCCCGACTAGCGCGGCGGACACATGGCCCCTTGCACTCCAGGTCACCCGACGACCGTGCGGACCACCCAGCGGGACTTGCCGATGCGGCGGGTCCGTTCGAACCCCTGACGCTCGAACATGGCGACCGTGCCGTTGTGGAGGAAGGACGCCGAGACCGACCGGCCCTCGGCCTCGTCGGGATAGCTCTCGACCGTCCCGCCGCCGAGCCGGGCGATCTCCTCGAGGGCCCCGGCGAGCGCTGCGGAGGCGACGCCCCGGCCGCGACGGCCTCGGTCGGCGAAGAAGCACGTGATCCGCCAGTCCGGCAGATCCTCGAGAGCGTCGAGATAGACCCGCCGGTTCTTGATTCGCGGCAGCTCGTCGGGCGGGCCGAACTGGCACCAGCCGACGCAGCTCGCGCCGTCATAGACGAGCGCGGCGTGCGCCCGACCGTCCCGGACCCGCACCTCCTTCTCCGCACGGTTCTGAGCCGGGCTCTTGCCCCGCCCTATCCCTTCAGGGTGGAAGGCCATGCACCAGCAGCCGCCCCACACGCCGTTGTGGGCCTCGACCAGCCGGGCGAAATCCGGCCAGGTCCCGGCGTCCAGTGGCCTCGTGCTGTAGTTCGGCATGGCCACCTCCCGGATCCGCAACCGCTGTCGCGATCGTACGCGGCCCGCTCTCGGCCGCCGTGGTGCGGGTCATCGACCGGCGGCAGCGTGCACCGGATGCGGCCACCGACCTGAGGCCGGGGGCGTCAAGTCGGTGATGCGGGCACGGTCAGTGGGGTGGCCTCCCAGTCGGGCCGGAGGGGTTCGCTGCGCCCAACGGTCGCGGGTGCAGCGAGGACCTGGTGGACCTGGGCGCTGCCGGCCTCGAAGTTCAGGGCGCAGCCGGCCATGTACAACCGCCAGATCCGGGCACGGGCGGCGCCGACGTCCGCGACCGCGTCGTTCCACCCCTGCTCCAGGTTCGCCACCCACGCCCGGAGAGTGAGGGCGTAGTGCTCCCTCAGGCTCTCGACATGGCGGACTTCGAAGCCCTCCGCCTGCAGTCGCGACACGACGGCGCCGATCTCGTGGACCTCCCCGTCGGGGAAGACGTAACGGTCGATGAAGCCGCGCCGCGAGAAGCGGGGACGGCCGCCGGGTGGGCGGCTGATGCCGTGGTTGAGGAGGCGCCCGCCGGGGCGAAGGAGCTGGTTGAGGCGCGCGAAGTACTCGCCTAGGCGGGCCAGGCCAACGTGCTCGAACATGCCGATCGAGCTGATGGCGTCATAGGGGCCGTCCGCCACGTCCCGGTAGTCCTGCAGCCGGATCTCGATCTGATCGCCGAGACCGGCGTCGGACACCGCGCGAACCGCCCACTCGGCCTGCTGCGCTGACAGGGTGACGCCGACGGCGTGGACGCCGTGATGGCGGGCGGCGTGGAGGACCATGCCGCCCCAGCCGCAGCCCACATCCAGCAGGCGCATCCCCGGGCCGAGGCCGAGCTTGCGGCACACCAGCTCGTACTTGGCGGCCTGGGCGTCCTCGAGGGTCGCCGCCGCGGTCGGCCACACCGCGCACGAGTACGTCATCGACGGTCCGAGCACGAGCCGGTAGAAGGCGTTGGACACGTTGTAGTGGTGAGCGATCGCCGCCGCGTCCCGTGCGGGCGAGTGCCGCCGGCCCCGTAGCCGGGCCTCCTCGGGCGGGGCAGGCAGCGGCCGGAGGCCGGAGGCACCGGCCAAGCGCAGCAGCGACAACCACTGGCTCGCCGAGAGCCGTATGGATCCGAACCGCTCGCGCAGTCCTAGGGCGGCATAGATGTCTCCCTCGACGTCCAGATCGCCTGCAACATAGGCGCGCCCGAAGCCCAGCTCACCTGGCGCGGTCAGCACGCGGCGCAGCGCGTCCGCCGAGCGCACCGTCAGCGTGGCCGGCGCATCCGCAGGCCCGGCGCGGCTGCCGTCATAGCAGACGACCGCGATCGGTATGTCGCCTCCCAGCACGGTCTCGACGACCCGCGCCAGCCCCGCTGCGCCGGCGTCGGCTCCGCGCGATGCGGGATCGGGTCGAGGACGGTCGTCCGGCGCGATCCGGCCGGTCGGACCGGCCGACCGCTCATGGTCGCTGACCTGTGTCATGGTCGCTACCTCCGTCGTCGGTGCGTGGCCAGTGGCGACCCCTGATCTGCCGTGTCCGGCGTCTCGGAGCCGCGGCGCGGTGTTCCCGGCCACGGTGCTCTCGCCGTCAAGCACCCGGGCACCGCGAGCGCCGGACCGCCCCGCTCGCCGCCGCGATCACCTTTCGGCGCCGCTCAAGCCGGCCATGGCGGCGACGCTGCGGCGCCCCGCGGCCAAGCCGGTACGTTGCCGTGGCCCCTGCGCCATGCAACGCGATGGCATTGCTGGTGCGTCATGCCACGCTGAAGCCGGCCGCGGCCCAATGACAGAAAGGAGGGAGCTCGGTGTCCGTCTCATCGCAACTCGGCCAGCTGCAGCGCATCGACCTGCCCGAAGGACCGATCGAGTACCGCGAGCGGGGTGCCGGTGCTCCGGTCGTGTTCCTGCACGGGATCGTCGCCAACGGCGACCTTTGGCGCAACGTCGTCGGCCACCTCGGCGACCGGTTCCGTTGCATCACACCCGACTGGCCGCTGGGAGGTCACCGGTTGGCGATGCGTCCGGATACGGACTTCAGCCTGTTCGGGCTCGCCCGACTCGTGGACCGGTTCCTCGAAGCCCTCGACCTCACCGGGGTGACGCTGGTGGCCAACGACACCGGCGGTGCCATCGCCCAGTGCGTCGCCGCCTACCACCCCGACCGCCTCGAAGCCCTCGTGCTCACGCCGTGCGACGCCTTCGACAACTTCCTGCCCCCACCGGTCCGTCACCTGCAGCTGACGGCGCGTAACCGGGCCGGCGTCTGGCTGCTCGGGCAGGCGCTGCGCTTCCGCCCGGTCCAGCGCCTGCCGATCGCCTTCGGCCGGTTGACCGAGCGTCCGATCCCCGCCGACATCATGGAGAGCTACACCGCGCCGCTCCGACGGTACGCGACGACCCGCCGAGACTTCGCCACCCTCGTTCGGGCGATCAGCCGCCGCTTCACCGAGGAGGCTGCCCGCGACCTCGCCGGCTTCACCAAGCCTGCCCTCATCATCTGGGCACTGGAACGGCGACGGTTCTTCCCCGTCGAGCATGCCCATCGGCTCGCCGCCCGCCTGCCGAACGCCCGGGTCGAGCTCATCGAGGACAGCGGTCCGTTCGTGACAGAGGATCAGCCGGTGAAGGTGGCGTCCCTCATCGCGTCGTTCGTCTCGGCGCCTACCGACGGCTGAGGGCAGCGATCTCATGACCTAGCCCGCCCGGAGGGGTCGGCCGGAGCGGTCGGCAGCGAAGGGCAAGGGTTGCGGCCAGCGCGACGACGAGCGCGCTGCACGGTCGTCGGCGCCGCGGTACTGTCGGAACGTCATCGAACACTCGTGTCACTTTCCGCGAGCGACACCGACGTCACGACCACCGGGGGGACCGTGTCACGTTCCAGGCGGGTCATCGCTGCCGTGCTGGTCCTCGTCCTCGGGCTCGCAGCCTGCGGCAACTCGGGCGACGACGAGGCCGCGCCGACCACGACCGCGACGGGCGCCGGCGGCTCCTCGGCCTCCGGCGACGGCGGTGAGAGCCACCGAGACGAGTTCGTCGCGATCAGCGGGGTACCCGGCGTCTCCGACGAGGAGATCTCGTTCGCGGTCATCGGCACGAAGACCGGCAATCCCCTCGGCACCTGCATCCTCGACTGCTATCTCCAGGGCATCGAGGCGTACTTCGCCTACCGCAACTCCGAGGGTGGCATCTACGGCCGGGACCTCGTGGTGGGCGAGACCCTCGACGACGAGCTGTCCCAGAACCAGGTCCGCTCGCTCGACGTGGTCTCCGGCAACACCTCCTTCGG
The DNA here is from genome assembly GCA_035296625.1 of Acidimicrobiales bacterium. GTDB lineage: Bacteria > Actinomycetota > Acidimicrobiia > Acidimicrobiales > VFJN01 > DATCLS01. The sequence continues at coordinate 949 of DATHAO010000013.1, read as the reverse complement.
CGTCTTCCAAGCCACCCTGCTCGCCACGGGGTGGGGTGCCCTCGACGACGCGGGCGTGCCCACCTACGCCTGGGGCATCAACGCCACCGAGGCGGCCAACCGCTCGCACATCTTCCCGAGCGCCGTGCTTCGCTGCGACCGCTGCACCGGCCGCGCCGTCCCGTACGCCGCCAAGCTCTCGGGCGCCCGCCACGCGGCCGCCATCGGCTACGGCGAAAGCGAGAACTCGAAGGTGTGCACGCAGACGACCGCCGAGTCGATCGAGCTCTACCAGGACGACACCGGCGCCGACCTGGCATACACGAACGACGACCTCGCCTTCGGGCTGCCCAACGGCATCGGTCCCGAGGTGACCGCGATGAAGGAGGCAGGAGTCGACTTCGTGTCCACCTGCATCGATCTGAACGGCATGAAGACGCTGGCCCAGGAGATGCAGCGCCAGGGGATGGGCGATGTCGTCCTCTACCATCCGAACACCTACAACCAGCAGTTCGTGGCGGACGCCGGAGACCTGTTCGACGGCGACGTCGTCGCGGTGCAGTTCCTTCCCTTCGAGGCCGATTCCGAGGGCACGGCGCTGGGCGACTTCCTTCACTGGATGGACGAGCAGGGCGACGAGCCGTCCGAGCTGGCCATGGTCGGCTGGATCAACGCCACGCTCGCCTACGAGGGCCTGCTGGCCGCCGGGCCCGACTTCGACCGCGACAAGGTCACGGCCGCCGCCAACGCCATGACGGCCTTCGACGCCGGCGGGCTCGTCGAGCCGGTGGACTGGACCCAGGCCCACACCCCGTACACGCAGGAGACTCGCAGCGTGGACACCGGCCGCGAGTGCACCGCCCTGGTGAGGGTGGAAGGAGGCGAGTTCACGACCGTGGCACCACCCGACAAGCCGTGGCTGTGCTGGAGCCAGGCCGACATCGCCTGGTCGGAGCCGGAGCCCACGGGG
>DATHAO010000012.1:0-46348 GCA_035296625.1 Acidimicrobiales bacterium | reverse complement strand
CGGCTCGACCTCGATTCCGGCTACCTGAGCCGGCTGCTGCGAACGCTGGAACGCGACGGTCTCGTGACCGTGACCCCGGCGCCCGGCGACAAGCGCGTGCGGCTGGTCCGTCTCACCGAGGCCGGCCGGGTCGAGCGCGAGGCGCTGGACGAGCGGAGCGACGACCTCGCCTGGTCGCTGCTCGCCCCGCTCGACGCCCCCCGACGCGCCCGGCTCGTCGAGGCCATGGGCGTCGTCGAGCGGCTGCTGACCGCCGGCCTCGTCGAGACGCGCATCGAGGACCCGGCCGGCGAGGTCGCACGTTCCTGCCTGCGGGCGTACGCCGCCGAGCTCGACGAGCGGTTCCCCACCGGCTTCGACCCCGACGCCAGCCTGCCGACCGAGGCGGCCGATCTGACCGAGCCGGCCGGTCTGCTGCTCGTCGGCCGGCTCCACGGCGAGCCGATCGGCTGTGGCGGCCTGAAGCTGCATGGCGACGGACCGGCCGAGATCAAGCGCCTCTGGGTCGCGGCGCCGGCCCGCGGCCTGGGCGTCGGCCGGCGGATCCTGATCGAGCTGCAGGACCACGCCCGGCGCCGGGGCGCCCCGGCCGTCCGGCTCGACACGAACCGGGCCCTGCGCGAGGCGATCGCCCTCTACCGCTCGGCAGGGTTCGTCGAGGTCGAGCCGTTCAACGACGAGCCCTACGCGCACCACTGGTTCGAGAAGGATCTGCGTGCCGGGCAGGCGGGGCCGGCCCGGCACGCCTGAGCTCGCGGCCCTACGCGGTCGGGCAGACCAGGTCGGCGGTGCAGTCCAGCAACCAGTTGCGCACGATCGGGATGTCCACCCTCTGGTAACCGCCGAGGTAGCGGCAGTTGTTCGTGTAGCCGTAGCTGGTGACGCCGACCACGTAGTTGTCGATCAGCACCGGGCCGCCGGAGTCGCCGAAGCACGTGCCGCCGCCGGCCCGGATGTCGTGCTCGTTGCCGTTGGTCTGCAGGATCTGATCGGTCAGCTTCTGGCCGATCTCGGTCGTGTAGCGGCGCACGATGGGCTGGCGCTGGGGCGTCGGCGTCTGTGGGCCGGACTCGGCTCGGCGCACCTCGGTGCCGTAGCCGATCGTCAGGAACTCGGTCCTGTTGAGCACAGGCTGCTCGAACTGATCGAGGTAGTTCTCCGGCGCGAGCGTGGCGGTCGGGAGCGCGACCGGCTCGTCGAGGATGATGACGCCCACGTCGTTCCAGTTCGCGAGGTCGGTGAAGTCGCTGTAGTCGGGGTGGGTCAGCGGCGTGCCGAGGACCCAGGTCTGCTCGCCCTCGTAGGCCGGGGCCGTGATGTCGGCCTCGGTGAAGCCGATCGCCGAGACGGCGTCATCGGGCCCGGTGTCGTCGGCGGCCCGGGGGATGTCGCGCTCGGCCTCGGCCTCGGAGCGTGAGATCACCGGGTCGAACGTCACCACCACCTGGCCGATGTCCTGGAAGGTGCAGTGTGCGGCGGTCAGCACCACCTGCGGTTCGATGAGCGTGCCGGAGCACCGGAAGCGGCCGTCTGGCTGGTAGAAGACGATCATCCCCACGTTGGAGTACGTGTTGGCGGTGTCCTCTGTGCCCCCCGTGACCGCCGACGCGGGCAGCGTGGCGGTCACGAGGGCCGCCAGGCCGGCGATGGCGGCAATTACGGCGACGAGCGTGCGACGGTGCGTGGTTCGCATAGGACGGCGTCTCCCCGGGGACTCGTGGGCACTGGCCGCGCTGGTCACGGCTCACGTGGGGGCGGACGCTATCTCAGAGAGTGGTGGCTCACCCGAACCTTGTGCAGAAGCTCGTGCTCACGCCGCACGGTCTGCACACCATTCGCCGGCCGGGTGGCGGCGCGCGGCCTGGCGCTGCGAGTGTGGCGCCATGAGCCGGCGAGGGACCGACGTCTGGATGCAGGCCGTGGCGGGCGGCCTCCACGAGCCGACGGACAAGCACGTGCGGGTCGAGCTCGGGGGCGAGGTGGTGGCCGACACGGCGCGGGCCCTGCTCGTGTGGGAGCCGCGCCGCATCGTGCCGTCCTACGCCGTGCCGGACGATGACCTCCGCGCCGAGCTCGTCCCGGCCCCAGGCGGCCCCGACGACGGCGCCGCCGCGGCGCCGGTGCTGCACCCGGGCATCCCGTTCGCCGTGCACTCGTCGCCCGGCGAGGCCCTGACCGTTCGGACGGCCGGCGGGGCCGAGGCCGCCGGCGCGGCGTTCCGCCCGGCGGCCGCCGAGCTCGACGGCTATGTCGTCCTCGACTACTTCGCGTTCGACGCCTGGTACGAGGAGGACGAGCGGATCGTCGGCCACCCTCGGGACCCGTTCAAGCGCATCGACCTGCGCCGCAGCTCCCGGCCGATCCGCGTCGAGCTGGACGGGGTCGTCCTCGCCGAGTCGGCCCGCCCGTTGCTGCTCTTCGAGACGTGGCTGCCCACGCGGTCCTACCTGCCCGCCGCCGACGTGCGCACCGACCTGCTGCGCCCGAGCGCCACGCGCTCGCGTTGCGCCTACAAGGGCGAGGCTTCGTACTGGTCCTACGACGGCCCGGCGGGCGTCGTCGAGGACATCTGCTGGTCGTACCGGCACCCGCTGCCCGACGTCGCCCCGATCACCGACCTGATCGCGTTCTTCGACGAGCGGGCGGACGTGATCGTCGACGGCGACGCCCGGAGCCGGCCGCGCACCGTCTGGTCCGACGGCGTCACGCCGGAGCCCTCCCGCGACTGACTCGCGGTCATCGCCCACACCCGCCCACCCGCGACTGAAGCGGCTGATCCCGCCTCTACGCCTGGGTGATGTTGACCAACCAGCTGACGCCGAAGCCGTCGACGCACATGCCGAAGGTGTCGCCCCAGGGCGCCTTCTCGAGGGGCACGGTGACGGTGCCCCTGCCGGAGAGCGCGTCCCAGTAGCGGCGGAGCCGGGCATCGTCGTCGCCGCTGAGAGAGACGGAGAAGCCGGCGCCGGGGGTGTAGTCCATGCTGTTGGGCGTATCGGCTCCCATCAGCACCAAGCCGTCCTCGGTCTCGAGCATCGCGTGCATGATCTTGTCCTGCTCGGTCGGGTCAGTGCTGGCATCGAAGTCGGCGAAGGTGCTGACGGCCAGCTCGCCGCCGAAGACCGAGTGGTAGAACTCCATCGCCTGCCTGGCGGTGTCGCGGAAGCCGAGATACGGGTTGAGTCGAACGGTCATCCTGCTCCCTCCCTGGGCTCGACATACGAGCCTCGACGTGTTCGATCCGGCGCTTCGGGACGGGTGCAGGTCCCGAGGCGGTGTGGGGACCTCGCGACTGAGGGTGTTCGACGCCTTCAGGAACGGAGCCCCTCTGACCGTGGACCCTACCTCGTGCACGGGCCCGGTGATCGTCCTCGGGCGCGCAGCGGATGACCGCTGGGCGACCGCCGGGTGACGGTTGTGCCGGGGACGCCCGGAACCGTGCCGAGGTCAGAGGATGCGGGTGCTGCGCACCGAGTAGTGCCAGGGGCGCCCCGGCTGCGACGCGTGGCAGGTGAGCTGCACGGGATCGCCGAGCGAGCGGCCGACCACCACCTCCAAGGTCGGGCCGTCCGGCTGGGCGACCCGAACGGTCGCCTCGCCGTCCGTACGCGCCTCGGCGGCGACCACCGTGACCCCGTCGATCCGCCGCTCGCCCAGCTCTCTCCGGGCGTGGGCCTCGGCCACCTGCACGAGCGGTGGATGGAAGGAGCGGCCCCGGTAGCGGTCGAGGTCGAGGAGGCCCCGGCGGTAGTCCCGGACGACGTCGGGGGCGACGTCCTCCTCGACGCGCCCGAGGTACACGCCGCCCGGAAGGCACACCAGGTTGCCGGCGAAGCGGTCGCCGCCGACGTGCGAGCACTCCCACACGTCCGGGACGTCCAGGGCGGCGAGGCGGCGCACGACCGGCCGCCCGTGGTCGGCGCAACAGGGATCGTGGCGGCCGTTCGTGCACACGAGGACCAGCGATGCCGGACCCGGCGCACCGACGCCCGGCGGCTCCGGCCGGGCGAGGACACGGAGGTCGAGGCTCAGGAGGCCGGCGTTGTCGTCGGTCGGCAGGTCCACCTGCTCGATCCAGCGCGCCCCGGCCCCGGTGTGGGCCAGGAAGATCCGGCGGACGTCGCCGCCCTTCTTCCAGCCGAGCCGGCGGGCCAGCAGCACCCGGGCGCCGGCGGCGCGGGCCGCCTCGGCCAGAGCGCGGCCGACGTCGGGACCGAGCCCGCTCTGCGTCACGGCGTCGTGACCCCACGCCCCACGCTGCTCGACGACCAGCCAGCGGCGTACGCGGGAGGCCGTACCGGCCTGGGGCTCGTCCCGGGCGGCGGACTCGAGGGCGCAGCGGTGGGCGAGCGGCTCAGCCACCAGGGCCCCGACCGGGCCCGGCACCGATGGACCCGGCCTCCTGATCGGTCACGAGGGCGCCCTCGCGCACCAGCCGCCGCGCGAGCACGGCCCGGCTGCCCTCGTCGAGCAGGTCGCCCAGATCAGCGACGGCGTGGGGCTCGCCGTCGAGCAGCCGCCGTAGGGCCGGCTCCAGCGCCGCGGGCAGGCGGAGCTCCCGGTCGCCGAGCGTGACGCCCACCTCCGGCCGGACGCGTCCTCCCCCGTCGCCCGGCTCACCGCCGTCGCCGTCCGCGTCCTGGTCCCCGTGATCGTCGTCCTCGGCAGCCGTGGTGGTGGCGGTGGCCCCGGTGGTCGTGGCGTCGGCGTCGCCGGCGGCGGCGAGCTTGATCGTGCACAAGGTGCCGGGACGTCGGCGGACCACCGTGCGGTCGTCGATGGTGGCGAGGCCCGCCAGCTCGAGTAGGTGGCCGCCCAGAAGGGGGCCCCGGTGGGTGAGGAACGACTCGACGAGCTCGTCGGCGACCTCGGCCGTGTCCAGGCGGTCGAGCCAGGCGCCAAGCTGCTGGACGACCTGGGCGACGGCCTTGCGGGCGACGTCCCGGTCGAAGGCGTAGCCGGGTGGGAGATCGCCGCGAAACGTCACCTCGTCGGCCGCCCGGTCGAGCACCCGCCGGGCGACGTCATATGCGGTCGTGGCCAGGACGCCCACGGTGAGGTGCAGGGACAGGCCCTGTTGGGTCGCCGCCGAGTGGACGACGCCGCGGGGCAGGTAGAGGGCGTCGCCCGGGCGCAGCTCGGCCTCCAGCAGGACGGGTTGCCCGGCGGCGGTGTCGTGGTCAGAGGGGTGGCGGGCGAGCGGTGCCTCCAGGACCGGCTCGCGCAGCGTCCACCGCTTGGTGCCGGCCACCTGCAGCACGAACACGTCGTGGGTGTCGTGGTGCGGGGCCAGCCCCGCCGCCCCGGGCGGGGTCAGGTAGGCGTTCGCCTGCACCGGGTGGCCCAGCGCCACCTCGAGGTCGCGGCAGAACCCCGTGACCGGCGGCCACCACCGCTGCAGCGCCTGCAGCACCAGCGTCGCGCCGTCCGCGAACAGCTCCAGCAGCCGGCCTGCGTCGACGAGGTCGTCGACGTGGGCCCGGCCGCTGCGAGCCGAGCGGGTGAACAGATGGCGGTCGACTACCTCGCCGTCACGGACGGCCCGGACGGCCGGGTACCGCAGGCCCCGACCGGTCAGGGCCTCGTCCACGCCCTCGAGCGACAGCAGATCGTCGAAGGGCGCGCCGGCTCGGCGCAGGTGCGGCCGCGCCCCGTGCGGCCCCGCCAGGAAGGCGACGGGATCGCCGACGCAGCGGGCAAGGGCGGCGTCTGCCGCCGCCCGGTCCCGGTTCGTCACCGCGGGGGTGGCGAGATCCGGCACCACCGCCGGGGACCGCCGGTGGTGACCGTCGCCGCGGCGCACCCTCTCAGACGTCGGTCCCGTCGGCGTCGCCGTCTGAGGTGTCGACGGCGTCGTCGTCCGCTTGCTCGGTTCCGGTGTCGCCGTCCGACTGGTCGACGGGGTCGCCCTCGCCGACGTCGGTCGCGTCGTCGTCGGCGCCGACGTCGGAGGCGCGCTCGCGTGGCCACGCCGTGGTGATGTCCTCGTCGTCGAGGCCTCTGATGATCTCGGTCATGTCCGCTCCCTCGGGGACGTGCGCCCGCGGCCACGTGATTACCCCGTCACGGCCCGGCGAACCATTCTCCGACCGCGAGGGACGGAATGAGGGTGAACGGCTCTACGGAAGAGCTGCCGCCGTCGCGAGCCACCCCTCCCGGGCGCTGGTGTAGCGGGGCGCCCAGCCGGTCGCCGAGCGGAACGACGCGTTGCTCACCCGCAGCGAGCGGGTGAGCGAGGTCGAACGGTCACCGAGCAGCAGGGCTGCCCGGCCAGGGACCCGGAGCCACATGCTCGTCCGGGCCGCCTCGGCGAGCGCCTCCGCGTAGCTCCGCTTCGTCAGGGGCTCGTCGTCGACGACGTTGTACGTCCCCGCCGGGGCCCGCAGCGCGGCGGCGACGGCCGTACCGCCATCGACCATGTGGATCGACGACACGAACCCGTCGGCTCGGCCCATCTGGACGCAGATGTGACGGCGGGCCAAGGCGAGAAGCTGCTCGCTGTGGGTGGCGCCCGGCCCGTAGAACCACCCGAACCGCAGCACGACACCCGTCCCGCCCGCGTCGCGGAACCGCTGCGTGTTGGCCTCGGCGGCGAGATTCGCTCGCGCCATCGGGTACCGGTCGGTCGGCACGGTCTCGTCGATCCATTCCGCACCGCGATCCGGGTAGAGCATGCTGACCGACTCCTGCACGACCCGATCCGCGCCTGCGGCGAGCGCCGCGTCGACGAGGGCCGCGGAGCCCTCGGTGCGGACACGGTCGGCGTCCCGCCACGCACTGGTGCGCATGAACCTCGTCATGGGCGGGATCGCCGTCGCCAGGTTCACCACCGCAGCGTGGCCCGCCATGGCCTCGGTCAGCGCCGCCCGATCGAATAGCGACACCCGGACGGGTTCTGCTCCTCGCTCGCTCAGCTCGGCCGCCTTCTCGGGCGAACGGGCGAGCGCTGTGACCGTGTGGCCAGCAGCGATCAGGCCCCGGACCGCGTGACCGCCGATGGCGCCGGTCCCGCCGGCGACGAAGACCTTCATCCGGGAGCCCCCGCCATCACCAGGACCACCTAGAGCCTTGTCGTGGTCGCGACCTCGTGCTGGTCGACGCGGGCGTCGCGGATCGCCGCCGCCTGCTCCGACGACGGCCCGGAGCCTCTGAAGACCTCGACGGCCGCGGTCGAGTCCCACTGCTCGTAGACGTTGATCCGGCCGGGCTCGATCGGATCGGCGACGAGGTAGAAGTCACGGCACCCCGGCGTCTGCCTCGCCGCCACGATCACCTCGCGGCAGCCCTCCAGGTAGGCGCCACGAGCTGCCGGATCGACCTCGAGCTCGCCGGACACGATGATCACGGCCCCGATCCTGGCACAAGACCGGCGGGCCCCCGACGCGCCCCCTGAGGCCCGGCGTCGCCCCCCGCCCTCAGGACAGGGCGAGGGCGAAGGTGGCGGTGAAGGCGTCGCCGGAGGCCACAGTGGGCGCCGTGCCGGCGACGAGGGCATCGGTCGGGGCGGCCATGGGCTCCAGGGCGGCGAAGGGCTGCCCGGGCGGCACCCACACCTGGGCGAACGGGTAGCCGGCATCGGCGTGCAACTCGACGGCGGTGCCGTCGTCGAGCGCGAACGCGAGGCGCCGGTCATCGCCCAGCTCGTAGAGGTCGTCATAGGACCGCTCCCCGAGCGGGCCATCCTCGGCCGGCGCCGGCTCGCGGGCGCCGGTCGGGATGCCGCGCTCGTCGGGAACCAGGTGCGTCCGCGCCGGGGCCCGCAGGTGCCACGCCGAGCGCGGCGCCTCGGGCAGGGTGAGGTACGGGTGCCAGCCGACGGCGACGGGCACCGGCCTGTCGCCCGTGGGGATGATCGTGGTGTCGACGCGCAGCCGGTCGTCGCCGACCCGCGCCGTCAACGCGAGCCGGTGCGGGAACGGAAAGGCGCGGTCGTCGAGGAGGCGCGACGCCCGCAGCTCGGCCCCGGCCCCGTCGGCCACGAGGCCGTCGACGGACCAGCCCGGCTGCCCGACGACCAGACCGTGGATCGGCAGGCCGGTGTCCCCGTCGACCCGCAGGGGCAGGCCGTTCAGGTCGACGTCCACGCCGGCGGCCGTGTAGCGCCATCGCGAGAGGCGGTTGGCCCACGGCGCCAGAAGGGGCAGGCCGGCGGTCTGCCCGGCCCGCAGCGTGTCCAGCCCGCCGCGCAGCGCCAGACGCTCGCGGCCGCGGTGGCGCAGGGAGACCCCGGTCATGCCGACGTCCGGCAGGAAAGTGGCCGTCACCGCGCCGGCGGCGAGCTCGACGGCGGGTTCGCCCTGGAAGCGGGACTCCTCGGCACGTGCGCGGTCCGTCACGCCCGCAGCCTTGCCCATCGCTGCAGGGCGCCGCTCGTCCGACGGTCGCCGTCTCCGGGGGCGCACCCTCTAGGGTGGTGCAGCCGATCGGCGAGCTGGGAGACAGGAGCGTGAGGTTCTCGAGGTGGTCGAGCGGCGATCGCGACGACTGGATCTTCGATCCGGGGCACCGCACGCCGCCCGAACCGACGGGCGAGGAGCCCGAGCCGCCCGGCGACGAACGCGCCGGTTATTACCGCGCCGGTGACGACGGCGCACGTGGCGACGGCGCCCGTGACGACGGGGCCGGCGCCGAGACGCCGTCCCGGTGGCGCCGGCGACGGTGGCTGGTCGTCGGGCTCGTGGCCGTGTCCGTGGCGTTGGCCGTCTCGCCGCTCTCCCCCTTCGACTCGGACGGCGCCGACGAGTACGCCCGCGTGCCCCTCCCCGAGGTCGCGACCCGGCCGAGCACCGACACCCGCCCCGAGCCCCCGGCCAAGACGACCACGACGACCGCGTCGACGCTCCCGCCGGCCGCGCCGCCTCCGCCGACGGCGGCCCCCGCGCCGGTCCCGCAGATGGCACCCCCAGCCGCCGTCACCGCCCCGGCGCCGATCCGCGACGCGGGCTACCGGCCCGTCTTCGCCGACAGCTTCGACGGCGGCGCACCGGACGGCTCCGTGTGGGCCATCGCGCCGTTCGGCAACCCGCTGCCGGCCACCGTGTCCGACGGGCACCTCACGATCAGGGCGCGGACGGACAACGGCGCCAGCTGGGGGCACATCGCCAGCACGGGCCCCCGCACCGAGGGCGAGCCGAGCTACCCCGACGCCCGGGCGTGGGAGCAGGGCTACTTCGAGGCCCGCATCCGCTACACCGACGATCCCTGGTCGTGGCCGGCGTTCTGGATGTACAGCATGGCGAAGACCGAGGCCTGGCCCGGCGAGAACTGCTCCGAGCTGACCTCCGAGTGGGACATCATGGAGAACGGCGTCGAGAACGGCGACGGGGCCCGGCCGGCCGGCAGCTGGTACTTCACCAACCTGCACCGGAACACCACCGACCACACGTCCGACGGCTACTGCGCCACACCGGACGACGAGCGCCGGTTCAGCCAGAACATCACCCATACGAACCTGTCGGACTGGCACACGTGGGGCGCCTACTGGGCCGACGGCGCGTTCTGCACGTTCCTCGACGACGTCCAGCTCCAGTGCACGGAGCCCTTCGACTCGACCTCCCAGCCGATGCACCTCGTGTTCACGATGCAGTACCTGACGCAGTGCAACGGTTGCCCGCCACGGCCGGCGGAGCTGGAGATGCAGGTCGACTGGGTGCGGGTCTGGCAGCCCTGACGCGGCACCATCTGGGCGCCAGCGCGCCACGCTGGCGGTGGGCGCCGCGCCGGCAGCGTGTTCAGGTGGCGTCGGACTCGACGTTGCGCAGCACGAGGAACACGGGGTCGGGCGTCACCGCCTGGAGCGGCAGCGGGTCCTCGGTCCGCATGAGCCGCGCAGCCGAACGCAGCGTGGTGGCGGGCTCGACCGTGACGAGCGGCCGCCGGGGAAGCTGGTCGATGCGGGGGGGGTGTGGGTGGTCGTCATCGTTCGCTCCTCACTCGACCACGACGGCGGTGACCATGCCGTACATTCCGGTCTCGCGCTCGACGTGGTTGAGGATGTGGCAGTGCCAGACCCATGTGCCGGGCTGGTCCAGGTGGACGAGCACCGAGTAGCGCTCGCCGGGGGCCACGTTGACCGTGTCGGCCAGGTACGGGCTGTCGAGCGAGAAGCCGTCCTTCGCCACCACGATCTGGTCGAACTGGTGCAGGTGCATGGGGTGGATCTGGCTGCCCTCGTTGACGTAGTGCACGAGTATCCAGTCGCCCTCATCGGCGGCGATGGGGCGGTTGCCGGGAAGCTCTTGCCGTTCAACGAGTACCCGATGACGCCGCTGTCGTTGAGGACGAGCGGCAGCTCCTGGCTCAGTCGCAGGTCCGCGGGGATCGCCTCGCCGCCGATCGTCTGGCCCCGGGGCAGGGCCATGTCACCGACGAAGAGTGTGCCCAGCAACCCGTTCGGCACCTGCATCTGACCGTGGTGGTGGGCGTGGTAGTCCGACGTTCCCGCCGTCCGGGCGCCTCGGCCCACCGGGCGGCGCGGGGCTCGCCGACGGCGTCGCCCGGCGCGCGCCGTCGGGACTGCCGTTGGGGCCGGGGCTGCGTTCGCCGGCGGTCGGCTCGATGGTCTCCACGGATGGGCTCCTCTCCGAGAAAAGGTGGGCTCACCGTGCCCCGGCCGACCCGCCGGCCGGCAGGGACCGGGGGCCGCACCGGGGCGGGTCCTTGGTCCCTTCGCGCGTCACGCCGGGCTGCGGCCCGCCCGCGACACCACATGGCGCTGTGCGCCGCGCGCCCACGGCGTGGTGCGGGTGAGCTCAGGCCCCGGCGAGCGGGCCGGCGATCGGGGTGCCGGACGTCGGCCGTCCGGCGACGATGCGCCTCCCCGAGACCACATCGGTGGAGATGGCGACCACGCGGCCGTCCTCCCCCGGCGCCCACCGGGCGAGCCGCACGCGCTCGTCGGGGTGGACATCCTCCGGGTCGACCTCGCGGGCGACGCCGGTGACGACGACGCTCCAGCCGGTGTGCTCCATCGGGTCTATGTCGTCGACCTCGAAGGCCACGACAGCGTTGCGGGTGGCGGCGTCGAGCTTCGACCCCCGGCCCGTGCGCACGAGCACCCGGTCCCCGACGAGGCGGAAGTTCACCGGCAGCACCGTGGGCAGGGCGCCGGATGACAGCCCGATGCGCCCGATGGTCGCCAGGCCGAGCAGACGCAAGCACTCCTCCCGATCGAGCACCTCGAGTCCGTTGCGGTCTATCTGCACCCAGCGATCGTGGACCGTCGCGCGCCACGACCGGCAGGGCCGAACGTCACAGCGCTCGGGCACGGAGCGGGCCGTTCGGCCCTACCCGATGGTTTGGATTCCCTCGCATGCTTGAGTTGAGGCAGACGATCCCCCTCGGAGACGACGACCATGGACCCCAGTACGACCCGTACGGACGACGCGGCGATCCTCGTGCCCCTCCCCGCGGAGGAGTGCTGGCGGCTGCTCGGCGGGGCACCCATCGGCCGCATCGGCGTGATCACCCGCCATGAGCCCGAGATCTACCCGGTGAACCACATCGTGGACCGGGAAACGATCGTGTTCCGGGTCGGGCCCAGCGACGCCCTGCTCGGCCTGTCGATGCACCCCCGGGTGTCGTTCGAGGTCGACGGCGTGGACCCCGACCGCCGCACCGGCTGGAGCGTGCTCGTCAAGGGCGAGGCCGAGGTGCACTACGAGCCCGACGCGCTCCGCCGCCCCACGACCCAACCGGTCGAACCGTGGCCCGACGGCGACCGGACCCGCTGGATCCGGATCCTGCCCACCGAGATCACCGGCCGACGCATCCGCCGGACCGGCGGCGCACCCGTCGACGAGGCCCGCACAGAGTCCGGGGCGGCGCCCGCCCCCACCGCGGCCCCCGCGCCGGCGGCCGGCTCCGGTCCGGCCGACGAGGTCACGCCCGCCACACCCGTCCCCGAGGCCGCCGCCTCCCTCGCCGCAGCCGGTGGCCGGGCGATCGTCGTCAGCCTCCACGGAATCCCCGTGGGCGTGCTGACCGCCGAGGCGCTGGCCGAGGACGCGGCCACCGCTCCCGGCGCCACCGTCGAGGAGGTCATGGATATCGAGCTGGTCAAGGTCGGCCCGCACGACGACGAGATCACCACCCTGCACGCCTTCACCGAGGCCGCGTGGCTGTCGCTCCTGCGACGCCGGCCGGGCCTGTCCGCCGACACCGCCGCCCGCCCGTAGGAGGCCGCCATGGGCACCATCGACGCACGCACGAACATGGAACGCCTGAGCCGCGCCGAGTGCTGGAAGCTCCTCGAGCAGGCCCCGGTGGGACGGCTCGCCGTCATCGTGGACGGCGTTCCCGTCGTCTACCCGGTCAACCACATGGTCGAGTGGGATGCGATCGTCATCCGCTCCGATCCCGGCAGCAAGCTCGCCGGCCTCACCGAGGGGGCCCCGGTCAGCTTCGAGGTCGACGACCTCGAGCCCGACGGGCGCCGGGGGTGGAGCGTGCTGGTGAAGGGCCGGGCGCGACCGATGCGCGACCCGGCGATGGTGGCGCTCGCCGAGCGGCGGCCGCCGGCCATCTGGACGACCAACGAGAAGCCCCACTGGATCCGCATCGTGCCCACGCAGGTCACAGGCCGGCGCATCTGGCGCACCGCCGACGACATCGCCGGTCGCGACCGGCCCGGCGCCGTCGTGCTCGAGCCCCTGGTCGGGCCCGAGTGGGCCGAGGAGGGACCCACGGCGACGCCGTGAGGGCCTGGTGGGTCGCCCGGCCCGGCCCGATCCCGACCGGCCCCCTCGTGGCCGCTCCCCCGCTGAACGCCGGCATCAGCGCGGCGATCCTCGTGGTCGGCGACCACCCCGGCTGACGACCCGTCGACCGGTCAGCTGGGGCCGAACGCCTCCAGGGCCTGGCGTAGACCCTCGGCGGGGCCGCCGCTCAGCCACGCCCGTCGGCCTGGGCCGACGGGCCGTTGGGCCCTACCGGTCGCGCCGACCCCCGTGCAGGCTCGTCCCAGGACGACCACAGGGAGGAGCCACCGTGGACGAGAGCGACGCCAGCACCTGGGTCGAGTACCTGGCCCCGGAGGAGTGCTGGCGGCTGCTGGCGATCACGCCGGTCGGGCGGGTCGGCGTGCTCGTGAACAGCGCGCCCGAGATCTATCCCGTGAACCACCGCGTCGACGGCGAGACCGTCGTCTTCCGCACGGACCCCGGCACGAAGCTGGCCGGGCTCGCCCGCAGCCCCGCCGTGTGCTTCCAGGTCGACGGCATCGACGCTGACGACCACACGGGGTGGAGCGTGCTGGTGAAGGGGCGAGCGGACCAGCTGCGCGACCCCGAGGAGCGCGAGCGGGTGACGTCCGAGCCGCTGGAGTACTGGTCCGTGGGGGCGAAGGCCCACTGGATCCGCATCGTGCCCGAGGAGGTCAGCGGTCGGCGGATCCGCCACGGCAGCGAGGACGACGCCGAGCGCACGACCGCGGCCCGGACGTAGGCCGAGCCCGTCCCGGCGCGGCCCTCCGGATCAGCGGAGCGGGACCTGCCAGGTGATGATCGTCCCCTTCCCGCCGGACCCGAGGTCGGACCGGAACGACCCGCCGAGGCTCTCGGCCCTATTGCGCATGTTGACCAACCCGTGTCCGCCCGCCACCGCGGCGGCCGCCAGGTCGATGCCCCGGCCGTCGTCCGTGACGGTCAGGCAGAGGCTGCCCTCCGAGACGGTCACGTCGACCTCTGCCCGTTGGGCGTCGGCGTGGCGGACGATGTTCGACAACGCCTCACGCACCGTGTTGAGCAGGTGACCGGACAGCTCGGGGTCGACGGCGGTGTCGACCGGCCCGTCGAAGCGGACCACGGGGTCGAAGCCGAGCGCCCGGGCCTCCTCGATGGCCACGGCCAGGAGCTCGCGGCGCACGCTGTCGCCCGAGGCGGACACGGGCTGCAGCTCGAAGATAACCGAGCGGATGTGGCGCACCGTGATGTCGAGGTCGTCGACCGCCTGCTGGATGCGGTCCGCGACCTCGGGCCGGGCCGTGAGCCGGTGGGCGCCCTGCAGCAGCAGCCCGGTGGCGAAGAGCCGCTGGATCACCGTGTCGTGCAGGTCGCGGGCGATCCGCTCACGGTCCTGGAGCACGGCGACCGCCTGGACCTGCTCGTGCAGGCGGGCGTTCTCGATCGCCACGCCCGCGGCGGCCGCCAGGCCGAGTACCAGCTCCTCGTCGACGTCGGTGAACACCTCGCCGTCGCCCTTCTCGGTCAGGTAGAGGTTGCCGAACACCTCGTCGCCCACCCAGATCGGCACGCCGAGGAACGAGCTCATGTTCGGGTGGTGCGGCGGGAACCCGTAGCTGTCGGGGTGCTGGGTGAGGTCCGGCAGCCGCAGCGGCCGCTGGTCCACGATCAGCTTGCCGAGGATGCCGTGGCCCTCCGGGAGGCGGCCGATGGCGGCGATGCCCTCGTCGTCGATGCCGACCGTGATGAACTCCACCAGCCCGGTGCGGCTCCGATCGAGCACACCGACGGCGCCGTAGCGGGCGTCGACCAGGTCGATGGCCGCCTCGGTGATGTTGCGGAGCACGACCGGGAGGCTCAGCTCGGACCCGAGGCTCGTGACCGCCTCGAGCAGGCGGCGCAGCTGCTTCGCTCCGGCGACATCGCCCATCTCGGGTGATACTACGGAGCGGGACGGCGCTCCTGTCGTCCACCCAGCCCCACCGCCCTGCGAGGCCCACCCGTGTCCATCCGCATCTTCCTGCTCGACGACCACGAGGTCGTGCGCCGGGGCCTGCGCGAGCTCCTCGAGTCGGAGGACGATCTCGAGGTCGTCGGCGAGGCCGGCACGGTCGACGAGGCGATCCGCCGTGTCCCGGCCGCCGCGCCGGACGTGGCCATCCTCGACGTGCGCCTGCCCGACGGCAACGGCGTCGAGGCCTGCCGTGAGATCCGCTCGCACCACCCCGACACACGGTGCCTGATGCTCACCTCGTTCTCCGACGACGAGGCGCTGTTCGACTCGATCATGGCGGGGGCGGCCGGCTACCTGCTGAAGCAGGTCCGCGGGGCCGACCTGGTCGACAGCGTGCGCCGCGTCGCAGACGGGCAGTCCCTGCTCGACCCCTCCCTCACGGCCAAGGTGCTCGAACGCCTCCGCCACCCCCCCAAGGAGGACGACCACCTGTCCGCCCTGACGGACCAGGAGCGCCGCATCCTCGACCTGCTCGCCGAGGGGCTCACGAACCGTCAGATCGGCGAGCGGCTCTTCCTCGCGGAGAAGACGGTCAAGAACTACGTGTCGAACCTGCTCACGAAGCTCGGCATGCACCGGCGCACCGAGGCGGCCGTCTACGCCGCCCGGCTCGCCGAGCGCCGCGACCACCCCGGCCACTGACCCCGCCGCTCGCTGGCCATCACGATCCTCGTGGCGGCCGAGAGGGCGGGAGCCGTCCTCAGTCCGTGCACGCGATCGAGATCGAGCGCACGTCGACGCCGGCATCCCGCAGCGCCCGGTGCGCGTGCACGGCGGTCGCCCGTCGAGGCCCGCCGCGGCGGGCGGCCGGTGGACCAAAACGTGGAGCTCGCCGTCGCGGCGCTCGATCTCGGTGCGGACCGCGGCACCCGGCCGGTGCTCGGCGCCGTCGTCGTCGAGCACGCGGCAGACCGCGATCGACACGGTGGCACCGAGGTCGGCGAGGCGCCGCTCGATCGCCTCCTCGCAGGCGGCGACGATGTCGCCACCGCCGTCTACCGCCACCGTCGTCCACCGCGCATGGGGATTGGGCCATCCGCATGCCCGCATGGTGCGCCGCACCCCCGGCGCCGGGGCAGGGTCGAGGGCCGTCTCGCTTCCGGGACCTTCGCCCCTGCGATCGCGGGCCCGGGGGTTTCAGGACCTTCGGCACTGGTTGTGACGCCGTTGGACCCCCACGCTTGGTGCCATGCGGATCACTGGCTCCATCGGCGCGCTCGCGCTCGTGGCCGGCACGCTCGCCGGGTCGACCAGCGCGGAGCTCGGCGCGGCCCCGGCGGCGGCGACGGCGGCCGGCACGGCCGCGCTCGCCGCCTCGGCGCTGGCGCCGGCGGAGGCGCCATCCCCCGCGGTGAGCAGCCTCCGGGACGGGCGCTCGGACGTGTTCACCCGCTCGGCGGGCGGCCACCTGCTCCACCAGTACCGTCCGCCGGGCGGTTCCTGGACGCGCAACGTCGACCTCGGCGGCTCCCTGGCGTCGCAGCCCGCCGCAGCGAGCTGGGCTCCCGGCCGCGTCGACGTCTTCGGCCGCGGCACCGACGGGGCCCTGTGGCACCGGTGGAACTCCGGCGGGACCTGGTCGCGGTGGGAGTCGCTCGGCGGCCAGATCGCCTCGGCGCCGGCCGTCGCGGCCTGGACGTCCGGACGGCTCGACGTGTTCGCCCGCGGCACCGATGACGCTCTGCTGCACAGGTACTACGAGCGAGGCGTCGGCTGGTCCGGCTGGGTGCGGTTCGGCGGCCTGGCGCTGACCTCGTCGCCGGCGGTGGCGGCGTGGGAGCCGGGACGGCTCGACGTGTTCGCCCGCGGCAGTACGAACCGGATCCACCACCTGTGGTTCCGTAGCAGTGCCGGCTGGTCGGCGTGGGAGGACCTGGGCGGCGCGTCGACGTCGCAACCGGCGGCCGCCGCACCCGGTGTGGGCGTTCTCGACGTCGCCGTGCTCAGTCCCGACGGCACGATGTCGCTCCGCCACTACCAGCGGGGCGCCGGGTGGTCGGGGTGGACGTCGCTGGGCGGCCATTTCACCTCCGGTCCCGGCGCCGCGGCGATCGGCGACGACGTGAGGATCGCCGGCCGGGCGACGAACGGGTTCCCACACGAGGCGGTCCGACCCAGCCCGACGGCCGCCTGGACGCCATGGACGATCATCGACCCGTACCTCCCGTTCCGGGGCCTGGGCACGTGGGTCGACGTGTTCGACTACCCGTCGCTCGACCCGGCGACCGCGGTGCCGGCGATGCGGTCCCGCGGCGTCCGCGTCCTCTACCTGGCCACCGCCCGCTTCAACGGCACCACGGACCTGTTCGACGCGGCCGAGGCGGGCCAGTGGCTCGACATCGCGCACGCCAACGGGATGCGGGTCGTCGGCTGGTACCTCCCGGCGTACGGCGACATGGACCGCGACGTCCGGCGGACCGTCGCCGTCGCACAGTTCGTCAGCCCCGGGGGCCAGCGCTTCGACGCCGTGGGGGTGGACATCGAGCGGCTCGACGAGGTGTCGCTGGCCCAGTTCAACACGGCGCTCGTGACGCACCTACGCTTCGTCCGGGAGCTCGTCGACACCTCGATCGGCGCGATCGTGCCCTCGCCGTTCGGGACCGACGCCGGGAATCGGTGGGCCGGCTTCCCGTGGGCGGCGGTCGGCCAGAACAGCGAGGTCGTCGTGCCGATGGCGCTGTGGTCGTTCCGCTCGAACCCCGACGGCAGCGCCTACAGCGCCGACCAGGTCTACACGTGGGTGCTCGACCAGGTGACGCGGGCCCGGACGATGACCGGCCGGCGCGTCAGCGTGGAGGGCGGTGTGCTGGGCGAGCCGAATCCCGAGCGCACGCCCGTGACGCTCGACCGGGTGCGCCGGTTCGTCGACGCAGCACTCGACGGCGGGGCCATCGGGGGCAGCAACTACGACTACCTGACCACGCTGGACACGTTCTGGCCGGAGCTCGCCCGGCTCAATCGCTAGGCGCGCCGCGAGCCGTGGGCCGTCGCGGCGAGACCCGGGGACCAAGGGCCCTACCCGCCGCCCTCGCCCGGTTCCAAGCTGATGTCATGACCACAGAGGACCGGCACCAGATCGTCGTCGGGGTCGATGGGTCCCACCACGCCCGCAACGCCCTCCGCTGGGGGGTCAGGCTCGCCCGAGTGCTCGCCGACACCGTCACGGCCCTGCACGGCGTCGGGCTCGTCGAGCACATCGGCGACGCCCTGGTGCCCGCCCACCCGCACCGCGCCGAGGTGCGCGAGACCGTGGAGCGCGAGTGGTGCGGCGCGCTCGCCCGGGCCGGCCTGCCGCACCGCGTGGAGGTCATCGAGCGGCCCGCGGTCGACGCGCTGCTCGCCGCGGTGAACCAGCGGCCCACGGACCTCGTCGTCGTCGGCACCCGGGGCCTCCGCCTCGCAGGCGCCCAGGCCCTCGGCAGCACGGCGCTGCAGCTCTTGCGCCTGGCCCCGGTTCCCGTGCTCGTGGTGCCCGACCCGTCCGACGGCCGCTCGGTCGAGGCCCGCCGCCTCGTCGTCGGGTTCGACGGCTCGGAGGCATCGTTCGCCGCCCTCCACTGGAGCGCCCAGCTCGCAGCCCGCAGCGGCGCGTCATGCGAGGTCGTGGCGGTGGCCGAGGAGACCCCGGTGTTCCCGCTCGGACCTGGGACGACCGCGTCCAGCGCCGGCGAGGAGCAGGCGCCCTCACGCCTTCGGGGACTGGCCGAGGAGGCGTGCGCACCGCTGGACGCGGCGAACGTGCCCCACCGGGTCACGGTGCGCCGCGGCCAGGCCGCAGCCACGCTGGTCGCCATCGCCCGCGCCCATCACGCCGACCTCATCGTCGTCGGCAGCTCCGGCGCCGGCTCGCGCGGCGACCCCTTGCTCGGAAGCGTCAGCCGGCGCGTGGCCCACGATGCCGACCGGCCGGTCGCCGTCATCCCGGGCCCGGGCACCGACCGGCGCCGCACCGGGTCCTTGGTCCCAGCCGGTGTCGCCGACCGGCACTCGTGATGGCCGCCGGTCGGGCGCACACTGACCCCATGACGGAGATCGTGACCGGCGTGGACGGCTCGGACGGCTCCGCCGCGGCGCTGCGGTGGGCCGTACAGGAAGGCCGGCTGCGGGACCGCCCGGTCACGGCCGTGCTGGCATGGGGGCTGCTGGACCAGCACCACCTGCCCGGCCACGAAGCCTTCGACCCCAGCTACGGCGACAAGGAGGCCCAGGAGGCCCTCGCCGCAGCCGTCGAGGCCGCCGTCGGCGCCGAGACCGCGGCCACGGTGGGCCAGCGGGTGGTGTGCGACCTGCCCGCCCGGGCGCTGATCGAGGCCTCCGCCCGCGCCGACCTACTGGTCGTCGGTGCCCGCGGGCTCGGCGGCTTCCACAGCCTGCTGACGGGCTCGGTCAGCGAGCAGTGCCTGCACCACGCCACCTGCCCGGTAGCGGTCGTGCGCGCCACCCCCGTCCCGACCGTCGGCGTCGAGCGCATCGTCATCGGGACCGACGGCTCCGACGCCGCCCAGGCCGCATTGCACTGGGCGCTCGGCGAGGCCCGGCTCCGCCACGCCACCGTGCAACTGATCCACGCCTGGCAGCCGGCGTTCGTGGGCGGCGACTCGTTCCTGCCGGTGCCCGCCGACTCCGACGCCATGGCCGAGGTGGCCGAGCACCTGCTCGAGCGCGCCGTCGCCGCCGAAGACAGCGACGGCATCGCGATCGAGCGCACCGAGGTGTGCGCCGCCGCTCCCTCCGCCCTCATGGACGCTGCCGCCGGCGCGTCGCTCGTCGTGGTGGGGTCGAGGGGCCGCGGCGGGTTCGCCGGGCTGCTACTGGGCTCCGTGAGCCAGCAGGTCGCCCAGCACGCCCCCTGCCCCGTCGTCGTGATCCCCCACGGCCGCTGATGGGAGGAACCGTCATGCCCCCGACCACAATCGATACCCCCGAACCCCGGTCCCGGCGCGCGCCCGGCGGCCCCGAGCCCCGGTCCCGCCGCACGCCCGGCGGCCCCGCACCCCGGTCCCCGCGCACGCCCGGCGGCCCCGAGCCCCGGTCCCGCCGCACTCCCGGCGGCACGGAGCTGCGGCTACGTCCCGTCCTGGCCGGCGACCTCGACGCCCTGGTCCGGCTCCACCGGCGCCTGTCGCCCGACACGCTCCGCCTCATCTACCTCACGCCGTCGCCGCAGCTCTCGCCCGGCCGCATCGGTCGCCTGACCGACGTCGACGGTCCGGGGCGGGCGGCGCTCGTCGCGCTCCCCGGGCCCGAGGGCGAGGACGAGGACGACGAGCTGATCGGCATCGTCCGCTACGAGCTGGCGGGCACGAGCGGGGCGGCCGACGTCATGGTCGTCGTCGACGATGCCTTCCGTGGCGCCGACGTCGAGGCGACCCTGCTGGAGGAGCTGGCGGCTCTCGCCGCCGCCGAGGGCATCGAGCGCCTCGTGCTCGAGGTCGACCCGCGCGACCGGCAGCTCATCGAGGCGCTCGACCGCTCGGCGCTGCGCACCAACCGGCACCTCCTGCACTGCGGCACCGTGCAGGTCACCGTGCCCGTGGATCCCGACATGACCGGCACCGTGCCCACGGGTCACCGGCTGTGCCGTCCCGCCACACCCGCCGCCCGTCGGGTCGTCGACAAGATGACCGTCGCCGCCGCCATGCGCGCCGACCCGGTCACCGTGCCGGGCGGGGTGACCGTCGAGCAGTTCGTCGACGACTACCTGATCCCGCAGCGGTGCGCCGCCTTCCCGGTCACCGGGCGCGACGGCGAGGCCATCGGCCTGCTCACGCTCGACGCCATCCACGCCGTCCCCCAGGCCGCCCGGGCCCGGACCTGCGTGGACGCCCTCGCCGCGTCGCTCGCCGACACACCGACGGCCCGCCCCGACGAGCCGCTCGCCGACCTGCTCGAGCGGGCGGAGGGCGCCGACGCCGAGCGCGCGCTCGTCCTCCAGGGCCGCTACGTCGTCGGCGTCGTCACCGCCGCGGACGTGGTCCGCCTCGCCCGCGGCGACTGACCTCAGGGGGTGCCGGTGACGCGCTGGCCGGTCACTCTCTCGGCGACTGACCTCAGGGGGTGCCGGTGACGCGCCGGCCGGTCACCCTCTCGGCGACGAGGCGGACCCAGTGTGTGCGCTCGCCGCCGGCCCACGGGTCGATCGGCAGCTCCCGTGCCCGGTCGAGCGCGGCGGCGTCGTACTGGGTCAGCTCCTCGAGCCGGCCGGTGGCGACGACGCTCCAGCCGCTCCGCCGGGCGCGGTCGATGTCGTCGACCTCGAACGCGGCCCGGCTGCGGCCGACGTGGTCGAGCTTCGTGCCGGGATCCGTCCGGAACACCACGCTGGTGCCGTCGAGCACGTAGTTCACCGGGAAGAGCGCAGGCGTGCCGCCGATCACGATGGCGAGCCGGCCCACCTGGTCCGTGGCCAGCGAGCGCCGGCAGGTGTCGGGATCGAGCACCTCGACCGCCGGCCGTCGCTCGGTGGGGGTCATCGCGGATCCTCTCGTCGGGACGGCTCGGGGCCGTCGGGGGTGGGGTTCGCCCGGCCCCCCGGCGACGGTCCGGACGAAGGCCACGGTGGCCGCATCGCCCCCTCGTCGGGGAGGCGGGGCGCGGGGCGTGCCGCCCGCGTGTCCGGGATCCGGTCTCCAGTGCGGGTGCGCGAGCTCATGCCTCCACCCTCCCGCCGGCGCCCCTCGCGGAGCAGGGCCGTTGGACCCGAGCCGTCCGGGCCTCGAGGTAGATCGCGCGACGTTCCGTCGTGACGCTCCGCGGTCGGCTAGGGCTCGATGACCGGTAGCCGCCAGCGCACGTCCGTCCCGCCGGTCGGTGGGTGGGCGACGTGCAGCGTCCCGCCGTGGCGTTCGGCTCTCGAGCGCATCTCCGCACGGTGGTGGCGGCCGGGGTTCTGGCCGTCGGAGGGCATCTCGTCGCCGTCGTCACTCACGCGCAGGGTGAAGGCATCGTCGGTGCTGAGCTCGATGTCGACCTGCGAGGCCCGACCATGGCGAGCGACGTCGGTGAGGGCCTCACGCAGCGTGATGAGGAGATCGGAGAGGCGACGACCGGCGACCGTGGCGTCCATCGGGCCGCTGAAGGTGATGTGGGGCTCGAAGCCAAGCTCGTGGCTGGCGTCGTGGGCGAGCTCGAGGATGCGGGCCCGGATGCCGACGGCCTCGGGACTGCCCGGAGCGTCGAGGTCGAAGACGACGCCTTGCACCTCGGCGACGGTCCGGGCGAGCTCGTCGACGGCGCTGCCGATCCGCTCGGCGGCGTCACCACTGGTCATGTGCTTCGCATTCGTCAGGGTGAACCCGGCCCCGTGGATCCGCCGGATGACGCTGTCGTGGAGCTCGCGGCTGATCTGTTCCCGATGCCGGTACAGGGCCATGCGCTGCCGCTGCCGGCGGTTCCGCTCGTCCAGCTGCGCACTGTGGATGGCGATCCCCGCGGCCGCGGCCAGGCCCGCGGCGAGCTCCTCGTCCACCTCGCTGAACGCCTCGCCGCCGTCCTTGTCCCTGAGGTACAGGTTGGCGAACACCTCGCCGCGCACCCGGATGGGGACGTCGAGGAAGGACGTCATCGGCGGGTGGTCCGGGAAGAAGCCTGGGCCGTCGGGATGCTCGGAGATGGCGGCACGGGCGTCCGCGTCCAGGCCGACGGTGACGAGCTCCGCGAGTCGGTCGCCGGTCTCGTCGAGCACGCCCAGCGCGCCGGAGTGAGCGTGGACGAGGTCGGCGGCCGCTGCGACGATCCGTTGCAGCATCGCCGGCAACTCGAGGTCGGCGCCGATCACGGCCACGGCCTCGGCGACCCTGTTCCGCTGCCTCGGTGCGTCCATGGGGCCATCGTGCCCCCTCACGGCGTCCCTGGCCAGCCCATCCCCTCAGGCCGGGAGCCAACGCGCTCATCCGTAGCCCCAGGCAGTGGCGGGAGCGCCGCACCGACCGCAGCGCCACCGCGAGCGGCTCAGTGCCGTGCGGGGACGACGACGACGGGGCAGGTGGCGTGGTGGGCGACCTGCCGGCTCGCCGACCCCAGCAGCAGGCCGGTGAACCCGCCGTTGCCCCTGGATCCGATCACGACCAGGTCGGCGCCCTTGGCGGCCTCCAGCACGGCGGCCGCCGCCCCGCTGCACACGATGGTGCGCTCCGGCGGCGCGGCCAACCCGGAGGTGTCGGCCGCGGCCATCGCCTCGTCCATCGCGCACTCCGCGGCGGCCGTCAGCGCCTCGATCTCCCCACCGAGCGGGGCGAAGGGCGCTCCGGTGAGCGCGAGCGGCTGCCAGGCGTGGACCGCCTCGATCCGGCCGTTGCGGGCCCGGGCCTCGTCCAGCGCCCAGGCGAGCGCCCGGCGCGCCTCGTTCGAGCCGTCGATGCCCACGACGATCCTCTCCCCGCCGTCGTGGTGGGCGGGAGGCGCAGGCAGGTCGTGCGCGATGGCGATCGGGCAGGGCGTGTGGTGCAGGCACTGGTCGCTCACCGACCCCACGAGCAGGCGGCGGAATCCGCCGAGGCCACGAGCCCCCACGACGAGCAGCTCGGCGCCGGCGGCGGCGTCGAGCAGGGCCGGGACGGGGCGCTCACGGGAGACGTGGCGGCGCACGTGGCCCGCCGCGTCCTCGCCGATGGCCTCGACCACGGCCGACTCCAGCGTCGCCTCCATGCCCAGGACGTCCCGGCCGGTGTCGAGGTCGGCCTCGCCACCGGGCGGCCGGCCCGCACGCGCGCCACCCCGCGCCGTCATGACGGCCGTGACCGGCCAGCCGCGGACCAGGGACTCACGGAGAGCCCACCGCAGGGCCGTCGCCGACCCCCCCGAGCCGTCCATCCCGACGACGATGCCTTCCACGGGCTCACCATCCGCCGCCGCCGCCCCGGGCGGCAGGGCCATGGGGTGCCCCGACTCGGGACCTTGGTCACTGATGCGTGCGGCACCGGCTCGCCGTGGCCGAAGAGGACCTGCCCGGTGACCGGCCGGGCCAGGTCGGCGAGGTCGGCGAGGTCGGGGAGCGCAGGCGCCCCGTGGGGCGCGGTGCGCACAGCACTGGGCGGCCGGGACATTCGGCTCTTCCCCGCCGCCCGGCGAGGGGGGATCCTAGGGGGAGCACGAGGACGTGGAGGTGCACCATGGACGCAGGAGTGGGTGACCGCATCATCATCCGAGGCCACCGTGTCGGTGAGCCGGACCGGGGCGCCGAAGTGCTCGAGGTGCGAGGCCCCGCCGGCGGGCCGCCCTATGTGGTCCGCTGGGAGGACGGGCACGAGACCCTGTTCTTCCCGGGATCCGACGCCGTGGTGGAGCACCTCGGCGGCCAGGCGCGCGGGCGCTCGCTCCGGTAGGCGCGGCGCGGGCGGTCACCGTCGGGGAGCCGGGACCAAGGGCCCTATCCACGGGCACCGGGACGTTGCCACGGTAAGGACACGACTCCAGGAGGTGACCCGATGGCAGGACTGCTCAAGCGCCAAGCGCAGGACGTGGAGGCGACCGACGCAAACGAGAGGTTCGAGCGGCTCGACCGGCTGTTCGAGGACTGGATGCGCGCCGTCCCGCTCCGCTGGCCGATGTTCGGCGGCAGGGGGTTCAAGGCCGGCGGCATGATCCCGATCGAGGAGTACCAGGACGCCGGGTCCCTCGTCGTGCGTGCCGAGATACCCGGCATCGACCCCGACCGGGACCTCGAGCTCACGGTGACCGACGACACCCTGCGCATCCACGCCGAGCGCCGGGAGGAGGAGAAGGTGGAGGAGGGCGACTACGTCCGCCGCGAGGTCCGCTACGGCACCTTCACCCGGACCGTCCCTCTCCCGCCGGGCGTGACCGACGCAGACATCACCGCCAACTACAAGGCCGGGGTTCTCGAGGTGCGCGTTCCCACCCCCGACCGCGGACCGGCGAGAAAGATCCCGATCACGAAGACCTGACCCACCGCACGGTCAGGTCACCGCAGAACCCAGCGATGACCTCGCTGCCGACTCGTGGACATGGCCCTGTTCGATCGGTTGGGCCGTCGCCGGACCCGCAGTCGACGTCAAGAGCGCGACGGCCAGTCCCGTCGCCAGCACGAGCGTGGGTGACAGTCTCACAGCCCTCCTCCTATCCCGAGTCCGTCCCCGGGCACGGCCCAGGGTCCGAAGTCGATTGTCCGCTCGGCCCACCGTCGCGCCGACCACCGCGGTGTCCATAGGCACCCAGCGTGGCGGGCCCGGACGGCATGCGTGGCCGTCACCCGGCCGCGCAGGGCCGAAGGGCCCGGGCGTGACGTCCCACCGCCCCTGACCGTCCCGCGGCGGCGGGCGCACGGTGGGGAAAAGCGATGCGAAGGAGACCCCCCGGGCCGCCGAGACGGACGCGATGAAGGTGGTCATGGCCCGCTGACGGGCCGACCTCGCAGCACCATCGGCGCCGGCCGCCGGCCCATCCGAGGGCCGGCGGCCAACGCCGCGACGCGGATCGACCAGCTGCGGTGCTCCCGGACCGCGAGCAGCTCGACGGCCCGGCCGAGGCGGTCGGGCGTCAGCTGGCGCTCGATGAGCGTGATGTGCGGCGTCCAGACCCGGGGGTCGGTGAGCCCGACCGTCTCGGCGCCGGCCCGGGACAGCGCCCGGTGGACGCGGCCGTGGAGATCGTCGAGCGCCGTGGTCCGCACGACCATCACGTGCAGCGACAGGTCCTCCGGCCGGTCGCCGGTGAACATGCCGTAGCCGTGAGCACGCACGGTGAAGGGCGCAAGCGCTGCGGCCACGGGAGCCAGCGCGGCGACGGCCGTCGCCGGCGGCACGCCCCGGTACGACGCGAGCGTCACGTGGGGATGCGCCGGAGCCGCTGCCGGGGCGCACCCGACGGCCGTCGCCAGGCGGCCCGCCAGATCGGCGACCGCCCGGGCGTGCATGGCGTCCAGCGGCACGACGATGTGCTCCACCGGTTCACCTCACCGAGGGACCCGACGGGCGCACGCCCTTGCCGTCCCCACCGGGTGGACGTCACACGGCTCGGCCGGCCCGTCGCCCCCCGGCTCGCCCAGCGTTCGGGCGCCGTCGTCGTGGAACGACCGGTCCTGTGGTGGCGGTGTCGCGGTCCTCATCGTCGCCCCAGCCTGCACCAGGACCGCCTGCCATCCGTAGGGCCGAAGGGCCCACCGACGCCGGACCGCCGCCCCTGAGGAGGCGGTGGAGGCGCACACTGCGGTGGAGACCAGGAGGCGCCCCCGATGGCAACCACGCTCCCCCGCCCGTCCGCGGGAGGCGGCGGCGGCGCCGACGCGCGCGCGTCGCACTTCTCTCGCGGCGTGCGCTGGGGCATCCCGGGCCGCGCCCGGGACCGCATGGGAGCTGTCATCAGCGCAGGCCGTCGTGGCCCTCGGCCTGCCACTGGTGGGAAAGGCAGAACCGGGTGGCCGGCACGGCCACGAGCCGCTCGTCGGGGATCGTCCCGCCGCAGACGTCGCATCGCCCGTACCTGCCCTCCGCCAGCCGCACGAGCGCCCGCTGCACGGCGTCGATCTCGGCGTTGACCTCGTGGAGCAGCGACAGATCGCGTTCCCGCTCGAAGGTCTCGGTGCCGAGTCGGCCGGGTGCTGGTCGACAGCGCTGAGCTCGGCCACGTCCTGGGCCTCGGTCATCGCGTCCAGCCCCTGGCCCCACAGCGCCCGCCGGACCGCCTCGGGGCGGTCCAGCTCGCCGGCCAGGCGCCGCCGGGCGGTGAACGGCTCGGCCGGGGGCGCCGGCTCGTGGACGGGCGTGACCGCCCCGTAGTGGCCGTCCCAGCGGCGGTGGACGACGAGGGCCCGGCCGGTCCCCGGGTCGCGCACGGCGACGAAGGGCTCGTGGCTCAGCCGGAGGCGCAGCCTCCTGCCCGTCCTCGTCCGCCGGATCGGGGTCGCGCCTCAGAGGTAACCGAGGGCGCGGGCCTCCGTCGTGAGGGCCTCGCGGAAGCGGGGGTCGGCGATGGCGATGAGGCTGCGGGCCCGCTGCGAGATCGACCGGCCCCGCATGTCGGCCACGCCGTGCTCGGTCACGACGTGGTCGACCGTGTTCTTGATCGTCGTCACCATCGAGCCGGGCGACAGCGTGGCCCGGATGCGCGACACCTCGCCGCCCCGCGCCGTCGACCGCAGCACCACGAACGCCCGGCCGTCCCGCGAGTACATCGCCCCCCGGGCGAAGTCGGCCTGTCCGCCGCTGGAGGACCAGTACCGCCCGGCCACCGTCTCCGACGCGCACTGCCCCACGAGGTCGACCTCGGTCGTGGCGTTGATCGACACGAAGCAATCCTCCTCGGCGATCACGCGGGGGTCGTTGACGTGGTCGACCGGCAGCAGCTCGACCGCAGGGTTCTCGTGGACGAAGTCGTAGAGGCGGTCGGTGCCCAGCACGAACGTGCCCACGACCTTGCCGGGAGCCAGCCGTTTGTGGGTGCCGGTCACCACGCCCTTCTCGACGAGCTCGATCAGCCCGTCGGACAGCAGCTCGGTGTGGACGCCCATGTCGCGGTGCCCGCGCAGGCCCGCCAACAGGGCGTTCGGAATCGATCCGATCCCGGCCTGGATCGTCGCCCGGTTCGGGATCCGCTCCACGACGTGGGCCGCGATGCGCTCGTCGGCCGCCGACGGCTCCGCGGGGTGGACCTCCACGAGGGGCCGGTCGACCTCGGTCCACCCCAGCACCTGGCTCACGTGCAGCTGGTTGCGCCCGAAGGTGCGGGGCATGCGGGCGTTGACCTCGAGGAAGAACGGGACCCGCCCGATGAACGGCGCGGCGTAGTCGCAGTTGGTGCCGAGCGAGAAGTAGCCGTGGCGGTCCAGGCGCGAGGCGGCGGCCAGCACGAGGGAGCACCGGGTGGTCTCCCTCAGCAGGCGGGGCACCTCGCTGAAGTTGTTCGGGACGAGCTCGAGCCCGCGCTCGTGGAACGCCGGGCGTGTCACCGTGGACAGGAAGTACGAGACGTGCAGCAGGCGGTCCCGCAGCGTGCCGTGCAGGTAGGGCCGGTCGTGCAGGACGTGCATCTGATGCACCTTCACCCCGGTGAAGCGGCCGGCGGCCGCGGCCGCCTCGACGGCGTCGAGCACCGACACCGGCTCGCCGTTCGCGAGGGGGACGATCAGGTCGGCGCCGTCCGTGATGTGGTCGAGGACGGCCTCGGGGGCGACGGGCTCGGCGGTCATCCTGATGGTGTAGCCGCGGGGGCGACCTCGTGGAACGGCTCGATCGCGCGCACGGTGAATCCCATGGGGCCTCCCGGTCCGTTGTCCACGCCAGCGTGCGCACCGGCGCCGGGCGCCCGACAGGTCCGAACAACCCGCCGCACCGGGACCTTCGGCCCGTTGGCACCGGGCCGCCGCCCGACGACGATGGAGCCGCAGCGATCCCGCGAAGTGCCGGTGTCCGAGTCCGACCCGACCGACGTCCCGCGCGGGACCTTGGTACGCCCGGGACCTTGGTCCCTGCCACAGGCCGGAACCGAGGACCATCATCGGGCCATGGCACCTGACACGATCCACCAGTGCCCACTCTGCGAACTCCGCTTCGCCCATCGCACGGAGCTGAGCCACCACGTGGCCGTCGACCACCCGACGGCCCCCGACGACGACCTGCCGCCGCCCTGGCGGATCGACGGTCTCGTCACCGTGCCGCTCGACCCGGCGCACGCAACCTCGCCCGCGCTGCCCGTCGGCGTCGCCCTCGCCCGGCAGGGGGGCTTCGGCGTCGAGCTGGTGGCGGCCCCGGCGCCCGGGCTGCCCACCGCCCCGTACCTGACCGCCCGCCACCGCGATCTGGCCGCCGCGGAGGTGCCGACCGCGCCGCCCCGGGAGCTGGTCGGGCGGCCCGCCGACGCGATCGTCGCCCACGCCGCCGGCGGCGCCACCCGGTTGCTGTGCCTCGCCACCCACGCCCGGGGCCCGCTCGCCGCGCGGGCGCTGGGCAGCGTCAGCACCGACGTCGTCCGCCGCTCGCCCGTGCCGGTCGTGCTCGTGGGACCGGTGGTGCGGCGCACCGGCGTGCCGATCCGGCGGGTGCTGGTGGGCATCGACGGGTCACTGCTCGCCGAGCAGGCCCTCGAGATCGCGGCCGACCTCGGCGAGCGGCTCGGCGCCGACCTCGAGCTGGTCGAGGTAGCCACGCCGATGCGCACCGGCGGCGATGTCCCAGCGGGGGCGGACCTCCGCCACGCCGTCGAGAGCCTGGCCACGCCGCCCAGATCCTACGAGGTGCTCCACGGCCGCGACGCCGCCCGGGTGCTCGCCGACCACGCCGGCACGGCCGGCGACACGCTCCTCGTCGTCGGCACGCACGGCCGCACGGGCGTCGAGCGGGCGGTGCTCGGCGGCATCGCCCTCCACCTGGCGCGCCACGCCGCCTGCCCTGTCCTCGTCGTGCCCCGCACGGCGGTGCCCGCCCCGCCCCTCACGGACCGAGGCACCCGGGTGTGACCCGCCGGGCGCCGCGCGGCGCCCGATCGCGGGTGTCAGGAGCCGGCGGTGCCGGCTCGCGCCGTGGTCAGGTCGTCACCCATCACGATCTCGCCGGCGAAGTGGGCGGCGGCCAGGGCGCGCCACTGGTCCTCGCTGCCGGGAGCCGGCGCCGGCACGTAGTGGGTGAGGACGAGGGTTCGGACGCCGCCCCGCGTCGCGGTCCGAGCCGCCTGCTCGACGGTCGAGTGGTAGTCGACGATGTTCTGGATGCGGGCGCTGGGCAGCTTCCGCACAAGGTCGTCGCGGATGACGGTCTGGACATAGAGGTCGGCTCCCGCGCACAGCTCGTCGAGACCCGCACAGGGCACGGTGTCGCCGGCGATGGCCGCCGCGGCCCCGTCGTGTTCGACCCGATAGCCGACGGTCGGCGCCACCGGCCGGTGGTCCGTCTCGTGCACGGAGATCGCCGCCGCCCCGACCGTGAAGGCGTCACCGGGATCCACCTCGCTGACCTCGACCGCCGGCGGGCGGAGGTCGGCGTGGTGAGCCAGCCGGTAGCCCTGGTCGAGGGCGAGCATGTCCAGCACCGCGTCGACGACCTGGCGGGTGCCCGGGGGGCCGTGCACCTGCAGCGGGAGCGCCTTGCGGGACATGACCCAGCGGGTCGTAACGATGTCGTTGAGGTCGGTGATGTGGTCGCTGTGCAGGTGGGTCAGCAGCACCGCGTCGAGACCGACCGGCAGCACGCCCGCCGCCGCCAGGCGCATGACCACCCCGCGACCGCAATCCACCAGCACCGTCGCGTCGCCGGCCCGCACCAGCGTGGCGGGCCCGGCCCGGTCCGCGCTGGGCAGCGGGCTCCCGGTCCCCAGAAGCGTCACCTCGACCGTCATCGTCCTCCCCGGTGGCGGAGAGGCTGGCGTCATCCAGCCACCGATCGGCCACCGCCACATGATGGCACATGTTGTGCCACTACTTGCGCGTCAGAGCCCGGGTGCACGCCGTGGACGTCCGGCGCCGTCGAGCTGGTCCAGCACGAGCGCGAACAACACCGCGTGCGCCGTGTGCAGGCAGGCCTCCGCCTGGTCGAACACGACCGAGCGCGGCCCGTCGATGACCGAGGCGGCGACCTCCTCGCCGCGGTGGGCGGGCAGGCAGTGCATGAAGACGGCATGGGGCGCCGCCGCCGCCATCAGCTCCTCGGTGACCTGGTAGGGACGCAAGACGCCCTCGCGGGTTCTCTGCTGCGCCTCGTCGCCCGTCGGCATCCGGACACCGGTGTAGACGGCGTCCGCCCCGCGGACGGCCGCGCGCGGGTCGTCGGTCACCTCGATCGCGGACCCCGAGCCGCCCGCCAGCCCCCTCGCAATGGCCAGGACCCCGCCGTCGGGCTCCTCCCCCGGCGGGGCCGCCACAACGACGTCGACGCCGGCGAGCGCGCCGGCCTCGAGGAGGCTGTGCGCGACGTTGTCACGGGTGCCGACGTACGCCAGGCGCAGCCCTGCGAGGCGGCCGAACCGGCGTCGCAACGTGGCCAGGTCGGCGAGCGCCTGGCACGGGTGGTGCCCGCCGGTGCGGGCGTTGACGACGGGGATCGTGGCGGCGCCCGCTAAGCGGCGGATGTCGTCGTCCTGGGGGGTGCGGATCACGAAGGCCCGGGCAAAGCGGCTGATTACCTGCGCGGCGTCCTCCATCGTCTCGCCGTGCCCCAGCTGCAGGTCCGCAGGCCCGGTCACCTGGGTCCGGCCGCCCAGGTGACCGACGGCCACCGCGAACGAGAGCCGCATGCGCGTGGACGGCTCGGCGAAGTGCAGGACGACGGTCTCGTCCCTCAGGACCTCGGCGCGCCGGTGGTCCCCGGAGCGTACGCCGTCCGCCAGGAACAACAGGTGGGACAGGTCCTCCGCGCTGAGATCGGCGATGCGCAGAAGGTCCTTCACGACAGGTTCCTCCGGGGGCGATGTCAGGCCGGGGCGACGAGCACCGGATCTGCAGAGGCTGCCACGACGGCGCGGATGACGTGGTGCAGCGTCCCGGGGACGAGGCCCTCCGGGGGCGCGGAGCGGCTGCCCACGACGATCAGCGGATCGTCCATCTCCGCCGCCGCGGCGAGGATCCCCGCCTCCGCGGAGCGCGCGGCCACGACGTCCCAGCCGGCCGGCACGCCCTCGGCGTGGATGGCGCCGGCGGCGACGGCCGCCGGTCGGGCGCCGCCGGCGCAGTCGTGGCCCTCCTCGACCTGCAGCACCCGCACCTTCGTCCCGAGCCACTCGGCCCAGGTCCGGGCGACCGACGGCACGGCCGGCGAGCCGGACCGCCCGTCGACGCAGGCGAGCACCTCACGCGGACCCTCGCCGTCCCGGCGGGCGTGCGGGCCGACGAGCACCATGGGTCCGTCCCGGAGGACGAGCCGCCCGGCGATGCCGTGGGCGACCAGGTCCGCGAGGTGGCCCCACGCATGCGTGGCGATGCACAGCGTCGCGCCGGTGCCGACGGCCTCGTCGGCGAGGGCGGCGACGACGTCCTCCCCGCCGGTCCGCAGCCGGATCGCGTCGACACCGACACCCGCCCGCCGGGCGTGGGCACGCACCTCACGCTGGTCGGACGCGGCCGCGGCCGCCTCGGCGGTGTCGGTGATGACCACGACCTCGAGGCGGCCGCCGGTCCGGTCGGCCAGGGCCCGCCCGACCGGCAGCGCCCGGTCGGCCTCGCGGCCGAGGTCGAGGGGTACGAGGATCGTCGGGAGTGCCATGGGGACGTCCCTTCCTCCGCGGTGACTGGTCCACCGTGGTCCCGCGGCGCCTGTGGTGGGCAGGGTCGAAGGTCCCGTCGTGGCCGATCGTCGCTCCCGATCACCGCGCGTCGTCGGAAACGAGGTGCCTGTCGAGGAAGCCAACGACCCGGCGCCCCCGCCGCCGGCCGTTCGGCGAGAGCGTCGGTGTGACCCGTGCCGGCCTCCCACACCTCGACCGAGGCGGGCGCCCCGGCGGCGATGTGGCGGGCGGCCGCCCGGGGACGTCGACCCACGCCGGACCCGCCGGCCGTCGGCGGTGGAGCCGGCGGGGACCGCCAGCGCGAGCCGGCGGCAGCCCGGCCCGGGAAGCGGGCTCCGATGACGCCGGTTTGGCAGCCCTGGGCGTTCAGGCGCCCCGGCGCAGGCGACGGCAACAGCCGCGCGGTCATGCGCCCAGAAAGCGTCCGCCGTCGACCACGAGGCGCTGCCCCGTGATGAAACCGGCTCCTCGCGAAGCGAACAGGCTCACGGCATGGGCGACGTCCTCGGGGGTTCCCATGCGACCGGTGGGCACGGACGCGAGGTAGGCGCTCCTGACCTCTGGAGGAACATCGGCGTGACGTTCGACGGGGATGAAGCCGGGGGCGACGGTGTTCACGGTTATGCCGAACGGAGCCAGTTCGCGAGCCCAGCTCCGGACGAGGCCGATCTGCGCGCTCTTGGCGATCGCATAGGCGGATCGGCCCGGAGGTGGCCGGTCGGCGACCTCGGAGTCGATCTGGATGATCCGACCGAACCGCCGCTCCTGCATCCCGGGTACGACGGCGCGTCCGAGCAACACGGGGCTCTTGACGAAGAAGTCGAGCTGGGACTGATGGTCCTCCCACGTGACGTCGGTGAGCGGAGCCTCCGGTTGCGGTCCGGTCGCGTTCACGACGAGCACGTCTACCGGGCCGAGGCGGCGGGTGACAGCGTCCACGAGCCGGACGACCTCCAGCTCGTCGGTGACGTCTGCGGCGAAGGCCT
The DNA here is from genome assembly GCA_035296625.1 of Acidimicrobiales bacterium. Lineage (GTDB taxonomy): Bacteria > Actinomycetota > Acidimicrobiia > Acidimicrobiales > VFJN01 > DATCLS01. The sequence goes on along the minus strand of DATHAO010000012.1, from coordinate 13,502 downwards.
CGGCGACGGCACCGTCCTCGCCGAGGGCCCCCGCCACGTCGCGGGCCTCGGCCTCGTGCAGGCCATTGACCGCGACGGCGAGACCATCGCTGGCCAGCCGCCGCGCCATGGCACGGCCCAGCCCGCGGGAGCTCCCCGTCACGAGCGCGACGCGCGGTTCGTCCACGGCGGCGAGGCTACGGCTCCCGGGGGCCCGTCACCGCCGGGACGCCCGGCTTCCGCCCGGGGCCCGTCCGGTGGGGCTCGTTGCCCGCGCGGCACGCCCGGCGGTCCGCGCCTCGCGCGCACGCTCGGCTTCGAGTGCCTTGGCGGACCGGACCGGCCAGACGTAGGGCAGGTCGTCGGGGACGTCGGGGAAGAGCGGCCGGTACCAGTCGGGGTCCTTGCGCACCAGGGCGGACCGATGGCTACGGTGCACGGTCTCGTCGCCGAGCCAGGGCGGCAGGGCCCCGGCCCTCGCGAGATCGGCCTGCGAGCGGACCGGCGCGACGCCGGCTCCGACGAGCTCGCGCCGGATGCTCTGGGCACACGTGTCGCCGAAGCCCTTGGCGCACCATGCCTCGACGATGGTCAGGCCGTAGCGACCGAGGGCCTCCTCGTGGCCACGCCACATCAGGACCACCGGGTGGCTCTGCCAGCCGTAGCCCGGGACCGTGAGCGCTCGGAGCACCTGGAGCGCCTCGACGCGCTGCCTGCCGAGCCGCCGTGAGTCGAGCAGGGCGGCCGTGCGGGCGAAGTCGGGGTAGGGCAGGAAGGTCTGCATGCGGGGTGCGGCCGTCGTCGGCGTCGGAGCCGCCCTCCGCTACCCGCCAGGCGGCGCTCCGAACGCCGGCGCGCCGCGACAGTTTGCGCGGCGGGCGGCGTGGGAAGCGCACGGCGCCGACGTCCTCGCGTCCGTCGCGCTCCCGCGGCCGGGCGGGAGCCCCGAGAACGAGGAGCGCGCATGGCCGAGCAGATGGTCCCGATCGAGTCCTCGTGGACGATGGTGGACGGCCACGAACCTGGCTACCAGCCCGCCGGCCCGCTCGACGGCGATCGCGACGTCGACGTCGTCGTGATCGGCGCCGGGGTCGCCGGGTTGTCCGTCGCCGAGCGGCTGCGGGCCGCGGGGGCGGACGTGGTCGTGCTGGAGCGGCACGGCGTCGGCACCGGCGTGACCGGCGGCTCGACCGCGAAGGTGACGGCGTTGCACGGCACGCTCCTCGCGACCCTGCGGGACCAGCACGGCCCCGAGGCCGCCTCGCTCTACGCCACCGTCAACGCGGTCGCCGTCGAGGACGTGGCCGAGACCGTCGAGCGCCACGGCATCGACTGTGACCTCCGCCGCGCCGCGTCCGTGAACTATGCGACCACCCCGGAGGGCCGGACGCAGCTCGACGCCGACGCCGCGGCGGCGAGCGAGGCGGGGCTCGACGTCCACCTCGAGGATCGCACGGAGCTGCCGTTCGCCGTGACGGGCGCCGAGGTCCTGCCCGGGCAGGTGCACCTGCACCCGCGCCGCTACTGCGAGGGCCTCGCCGCCACGCTGGGCACCGGCGCCGTGCGCACCGGCGCCCCGGTGATGGCGGTGGACGAGGACGACGACGGATGCCACGCCCGCACCCCGTCGGGCACGGTGCACGCCCGCCACGCCGTCGTCGCCACGCAGGGTCCCATCGTGGACCCACGACTGCTGGCGAACCGCTGCCGGCCGTCGCGCTCCTACGTGGTCGCCGTCGAGGTCGACGGGCCGATCCCCCAGGACCTGTACCTCAGCGTCGACCAGCCGACGCGTTCGCTGCGCCCGGCGACCATCGGGGGCGTCGACGTGCTGCTCGTCGGCGGCGAGGGCCACCCCGTCGGCGACGAGACGGATGCCGTCGCCTGCCTGGAGGCGCTGGAGTCGTGGGCGCGGGAGCACTTCGCCGTGCGCGCCGTCGGCCGCAGGTGGGCGGCCCACGACCACGTGCCCACCGACCACCTGCCCTTCGTCGGCCGGCTCACCCCTGGCTCGAACCGGTGGGTGGCGACTGGCTTCCAGAAGTGGGGCTTCTCGACGAGCGGCGTCGCGGGGGCCGTGATCGCGGCTGGCATCGCCGGGGAGGACCACCCGGCCACCCGGCTGCTCGACCCGGCCCGCCTGCGCTCGACCCTGACCCGGCAGCTCGCGCAGGACGGCCTGCGGGTGACGAGCCGCCTCGTCGGCGACCGCGTGGCCGTGCGCGTCGGGCGGCGGTCCGCCGACCTGGCCGCCCTGGGTCCGGGGGACGGCATCGTCGCCCACACGGACCGGGGACCGACCGCGGTGTGCCGCGACGGGTCCGGCACACTCCACGAGGTTTCGGCCGTGTGCACCCACCAGGGCTGCCTCGTCCGGTTCAACCGGGCGCAGGTCTCCTGGGACTGCCCCTGCCACGGCTCGCGCTACGCCCCGGATGGCACCGTGCTCGCCGGGCCGGCCACCAAGGACCTCGCCCCGGTCGAGGCGACCGACCGTCCCGACTGACACCGGGCCCCGGGGGCGTCGTCCGGTTCACCTGCGGGCGGGCTCCCCGGGGTGCGCCGCACAGGCGACGAGGGCCTCGGGCACGATGTGGCGGAGCGCGGTGACGGATCCGGTGGGCACGACCGTGAGGTCCCATGCCGTGCCCTTCTCCAGCAGCCAGGCGTCGTCGTCGCGCACGGCATGGATGCGCGCATGCACCCGTCGGATGGCGGCCAGCAGTGGAGCCATGAGCTCGCCGTGGGTGCAGAGCACCGCGTCGGCGACGTCCGGTCGGCGGATCACCGGGAACAGGCCCGAGTCGCTGCCGCCCACGGCCAGCTCACGGCCATCCTCTACGGGCAGGGCGAGGGCACGGGCCAGCGGTGCGACCGTGTCCCGGCAGCGCACCGTCGGGCTCGTCAGGATGCGGTGGATCCCGGCGTGCTCGAGGGCCGCGGTGATGGCGTCGGCCTGGCGTCTCCCCGCATCGTCGAGCGGCCGGTCGGCGTCCGGGCCGGTCCACTCGCGCTTGTCGCCCGCGCACCCATGTCGAACGACGACTACGCGCACGGTGGCACGCTACGTCGCGCTGCCGTCGGGCACGAGGCGTCGAGCGCCCTGGTCACCAAGGCTTCGGCCGGGCGTGGCGCAACGGTGGCCTGACGTCCACCGGGGACGAGGGCGCCCGCGGCGGCGGTCGAGGCGTGCTCAGGCGTGCGAGCCGCGGCTGTCCATCTTCTCTGCGGCGGCGACCAGTACGTCCGCGGCGCCGAGCCCCTCGGCCGCCACCCGGTCGATCATCGACAGCTCCAGCGGCACCAGCGTCTCGGACTGGACGCGGCGGACGCCGTCCGGCACCCCACCTCCGGCGGCAAGGAGCCGGGCCGCCAGGAAGCGCTCCGTCTCCGCCCACGGCAGCCGCCGCCGCGGCCGCCCCACGGATGGGTCGTCGCCCAGCCCGCTCAGCAGCTCGCAATGGTCGGCGTGCGCCACGCGGTTCAGCGCCGACCAGGCCGGCAGCGTCCGCACCGCGGCCGTCAGCCGCTCGACGAGGCGCCCGTGCAGGAACGCCTCGACCTCGTCCGCCACGCCCGAGTCCGACCAGGCTTGGGGCTCGGCCGGCACGGGCCCGCCGCCGACCGGCGGCGTCTCACGTCGTCGATGGGAGCGGAACCACATGTAGCCAGCATCGACCCACGGATGCCCCGACGACAGGGCTCTTGGTCCGATCGGGCGCTCGTCCCGTCGCCCGCCCCGGCCGGCGCGCCGGCGGGCGCCCACTCAAGTGAGGAGGCGGTCGGCCAATCGGCGGAACCCGTCGAGCGGGTCGGCGCCCGGTGGCGTGGTGACCGACACGGCCACGTGGTCCGCACCGGCGGCCAGCTGCCCGGACACCCGCGCCGCCACCGTGTCGGCGTCGCCCCAGGGGACCAGGGCGTCGACGAGCCGGTCCGCCCGGCCGGCAATCTCGTCGTCACCGAAGCCCTGGCGGCGGAAGCTCGACTGATACTGCGGCATCGAGCCGAGAAAGCCGAGCGGCGCGCCGGCGGTCGCCCGGGCTCTGTCCGGGTCGTCGTCGACCACGACGAGCTGCTCGACGGCCAGCGTGGTGTCGTCGCCCAAGCGGGCGCGGGCGCGGGCGGTGTACTCGGCGGTGACGAGCACCGGGAAGGCCCCGGCCGCCCGCTCGCGGGCGAGATCCAGCATGCGCGGCCCCAGCGCAGCGAGCACACGGGACGAGGCGGGGATCGACGCCGCGTCGAGCCGGTCCAGGTAGGCGTTGAGCGTGTCGATCGGCCGCGCGCCGTGGGCGCCGCCGAGCCCGAGCACGAACCGGCCGGGATGGGACGTCTCGAGGTCGGCATGGAGTGCCACCACGTCGTCGGCGTCGAAGCGGTCCACGGCGATGATGCCGCTGGCGATACGTGCCCGGTCGGTCGCCCTGACCGCCTCGGCCAGCTGGTGGAGGCCTTCGAGGGGACCGCCCGTCAGCCAGATGGTGGCGTAGCCCAGCTGCTCCACGGCCGCCACCGTGTCGACGAACCCCTCCCCCGGGTTGACGACCGCCCCGATGGTTCCCAGATCGATCTTCGGCACGGGCGACCTCGTTTCCTGTCCGTCAGGCGACGGCTCGTCCGCTCGTCGCCCCGGGGCACGATAGGCACCACCCGCGGCATCGCGACGCCGCGCCCGCGCGGCGCCCACCCCGGGCGACACCATGGGTGAGGACCGCCGCCTTCGTGCGCGTCCGCCGGCTGGGTTCACCCGAGCGCGGCGGCCAGGCGCCGGATGCCGTCGCGGATCTGGTCGGGCCGGAGCGCGCCGTAGCCGAGGACGAGCGACGCCGACCGGAGGGCGGGATCCATGTCGCGGTCGTCGACCTGGTAGACGCCGACGCCGTGCTGCCCGGCCCTCGCCACGACCTCCGCGCTGTCCCACCCGTCGGGGAGGGTGACGAACGCCTGGAGGCCGGCGGAGACACCGCTCACCCGGACACCCGGCAGCGACTCGTTCAGCGCGGCGACCAGCGCGTCGCGGCGCTGGCGGTAGATGCGGCGGGTGCGGCGGAGGTGCCGGTCGAGGTCGCCCCGTTCGAGGAACTCCGCGAAGGTCGCCTGGATCACCGACGTGGTCATCTGGTCGGTGGCACGTCGGGCCCGGAGGACGTCGTCGATCAGGTCCGCCGGCACGACGAGCCAGCCCAACCGCAGCCCCGGAGCCAGGCTCTTCGACAGGGTGCCGCTGTAGACGACGCGATCGGGCATCACGCCCTGGAGGGCGCCGACGGGGTGCCGGTCGTAGCGGTACTCGGCGTCGTAGTCGTCCTCGATCACGTAGCCGCCGGTCGCCCGGGCCCAGTCCGCCAGCTCGGTCCGGCGCGTCGCCGACAGCACGACCCCGGTCGGGGCCTGGTGAGCGGGCGTCACCACGACTGCGTCGACCGGGAGCGCGGCCAGTTCGTCGGTACGGATGCCCTGGTCGTCGACCGGGACCGGATGCACCCGGGCGCCGGCCCACCGGATCTGGTCACGGGGATCGCTGTAGCCGGGGACCTCGACCGCGACACCGGAGTGGCCACGGTCGACGAGCGTGCGCACGACCAGGCTGAAGCCGTGGCCGAAGCCGTTGCAGATCACCACCTGCTCCGGCCGGCACGCCACCCCGCGGACCCGGCCGAGGTACGCCGCCACCGACGCCCGCAGGCGGGGCAGGCCCGCCGGGTCGACGTAGCCGAGCTCCGCGTCCGGCATCGACGCGAGCGCCGCGCGGGTTGCGCGCGCCCAGGCAGCTCGGGGGAATAGGCCCAGGTCGGGCAGGCCGGTGCGGAAGTCATGGGTCAGGGCGGCCGCTGGCGAGCTACGTGCGCGCCCGGCGCCGCCTTCCTGTGGGGCGACATCGTTCACCACGGTGCCGGACCCCTGGACGGACCTCACATAGCCCTCGGCGGCCAGCTGTTCGTAGGCGTCGACCACGACCCCGCGGGTGACGTCGAGGTCATCGGCCAGGGCTCGGCTGGACGGCAACCGGGTCCCGGGGACCAGCCGGCCCGAGCGGATCGCCTCGCGCAGGCCCTCCTCGACCTGGGCCCGCAGGCCGCGTGGTCTCGAGCGGTCCAGCTCGACGAACAGATCCGGGGAAGTGGTACCCATAGGTCCTCCCGAACTGGACCTTATCAGCCGTCCACTCTCGTCGTACGGTGATCTCACCACGACGAGCGAGTTCGAGGAGACCCAGGATGTACGACTTCGACACGACGATGCAGCTGGCGGCGATACGGCAGGACGAGCTCCTGCGGACCGCGACCCGGCGACGCACGTCCCGCGCCACCGGCGTCCGGGACGGTCGCCGGAACCGACGGAAGATCCGCACGGGAGGAGCGTGACCATGATGAGCGTTCACTGCCCGCGACATGGCCGGCAGGTCCTGCTCGGACACCGCCAGATCCTCGGCATCGACGGCTCCGGCCCGGACATGACCGTGCGCTGGGTCTGCTGGTGTGGCCACCGCGGCGCCCACCGGCCCCGACAGGTCGGGAGGGCCGGTTGACGGAAGGGCCGGGACGGCAGCCCCGCGAAACCCCCGAAAGCCACACCCGACGGTGAGCACAGCGGCGCCTGCCGCCTCGGGACGGCCGCCTCAGCGCGACCGCACGGTCTCAGCCGTCGAGCGTCCGCTTCTGCGGGTAGATCGTCTCCCCGCGGGCGAGCATGGCCACGAACTGCTCGATCCGCCGGGCCCGGGTGTCCGTACGCGTTGCCGTCTCCACCCGATGAAGGATCGCGTAGCGGTTCTGGCTGGTCAGGATGTCGAACATGGCCTGTGCGCCGGGTTCGGCGGCGAGGGCGGCGGCGAGGTCGTCGGGTACCTCGATCCCCGCCGGGCCGGAATAGGCGGCGTCCCAGCGACCGTCGGCCTTGGCCCGGTCGACCTCGGCCCTCCCCGCCGGGTGCATCCGCCCCTCCGACTCGAGGCGGGTGATCAGCTCCACGTTGCGCTTCGACCACTTGCTCCGGGCGCGTCGCGGCGTGAAGCGCTGGTGGTAGACGGCGTCATCAAGCCGACGTGCCTGCCCGTCGACCCAGCCGAAGCACAGCGCCTCCTCGACGGCGTCGCCGTAGCGGAGGCGGGTCGGTTCCGTCGTGCCCTTCTTGGCGAGCACCAGCCAGACCCCGTCGGTCTGCTCGTGGTGCTCCTCCAGCCACGCCCGCCAGGCGTCGGCATCGACGACCGTCAGCTCCGGTGGGTCGTTCGTCATCGGACGCCGGCGCTGCCGCGGGCTCCATCGTCCTGGCTCCCCAGAAAGGCGGCCATGCGGCCCGTGATCCGCTCGACGTGGCTCAGTGCGACGGCATGACCGGCGCCCGGCACGGCGTCGAACTCCACCCGCCGGAGGAGGGTCTCGGCGCGGGCTCGGACCTCGGCCGCCGGGAAGACCTCGCTCTTCGCACCGAGGATGAGCAACACGGGCTGCTCGATCGAGCCGAGCCGGTCGTCGGACAGCGGCTCGGGCCGGAGGAGGCGCGTCCGGTGGTGCACCTGGCCGTACAGCGCGAGCCGGAGCAGGCGCTTGTCCTCCAGCATGGGCGTCCGCAGGGTCTTCGCCGCGAGGCGCCGGGGTGGCCCGGGCAGCCAGGAGGCGACCAGCGCGGCGACGCCCCAGAGCATGAACGTGAGCCGCCGGACGCGCACGATCCCTCCCGTGTCGACGAGGACGAGAGAGCGGACCCGCGTGGGACGGTGCACGGCGAAATTGAGCGCCAGGTACCCGCCGTAGGACGTGCCGGCGAGGTGGACGCGGTCGAGGCCGAGCGCGTCGAGCGTCTCGCCGAGCCAGTCGGCCAGATCCTCGGCGCAGTCCACGGCGACCTCTTGGTGGCTCCGACCCACGTCACCAATGGTGTCGATCGCGTACATGGCCCGGTCACCCCGGTGGCTGGCGTAGGCGGCCCACATCAACCCCGTGCCGCCGGTGCCGTGCAGGAACACGATCGGCTCGCCCCGACCGTCCCACCGGTACGCGCGCGTGCGGCCGAGCCGTGTCGCCACGTCGATGGGCGTGGGCGGCTGCGCCACAAGCTCGCTGACCAGCCGGTCCTCTAGGTCGCGGAAGCGGTGCTCGGCCTGGGGCGACGTCCACCCGCTGAGGTTCACCCGTTCCTTCATGATACGTGCGTACCATAACCCTCGTGCCCAAGCGAGTGGACCATCGAGCCCGTCGGCGGCAGATAACGGACGCCGTCTGTCGCATCACCGTGAAGGGAGGCCTGCAGGCTGCGACCTTCCGGGAGGTCGCAGCCGAGGCCGGGGTCTCGGTGCGGCTCGTCCAGTACTACTTCGGCACCAAGGACGAGCTCCTGCTGGCGACCCAGCGCCACGTCGCCGAGCGCGCGGCGGCGCGCTCGCTCGCGCTCATCGAGACGGTCGACCACACGCCTCAGAGCGAGCTGCGCGCCCTCCTCGGCTCGTTCATCCCGGTGGACGACGAGAGTCGCGAGACCATGCTCGTGTTCGTGGCCCTCCACACGGCAGCGCTCGTCGATCCCACCCTGGCCCGGGCCGAGACGAGCGAGGTCCCGCAGGCCCTCTACCAGGGGGTCCGGAACCGGCTGCTGCAGGCCTGCGTGCGCCGCGGCGTCGATGCGGCCCTCGAGGCGGCGATCCTGGTCGGCATCGTTCCGAGCCTGGCCCAGGCCGTCCTCGACCGCAGCCAGACCCCGGAGGAGGCCTTGACGATCCTCGACTACGCCATCGGCCGCGCGCTCGGATGAGCGGGGCCCGGTGTGCCCGGATCGCACGGCCAGGGCGCAACGGGGTGGCTAGGTCTCGCCGGGGAGGAGCCCGCCCGGAGCCGGTCGGACCTTGGTTCCGGCGACGACGAGGAACGTGACGAGGTACAGGAAGCCGCCCGACGAACCTGTCCGCATCGCCTGGTCCCATTCGCCGATCTCGTCGTCGCTGAACCCGCCGCGCTGGCGCCACGCCGCAGGCCAGCTGGGCAGGCCGAACGCCTCGCCGGGATCACGGATGGTCAGAGGGAAGGCATCGACGGTGACATGTTTCATCCCGAGCCGCTCGAGCAGCTCGGGGACCCGCGAGACCAGCGTGCCGTTGCGGTAGCCGACGTCCCGGCGCAGCGCCTTGAGCCGGTCGAGCACGCTCCGACGGACGCCCGGTACCCGGATGACCAGCGTCTCCTGGTCGGGATCGGCGATCACGACGCGTCCGCCGACGGCGACGACCCGGGCCATCTCCCGGAGCGCCGATTCCGGAGCGGCGAGGTGCTGCAGGACCCGGTCGGCTCGCACACCGGCGAAGGCCCCGTCCCGGAATCCCAGGCGGTGCGCGTCCGCTCGGCACGTCACCGCCCCCCGCCGGGCGGCGGCGTCCGCCATGGCCCGCGAGGCGTCGACGCCCACGCAGCGGTCGACCCCCAGGGCGGCGACGTCGACGCCCGGCCCACACCCGACGTCGAGCACGGGATCGGCCCCGTCGAGGAGCTCATGGGTGCGCTCCTTGTACGCACTCACCGCCGGCCACCGGCTCATCCGCTCCTGCCAGGCGACCGCCTCCGCCGAATCCGCGCTGCCGTCGACGTCGGAATACGTCTGGCTCACGACCTCCGCTCCCGACGGCGGTGGTCGCCGGGGATCGACGTCAGCGATCCCCGGGCGCGCCGTCGGTCACCACGAAGCGGACACAGGCGCCCTGGTCCGGGAACGGCCGGCCCAGGTCGTCGGTGAAGTTCCGCCAGCCACCCCTCCTGCAATCGGCCTTGGTCTCCGGTCGGAAGGTGATCGGCGCGGTGGCGGCGATGAGCTCGACGTCGGGCAGCGAACCCGTGACCTCCAGGGCGAGCACCACGCAGTCCGACGGGGCGTCGGCACACGTCAGCGTGCCTTCGCCGAGGAATGTCGGCTGAGACCTGAACACCTGGAGCTGGGCCACGAAGGCGCCCGAGTCGTCGACGGCCACCGGGAACGCCAGGGCGGCGCCGCAGCGGTACGGGGCCAGTGCCACGTCGGTGAGGACGTCGGCAGGGCACAGCCCCACGGTCAGCGACCCGAAGGTGGACGTGTTGGGCGCGAACCCGGTCCCCTCGACGGTCACCGTCTGGCCGTCGGACAGCCCCACCGACGGGACGACGGTGATGCTCGCCGCCTCCTGCGCACCTGCGGGCCGGGCCGCCGACATGACGACCACCAACCCGAGGGACGCTCCGACCAGCCGACGGACCAGGTTCGACGCCATCGGGCCACCTCCGTTCGAACCGGCGCATGATGCCACCTGGGGACGTGTCTTCGCCGGTGGCCGGGCTCGGCGAATCAGGCGCCGGCGGGTTGGAACAGCTCGATCACATTGCCCGAAGGGTCCTCCAGCAGGATCTGGGACCCGCCCGGCCCGCTGACGATGTCGTTGCGGAAACCGAGCCCGGCCTGACGGAGCCGGGTGACCTCGGCGCCGACGTCGTCCACGATGAGGTGGATGCGGTTCCAGCCACCCGGGCCCGGCTTGGCGCCGTCGGGCATGGGACGCCCGGCGGAGCTGGCCGGCCCGCTGAGCAGCAGGCGCATGTTTCCGCGGGTGACGTCGGCGAACGCCGGGGCGGCGCTGGTGCGCAGCTCGAAGCCAAGGTGCTTCGTGTAGAAGTCGATCGACGCCTGGACGTCGTCGACCATGTAGCGGACGTTCACCATCTCGTTCGGTTCCGTCATTGCTTCTCCTCCAGTGTCGTCGGGACGGGATTGGTCGGCTTGGTGAGGACGGCGAGCAGGAAGCCGATGCGGGTCTCCAGCTCGGCAGCCGTCTGCTGGAAAGCCGGGTGACTGGCCTCGTCGTCGCCGGGCACGGCGGCGGGGTCGGGGATGCTCCAGTGGATGGTCTCCGGTCGACCCGGGAACTCCGGGCAGATCTCCCGCACCCGGTCACACAGGCTGATCACCCAATCGAACTGCTGCCGGGCGAACACGCTCAGGTGCTTCGAGCGCTGCCCGGCTATGTCGATGCCGTGCTCGTCTCGCATCACCCGTACGGCGTTGGGGTGCATGGGCTTCGGGCGGCTGCCGGCGCTGTGCGCGTCGACCAGCCCACCGGAGCGGGCCCGGGCCAGGGCTTCGGCCATCTGGGAGCGGGCGCTGTTACCCGTGCACAAGAACAACACCCGGACCCTCGCCGCCCCCGGCCGCGCACTGCTCGGGGGTGGCGGCGTGAGGCGAAGCCCCGGGTGCAGAGCGGCGCCGGTCGCGCCCAGCAGCGCGCCGACGCGGGTCAGATCGACGGTGTAGTAGGCGTCGCGGCCATCGGCCGAACTGCGCCGCGCCGAGACCAGGCGCGCATCGCGCAACTTGCCGAGGTGGTAGGAGACCAGGTTCTGGGGCTGACCCACCAGGCCGGTCAGCTCGTGCACCATCCGATCGCTGCGGGCCAGCTCACCCAACAGCCGCCAGCGCAGCGGATGCCCCGCCACCCGCAGAAACTCCGGCAGGGCGAGCTCCCGGTCAGCCTGTGGACTTCCCACCGCGCCAGAATACATCAACTCTATTCGATGCATCAAGCGGGCTTGCCTGACCTCGCCCACCTCCGCGTCCGGAGCTTCCACCACCGTTCATCGGCCGGGCCCGCTCCCCGCCCGGTTCACGGAGAGCCCGTGGTGGCCGACGACCGCCCGCAGGAGCCGGGTCAGCTGCGATGCGCCAGGTAGGCGTCGCAGAGGGCGACGAGGCGCGACCGCCCGAAGCTCGGCTCGTGCCCGGCGTGGACCACCGTGACCGGGAGCTCGTGCAGGCGGGCCATAGTGGCGCGGTAGTCGGCGACGTGGGACCCGTCGAGCTCGTCGAGCAGCGGCCCGTCGTAGACGGCGTCGCCCGAGAACAGCACGCCCGACGCGGCGTCCCACAGGCCGATGCTCCCGGGCGAGTGGCCCGGCAGGTGGAGCACCTCGAAGGCGCGCTCGCCGAGGTCGACCACGTCGCCCTCGTCGAGCACGCGTGTGGCCGGAGCCGGGGCGACCTCGACGGCGGCGGAGATCGGCGCACCCGCCGGGACAGCGTCGACCAGCAGGTCAGGGATGTCATAACCGGCGTCGCGGTAGGGACCGAGGACCGATTCGGGGAAGCGGGTGGCGTCCAGGGTCGTGCCGCCGGCTCGTTCGAGCCGATCGGCCTCGGCCCGGTGGACGGCTCGCTCGTCGAACTCGTGGAGGCCGCCCGTGTGGTCTCCGTGGGTGTGGGTGGCCACGGCCAGCAGCGGCCCGTCGAGCTCGCGTCGCACGAAGTGGCGCAGGGGTCGGAGGCCGAGCGCGGTGTCGACCACGAGGTCGCGGTCGCGACCGCGGACGTGCCAGACGTTGCAGCGCAACAACGGATGCACGTGTGGCTCGGTCACGAGCGTGATCGCGTCGTCGACCCGTTTGCACACGAACCAGGGGTCGGCCACGGGGAGGTCGTCCACGCCGCCGAGGCTACGGCCCGGCGGGACCGCCGGGCCGGGTGGGCCGGGTCCGAGCGGACGTCCCGTCGGCGGTGCTTGCCATATTTTCTAGTTATAGCTAGAAAATAGCGACAGTGTCCACGTTGCAGCGGCAGGCCCGGGCGCTGGGCGACCCGACCCGGCACGAGATCTTCCGCTACGTCGCCGACGCCGAACGGCCGGTCGACATCGCCGCCCTCACCGCGCACGTGGGGCACAACCACAACGCCATCCGCCAGCACCTGGCCAAGCTGGTGGACGCTGGTCTGCTCGTCGAGGCTCGGGAGGCCAGCGGCCGGCGAGGCCGGCCCCGGCTGCTCTACGAGGTGGCACCCGGGGCGGGCAGCCGCTGGGGGGTCACCGGCCCGTACGAGCGGCTCAGCCTGCTGCTGGCCGAGGTCCTCCGCACGGGCGACAGCCCGGTGGAGGTCGGGCGCCGGGCCGGACGCGGGCGCCGTCGGGGTGACCGCCCACCCGCCGTCGCGCCGTCGTCCTCGGCGGTCGACGCCGCGACCGAGATCACCGCCGCCATGGCCCGCGAGGGGTTCGAGCCCGAGGCCCACCGCCGAGGCGACCGCATCGACATCGTGCTGCACACCTGTCCGTACGAGTCGACCGCGCTTGCCGATCCCGACACCGTGTGCGCCATCCACCTGGGCATGGCGGAGGGCGTGGCCGAGGGCACCGACGCCACGGTCGACCGGCTCATCGCCCGCGACCCTCGCCGGGGCGGCTGCCGGCTGCTGCTCCAGGTCGGAGGACGTGGGGGATCTGACCTTCGGTACGATTGCTAAGAGGGCACCGGGACGGCGGAACGGCCGCAAGAAGAGCAGAGCGTCAGCTGCGCCCGGTCCTTCGGCCCTCGTGCTCGGCCCTGCGGTGAGCGACGCTCGACGGAGATCGATTCCGGATCGGACCCGGAGGAGATCGTGACGGGTGCCGCAGCCGCACGGTCCCGGGCCCGCAGAACCCAGGAGGTCGGACCGTGACCCATTGGCTGATGAACGAGCAAGGCCCCGACGGCGCCCGCGCCCCTCATGTGGCCCGCATCGCCAGCGTGGGCCGCCGGCTT
>DATHAO010000011.1:0-64795 GCA_035296625.1 Acidimicrobiales bacterium | reverse complement strand
TGCGCCCGCGAGCCCGGGCACCGCACGAAGATCGCCGTCTGGTCCAACGACGCGAACGTCGACCCGGTCGGCGCCTGCGTCGGCGCGCGGGGAGCCCGCGTGCGTCAGGTCGTCAACGAGCTTCGGGGCGAGAAGATCGACATCGTCCCGTTCTCCGACGACTCTTACGAGTTCGTCGCCAAGGCACTCTCCCCGGCCAAGGTCAAGGAGGTGCGCATCGACGAGACGACCGGTGTCGCGGAGGTGATCGTGCCCGACTACCAGCTGTCCCTCGCGATCGGCAAGGAGGGCCAGAACGCCCGCCTCGCCGCCCGGCTGACCGGCTGGCGCGTCGACATCAAGAGCGAGACCCAGCTGGCCGAGGAAGAGGCCTACGGCGGCCAGGACTGGGCCGAGGGCGAGTGGGTCGTCAACGCCGAAACCGGCGAGCAGGTGTGGCAGCCCGCGGAAGGCGGTCCGGCCGTCTCGGCCGAGCAGTGGGAACAGGGCGTCACCGACGAGGGCGAGGGTGAGGGCGCCGCCGAGGGCGCGCCCGCCGACGCAGCGCCGGACGAGCCCGCCGCTGCGCCCGCCGACGCCGCACCGGACGAGCCCGCCGCCGCGCCCGCCGACGAGCGTCCCTCCGCCGAGGTCTCGGCCGAGGGTGCGACAGCCGACGCCGAGTCGACCACCTGACTGCCATCGAGCCGGTCCGCACCTGCATCGGGTGCCGGCGGCGAGCCCCACAGTCGGCGCTCGTCCGCTTCGCGGCCGGACCCGACGGAAACCCGGTCGAGGGCCGTAGACTGTCGGGACGCGGGGCGTGGTTGTGCAAGGACACGCTCGTTGCGTGCCGGTCGACGGCCGAACGGCACGAGGCGTTCCCACGGGCGCTGCGGGTCACCGGCCACCGTCCGGATCGGCGCTAGCTCCCTAGCGTCGCAGGATCGCGCCACACCGTTCGTGCCGCTCGAGCGGGGTGCGCGACAATGAAGGGGCCGCGAACCGCACTGTCACGTGCACGGTCCGCGGCCCAACGAAAGACGAAGGGCTGGTCACAGAGAACTTGGCAGCGAAGATCAGGGTCCACGAGCTCGCCAAGGAGCTCGGGCTGACGAACAAGGAATGCCTCGACCTCAGCTTGGAGCTGGGGATCGGTGTCAAGACGCACTCGTCTGGCATCGAAGAGGCGCAGGCCGATCGCGTGCGCCGACGCGCGCACCGCGACGGCATGGTGCGCGCCGAGCAGCCGGACGAGTCCGGCGCGGCTGCGCCCGCGCCCGCCCAGCCTGCCGCTGCGCCCGCCACGTCGTCGAAGGCACCGGAGCGCACGAGCGGCGCCGGCCGCAGCGAGCCCGCCTCCCGGCCGGCCGCGGCCTCGGCCCCCGCAACCCACCGTCCCGCCGAGGGCGCCCCCTCGGGCGAACCGGCCGGAGCCGGCGCGCCCCTCGCCGCCGAGGGCGGCAAGGCGCCCCCCGAGCCGACGGCGCCACCGCCCGCTAGCCGCCCGGCCCGGCAGGCGCCGCCCCGGCCCACCGCACCGCCGCCCGGGCCTCCTCGCCCGCCCATCGGCTCGCCGCGTCCCCCGGGTCCGCCCGGGCGGCTGGTGACGTCGTCGGGCAGCGAGCTGCCGCCCCGGCCGCCGCGCCGGCCCGAGGGCGAGGCCGTCGTGGCCCCGCGCCCTGCGGCCGCCGCTCCCAGCGAGGCCCCGAGCCGACCGGCCCCCGCGCCGTCGCCGGCCGAGGCCCCGCGCCCGGCACCGGGTGCCGGCCGCCCGGCCGTAGACGGCAACCGGCCCACGCCGGCCGACATCGGTAGCCGCCCGTCGACCGGCGACAAGCCGGCCGCCCGCGGTGCCCGGCCACCCCGCCCCGCGGCACCGCCGCCGGGGCTCCCCACGCCGTCGCCCGCCGGCGGTGGTCGCGGTGCCCCCGAGCCGGCGGCTCCGCCTCCCTCCCCGACCCCGTCGTCGGGCGAGCCGATCCCGCCTGCGCCCGGCCCGCCGATGTCGGGCTCGGGCAAGCCGATCCCGCCCCCGCCCGGACTGGGTGGGCGTGGGCCCGCGCCAAGCCGTCAGCGCCCGGGGGGTCCCCCCGCACGCAGTCGCCCCGGTGGCGGCCCCGCCGGTGGTCCCGGTGCGGGCGGCGGTGCCCCCCGCTTCGGCGGGGGAGCCGGCGGCGGTGGAGGCCCCCGTCCCGGTGGCGGCGGCTTCGGCGGTGGTCCAGGTGGCGGCGCCTTCGGCAGCGGTCCGGGTCGCCCCGGTGGCGGCGGCCCCCGCGGCGGCCAGCGCCCGCCGCGTCGGCGCGGTCGTCGCCGTCGCAGCCGTGAGGAGCTGCAGCCAATGGAGGCGCCGAGCTACACCCCGGCGTCGGCCCCCGTCCCCGAGGGCACCATCGTGGTCGAGCGCGCCTCGACCCCGCAGGACCTCGGGCCCAAGCTGAACCGCACGGCCGCCGATGTCGTCCGGTTCCTCATGCAGCAGGGCGAGATGGTGACGGCCACCCAGTCGCTCTCCGACGACATGATCGAGCTTTTCGCCGCCGAGATCGGGGCGGAGATCCGCCTCGTCGACCCCGGCGAGGAGCAAGAGGTCGAACTGCAGCGGCGCCTCGGCTTCGAGGAGCTCTTCGACGACGAGGACTACGAGGACTACGAGCCCCGTGCCCCCGTCATCACGGTCATGGGCCACGTCGACCACGGCAAGACGAAGCTGCTCGACCGCATCCGCAACGCCAACGTGGTCGCCGGCGAGGCCGGCGGCATCACCCAGCACATCGGCGCCTACCAGGCCGAGTCCAACGGTCGGCGGGTCACCTTCATCGACACCCCGGGCCACGAGGCGTTCACCGCCATGCGCGCCCGCGGTGCCGAGGCGACCGACATCGCCGTGCTGGTCGTGGCCGCCGACGACGGCGTCATGCCCCAGACCGTCGAGGCGCTGAACCACGCCAAGGCGGCCGAGGTGCCGATCGTCGTGGCGATCAACAAGATCGACCGCGAGGGCGCCAACATCGACCGGGTCAAGCAGCAGCTCTCCGAGCAGGGCCTGATCCCCAGCGACTGGGGTGGCGACACCGAGATGGTCCCCGTTTCGGCGCTCCAGGGCGACGGGGTCGACACGCTGCTCGAGACGCTGCTGGTCGTGGCCGACCTGCAGGACCCCCCGATCGCCGCCGAGCCCGACGGCCGCGCCGCCGGTGTGGTCCTCGAGGCCCACCTCGACGTCGGTCGGGGTCCGGTGGCGACCGTGCTGGTCCAGCGGGGCACCCTGCGCGTCGGCGACCCGCTGGTCGCCGGGGCGGCGTGGGGCCGTGTCCGGGCGCTCATCACCTACAGGGGCGAGCAGGTCAAGGAGGCCGGACCGTCCATGCCGGTGCAGGTCCTCGGCCTCGACGAGGTGGCCGCCGCGGGCGACACGTTCGTGATCGCCCCCGACGAGAAGACCGCCCGCTCGGTGGCCTCGACCCGTGAGCACTGGCAGCGGCTGGCCAACCTGGGCCGCGAGGCCGCCGCCACCAGCGGCGGCGCCAAGCTGGAAGACATCTTCAACCAGATCCAGCAGGGCGAGGTGGCCACCCTCAACCTCATCATCAAGGCCGACACGACCGGCTCGCTCGAGGCGCTCACCGAGGCGCTCCGCAAGCTCGAGCGAGACGACGTCAAGCTGGCCTTCGTGCACCGCGGCGTGGGCGGCATAACGCAGTACGACGTGCAGCTGGCCGCCACCTCGAGCGCCACGATCATCGGCTTCAACGTGCGCCCCGACCGGGCCGCCCGAGAGATGGCGATGGCAGAGGCCGTCGAGATCCGCAACTACGAGGTCATCTACCAGATCCTCGAGGACATCGAGAACGCCCTGCTCGGTCTGCTGCAGCCCGAGTACCAAGAGGTGGTCACCGGCGAGGCCGAGGTGCGCGAGATCTTTTCTGTGCCCCGCGTCGGCCGGGTCGCCGGTTGCTACGTCACCAACGGCACCATCACGCGTGGGTCCAAGGTCCGCTTCCTGCGAGACGGCGCCATCATCTGGAAGGGCACGGTGTCGTCGCTCAAGCGCTTCAAGGAAGATGCCCGCGAGGTCCAACAGGGCTTCGAGTGCGGCATCGGCCTGTCCGACTTCCAGGACCTGAAGCAGGGCGACGTCATCGAGACGTTCGAGGACCGCGAGATCCCGCGCACCTGAGCCTCGGAGCGTAGGGCGGGCGCCTCCGGGCGCCCGCCCTACGCTGTGGGCGTGCACGCTGCCGTCGTACGGATCGAGCTCTACCTGCGCGACTGCCGCTCGCTGAAGGCCAAGCGTGCGCTCATCCGCCCGATCGTCGAAGGGCTCCGCAAGCGCCACCGGGTCTCGGTCTCCGAGGTGGCGCACCACGACGCCTGGCATCTGGCCACGCTGGGGGTGGCCGCTGTGGCGCCCTCGCAGACCCACCTTGTCGAGATCCTCGACGAGGCCGAGCGTTTCGTGTGGTCGTTCCCCGAGATCGAAGTGCTCAGCGTCACCCGCAGCTGGATCGAAGAGGAGGACCCGTGAGCCGTCGATCGCAACGCAGCACCGGCGCCCGTGACTATCCGCGCACGGCCCGGCTGAACCACCTGCTCCAGGAGATCATCGCCGAGGAGATCGAGCGCATCGACGATGCGCGCCTCGGCCTGTTCACCGTCGTGGCCGTCGAGGTCGACTCCGACCTCAACCGCGCCACCGTGCACTACACGACACTCGGCGGCGGCGAGGCCGCCGAGTCCGACCGCCCGGCCGACGGCGACGCCGCCGCCGACGCGGGCTCGCCCGAAGACGCCGGCTCGGCCGACAAGGCCGGCGACCCGGTGGCCGAGGCGCTCGCCCGGCACCGCGCCCGCCTGCAGTCGGCCATCGCCCGGCAGGCCCGCATTAAGCGCACGCCCGAGCTGGTGTTCCGCCCCGACACGGTCATCAGCCAGGCGTTGCGCATCGAGGAGATCCTCCACGACATCGCCGCCGACCGCGAGGCCTGAGGGTGGGCCTGGCCGGGCCGGTCGGCGCGCCCGCGGTCGAGGGCGTGGCCGTCGTCGACAAGCCGGCGGGGTGGACGTCGCACGACGTGGTGGCGAAGGCGCGCGCACTGCTCGGCACCCGCAAGGTCGGCCACGCCGGCACGCTCGATCCCGACGCCACCGGGGTGCTCGTGCTCGGCGTGGGCGCGGCCACCCGGCTGCTCACGTACCTCTCGGGCCTCGACAAGACCTACACCGGTGAGGTTGTGCTCGGCGTCGCCACCACGACGCTCGACGCCTCGGGCGAGGTCACGGGCACCTGGGACATGGCCGGCGTCGACCGCGACGCCGTGCGGGCGGCGGCGGCGGGGCTGACCGGCGACATCGCCCAGGTGCCGCCGATGGTGTCGGCCAAGAAGGTCGACGGGCGGCGCCTGCACACCCTGGCGCGCCAGGGCGTCGAGGTCGAGCGCGCCCCCGTGCGGGTGCGGGTCGACCGCTTCGAGGTGGGCGGCGCCGTGGCGCCCGGCGTGTGGCCGGTCATCGTCACGTGCTCGTCGGGCACCTACGTGCGCTCGCTGGCGGCGGACCTCGGCGCCGCCCTGGGCGGCGGTGCGCACCTGCGGAACCTGCGCCGAACCGCCGTGGGCCCGTACCGCCTCGACGAGGCCGTGGCGCTCGAGGCTCTGACGCCCCATGGCCTGCTGCCGCCGGTCGAGGCCCTGCGGGGCCACCCCCGGATCACGGTCGACGGCGACGTGCTCGGCTTCGTGCGCCACGGCCGGGTGCTGCCCCGCGCCGTCCTGGGCGTGCCCGCGGCGCCGGACGGGGGCGACACGCCGGGCGGGGGCGACCCGCCGGGCGCGAGCGACGCGCCGGACGGGCCGTGGGCCGTCATCGGGCCCGACGGCGCGCTCGTCGCCGTCTACGTCGCCCACCGCGGCGACACGGTGAAGCCGGCCCTGGTTCTGCCGAGCGCCTGACCGGTGCCGGTATCGTCGAGCCGTCCACCTCGACAAGGGGGTCCAGCGCTGGACGACGCGACCGACATGCCCGACGAGCCGCAGATCGCCGACTCGCTCCTCGACCTGATCGGCGACACGCCGTTGGTGCGCCTGGGCCGGGTGGCCCGCGGCCTGCGGGGTCCGGTGGCCGCCAAGCTCGAGATGCTCAACCCGGGCGGCAGCGTGAAGGACCGACCGGCCCTCGCCATGGTCGAGCAGGCCGAGCGCGAAGGTCGGCTGCGCCCCGGCGGCACGATCGTCGAGCCCACGTCCGGCAACACCGGCGTGGGCCTGGCCATCGTGGCCGCCCAGAGGGGCTACGACTGCATCTTCGTGGTGACGGACAAGGTGGCGCCCGAGAAGATCCGGCTGCTCGAGGCCTACGGGGCCCGGGTCGTCGTGTGCCCGGTCGCGGTCGAGCCCGACGACCCACAGTCGTACTACTCGGTGGCAGAGCGGCTCGTGCGCGAGACGCCCGGGGCGTTCCGCCCGAACCAGTACGACAACCGCTGGAACCCGTGGGCCCACGAGCAGTCGACCGGCCCCGAGCTGTGGCGGCAGACCGCCGGGCGCATCACCCACTTCGTGGCCGGTGTCGGCACCGGCGGCACGATCACGGGCGTGGGCCGCTACCTGAAGGCCCGCAACCCGAACATCCAGATCGTGGGGGCGGACCCGGCTGGCTCGGTGTACTCGGGCGGCTCCGGGCGGCCGTACCTGGTCGAGGGCATCGGCGAGGACTTCTGGCCGTCGACCTACGACCCCTCGCTCGTCGACCGGGTCGTGGCCGTGAGCGACGAGGACAGCTTCCTCATGGCCCGGCGGGTCACCGCCGAGGAGGGCCTGCTCATCGGCGGATCGGGCGGCACGGCCGTCGCCGCCGCCCTCGAGGTGGCGCGCGACGCGCGCCCGGACGACCTGATCGTCGTGCTCATACCCGACTCGGGCCGCGGCTACCTGTCGCGGGTGTTCGACGAGCGGTGGATGGCCGGCTACGGCTTCGTGCGCGGGTCGGACCACACGGTCGCAGACATCATCGAGGCGCGGGGCGGCGACATCCCGCCGCTCGTCTACGTGCACCCCGAGGACACGGTCGAGCGGGCCGTGGAGGTCATGCGGCGTTACGGCGTGTCGCAGCTGCCGGTCGCCAAGGGCGAGATGCCGCTGGCGGCCGCGGAGATCGTCGGGGCGGTCGACGAGCTCGCCCTCATGGACCTCGCGTTCCGCGACCCGCAGGTCATGGAGGAGCCCGTCGAGAAGGTGATGGGCGACCGTCTGCCCACGATCGGCGTCGGCCAGCCGATCGCGCTCGCCGTCGAGCTGCTCGACCGCGCCCCGGCGCTCGTCGTGCTCGCCGGCGGCCGTCCCCACACCGTGTTCAGCCGCACCGACGTGCTGAACCACCTGGCCCAGGGGCACATGTGAGCGCGTCCGACCACCGCGACGGCTTCGAGACGCGCGCCATCCACGTCGGCCAGGCGCCGGATCCCACCACCGGCGCCGTGGTGCCGCCGCTTACGCTGTCGACCACGTTCGCCCAGCGGGCCGTGGGCGAGCACCAGGGCTACGAGTACGGCCGGAGCGGCAACCCCACCCGAGCGGCGCTCGAGGCGTGCGTGGCCTCGCTGGAGGGCGTCCGCCACGGCTTGGCGTTCGCGTCGGGCCTGGCGGCCAGCGACGCCGTGCTGCGGCTGCTCGGCCCAGGCGAGGGCGTCGTGCTCGGCGACGACGCCTACGGCGGCACGTTCCGCCTGATCGACAAGGTCGTCGGCCCAACCGGTCACCCGTGGGTGCCGCGCGACCTGCGCCATGCCGACCGCCTCGCCGCCGACTGGCCCGAGGGGACTCGCCTCGTGTGGGCCGAGACCCCCACGAACCCGGCCCTGTCCGTCGTCGACATCGCAGCGGTAGCCGAGGTGGCCCACGCCCACGGGGCGCTGCTCGTGGTCGACAACACGTTCGCCACGCCCTACCTGCAGCAGCCCCTGGCGCTCGGGGCCGACGTGGTCGTGCACTCGTCGACCAAGTACGTCGGCGGGCACTCCGATGTGGTGGGTGGCCTCCTGGCCACCGGCGACGCCGGGCTGGCCGAGCGCGTGCGGTTCCTGCAGAACGCCGCGGGCGCCGTGCCCTCGCCGTTCGACTGCTACCTCGTGCTCCGCGGGGTGAAGACGCTGGCGGTCCGCATGGACCGTCACTGCGCCAACGCCCGAGCCGTGGCCGAGGCGCTCGCCGGCCATCCCGCCGTCGAGCGCGTCATGTGGCCGGGCTTGGCCGACCACCCGGGCCACGACGTCGCCGCCCGCCAGATGCGCGACTTCGGGGGCATGGTGTCCTTCGTCGTACGGGGCGGCGAGCAGGCGGCGCTCAAGGTCGCCGAGCGCACCCGCCTGTTCACGCTCGCCGAGTCGCTCGGGGCGGTCGAGTCCCTGATCGAGCACCCGGCCCTGATGACCCACGCGTCCGCCGCCGGCTCGCCGCTCGCCGTCGACGCGGGCCTGATCCGCCTGTCGGTGGGCATCGAGACCGCCTGGGACCTGGTCGAGGACCTCCGCGAGGCACTGAACGGCGTGTGACTTCGGCCGCGGGCCGCTCCTCTCGGGGTCAATACCAGGGGATCGGATGTCGACCGGTCCGAGGGGCGCCGCCCGGTACGCTGCCGCGCCGATGGAGGTGCTGCGCGACCAGACCGCCTGCCCCCGGCCCGCGGAAGGCACGGCGATCACGATCGGGGCCTACGACGGCGTGCACCTCGGGCACCGCGCGGTGATCTCCGAGGTGCGCCGGCGGGCGGCCGCGCTGGGCTTGCGCAGCGCGGTGGTGACCTTCGACCGCCACCCGGCCTCGGTGGTGCGGCCGGCGTCCGCGCCCCTCCTGCTCACCGACCTCGACCAGAAGATCGAGCTGCTGGCCGAGACCGGCGTCGACTACTGCCTCGTGGTGACGTTCGACGAGCGGCGCAGCACCGAGAGCGCCGAGGACTTCGTGCACGAGGTGCTGGTGGGCTGCCTCAACGCCCGCACCGTCGTGGTCGGCGAGGACTTCCACTTCGGCCACGGCCGGGCCGGCAACGTGCCCCTGCTGCGCAAGCTGGGTGCCCAGCTGGGCTTCACCGTCGAGGGCCTCGAGCTGGTCGGCGCGGCCGGGTCGCCCGCGGACGCCGGCGACCAGGTGTCGTCGACCCGCATCCGCCGCCTGCTGTCCGCCGGCGACGTCACCGGGGCCGCGGCCCTGCTCGGCCGCCCCCACGAGGTGCGCGGCGTCGTGAGCCACGGCGACGCCCGGGGCGGCACCCAGCTGGGCTACCCGACGGCCAACGTGTCGGTGCCGGGTAGCATCCTGCTGCCGGCCGACGGCATCTACGCCGGCTGGTACGTCCGGCCCGACGCCGTCGTGCACGCGGCCGCCCTGTCGCTCGGCCGCCGGCCCACGTTCTACGAGACGGCCGACGCCAGCATGCTCGAGGCCCACCTGCTCGACTTCTCGGGCGACCTCTACGACGAGCAGGCCCGCGTACGCTTCGTGGAGCGGCTGCGGGGCGAGGAGCGCTTCACGTCGGTCGTGGCCCTGATCGAGCAGATCGGGCGCGACTGCGAGGACGCCCGCCGCATCCTCGACGCCGGCTGATCCGACTGCCGGCCACCGGCTGACCGGGGCGCCGGACGCCGGCTGATCCGGCCGCCGGCCGCCGGCGGGGGGCCGGCTCGGGTCCGCCCGCCGCCACGGCGACGCATCGTGGCCGGCACACGACCTTGCGCCACCGACCACCGTTTTGTCACATGCGTGGCTTATGGTTCACCCACCATCCCCGTGCCGCACCGGTGCGGCCGACTGAACGTTGGTCGGAGGACCGATGGCACGAGATGACACGACCGGGCCGAGTCCCGGGAAGGGCCGGCCCGGCGGCGGCCCGGTGGCGCCCGAGGCGGCGCTCGCCACCGTGATCCCGCTGCCGAACGCGGACGCGGGCGCCCGGCGCTCGCGCGACCCCATCGTCGGGCCGCTGCGGGGCGACGCCGACAGCGAGGCCCCGCTCGTGGTCGTGCCCCGCCTGGCCCGCCACGAGATCGTGCTCGACGACGAGCACCGCGTGGGGGTGGCCGTGTGCGGCCAGGGGCTACCCGTCGTGCTGGTCCACGGGTTCACGGCCGAGGGCATCCTCTACGCCCAGACGCTGTCGCGCCTCGTGCGCATGGGCTTCAAGGTGGTGGCGATCGACGTCGCCGGCCACGGCGGCACCCAGGGCCTGCCCACCGACGGCGCCAACCTCGACGCCTACGTCCGCCTGCTCGGGCGCGTGCTCGACGAGCTGGGCATCCGCCGGGCGGTGTTCGCCGGCCACTCGATGGGCGGCCGGCTCGTGGCCCAGCTCGCCGCGGAGAACCCCGACCGGGCGATCGCGGTGATCCTCATCGACGCCGCCGTGGGCGACCTGTGGGACAAGCTGATCGGCGTCTCGCGCTTCGCCCCGCCGGTGCTTCTCGCCGTGGCGGCGCTGCTGGCCCTCGACACGCTCTCGACCCTCCCGTGGCTCAGCGACCCCCGCCAGGCCGCCAAGCTCGGCCGCCTGGTCGTACCCACGCTCGTCGGTCACGCCGTGAAGCCGTGGCGGCTGCTCGGCCCGGCGATCTCGCTCCTGCGGTCGCAGGGCACCGGCCAGATGCTCGAGGAGCTGGCCGACAGCCGGGTGCCGGTGGTGGTCATCCACGGCGACCGCGACGTCGCCGTGCCGTACCGCACGGCCGTCGACGCCGCCCGGCGGTCCAACGGCACGCTCGTGACCATCCGTGGCGGCACGCACTCGTGGGTGCTGAAGGACCCCGAGACGCTGCCGGCCGTGGTCGCCCAGCTGCTCGACGGACCCCTCGCCCGGGTCCGCGCCGCGGCGCTCGGGGCCGCCGGCCTCCGCCCCGACGCCACGACCGCCCAGATCGAGGACGTGTTCCTCGGCCCCCACGCCTGGGTGCGGCGCCTCACGCCCCCGCTGCAGTTCCGCACCGGACCCGAGCAGCACCGGCCGGCCCGCTACACCTGGACCGTCGACCAGCCCGGCTCGACCGCGACCCAGACCGCGAGCTGATTCGCGCACTGGGTAACGCTGCTGGTAGCGTTGTCGGCTGCTCCGGGTCCGGCCTCGCCGACCGCAGGGGCCGGGTAATCAGTCACCCATCCGAAGGAACAGGCACACGTGTCCGATCAGATCGACGCCGCCAAGTCCGGCATCATCGCCGACAACAAGCTCCACGACAGCGACACGGGCTCGCCCGAGGTGCAGATCGCGCTGCTCACCACGCGCATCAACCACCTCAACCAGCACCTGTCCAAGCACAAGAAGGACCACCACTCCCGCCGGGGGCTGCTGCAGCTCGTCGGTCGGCGGCGTCGCCTGCTGGACTACGTCCGGTCCAACGACGTCGAGCGCTATCGGGCGATCATCGCCAAGAACGGCCTCCGCCGGTAGGTCGAAGCGAGCCGAGCGGCCTCTCGGGGCCGCTCGTGTCGCATACTGGTGCAGAACCCCGTGAGCCGGCGGATACGGCTCCGGGTGACAACCGAGATCGGCGGCACCGGTCAGTTGTCAGTCGCCCGTTCCCACGACGTGGGGGCCGCCGACTGGGAACTGGCCCCGCCGCCCCGAAACCGGTGACCGAGGGTCGCCGGAGAGGAGAGCGAACGATGGCAGATCCCATCGTCGTATCGGCGCCCGTGTCGGGCACCGAGCAGTCCCTGTCGTTCGAGACGGGCAAGCTGGCATTCCAGAGCCAGGGTTCCGTCGTGGCCACGCTGGGCAGGACCCAGGTGCTGGTCACGGCGAACGCCGCGCGGAACATCCGGGAGGGCATCGACTTCTTCCCGCTGACGGTGGACGTGGAAGAGCGCATGTACGCGGCCGGTCGCATCCCCGGCAGCTTCTTCCGCCGTGAGGGCCGGCCGACCGACCTGGCCATCCTCACCTGCCGGCTGATCGACCGCCCCCTGCGGCCGAGCTTCGCCGACGGCTACCGCAACGAGACCCAGGTCGTCGTCACCGTCACCGGTGTCGACGGCGAGAACCCCTACGACGTGCTCGCCATCAACGGCGCGTCCGCGGCGCTGATGGTGTCGGGCATCCCCTTCGAGGGCCCGATCGGCGCCGTGCGGATCGCCTGGTCCGCCGAGGGCCAGTGGGTGCCGCATCCCACCTACGCGCAGGGCGAGGACTCGACCTTCGAGCTCGTCGTGGCCGGGCGCCAGCTCGATGACGGCGACATCGCCATCATGATGGTCGAGGCCGGCGGCACCGAGACCGCCTGGAACCTCTATCAGTCCGGCACGCCGCATGTGACCGAAGAGGTCATCGCCGGCGGCCTCGAGTCCGCCAAGACCTGGATCCGCGAGTCGATCGAGGCCCAGCACCGGCTCGTCGACGAGGCCAAGTCCCGCGACCTGATCACCCCGCTCGAGTGGGAGCCGCAGGTCGACTACGGCGACGACGTGTTCGCTCGTGTCGAGGCCATCGGGTCGGGCCCGCTGTCCGAGGTGTCCGGCATCACGGTCAAGGCCGAGCGCGAGAAGGCCCAGGGCGAGGCTGCCAAGGCCATCATCGAGCAGCTCGCGGCCGAGTTCCCCGAGCGGGTGCGCGAGATCAACAACGCCGCCAAGGCGCTGCTGAAGAAGATCATCCGGAAGCGCATCGTCAGCGAGGGCGCCCGCATCGACGGCCGTGGTCCCCGCGACATCCGGGCGCTGTCGGCTGAGGTCGGCGTGCTGCCCACGGCCCACGGCTCGGGCCTGTTCCAGCGCGGCGAGACCCAGGTGCTCAACGTGACCACCCTCGGCATGCCGAAGATGGACCAGATCCTCGACAACCTGGGCAATCGCGACCGCAAGCGGTACATGCACCACTACAACATGCCGCCGCACGCCAACGGCGAGACCGGCCGCGTGGGCAGCCCCAAGCGCCGCGAGATCGGCCACGGCCTGCTGGCCGAGCGGGCCCTCTTGCCCGTCGTTCCCAGCCAGGCTGAGTTCCCCTACACGCTGCGCCTCGTGTCCGAGGTGCTGGCATCGAACGGGTCGACGTCGATGGCGTCGGTCTGCTCGTCGACCATGTCGCTGATGGACGCCGGCGTGCCGGTGAAGTCGCCGGTGGCTGGCATCGCCATGGGCCTGGTGTTCGCCGAGGGCACCTACACGACCCTCACCGACATCCTGGGCGCCGAGGACGCGTTCGGCGACATGGATTTCAAGGTCGCCGGCACCGACGAGTTCGTCACCGCCCTGCAGCTCGACACGAAGATCGACGGGCTGCCGGCCGACGTGCTGGCCCAGGCGCTGCAGCAGGCCTACGAGGCCCGCACGCAGATCCTCGCCGTGATGCGCGACGCGATCGCCGAGCCGCGCGACGAGGTGGGCGAGACCGCCCCGAAGATCCTC
This sequence comes from Acidimicrobiales bacterium, assembly GCA_035296625.1. Lineage (GTDB taxonomy): Bacteria > Actinomycetota > Acidimicrobiia > Acidimicrobiales > VFJN01 > DATCLS01. The sequence goes on along the minus strand of DATHAO010000011.1, from coordinate 51,428 downwards.
AGCTTCGAGATCCCGATCGACAAGATCGGCGAGGTCATCGGCCCGAAGGGCAAGGTCATCAACGCCATAACCGCCGAGACCGGCGCGGACGTCAGCGTCGACGACGACGGCATGGTGGGCACGGTCACCGTGGGCTCGACCGACAAGGGGGCGGTGGAGGAGGCCCGGCGCCAGATCCAGCTGATCCTCAACCCGCCGACCGCCGAGGTGGGCCAGGCTTACCAGGGCCGCGTGGTGAACATCACCAAGTTCGGCGCCTTCGTCAACATCCTCCCCGGCCGCGACGGCCTGCTCCACATCTCGAAGATCGGTGGGGGCAGGCGCATCGACAAGGTCGAGGACGTGCTGTCGCTCGGGCAGGAGGTCGAGGTGAAGGTCGACGACGTCGATCCCGGCGGCAAGGTCTCGCTGAGCCTGGCCAACGCCCCCGACGGCGTCGGCGAGCCCTCGGGCGGCAACGGCCGGAGCACCGCCGGCAACGGCGGCTCGACCCCGACCGGCGAGACCGTGTCCTTCGAGGACGCTTTCGACGCCGAGCTGTCGGGTGAGCTGGGCGACCTCGGGCCCGCCACGGCGACGGCCAGCCCGGGCGGTGGCGAGGGTCGCGGCGGCGAACGGGGTGGCGGCGACCGGCGCCGGCGCCGTCGTCGCTGAGGTCCCCTTGGCCGACTCGACCGTCGAGGACATCGAGGACATCCGGCTGGCCAACGGCATCCGTCTCGTCACCGAGCGCATGCCGGAGGCCCGTTCGGTGACGGTCGGCGCCTGGGTCGGCGTAGGCGGACGCGACGAGCCCGCTGCGCTGGCCGGGGCGTCGCACTTCCTCGAGCACCTCCTGTTCAAGGGCACGACCGCCCGCACCGCCCGCCAGATCGCCGAGGCGATCGACGCAGTCGGCGGCGAGATGAACGCGTTCACCAGCCGCGAGCACACCGCGTACTACACGCGGCTGCCGGCGTCGCAGGCCCAGCTGGGCTTCGACATCCTCGGCGACGTGCTCACCGACCCGCTGTTCCGACCTCACGAGGTCGACGCCGAGCGGCAGGTGATCCTCGAAGAGATCCTCATGAACCTCGACATGCCCGAGGACCACGTCCACACGCTTCTGGCCGAGTCGCTGTTCCCCGGGCACCCGCTCGGGCGCGAGGTGCTCGGCGACCGCGAGACGGTCGAGGCCGTCACCCGCGACCAGATCGCCGAGTTCTTCGCCCACTGGTACCGGCCCCGGAACATGGTGGTCACCGCCGCGGGCGACCTCGACCACGACGACGTGGCGGCGGCGTTCGAGCGGTCACTCGCGCCCCTGTCGGGCGGCGACGCGCCCGTGCGCGAGGCCCCGACGACGCCGCCCGAGTCGCGGGTGGTCAGCCGCGACGACACCGAGCAAGCGCACATAGCCATGGGGTGGCGGGGCCTCGACCACGACAACGACGACCGCTACGCCCTCACCGTGGCCAACCAGGTGCTGGGCGGCGGCATGTCGAGCCGCCTGTTCCAGGAGGTCCGCGAAGAGCGGGGCCTCTGCTACTCCGTGTACTCGTGGGCCTCGACCTACGCAGATTCCGGCTGCGCCGGCGTCTACGCGGGTACTGCCCCCGGTCGCGTCGGCGAGCTGCTGGCGGTCATCGACGACGAGATCGCCAAGATCGTGGCGTCGGGCGTGACCGAGTCCGAGCTCACGGTGGCCAAGGGCTTCATCGAGGGATCGCTCGTCCTCGGTCTCGAGGACTCGGGGTCACGCATGGCGCGCCTGGGTCGCAGCCTCATGGCGCGCGACGAGGTCGTGACGGTCGACGAGCAGCTGGCCCGCATCAGGGCGGTCACGGGCGACGACGTCGCCCGCGTCGCCGCCGACGTGTTCGGCGGCCAGCGCACGCTCACCGTCATCGGCCCCCTCGACGACGCCGACCTCGCGTGAGGTCGGGCGGGCGCCCCGCTGCGGCGCCCGTGACCGGCGGCGTGGTCGTGCGGCCGGCCGCGGCCGGTGACGTCGCGCGCATGCGGGCCGTGAGCGCAGCGGCCGGGCGGCGCTTCGCCGAGGTCGACGACTCCCGCATCGCCGAGCGCGCCGACGACCCGCCGATCCACGTCGAGGGGCTGACCGCCTGGGTGGCCGCCGGCCGCGCGTGGGTCGCGGTCGACGCCGGCGTCGTCGCGGGGTTCCTCGTCGCCGACGTCGTCGACGGCGACACCCACGTGGAGGAGGTCTCGGTCGATCCCGCCGCCCAGGGACGCGGGATCGGCACCGCCCTTCTCGCCGCCGTGGCCGAGGCGGCGGCCGGGTGGGGGAGCGGGTCCGTCACGCTCACGACTTTCCGCGATGTGGCGTGGAATCGGCCCTTTTACGAGCGGCGCGGCTACGTGGTGCTGGGGCCGGAGGAGATCGGACCCGAGCTCGCCGCCCGGGTGCGCGACGAGGCCGCCGCCGGGCTCGACCCCGCGTTGCGGGTGTGCATGCGCCGGCCACCGTCGGGGTAGGGGGGCCCTGGTCGGCGGCTCGACCGTCGGAGCGACGGCGTCGTACGCTTCCGCCCGGTGCCCTCGACGTGAGAGGAGTCGCCGTGAGGCCCTCCAACCGGTTCCTGCTAGAGCGCGCCCTGGGGGCGGCGGCCACGGCCACGGCCCTGCGACCGCTCGACCGCTACGGCCCGGGTGCACCGATCGCGTTCGTCACGGGCCTGCCCACCTCCGAGATGCCGATGCAGACCATGGCCGTCCAGGCGGTGACCGGCGTTCTCGCCGCCCGTCGCGGCGGCGTCCGCAACGTCCGCGGCGCGCTCGGCCTCGCACTGACCGCAGCGTCGTTCCGGGGGCTCTGGCAGCTGCACCGCGACGCCCAGGCGACCGGCGACGTGCTGGAGGCCGCCCTCCAGGACGACCTCGGCCCCGGCTACCGCACCCGCATCACGGAGCCGTTCACCCCGCTGCCGGACGTGCCGCTCACCCGGCGGGCCCTGCTCGTGCCCGACCTACGACAGACACGCCGCTACGTGGTCGCGGGCAACGTCGCGTATGGCGAGTTCGGCCGGCGCAACAGCCTCGACGTACTGCGGCGGGCCGACCTGCCCGCCGACGCCGGGGCCCCTGTGCTGCTGCAGGTGCACGGCGGTGCCTGGGTCATGGGCCAGAAGCGGGGCCAGGCCCAGCCACTCATGGCGCACCTGGCCGAGCGCGGTTGGGTCTGCGTGGCCATCAACTACCGGCTGAGCCCCCGCTCGTCGTGGCCTGATCACATCGTGGACGTGAAGCGGGCGATCGCCTGGATCCGGGAGACGATCGAGCAACACGGCGGCGACCCGTCGTTCCTCGCCATCACGGGCGGCTCGGCCGGTGGTCATCTGGCGGCGCTCGCGGCGCTCACCCCCGACGTCGCCGCGTTCCAGCCCGGCTTCGAGGACGCCGACACGAGCGTTGCCGCCGCCGTCCCGTTCTACGGCGTCTACGACTTCACGAACCGCGACGGCACCGCCAACCCCCGCCTGGCCCCGCTGCTCGAGCGCAGCGTGTTCAAGACGCCCTTGGCCGACGACCGCGAGCGCTACGACCAGGCCTCGCCGATGAGCCACGTGCGGCCCGACGCCCCGCCGTGCTTCGTGCTGCACGGCACGAACGACACAGTCGTGCCGGTCGAGCAGGCACGGTCCTTCGCCGGCCTGCTCCGGTCGGCGTCGCTGCAGCCCGTCGTCTACGGCGAGCTGCCCCGGGCCCAGCACGCGTTCGACGTGTTCCCGTCGGTGCGGACGCATCACACGGTGCACGCCGTCGAGCGATTCCTCGCCGTGGTGCGCAGCGAGCACGGCGGGGCGACGCCCGCCGAGGCCGTGACCTCCGACCGGGTCTGACCGGCCGGACTCCGGCGCGGAGCGGACTCCGCTCCGACGTCGACCCGACGCCGGTGGGCTCAGGCGGTCGGCGTGATCAGCTCGATGCGCAGCCGTGGTGGCCGTGACGGGAGTGGCCAGTCCGGTCGGCGGCGCGCCTCCTGCGGCGCGGCTCAGACGGGAACGGTCACGGCGCCGTCGGCCACCTGGACCGTCGAGGTCACCCCCACGCCCTCGAGCAGCCGACGGTCGTGGGTGACCAGCACGAGGGTGCCGGTGAAGGCCGCCACGGCCTGTTCGAGTTGCTCGATCGCCGGCAGGTCGAGGTGGTTCGTGGGCTCGTCGAGCACGAGCAGGTTGACGCCGCGAGCCTGGAGCACGGCGAGCGTGGCCCGCGTGCGCTCGCCGGGCGACAGCGAGCCGGCGGCCCGGCCGACGTGGTCGGCGCCGAGGCCGAACTTGGCGAGCACGGACCGCGACTCGGACAGCGTGGCGATGCCGCTGGCCGCCTGGAAGCCGTCGAGCAGGCTGCGGGCCCCGTCGAAGACGTCGCGGCCCTGGCTGATCTCGCCGGCGACCACGCCCGGTCCGAGCCACGCGGTGCCCTCGGCCAACGGCGCCCGCCCGAGCAGGGCGTCGAGCAGCGTCGTCTTGCCCGAGCCGTTGGCGCCGACGACCGCAACGCGATCGCCGAAGCGCACCTCCAGCGTGACCGGGCAGGCGGAAGCCGGGGCCGCCGTCGGGCGCGGGGTGCTCGACGACGGCGCCGTCGAGCCGTGCGACGATGTCGCCGCTGCGGCCGGCATCGGCGATCTCGAGGCGCAGGTCCCAGCCCTCCCACGGCTTGTCGATCGACTCGAGCCGGGACAGCGCCTGCTCGGTGCGCCGCGCCTTGCCGGCCAGCTTCTCGGACATGGCCGCGTTGTGGTGGCGGATGAACTTGTCGCGCTCGCCCGAGGTCTTCACCCGCTTGATGCCCTTCGCCGACCACTCTCGCTGGGTGCGGGCCCGCTGGGTCAGGGCGTCGCGGCGGTCGACGTAGGTCTCGTAGTCCTCCTCGGCGTGCTGGCGGACCCGCCGCCGCTCGTCGAGGTAGGCCAGCCACCCGCCGTCGAAGCGGCGCAGCGAGCCGTCGTGGTCGTCGATCTCGGCGACCGCCGTGACCGTCCGCTCGAGGAACGCCCGGTCGTGCGAGACGATCACGCTCGGCCCGGCCAGGCCGTCGACGAAGCGCTGCAGGCGGTCGAGCCCATCTGTGTCGAGGTCGTTCGTCGGCTCGTCGAGCAGGAACACGTCGAAGCGGGCGAGCAGCAGCGCCGCCAGCTGGGCCCGGGCCGCCTGGCCGCCCGACAGGCCGGCCACCGGACGGTCGAGCAGGGCCGTGGGCAGGCCGAGGTCGTCGGCCACGGCCCCGGCCCGCGCGTCGATGTCGGCCCCGCCGAGCGCCAGCCACCGGTCGAGGGCGGCGGCGTAGGCGTCGTCGGCCCCGGGCGCGGCGGCCGCCAGCGCCGCGATGGCGGCGTCGAGAACGGCGCTGGCCTCCGCCACGCCGGTACGCCGGGTCAGCAGCTCGGCGACGGTCTCGCCGGGACGGGGATGCGGCTCCTGCGGCAGGTAGCCGACCGTGGCCGCCGCCGGCGTCACGCGGACCCGGCCGCCGTCGGGCGCCCTCAGGCCGGCGAGCGTGCGCAGCAGCGTCGACTTGCCGGCGCCGTTCGGGCCGATCAAGCCCAGACGGGTGCCGGGGCCGACACTGAGGTCGACCCTGGCGAGCAGGGTGCGCGGCCCGATGGACAGCGTCAGGTCGTGGGCGACCAGGGACGAGAGAGACGATGACACGGGGGCAGCTCCGGGGGTCGGCGGGGCGGACGAGCGCGCCCACCGGGCGGGCGCGGTGCCAGAGGTGCCGTGTCACTCCACGGCGCCACCCTACGGCCCGGGCACCGTCGCAACACACGTCAGCATCGACCTATGCGGCGCTGACGGTCGGTCGGGCGTCCCTGCGGCGTCCCGCCGGCTGCCCTCCGCCGGCCGCGCCGCCGCCCCCGGCTGCTCGGGACGCCGTCCGGGGCCGACCGCAGGTCAGGGCCCGGGCGGCGCCGGCCCGCCCGGTAGGGTCGCGCCGCATGACGATCCGTGTCGCAGTCTTCGGGGCCACCGGGCGCATGGGCAGCCTCGTGTGCCGGGCCGTGGCCGACGATCCCGAGCTCGAGCTGGTGGGCGCCATCGACCCCCACCACGCCGGGTTCGACCTGCAGCACGCCACCGGCGTGGACGTGCCCGGCGTGACGGTCGACGCCGATCCGTCGGTGCTCGTCGACCGGGGCGTCGGCGTGGTCGTCGACTTCACGCTCGTCGACGCCGCCCGGGCCAACGTGGCGTGGGCCGCCGAGAACGGCGTGCATGCCGTGGTGGGCACGAGCGGGTTCGGCGAGGACGACTTCGCGCAGATCCGCAAGGCGTTCACCACGTCGAACTGCCTGGTCGCTCCGAACTTCGCCATCGGCGCCGTGCTCATGATGCGCTTCGCCGAACTGGCCGCGCCCTACTTCGAGACCGCCGAGATCATCGAGCTGCACCACGACCAGAAGGTCGACGCCCCGTCGGGCACGGCGATGATCACGGCTCGGCGCATGGCTGCGTCGTCCGACCAGTGGAACGACGACCCCACCACCAACGCCGTGCTGCCCGGCGCCCGCGGCGCCCGTGGCCCGGCCGGCATCCCCCTGCACTCGGTGCGCCTGCGGGGGCTCGTCGCCCACCAGGAGGTGCTGCTCGGCACGACCGGCCAGTCTCTCACGATCCGCCACGACAGCTACGACCGGTCGAGCTTCATGCCGGGCGTCGTGCTGGCCGTCAAGCAGGTGGGCGAGCGGCCGGGCCTGACGATCGGCCTCGACGAGCTGCTCGGCCTGTAGCCATTCGCCCAGCACGGCGGCGCTACTCTCCTGACGTAGCGTCAGAAAACGGGAGGGGACCGTGCTCGAGGCAACCGACATCTGGGCCTTGATCGCCCGCCGGGCCGACGAGACGCCCGAGCGAGAGATGGCCGTCGACGAGGCCGGGACCCGCCTCACCTTCGGCGCCTACCGCGACCGGTGCGAACGCGTCGCGGCCGGTCTGGCGGCCGAGGGGGTGCGCGACGGCACGGTCGTGTCGTGGATCCTTCCCACGTGGCTCGAGGCCATGGTGCTCTTCGGCGCCCTGCGGCGCCTGGGCGCCGTACAGAACCCCATCCTCCCGATCTACCGCGAGCGCGAGGTCGGCTTCATCGTCCGCCAGGCGCATCCAGCCCTGCTGGTCACGCCCGGTACCTGGAAGGGCTACGACTACGCGGCGCTCGCCGGTTCGGTCACCGAAGGCACCGCCACCCGGACGCTGCCCTGCGGGCGCGACCTGCCCGAGGGTGATCCGGCGACGCTGCCGCCGCCGCCCGCCGACGACGCCCGGGCCGAGGGCGACGTGCCGGTCCGGTTCGTGTACTACACCTCCGGCACGACGGCCGAGCCCAAGGGCGCGAAGCACGGCGACCGGTCGCTGCGGGCGGCGTCGGTGGGCATGTCCGAGCGGCTGCACCTCGCCGAGGACGACCGCTTCGCCCTCGTGTTCCCGATCACGCACGTGGCCGGCGGCCTCTACCTGTACGCCGCGGTTGCCTACGGGCTCACGTTCGTGCTGTCCGAGGCGTTCGACCCCGACACGACGATCGAGCTGCTGCGCCGTGAGCACGTCACCCAGGCCGGCGCGGGCACCTTCTTCCATCAGGTGTACCTGGCCGCCCAGCGGGCCCTGCCCGAGGGCGAGCCGCTGTTCCCCCACGTGCGCACGTTTCCGGGCGGGGGCGCCCCGAAGCCGCCCCAGCTCCACTACGACATCAAGGCGGCGTTCGGCGGTGCCGGCGTCGTGTCGGGCTACGGCATGACCGAGGCGCCGATCCTCACGATGAACGACGCTGACGCCAGCGACGAGGTGCTGGCCGAGACCGAAGGCCCGGCCGTCACCGGCGCCCGGCTGCGGATCGTCACGCTCGAGGGCAAGGAGGCCGGCATCGGGGAGGAGGGCGAGGTTCGGGCGAAAGGACCGCAGGTGACGCTCGGCTACCTCGATTCGGCGCTCGACGCCGCGGCGTTCGACGACGAAGGCTGGTTCCGCACCGGCGACCTCGGGCGTGTCGACGAGGCCGGCAACCTCACGATCACCGGGCGCTTGAAGGACGTGATCATCCGCAAGGGCGAGAACATCTCGGCCAAGGAGGTCGAGGACCTGCTCTTCACCCACCCCCGGGTCGCCGACGTGGCCGTGGTCGGCGTGCCCGACGCCGAGCGGGGCGAGCGGGTGTGCGCGGTCGTGGTGACCACCACCGGCGCCCCCGACATCGACCTGCCCGAAGTGTGCCGCCACCTGCGCGAGGCGGGACTGATCACCCGCAAGCTGCCCGAGCAGCTCGAGGTCGTCGACGCCCTGCCCCGCAACCCGTCGGGCAAGGTCGTGAAGTTCGCGCTGCGGGACCGGCTCGGGGGCTGACGGGCGAGCGGCGGCCAGGGTCAGGCCCGGGTTGCCACCAGTTTGAGGGGCGGATCCGCGAGGGCGGCCGGGGCCTCGTCCCAGGGCACGACGGCCGAGGTCACGAGCGACGGGTCGAAGCGCCCGGCCGCCACGAGGTCGAGTACGGCGGGGATGGCCGGGCGGACGTGCGCCCGGCCGGTGTGGAACGTGCAGCACCGCGAGTACATGCGAAACAGCGGCATCGTGGGGTCCTCGAGGTAGACCGACGCGCTCGTGCACGTGCCGTCGAACGCCGTGGCGTCGAGCGCGGTGTGCAGCGCGTCGGGCGTGCCGCCGGCGTCGACCGTGATCGGGAACGCCCCGAGCCGGGCCGGGTGCGTCCCCTCCACCGCTTCGGCGCCGAGCGCGGTGGCGACGGCCAGCCGGTCGTGGTCGTGGTCGTGGTACACGACCCGCCCGGCGCCGAGCGCGACGGCCAGGCCAGCGGCGTACAGGCCGATCGACGTGCTCCCGCCGCCGCCCACGACCAGCACCTCGCCCCCCGGCTCGGCGGCCAGCTGGGGCCCGACCGTCCGAAAGGCGTCGGGGATGTTGTCGCTGGCGCTGGCGACCACGGCCGGCGCCACGCCGTCGGGCAGCGGGACGAGCATGGCGTCCGCGTGCGGGACGAGGGCGAGGTCGGCGAGAAGCCCGCCCCACTTCAGCCCGCCGATCGTGCCGATGCCGTACGTCGACAGCGGCGGATGCGTGGCGCAGTTGCCGGTCCGGCCCCGCCGGCATGGCGCACACGTGCCGCACGAGATCTGGAACGGCACGACGACGAGGTCCCCGGGCGCCACGGTGCTGACCTCGTCGCCGACCTCGACGACCTCGGCCACGCCCTCGTGGCCGAACGGGTAGGGACCGGCCAGCGGGAAGCGCCCGTGCAGGACCGCGCCGTCGAGGTCGCACGTCGCGACCGCCACCGGGCGCACGACCGCCTGGTCCGGCCCGCTCGGCCGCGGCTCCTCGGCCTCCTCCCACCGCAGCGCGCCTGGCCCGTCGAGCATCAGTCGTCGCATCGGTCCACACTCCTCGTCGGTCGAACGGTCAATCCGCGCCTTCAGCCCAGGCGGGTGGTCGGCGAGGTGCCGTACCGGGCGGCGAGCGCCCGCTTCAGGCCGCGCACGCCTGAGAGCGCGGCGCTGCGGTGGCCGTTGACCAGCTCGCGCTGGCAGGCGCCGTCCCCGTCCCACGCCCGCTGGCACCCGGCGACGTCGAGGTTGGCCAGCGCCACGATCGCCCCGCTGGCGCCCATGGCCTTCGCCTGCAGCAGCACGGCCGCACTACCGGTGTAGAGGCCCTCGGGCATCGCGTCGAGCTCGATGGCCAGGCGGGACGGATCGCCGGTCGAGTCCTTCATGCCGGCCACCGGCAGGTCGCCGACCACGTCGACGGGGATGCCCGGCGCAGACGCCGTGGGGTAGTGGTAGGCGAGCACCGGCACCCCGACCGCCCCGGTCACGGCGTCGTAGTACGGGCGGGGGTCGTCCACCCAGGGCGGGGACAGCACGAGCAGGGCGTCGGCCCCGGCGTCGGCCGCCTGCTGCGACAGGGCCACCGCCTGGCGCATCGAGGCCGCGCCCGTCCCGGCGATGACCGGTACGCGGCCGGCCACGGCCTCGCGCACGGCGACGAGAAGGTCCAGCCGCTCGTCGGGCTCGAGCGACGCCGCCTCGCCGGTCGACCCGGCGACGACCACGGCCTCCACGCCGTCGTCGACGAGGCGGGCGGCGTGGCGCCCCGTGGCGCCTGCGTCGAGGGCACCGTGGTCGTCGAACAGCGTGACCAGTGGGACACCGATGCCGCGGTACGGAGCGTGGCGGTGCTGCATCGGCTGGACGCTAGCGGCGCGCACGCCGCTCCGGGCGGAAGGCGTCCGGTCCGGGCGGAAAGGCGGCGGTCCGGCCGGGACGACCCAGCGCTGGTCGTGCTCGCAGCGCCGTAGGCTGGTCTGTCCGCCCTCGTGGCCCCTCCGGAGAGGAACCAGCTCGTGCAGATCCGCGCCGACCTGCGAAACGTGGCCATCGTGGCCCACGTCGACCACGGCAAGACCACGCTCGTCGACCAGATGCTCTGGCAGTCGGGCGCCTTCCGTGAGAACCAGGACGTGGCCGATCGCGTCATGGATTCGATGGATCTCGAGCGCGAGAAGGGCATCACGATCCTCGCCAAGAACACGGCGGTCCGCTACGGCGACGTGAAGATCAACATCGTCGACACACCCGGCCACGCCGACTTCGGCGGCGAGGTGGAGCGGGGCCTGTCGATGGTCGACGGGGTTCTGCTGCTGGTCGACGCCAGCGAGGGCCCGCTGCCCCAGACCCGCTTCGTTCTACGCAAGGCCCTGGAGGCCCGGCTGCCGGTGATCCTCGTGGTCAACAAGGTCGACCGGCCCGACTCGCGCGTGAAGGAGGTCGTCAACGAGGTAGAGGAGCTGTTCCTCGACCTCGACGCCGAGGTCGACCAGCTGGACTTCCCGATCGTCTACTGCGTGGCCCGGGAGGGCCGCGCCTCGATGGAGCAGCCCGCCGACGGCGCCGGCCTGCCCGGTGGCGAGGGCCTCAAGCCGCTGCTCGACCTGCTCGTAGAGCGCATCCCCGCCCCGAGTTACGACCCCGAGGTGCCGCTCCAGGCGCTGGTCACGAATCTCGACGCATCCCCCTACGTCGGCCGCCTGGCGCTGTGCCGGGTGCGTAGCGGCACGCTGCGCAAGGGCATGGCGGTGGCGTGGTGCCGGGTCGACGGCTCGACGGAGAGGGCGAAGATCACCGAGCTCTACGTGGCGGAGGCGCTCGACCGCGTGCCGGCCGAGTCGGCCGGACCGGGCGAGATCGTGGCGATCGCCGGCATCCCCGAGATCACGATCGGGGAGACGCTGGCCGACCCCGACGACCCCCGGCCCCTGCCGGTCATCACGATCGACGAGCCCAGCCTGTCGATGACGGTCGGCATCAACACCTCGCCGCTGTCGGGCCGCGAAGGCAAGTCGCTGACCGCTCGCCTGCTCAAGAACCGCCTCGACGCCGAGCTCGTCGGCAACGTGAGCATCCGGGTGGAACCCACCAGGCGCCCCGACACCTGGGAGGTGCAGGGCCGCGGCGAGCTGCAGCTGGCCGTGCTCGTGGAGATGATGCGGCGTGAGGGCTTCGAGCTGACGGTCGGCAAGCCGCAGGTGCTCACGAAGGAGATCGACGGCGTCATCCACGAGCCGGTCGACCGCGTCACCATCGACGTGCCCGAGGAGTACCTGGGCGTGGTCACCCAGCTTATGGCTCTGCGCAAGGGCCGCATGGAGCAGATCACCAACCACGGGACCGGGTGGGTCCGGCTCGAGCACGTCGTGCCCGCGCGGGGCCTCATCGGCTTCCGCTCCGAGCTGCTCACCGAGACGCGCGGCACGGCGCTGGTCCACCACGTCTTCGAGCGCATGGAGCCGTGGGCCGGCGAGATCCGCCCCCGGCGCAACGGCTCGCTGGTGGCCGACCGGAGCGGCCCGACCACCGCCCACGCTCTCATGAGCCTGCAGGAGAGGGGCCAGCTGCTGGTCGGGCCGGGTGTCGAGGTCTACGAGGGGATGATCGTCGGCGAGAACGCCCGGGCCGACGACATGAACGTCAACCCCACGAAGGAGAAGAAGCTCAACAACATCCGGTCGTCGACCGCCGAGAGCTTCGAGAAGCTGATCCCGCCCCGCACGCTGTCGCTCGAGCAGGCGCTCGAGCACATCGCGGAGGACGAGTGCGCCGAGGTGACCCCCAAGTCGGTGCGCCTGCGCAAGGTGGTGCTCGACCAGCCCACGCGGGCCCGGGCCGCCAAGCGCGCCAAGGCCTGACGTCCCTCCGCAGTGCACCAGGACCGGGTCGCTGCCTAAGGTGCGCCGGCCTGCGGCCACCTCCCGATCCGTCCCGCACACGGTGGAGGCGTGGTCGGCTCGCCACGGACAGCGCTGGGCTGTCAGTAGGCCGGCGGGCCCGGTTACCGTCGGGTAACCGGCACCGAGTACGCCCTCAAGCGGCTGCTCGACCGGCCGGCGCAGTGGGCCGTCGCCATCGCCGTGGCGCTCGAGCAGGGCGGCGTCATCGCCGCGGGCACACCCGACACCGTGCTCGCCGACGCCCGCGTCGTGTCGTCGTACCTGGGCACCAACGAGGACGTCGTCCACCGGTCGGGCGACCGCCCGGCGCAGGTCCGCTACATGAGCGGCCAGCAGCGGGCCGTCGGGGGCCGGGCCGATCCGGCCCCGGCACGCGGCTCGGTGTGGGGCGGGTGGACGGAGACCCGGATCGCCCGCGACGACCCGGGAGGGTCGAACTGGACAGAGCGCTCGTCGTGGTAGCGAGGGCCGCCGGCTGAGCCCGGCCGGTCGGTCGTCGCCTGTCAGTCATCGTCGGCGGCGGGCCACCCGGCGCGACGCTCGGCCGGCGGACCGGACTCGGGCGCGTCGGCGCCGTGGCCGTCGTCGGCGGCGGGCCACCCGGCGCGACGGTCGGCCGGCGGAGCGGACTCGGGCGCGTCGGCGCCGTGGCCGTCGTCGTCCGCAGGTGCCGGCGTCGCGTCCGTCCCCTCGCCCTCGGCGCGGGCGGCGTTCTCGGCGGCCGCCTCCTCGAGCTCGTCGTCGAGGTGGGCGAGCGCCGTCACCTCGGTCTCGCCCTTCTTGGCCTCGAGCGCGAGCGACAGCAGGACCACCCCCACGGTCACCACGAGCAGGGGCACGCGGTGGTCGCCGATCCACGCGACGACATCGTCGATCGGGCCCTCGAAGGCGTCGCCGAACCGCCGGACCAGGTAGAGCCGGACCAGCGTGCCGCTCACGTTCACGGCGAGGAACGCCGCCACCGGTATGCCCGCCGCCCCGGCGAACAGGCAGATGTACTGGTTGGGGGCGACGAAGAGGAGCGGGTAGGCCGCCTTGTGGAACCAGCCCTCGGCCGCGCGCAGGGTCTTGCCCCAGGTGCGGGTGCGCTTCTCCATCCAGGTGACGGCCGCATCGCCGTACCACCAGCCGAGCAGGAAGAAGAGCGGGTCGCTGGCCACCAGCCGGGCCAGGCCGATGCCGTAGTACGTGACGGCGTCGAGCTGGTTCGTGACCAGCACGAGGTTGCGGTTGCGGGCGTTCAGCGCCAGCAGCAGGGCGGGGTGCGACACGACGAGGTCGGGGGCGGCGGCGTCACCGATGTTGCTGGCGACGATCATGCCGACGAGCGGCACCGCGACCAGCGTCACCGCCCAGCGCGGCGGGCGCCGGTCGGGCGGCGCGGCGTCGGGGGCGTCGGTCGTCATGAGGGGGTCGAGCCTAGTGGTCGGGCTGCTCCGTGGCCCCGCACTCTGCCACGGCCACCGCCGGCCCCGTCTGAGAGGTGCCGGTCCATGGCGCTGGCGTACGCTGCCAGGCACGCCGACCAGGTCAAGGGGGATGCCCGATGAAGGGCTTGATGCAGGACTTCCCGCTCACGCTGCCGCACCTGCACGAACGTGCCGAGCGGCTCTTCTTCGACAAGGAGGTCGTGACAGTCACGGCCACCGGCAAGGAGCGCACCAGCTACGGCGACTGGGCGACCCGCACGCGACGGCTCGGCGGCGTCCTCGACGATCTCGGTATCAGCGCCGACGGCCGGGTGGCCACGTTCGGCTGGAACACGGCCCGCCACCTCGAGCTGTACTTCGCGGCGCCCTGCACGAACCGGGTGCTGCACGCCCTCAACATCCGCCTGTTCCCCGAGCAGCTCATCTACGTCGCCAACCACGCCGAGGACGAGGTCGTCTTCATCGACAAGTCGCTCACGGCGCTGGCCTGGCCGCTGTTCGAGAAGTTCGACACTGTCCGTCACATCGTGGTGATGGACGACGGCGCTCCGGGTGACGTGCCCGAGGCTCCGGCCGGCAAGCAGGTGCACGACTACGAGGCGCTCCTGGCCGCCGCCGAGCCGGTGGACTTCCGCGTCGACGACGAGGACCAGGCCGCGTCCATGTGCTACACGAGCGGCACGACGGGCAACCCGAAGGGCGTCGTCTACTCGCATCGCTCGACCGTGCTGCACACGATGGGCGTGCTCATCTCGGGCCTCGGGCCCCGTGAGGCCGACCGCATCCTGCCCGTCGTCCCGATGTTCCACGCCAACGCCTGGGGGCTCGCGCACGCCGCCGTGGCGTCGGGGGCCGACCTGCTGTTGCCCGGCCCCGGCATGGCGCCGGCGGCGCTCGCCGAGCTCATCGAGACCGAGCGGGCCACGATCGCCGCCGGCGTGCCCACGATCTGGATGGGCGTGCTGCCCGAGCTCGAGGGGCGCGACACCTCGGCGCTGCGCGCCATACCGTGCGGCGGCTCGGCGGTGCCCAAGGCGCTGTCCGAGGCCTACCGGAACCAGATCGGCCTGCCGATCCTCCAGGCGTGGGGCATGACCGAGACGTCGCCGGTGGCGTCGTCGGGCGAGATCAAGTCGACGCTTGCCGCCGGCCTCGACGACGACGGCATGGCCGACATGCGCACGACCGTGGGCACCCAGCTGCTCGGCGTCGAGGTGCGCATCGCCCTGCCCGGCACGACCGAGGGCCTGCCCTGGGACGGCGAGGCCCAGGGCGAGCTACAGGTCCGCGGTCCGTGGATCGCCAAGGCGTACTACAACGACGACCGCTCGCCCGAGTCGTTCACCGAGGACGGCTGGCTCAAGACTGGCGACGTGGCCACGATCGACCACCACGGCTACATCCGTCTCGTCGACCGCACGAAGGACGTCATCAAGTCCGGCGGCGAGTGGATCAGCTCGGTCGAGCTCGAGAACGAGATCATGGCCCACACGGCCGTGGCGGAGGCGGCCGTCATCGGCCTGCCGCACGTGAAGTGGGGCGAGCGACCGCTGGCCTGCGTGGTGCTCCGCGAGGGCCAGTCCGCCACGGCCGACGAGATCCTCGCCTTCCTCGACGGGCGCGTCGCCAAGTGGTGGTTGCCCGACGACGTGGTGTTCATCGATGCGGTGCCGAAGACGTCGGTGGGCAAGTTCTCGAAGAAGGATCTGCGCGACCGGTTCGCCGGCCACGTGTTCTCGACCCAGGACTGACCGGCCGACCGCCGCCCCGCCCGCCACATCACCCGTGGCGGGGCGGCGGTCGTAGCCTGGACGGGTGGCCCGTGCCCGCTTCCTGCTGCGCCCCCGGTGGCTGCTGTCGCACCTGCTCGTGGCGCTGCTCGCCGTCACCATGGTCAACCTCGGGTTCTGGCAGCTGCGCCGCCTCGACGAGAAGCGCGACCGCAACGCGCTGGTCGAGGCCCGTATGGACGAGCCGACGGTCCCGGTCGAGGACCTGCTCGCGCCCGGCGACGGCGACGCCGCGGTCGACGGCACCCGCTTCCGCGAGGTCACCGCGTCGGGGACCTACGACGTCGACGCCACCGTCGTCGTCCGCAACCGCAGCCAGGACGGCGCGCCCGGCGCCTGGCTCGTCACCCCGCTCACGCTGTCGACCGGCGACCGGGTGGCGGTGATCCGCGGGTTCACCGGCTTCGCCGCCGACGGCTCGGTGCCCCAGCCCGACCCGGCCGCCGGCTCGGTGACGGTCACCGGCCTCGTCGTCGATCCCGACCGGCTGGGCGGCACGGCGGGACGCGACCTGTCGGCCCTGCGCGCCGCCGACGACCTGCTCCCCGGCTTCGTGCAGGCCAAGTCGTCCGACCCCGAGGAGCCGGCGATGGCCGCCGCGGCCTCCGGCGCCCCGGAGGGGCCCGAGCTGCTGGCGCTGCCGGCGCCCGAGCTGTCCGAGGGGCCGCACCTGGGCTACGCGGTCCAGTGGTTCATCTTCGCAACGATCGCCGCGGTCGGCTACCCGATCATCCTGCGCCGGGTGGTCGTCCGTCGGGGCAAGGAGGTCGACGACGCCGAGGGCGGCGACGGTGACCCCGGCGGCGACGACCTCGACCGGGAGATCGAGGGGCTCCTGCGCGGGGGCACCTGACCGTGCAGGAGCAGGCCCCGACCCGGCTGCTCCGGCGGCCCGAGGCGGCGCCGGCGGGCGTCAACACGCTGGGTGCTCACCCGCGACCCGGTGAATATCGTCGGACACACGGACATGTGAGGGAATTTCCGCAGCCGGGCGGGCCCCGTCAGGGCCCTGCGGGCGTATCCTGCCGTAAGTGACCACTGTCCGTGACGCCGCAGCCTTCTGGGGTACGGGCGACACCGAGACAGGCGCCGGCCCCGTGTGCGTCGCTCTCGTGACCTGCGCGGAGCACGCCGACGGTGAGGGTGTGGACGCCGTGCTGACCGACGCGCTCACCCAGCACGGCGCCGATGCCTGCTGGGTCACCTGGACCGACGCGGCGGTCGACTGGTCCGACTTCGACCTGGTCGTCATCCGCTCGACGTGGGACTACCCCGAGCGGATCGACGCCTTCCGCGACTGGGTCGTGGACGTGGCAATGAGCTCGACGCTGGTGAATCCGCCCCGCCTCGTGCTCGACAACCTGCACAAGGGGTACCTCACCGACCTCGACGACGCCGTGCCCACGCTCGTGGTGCCCGCCGGCATGACCGTCGAGCTGGCGCACGTCGGCTGGCCGGGCGCCGTGGTGAAGCCCGCCGTGGGCGCCGGCGGCGACGGCGTCGTGCGCGACGCCACGCAGGCCGACCTGGACGCCCTCACGCTGGCGGCAGACGGCGGCGTCGACGTGGTCGTGCAGCCCTACCTCGACGGCATCGAGCAGGCCGGTGAGGTGTCGATCGTCTGCGTCGAGGGTGAACCGACCCACGCCGTCCGCAAGCGCGCGGCCGCCGGTGAGTTCCGCATCCACTCCCACCGGGGCGGGACCGTCGAGACCGAGCCGCTGACCGACCGGCTCTCGGCCCTGGCCCGCGGGGCGCTGGCCTCACTGCCGGTGGCCCCGGCCTACGCCCGCGTCGACGTGATCGAGCACGGCGACGAGCTGCTGATCGTCGAGCTCGAGCTGGTCGAGCCGCAGCTGTGGCTCGACCGGGCACCGGCGGCCGCCGGGCGCCTGGCCACGGGGCTCCTGGCCCGGGCCAGGGCTGCCGCGCGCTAGCCGGGCCGGCTTCTCGCCGCAGAGCCGGCGTGAGGCCCACGTCCCCGGGACGGCGGGACGGCCGCTGGTACCCTGCGCCCGTGGCGCGCCGGTCGGATCCTCGTCTCCTGGTGCTCCACGGCCTGCGCCTGAAGGCTGTCGCCGAGCCGCCCGCCGTCGCCGAGGCGGTGGGCCTGACGGCCTCGGACGTGGCCGACGAGCTCACCGCGCTGGAGGCCGCCGGCCTGGTCGTGCACCGCACCGGCGCCCTGACGGGCTGGTCGCTCACGCCCGCCGGTCGCACCGCCCACGAGGTCCTGCTGGCCGCCGAGGCCGAGATCACCGCCGTGCGGGGCATGGTCGAGGCGGCCTACGGCGGGTTCCGCCGGCTCAACCCCCGGGTGCTCGACGTGTGCAGCCGCTGGCAGGTCCGCCACCGCGGCGGACGCCCCGTCCGCAACGACCACGCGGACGCCGCCTACGACCGGGCGGTGGTCGGAGAGCTCGCCGCCGTGCACGCCGACGCCACGCCCGTGTGCGACCGGCTGGGCGGCGCGCTCGACCGCTACCGGCCCTACGGGCCCCGGCTCGGCCACGCCGTCGAGCGGGTCCGGGCGGGCGACACCGACTGGTTCACCAAGCCCGCCATCCCCAGCTACCACACGGTCTGGTTCGAGCTGCACGAGGACCTCCTCGCCACGCTCGGGCTCGACCGCGCCGGCGAGGTCGGCCCGTGACCGCCCTCGCCGACCCGCCCGCCCGCATGAGCCAATGTTGTGCACGAGGTGCGGTCCTGACCGCACGGTCTGCACAACAGTGCCGCAACCGAGGAGCGACGTGATGGGCAACGCCCGTTTCGGCAAGGTCGTCACCGCCATGGCCACCCCGTTCGACGACGACGGGGGGCTCGACCTCGACGGGGCCGCCGAGCTCGCCCGCTGGCTCGTCGCCCACGGCACCGAGGGCCTCGTCGTGGCCGGCACCACCGGCGAGGCCCCGACGCTGTCCGACGACGAGAAGGTCGAGCTGTGGCGGGCCGTGCGCGCCGCGGTCGACGTCCCCCTGCTGGCCGGCACCGGCAGCAACGACACCCGCCACACGATCGGCCTCTCCCAGCGGGCGGCCGAGACCGGCGTCGACGGCCTGCTCGTCGTGTCGCCGTACTACAACCGCCCGCCCCAGGCCGGCATCGAGGCCCACATGCGGGCCGTCGCCGCCGCCGTGGACCTGCCGATCGTGATGTACGACGTGCCGGCCCGCACCGGGCGGGCCATCGCCGCCGACGTCATCGTGCGCCTAGCCACCGAGGTGCCCGGCATCGTCGGGCTCAAGGACGCGGGCGGCGACCCCGGCGCCACCGCCCGCGTCGTGGCTGCGTCGCCCGACGACTTCGACGTCTGGTCCGGCGACGACGCCCTCACCCTGCCGCTGCTTGCCGTGGGTGCCGTCGGCGTCATCGGCGTCGCCACCCACTGGTCGGGCGAGCTGCACGCCGAGATGATCGCCGCGTTCGCCAAGGGCGACCTCGAGACTGCCCGTGAGATCAACGCCCGGCTGCTCGACTCGTTCGCGTTCGAGGTGGGTCCCACATGGGTGCAGGCGTCCGCGGTCAAGGCGGCCCTCGCCGTGTCCGGCCTGCCGGGCGGTCCGTGCCGCCTGCCGCTGCCCCCGGTGAGCGACGAGGCGATGGCCGAGGCCCGCCGCGTCGTCGGGGCCCTCGGCGTGTCGCGGTGACGGCCGCCGCCCCCGAGGGGGACGCCGGGCCCCGCCCCCACGCGCCCGCGCCGCCGGTTTCGACCACTTGGTGCAGCGGCTACCGTCGAGCGAGCTCATGACCGCACCGGTACGCATCACGTTCCTCGGTGGTCTCGGCGAGATCGGGCGCAACTGCGCCTGCATCGAGGTCGAGGGCCGCATCCTGCTCCTCGACGTCGGGCTCATGTTCCCCGACCTCGACATGCTCGGCGTCGACCTCGTCCTGCCCGACTTCACCTACCTGCGCCAGAACGCCGACCGCATCGACGGGGCGATCATCACGCACGGTCACGAGGACCACATGGGTGGCCTCAGCTACCTGCTCCGCGAGATGTCGTTCCCGATCTACGGGTCAGCCCTGACGCTCGGCCTATCCCGGAACCGCATCGAGGAGGCGGGTCTGCTCGATCGCACCGAGCTGATCCCTGTCACCGACGGCGAGCGCCGGCAGATCGGCCCGGTCGAGGTCGAGTTCATCCCGGTCACGCACTCGGTGCCCCACGGCTTCGCCACGGCGTTCCACACGCCCCAGGGCACGATCCTGCACTCGGGCGACTTCAAGCTCGACCTCACGCCGGTCGACGGGCGGCTCACGGACCTGGCGCTCATCGGCGCCATGGCGAAGGACGAGGGCATCCGCGTCCTGCTGTCCGACTCGACGAACGCGGACGAGAAGGGCCACTCCGGCAGCGAGACGTCGGTGGGCAAGGTGCTCTTCGACCTGTTCCACGCCCACGAGGGCCGGCGCATCGTCATCGCCTGCTTCGCCAGCCACATCCACCGCGTGCAGCAGATCGCCGATGCCGCCTTGTCCTTCGGGCGCAAGGTGGCGACTCTGGGCCTGTCGATGAAGAAGAACGTGCGCCTGGCCCGCGAGATGGGCCTGCTGCGCATCCCCGACCACGCGCTGGTCGACATCGACGACATCAGCGACCTGCCGCCGGGCCAGGTGTGCGTCATCTCCACCGGCAGCCAGGGCGAGCCCATGTCGGCCCTGGCGCTGATGGCGACCCGCAACAACCGGTGGCTCGAGGTCGGCCCGCACGACACGGTCATCCTCTCCTCGCACCCCATCCCCGGCAACGAGATGAACGTCTCAAAGGTCATCGACGGCCTCGTCCGCCTGGGCGCCGAGGTCGTGCACTCGGGCATCGAGGACGTGCACGCCTCCGGCCACGCCAAGCAGGAGGAGCTCAAGACCCTGCTGTCGATCGTCCGGCCGGAGTGGTTCGTGCCGGTCCACGGTGAGTACCGCCACATGGTGGCGCACGCCAGGCTCGCCACCGGCATGGGCGTGGTCGACGGCGACCACGCGCTCGTCTGCGTCGACGGCAACCAGCTCGTGCTCGACGAGCAGGGCCTGCGCCACGAGACCGACGTGCCGGCCGGGTACCTCTACGTCGACGGCATCGTCGGCGACGTGGGCCACGGGGTGCTCCGCGACCGCCGCGTGCTGGCCGAGGAGGGTGTCGTCGTGATCATCCTCACGATCGACGTGGCCACCGGCGCCATCATCACCGGCCCGGAGGTCATCACCCGCGGCTGGGTCTACGCCCCCGAAGCCGAGCCCCTGCTCGCCGAGTGCGCCGACGAGGTGCGCACGGCCGTGAAGGAGGCGTTCTCCTCGGGCGCGACCGACATCGAGAATCTGCAGCGGGTCGTGCGACGGGCCGCCGGGCGGTTCGTGTCCGACACGACGAAGCGGCGCCCGATGATCGTCCCCGTCGTCATGGAGGCCTGAGCCCCCCGGGCGCACTGCCGTGCCGGAGCTGCCCGAGGTCGAAACCATCCGCCGCCAGCTGGAGCCCCTCCTTCGGGGGCGCCGGTTGGTCGACGCCTGGGCGTTCCCGCACCCGAAGTTCACCCCGGCGCTCGACGCCGCCGGCGCGACGGTCGACACGGTGAGCCGGGAGGGCAAGTATCTCCTCCTCGGGCTCGGCGACGGCCGTGACCTGGTGATCCACCTGGGAATGACGGGCTCGCTGCGGGTCCGGCCCCAGGGAGAGCCCGGCGACCCGTACGTGCGGGCTCACTGGGTGCTCGACGGCGGCGGCCCGGACGGCACGGCTGCCGGGGCTGGGCACGGCGCCGGCGAGGCGCTGGAGTACCGCGACGTGCGCCGGTTCGGCCGCCTCGCCGTCGTCCGCCCCGGCGAGCACCACGGCACGCTCGGCGTGCAGGGGCCCGACGCCCTCGACCCGGCGCTCACCGACCCGGCGTTCTGGCGGGCCCTTCAAGGCAGCCGGCGGGCGCTCAAGACGCAGCTGCTCAGTCAACGTCCGATCGCCGGGGTCGGCAACATCTACGCCGACGAGGCGCTGTGGCGGGCCCGCCTGCACCCGGCGCGGCGGTCCGTGACCCGGACGCAGGCCGCGGCGCTGCTCGATGCCCTGCGGGCGGTGCTGACCGAAGGCGTCGAGAACGGCGGCACGACCCTGCGGGACTACCGCACGGTGGCGGGGGAGCGGGGCCGCAACCAGACCCGCCTCGACTGCTACGGCCGGGCCGGCGAGCCGTGCCGGCGGTGCGCCACTCCGCTGCGCCGCATCGTCCTCGACGCCCGCTCGACCACGTTCTGCCCGGTCTGCCAGCGCCGCTGACCCTCAAGGCGTGGGGAAGGGCGCGAGCGTGGCGAGCTCGGCCCGCCCGGCGATGCCGAGCTTGCGGTACGCCCGGCCGAGCTGGTTGTCGACGGTCCGCACGGACAGCTCGAGCCGGTCGGCGATCGCCCGGCTGGACAGGCCCCGCGCCGCCAGCAGCACCACTTCGCGCTCGCGGCGGGTGAGCTCGTCGAGGCCGGCCTCGGTGGCCAGCGACGGGGGGCTGGCGCCCTCGCATACGGCGCGCAGGTGGCGCGCTCGCTCGGCGGCGGCCGTCGCTCGCGCACCGTCGCCCGCCTCGTCGTGGACGCGGGCGGCGTGGGCGGCCGCCTCGGCGGCGTGCAGGTCGAGGCCGAGCGCCACGCACCGGTCGGCCACCGCGTCGAGCGCGCACCCGTCAGCGCCGGCCAGGCCGGCGGCGAGCGCGGCGAGCACCTCGGCCCGCACGCCGTCGACACCGCCGGCGACAGCCACGAGGCGTTCGCCGACGCCGTGACCGCCGAGGCGCAGTGCCACCTCGAGGAACAGCAGCTCGAAGCCGACGTAGCCGGCGGCCCGGGCGTCGTCGGCCCGCTCGATCGCCCGCCGCGTGGCGCCGGTGACGTCACCCTCCGCCGCCGCCACCCAAAGCTCGGCCCGCTCGACGTCGCAGGCGTAGCGGCGGCTGAGGCCCCGAATCGGGCGGGCGTCGAGCGCGTCCCGGGCCCCGTCGCCGTCGCCGAGGAGGGCGCGCGCCTCGGCCAGCAGGGCGAGCGCCCAGCCGCGGCGGCCGAGCGGGTCCGCGCGCTGCAGGGCGATCGCCGCCTCGCCGAGGGCGATGCCGGCGGTCACCGGCCGCCCCCGCACCAGCGCGGCCCGGCCCCGCAGCAGGGCGAGCGTGCCCCCGTCGTGGTGGCGGCGGGCGGCCCGGTCCGCTGTGGCGGCCTCGACTATCGCCTCCGCCTCGTGCGCCCGGCCGGCGGCCGTGAGGGCCGCGACCGCGGCGGTGGCCGTCCATCCTCGGGCCCGGAGGAGATCATCCTGGTGGGTCACGGCGACCGGCAGCAGCTCGCGTGCTGCACCGACGGCGTCGTCGGCGCGTCCCACGTGGATCAGCAGCGTGGCGGCGGTGGGCAGCGCGCGCAGCCGGACCGTCTCGTCGGTGCGGTGCAGCAGGGCGAGCGCCAGGCAGCCGCCCTCGTCGAGCTCACCCATGTGCCCGAGGGCATCGGCCAGGGCGGCGCGGACCGTGTCGGCGGCCGTGGGGTCCGCGATGCCGGTTGACCGCGCCACCTCCCGCACGTGCGCCACCTTGTCGGGGCTGAGCATGGCGTCGGCGATGCGGGCGGACGCCACCCGGGCCCGCTCCGCGTCGTCGGTGGCCAGCACCGCCAGCGGGGCGAGCACGGCCTCGGCTTCGTCGGGGCGGCGCAGGTCACCGAGCGCCTCGCCGAGCGTGAGGGCGGCGGCGAAGCCCGTGCGGCAGGGCGGGGGCACCGGCGCCGGCGTGCGGGCCACGCCGGTGGACGGAGCTTGACCGAGGGCCGCCCGGGCCAGGCGCTCGGCCAGGGCCGGGTCCTGGCGGCGCAGAGCGTCGTGCGCGGCCGCCGCCAGCAGTTCGGGATCGACCTGGTCGTGGCTGCTGATCGACCACACGGCAAGGCGCAACCGGTCGTCGACGTCGAGCGGGCGGGCGCCCGGTTCCTCGGCGTCGGCCCGGGTGCCCCGCACGAGGGCGGCGTACATGTCGCCGGCCTCGAGCGGTCCCAGCCGGCCCCGGATCGCCTCGGCGACGAGCGGGTGGGTCAGGCGCACGACGGACCGCCCCTCGGCCCGCTCGACGGTGGCCAGGTCGCGGGTACGCAAGCGGTCGAGCACGTCCGGCGCCGACAGCGCCTCGACCACGCCGAGCCGGACCGGCTCACCCAGGGCGAGCAGGCCGGCCAGCCAGCGCTCGTCGGACGAAAGCTGGCCGACCCGGGCGGCGATCAGGTCGTGGAGGCGCGGGCCGCTGGACGGGGTGGATGCCAGCACCCACACGCCGTGCTGGCGCCGGAGGGCGCCGCAGTCGAGCACCTCGCGGCACAGCTCGCGAAGGAACAGGGCGTTGCCCTGGGTGGCGTCCCACAGGCGCTCGACGGTGAGCGACTCGACCTCGCCGCCGAAGGCGTGGGCCACGAGCACCCGCACCTGGTCCTGATCGAGCTCGGCCAGGGCCACCCGAGGCCAGCCCCGGTCCTCCCACAGCGCCCGGGTCGCCCGGTGGACCGGATCACCGTCGCGCACGGTCGCCAGGACCTGCACCCGGCCGTCCTCCACAAGCTCGCCGAGCAGCGTCGCAGTCGCCTCGTCGAGCAGGTGGGCGTCGTCGACGCCGACGACGAGCGTGGCTCCTCCGGCCGTGAGCTCGGCGACGGCTCGGCGGGCGGCGACCAGCACGTCGTCGTCGCCCCACCCGGGGCCGGACCCGGGGCTCGTCCCGGCCGTGGCGCCGGCGCCGGCACTGGCGCCGGCACTGGCGCCGGCGCGAACTTCCGCGTCCGAAGCCGCGGTCGCCGAGCCACCCGCGTCCGCCGATCCCGCACCGGCGGGGAACGAGGCGAGCAGGGGAGCGGCGGCCCCGTAGGGGATCGTGGCCGCGGCCTGCGTGGCGGCGAGGCGCACGACGGGGGTACCCGCGGCCTCCACCTGGGCGAGGACCTCCTCGGCCAGACGGCTGCGGCCGACGCCGAGCGGACCCGTGACGACCAACCCGCGACCGCCCGCCGCCAGCACCCGGCGGGCCGCCGCCAGCTCCGCGGCCCGTCCCTCGAGTGGCCAGGCGGTCGCTCCCACGCCTGGCATCGTAGGGAGTTCGCGACGGATGGTGCGCCGGCGGCCCCGGCTGCGACCCGCCCCGGTCACCCTGTTGGCCCTGTGGCTACTGATAGCGTTGTGGCCACTGTGACGACGCGCCAGCGCTCGCGCGCCCCTTCCCGCGGCCGGTCGGGCGGCACGTCCCGGTCCTCCGGTCGCTCCAAGGGCCCGCCCCGTTCGACGCGCGCCGCCTCCACCCGACGGTCACCGCCGCGGCGGCCCTCTCTGCCGGCCCGGGGCGCCCGGACGACGTGGCGCGTGCTCGCCGACCACGCCGACGACGTCACGGGCCTGCTTCTCGTGGCCGCCGCCCTGGTGGCAGGGCTCGGTCTCTACACCGACGCCGGCGGTCCCGTGGGCCAGGCCGTGGCCGATGCCGCCGGGCGGGCCTTCGGGTGGCTGCGCCTGGCCGTGCCGCCGCTGCTGCTGCTGGCGGGCGGTGCCCTGATCTGGAAGCCCGTGCCGATCGAGGACGAGTCGATCGACGTGCCCTCCGCCCGGGCGTACGTCGCCGTGGGCGGCGGCCTGCTGCTCGTCGCCACCGCCGGCCTCCTGCACCTCATGGGCGGCCGGCCGAACCTATCGGCGTCCGACGCCGAGCTGCGCGACGCCGGCGGCCTGTTCGGCGTGGCGATGGGCAAGCCGCTCGACATGCTGGTGGGCACGACCGGGGCGGCGGTCGTGCTGGCGCTCGTCGCGGTCGGGGGCCTCGTCGTGCTCACCCGCACGCCGATCCGGGTGGCCACCGACCGCACGCGGGCCGGGGTCCGCCCGTTCACCTCCGTCGTCAACCAGCGCCTGGCCGCCCTGTTCCGGTTGCCCTACGACGACGGCACCGGTGACCCCGCCGCGCTCGACGCCGAGCCGGTCCTCGAGCCCGGGCCGGCGCGCCGCCGCCGGTCCGAGGGCCAGGACGACACGGTCGAGGACATCCTCGACGACGGCGACGACCACGTCGGCCCCGACGCCGCGGCCGGCGGGGGCGACGAGCCGCCGACCCGCCGGCGGCCCCCCAGGGTCGTGCTGCCCGAGCCCGACGAGGCCGCCCCCGAGCAGATCGAGCTGGCGCTCGGCGCCGCCGCCCGGGGCTCGGCCTGGAAGCTGCCGCCGATCACGCTGCTCGAGCGCACCGGCAGCCAACAGGTCGATCGCAAGATGATCGAGGACACCGGCCGCACGCTCGAGAAGGCGCTCGCCGATCACGGCGTCGAGACCCGCCTCGTCGGCATGGTCGTCGGCCCGACCGTCACCCGCTACGAGATCGAGCTGGGCCCCGGCGTGAAGGTGAACCGGGTCACCAGCCTCCACAAGGACATCGCCTACGCCATGGCGACGCCCGACGTGCGCATCCTGGCGCCGATCCCCGGCAAGCAGGCCATCGGCGTCGAGGTGCCCAACGCCCGCCGCCAGATCGTGGCCGTGGGCGACATCCTCGTCAGCGAGGAGGCTCGCCGCGCCACCCACCCGCTCGAGGTGGCGGTCGGCCGCGACATCAACGGCCGCTCGGTGATGATGAACCTCGCGTCGATGCCCCACCTCCTCATCGCCGGGGCCACCGGGGCGGGCAAGTCGAGCTGCCTCAACTCGCTCCTCACGTCGATCCTCATGCGGTCGACCCCCGACCAGGTGCGCATGATCCTCGTCGACCCCAAGCGGGTCGAGATGGGCCAGTACGACCGCCTGCCCCACCTGCTGACCCAGGTGGTGACCAGCCCTAAGAAGGCCGCGAACGCGCTGGCCTGGGCGGTCAAGGAGATGGAGCGGCGCTACGACCTGCTGGCCGAGGTCGGCTTCCGCGACATCACGGGCTACAACCGGGCCGTCGACAAGGGCGACCTCGTGTCCGAGACCGACGCGGCCGGCGACGTCTTCCGCGACTACCCCCGGCTGCCGTTCATCCTCGTGGTCATCGACGAGCTGGCCGACCTGATGATGGTGGCGGCCCGCGACGTCGAGGAGTCGATCGCCCGCATCGCCCAGATGGCCCGCGCCGTCGGCATCCACCTCGTGATCGCCACGCAGCGCCCCTCGGTCAACGTCATCACCGGCCTGATCAAGGCGAACGTGCCCGCCCGCCTCGCCTTCGCCGTGTCCTCGGTGACCGACAGCCGGGTCATCCTCGACCAGGCCGGCGCCGAGCGGCTCATCGGCAAGGGCGACATGCTGCTGCTCGACGGCGGCTCGTCGGTGGCCCGGCGCATCCAGGGCGCGTGGGTCACCGAGGACGAGGTCCGCAAGGTGGCCTCGGTGTGGAAGCGCCAGGCGCCGGACGTCAGCTTCGACGACTCGGTGCAGGGCACCGAGGGCGACGGCGCCGGTGCGGCCTCCGGCGGCAGCGGCTCCGGTGGGGGCGGCGACGATGACGACGACATGCTCTTCCAGGCCATGGAGCTGATCGTGCGCAGCCAGCTGGGCTCGACGTCGATGCTGCAGCGCAAGCTACGGGTCGGCTTCGCCCGGGCCGGCCGCCTCATGGACCTGCTCGAGCAGCGGGGCGTCGTCGGCCCGTCCGAGGGCTCCAAGGCCCGGGCCGTGCTCATGACGGTCGAGGAGCTCGACGAGCTGCTCGACCAGCGCGACTGACCCGAGGCGCGCTGGCCACGAGGGTGGGGACGGCTAGCGTCCCGGCCGGCGGCGGGCTTCCCCCAGGGCGGACGGATGGGTCCCCCGGAAGGACGACGAGGGATCACCACACCGGTTGATGACCCCCTCGCGTCCGGCCCTTACGTTTCGAGGTGTGCAACCGATCATGACTTCCCCCGGCATCGAACAGGTCCTCGACACGGCGGCGAACGCCGTCGGCGCCACGAAGGTCTACGGGCGCGGCGACACCGCAGTGGTGGCGCTCGACGACGTCACCGTCGCCATGCCGACGGGTCGGCTCACCGCGGTCATGGGCCCGTCCGGCTCGGGCAAGTCGACGCTCATGCATTGCATGGCCGGGCTCGACTCGCTGACGTCCGGCAAGGTCTACGTGGGTGACAGCGAGCTGACCGAGCTGTCCGACAAGGAGCTGACCCAGCTGCGGCGTGACCGCATCGGGTTCGTGTTCCAATCGTTCAACCTCGTCCCGACGCTGACGGCGAGCGAGAACATCACGCTTCCCATCGACCTCGCCGGCAAGAAGCCCGACAAGGGGTGGCTCGACGGCGTGATCGCCGCCACCGGGCTGGAGCCCCGCTTGGGCCACAGGCCGAGCGAGCTGTCCGGCGGCCAGCAGCAGCGCGTGGCCGTGGCCCGGGCGCTCGCCAGCCGGCCGGCGATCATCTTCGCGGACGAGCCGACCGGAAACCTCGACTCCCGCAGCGGCAACGAGATCCTCGAATTCATGCGCCGTGCCGTGCGCGATCTGCAGCAGACGATCGTGATGGTGACCCACGACCCGTCCGCCGCCGGCTACGCGGACACCGTGCTGTTCCTCAACGACGGGCGCATCGTCGACGAGATGGAGGACCCCACCGCCGAGCGCGTGCTCGACCGCCTCAAGCGGTTCGGTGAGGCCTGAGCGGTGCGCCGCGTCGCCCTCCGGGGCCTCATCGACCACAAGGGGCGCCTCGTGGCCACGTTCCTGGCGGTGGCGCTCGGCGTCGCCTTCATGGGTGGCGTGCTCACGCTCACCGACACGATGAACCGGGCGTTCGACGACCTGTTCGGCGACGTCTACCGCGACACCGACGCCGTGGTGCGTTCGTCCGAGACGATCGGCGGCAGCGACGCCTTCAGCAGCGGCACGCGCGCCCAGGTCGACGAGTCCGTACTCGCCGAGGTGCAGGACACCGAGGGCGTCGAGGCCGCCGACGGGTCGATCCAGAGCTACGCCCGCATCATCGACAAGGACGGCGAGGCGGTCGGCGACCCGGCGTTCGGCGCGCCGACGTTCGGCGCCAACTGGACCGACGTTGACGAGCTGAACCCCTTCGAGATCGCGGACGGGCGGGCCCCCGAGGCGCCGGACGAGATCGTCATCGACAAGGCGAGCGCGGACTCGACCGGCTACCAGGTCGGTGACAGCGTGCCGGTCCAGGCCCGCGACGGCGTGGACGACTACACGCTCGCGGGCATCGCCACGTTCGGCACTGCCGACAGCCCGGGCGGCGCCAGCTACGTGTTGTGGGACACGGCGACGGCGCAGCGGCTGATCGGAGAGTCCGGTCGCTTCAACTCGGTCTCGGTCGTGGCCGACGACGGCGTGTCGCAGCAGCAGCTCGCCGACGACCTGCGCAGCTCGGTCGGCGGCGACGGCATCGAGGTGCTCACCGGCCAGGAGATCACCGAAGAGACGCAGAGCGACATCGCCCAGTCCCTGTCGTTCATCACGTCCTTCTTCCTTGTGTTCGCCGCCATCGCCATCACGGTCGGCACGTTCGTCATCTACAACTCGTTCTCGATCATCGTCGCCCAGCGCACCCGTGAGATGGCCCTGCTCCGGGCGATCGGGGCCAGCCGCAAGCAGGTCCGTCGGGCTGTGCTGACGGAGGCGGCGATCGTCGGAGCCGTGGGTTCGGCGGTCGGCTTCGTGCTCGGCCTCGGCGTCGCCACGCTGCTGGGGTCCTTCCTCGACCTGCCCGACGGCGGCCTCGCCATCCTGCCCACCTCCGTGGCCACGGCCTTGCTCACCGGTCTGTTCGTCACGCTGGCCTCGGCGTTCGTCCCCGCGCGCCGGGCCTCGAAGGTCCCACCCCTCGCCGCCATGCGTGAGGTGGCGGTCGACGACAGCGGGCGGTCGCGCGTGCGCCTGGTCATCGGCCTGCTGGTCACGGCCGTCGGCGTCGTCGGCGTCGTGTCCGGGGCGGCCGACAGCGAGATCCGGACCGTGGGCCTCGGCATCGCCGCCGCGTTCGTCGGCCTGCTGCTCCTGGGCCCCGCCCTGGCCCGCCCGGTCAGCACCGTGCTCGGCGCCCCGCTGCGCCTGCTCGGCGTGACCGGGTCGCTCGCCCGCGAGAACGTGGGTCGCAACCCCAAGCGCACCTCGGCCACGGCTCAGGCGCTGATGATCGGCGTCGGCATCGTGGCGTTCTTCCTGGTGATCAACGCGTCGATCCGGGCCTCCATCGACAAGGCGCTCGACGACGGCTTCGCCGGCGACTTCGTGGTCGACTCGGGAACGTTCGGCGTCGTCGGGCTGCCGCCGGACGTCGCCCGGCAGATCGCCGAGGTGCCCGACGTGGCGTCGGCCACCCCGGTCCGCTTCGCCCCGGCCGTGGTCGACGGCGACGAGTCCGGCGTGGCCGCCAGCACGTCCGACGTGTTCGGCCTGCTCGACCTCGACGTGCTCGAGGGCAGCGACGCCCTCGGCCCCGGCGAGACGGTCATCTCGCGAGACAAGGCCGACGACACCGGCCTGGCCGTGGGCGACACGGTCGACATCGAGACCGTCGACCAGCTCTCGGGCGGCGTGGCCTGCGCCCACGACTGCACCTATACGGTGGCCGGCATCTACGACGGTGGTGCCGGCGGCGACCTCGGGGCCTGGCTCATCGGCCTCGACGACTACGACGCGGCCGTGCCCAACGCCACCGACGCCCAGGTGTTCGTGCAGCTCGACGACCCGTCGGACATCGACCGGGTCAAGCCCGAGATCGAGAGCATCGTCGATCCGTTCGTCACCGCCGAGGTACAGAGCGTGGACGACTACAAGGACACGATCAGCAGCACGCTTGACCCGATCCTGATCCTCATCCTCGTGCTATTGGGCCTCTCGATCGTGATAGCGGCGCTGGGCATCGCCAACACGGTGGCGCTGTCGATCATCGAGCGGACCCGTGAGATCGGCCTGTTGCGGGCGGTGGGCATGTCCCGGCGCCAGCTGCGCTCGGCGATCCGGTGGGAGTCGGTGATAATCGCCGTGTTCGGCACCGCCCTCGGCCTGGCCGTCGGCGTGCTGGGCGGGTGGGGGCTGGTCACGGCGCTCGGCGAGGAGGGCTTCAACGTCTTCCAGGTGCCGTTCGCCTGGCTGGCCGGGCTCGTGCTGCTCGCCGTGCTGCTCGGCGTGCTCGCCGCCCTCGGGCCGGCCTGGCGGGCCAGCCGCCGGGACGTGCTCCAGGCCATCTCCACGGAGTAGCGGCACCCGGCGTCCCCCCGGGCGGACGGCGGCGGGGACGCCGGGACCGTCGGTGCACGGCACGAACCACGCCGTGACGCCCAGCGGCCTCTGAGCGTCCTGGTCGGCGCCGGCGAGATGGTCCGGACCGGCTGGATCGTGCCGTCATGATGGGGACGGGCGTACGGGCGGGCGGTAGCCTCGCCGGACCATGTCCCGCAGGTTCTGGGTCGAAACCCTGGGCTGTCCGAAGAACCAGGTCGATTCGGACAAGCTCACCGGCACGATGCTCGCTGACGGGCTGGTGCCGGCGGTCTCGCCCGACGACGCGGACCTCGTGGTTGTCAACACCTGCGCGTTCATCGAAGAGGCCCGGCAGGAATCGATCGACGCCATCCTCGACCTGTCCGACCGCCGCGCCGTGGGCGCCGAGCTCGTCGTGACCGGCTGCCTGGCCGAGCGCTACGGCGACGAGCTGGCCGAGGCCCTGCCCGAGGCCGACGCCGTGGTCGGCTTCGGCGTGCCGGTCACGCTCGGTCCTGCTCGCAGCTCGCAGGCCGAGGCGCGGGGGGGCGCCGTGCCGTCGCTCGACCTGCTCGAGCTGCCCCGTCCGCCGGCCGCGGCCCCGTGGGCGTACGTGAAGGTGGCCGAGGGGTGTGACCGGAAGTGCGGCTTCTGCGCGATCCCGAGCTTCCGCGGGGTGCAGC
This sequence comes from Acidimicrobiales bacterium, assembly GCA_035296625.1. Taxonomy (GTDB): domain Bacteria; phylum Actinomycetota; class Acidimicrobiia; order Acidimicrobiales; family VFJN01; genus DATCLS01. Next base: position 20,112 of record DATHAO010000011.1, on the reverse strand, counting down.
GCAGCCGCACGGTCGACAGCGTGCTCACCGAGGTGGACGGGCTCGCCGCGTCGGGCGTGCGCGAGGTCGTGCTCGTCGCGCAGGACCTCGCCGCGTACGGCCGTGACCAGGGCCGCGGCGAGCGCCGCATCGTGCCGCTGCTCGGCGAGGTGGCGCGCCGGGTGCGGCGGGTCCGACTGCTGTACCTCTATCCCTCCGACCTCACCGACGGGCTGATCGACGCCATCTGCGCCACCGGCGTGCCCTACTTCGACCTGTCGTTGCAGCACGCGTCTGGTCCGCTGCTGCGGCGCATGCGCCGGTGGGGCGACGGGCCCCGGTTCGAGCGGCGCATCGCCGCCATCCGGGCCCGCGAGCCGGACGCGGCGTTCCGGTCGAGCTTCATCGTCGGCTACCCGGGCGAAACCGAGTCCGACCACGACGCCCTCCTGGCCTTCGTCGATGGGGCCGGGCTCGACTGGGCCGGCTTCTTCGCCTACAGCCCCGAGCCCGGCACCTACGCCGCCGGCCTAGCTGGCGCCGTGCCCGCCGGGCTGGTGGCCGACCGCCTCGCCGAGCTGCGCGAGCTGCAGGACGGCATCACCGCCGTCGCCCGGGACGCCCTCATCGGACAGGTTCTCGAGGTGATGGTCGACGCGCCGGGCGTGGCCCGCAGCCACCGCGAGGCGCCCGAGATCGACGGCATCGTCGCCGTGCCCGACCACGTGCGTCCGGGCGAAGTGGTCAAGGTCCAGATCACCGGGGCGGCCGGCCCCGACCTCGACGGCACCCTCGTGTGACCCGCGCCAAGTCGTTCGGGCCCTCGGCCCTCGCCACACCCGCCAACGCCATCACCGTGGCCCGCCTGGTGCTCTCGCCTCCGCTGTGGGCGCTGATCGTGGTGTTCGGCCCGTCGTGGGTGGCGCTGCCGCTCTGGATCGTGCTCGCCGCCACCGACGGGCTCGACGGCTACATCGCCCGCCGCATGGGCACCACCCGCTCGGGCGCGTTCCTCGACCCGCTGGCCGACAAGGCGCTCGTGCTCGGAGCCATGTGGGCGATCGTGGCCGCCGGCGGCTTCTGGTGGCTGCCCGTGGCGCTGATCACCGTCCGCGAGCTGGCCATCTCGCTGTTCCGCTGGTACTGGAGCCGCCGCGGCCTGGCCGTTCCGGCTCGCTTCCTGGCCAAGGTCAAGACCATCGTGCAGGCGATCGCCGTCGGCTTCGCCCTGCTGCCCCCCGTGGCCGACCACGACGACCTCACCTGGATCGTGAGCGCCTGGCTGTGGGCGGCCGTGGTGTTGACCCTCGTGACCGGCGTCCAGTACATGCTCGAGGGCAGTCGGGCGACGACCGCGGAGGGCGTGCGGGCCTGACCCGCCCCGCCCCCGATCCATCCCTCGAGGAGGAGGACGCATGCGCTGCGAGATCGTCGCCGTCGGCACCGAACTGCTGCTCGGCCAGATCGTCGACACCAACGGAGCCTGGATGGGCGAGCAGCTGGCGTTGGCCGGCATCGACGTCACGCACCGCCAGACCGTGGGCGACAACCTGGACCGCATCGTCGAGGCCGTGCGCCTGGCCCTGTCCCGGGCCGACGCCGTCGTGCTGTGCGGGGGCCTGGGGCCGACCCAGGACGACATCACCCGCGACGCCATCGCCGCCGTCATGGGTGTCGAGCTCGTCGCCGACGAGGAGGTAGCCGAGCGCATCCGGGGCCTGTTCGGCTCCCGGGGCCGCACGATGCCGGCCAACAACCTGCGTCAGGCCCTCGTGCCCGCCGGCGCCACCGCGATCGCCGACCCCCAGCCCGGCACGGCCCCCGGCCTGATCTGCCCGGTGGGCGACAAGGTCCTCTACGCCGTGCCCGGCGTCCCCTACGAGATGCGCGAGATCATGACCGGGGCGGTCCTGCCGGACCTGTCCCGGCGCGCCGGCCAGGTCGCCGTCATCCGGTCGCGGACGCTGCGCACCTGGGGCGACAGCGAGTCCGGGCTCGCCGAGCGCCTGGCCGACCGCATGGTCGAGCTCGACGTCCCGGGGGCCGAAGGGGCGCCCACACTGGCGTTCCTCGCGAGCGGCATCGAGGGCATCAAGGTGCGCATCACGGTCAAGGCCCGCGACGTGGCGACCGCCGTCCGCCTGCTGGATGCCGAGGAGAAGGTGCTGCGGGGCATCCTCGGTGACATCGTGTTCGGCGTCGACGACGAGTCGATGGAGCACGCCGTCGCCAAGCTGCTCGAGGAACGCCACCTCACCCTGTCGGTGGCCGAGTCCCTCACCGGCGGCCTGGTGGCCGCACGCCTCGTCAACGTGCCGGGGGCAAGCGACTGGTTCCGCGGTGGCGTGGTCGCCTACGCCACCAACCTCAAGTTCAAGCTGCTCGACGTGCCAGAGGGGCCGGTCGTGACCGATGACGCCGCCGCGGCCATGGCCGAGGGCGTCCGGCGGGTCATGGACGCCGACGTGGGTCTGGGCATCACAGGCGTGGCCGGACCCGACTCCCAGGAGGGCCAGCGCCCCGGCACCGTCTTCATGGCGGTGGCGATGGGGGAGGACGACCCGGTGACGACGATGGTCCGTCTTCCCGGCGACCGCCAGCGGGTGCGGCAGTTCGCCTGCATCTCGCTGCTCGACCTGCTGCGCCGGCGCCTGAGCGGCGAACCGCCCCGGCCGCGCATCCTGTAAGCGGGGGACCGTTCGGGCCACCGACGCGGAGGCGGGCGTGGGCCACGTCGGCGCGGTCTGAGCCGCTCGTCGACTCCCGCCATCCTTGAACGAACAGGCGTTCGAAACTACACTGGTGTCGTCCTCGGCGCGCGGGGGCAGCTACGGCTTGGTTGTCACACCCCTTCCTTAGGGTCTGGCTCACGAGATCGCAGCGGGGCACGTCGCCCTGCGCCCACGATCCCACCGCAGGAAAGGACCCCACACCGGTGGACCGACAGAAGAACCTCGACGTCGCCCTCGGCCAGATCGAGAAGCAGTTCGGCAAGGGCTCGGTCATGCGCATGGGCGAGAAGACCACGATGAACATCGAAACGGTGTCCACGGGCGCGCCCTCGCTCGATCTCGCCCTCGGCATCGGCGGCCTTCCCCGGGGTCGCGTCACCGAGATCTATGGGCCCGAGTCGTCGGGCAAGTCGACGCTCGCCATGCACGTGGTCGCCGAGGCCCAGCGCAACGGGGGCATCTGTGCCTATGTCGACGCCGAGCACGCCCTCGACCCCATCTACGCCACCAACATCGGCCTCGACATCGACGAGCTGCTCATCTCCCAGCCCGACACGGGCGAGCAGGCGCTCGAGATCACCGACATGCTCGTGCGCTCCGGCGCCATCGATGTGGTGGTGATCGACTCGGTGGCGGCGCTCACGCCCCGGGCCGAGATCGAGGGCGAGATGGGCGACAGCCACGTCGGCCTGCAGGCCCGGCTCATGTCGCAGGCGCTGCGCAAGCTCACCGCCAACCTCCATCGCTCCCAGACCATCGCCATCTTCATCAACCAGCTGCGCGAGAAGATCGGCGTGATGTTCGGTTCGCCCGAGACCACGCCGGGCGGGCGGGCGCGCAAGTTCTACTCGTCGGGCCGGCGCGACATCCGCCGCATCGAGTCCATCAAGGACGGTGTCGAGGTCGTCGGCAACCGCACCCGGGTCAAGGTCGTCAAGAACAAGGTGGCCCCGCCTTTCAAGCAGGCCGAGTTCGACATCATGTACGGCAAGGGCATCAGCCGTGAGGGCTCCCTGCTCGACATCGGCGTCGACATGGGCTTCGTGAAGAAGTCAGGCGCTTGGTACACCTACGACGGTGAGCAGCTCGGCCAGGGTCGAGAGAACGCCAAGCAGTTCCTGATCGACAACCCCGAGGTCATGGTCGAGATCTCCGAGCGCATTCGCAGCGAGCTGGGCATCGGCACGACGACCACCACCAACGACGTGGCCGATGCGATGACGCCGGCCGACGATCAGCCGATCACCCTCGACCGCTAGGCCGTCGCCATCCGGGGCGTGTGTGCCGGCGCGCGCGGCGGCCGTCGGCACACGCCACCACATTCCTGTTTCCCCTGGCCGCTGGTCGCAGCTCCCCAGTGCCGCCCATCGACTCCCACTGGCAGTTCTCGCTCGCGAGGTGCCGCCGACGGCTACCTTGCCGTTCCGCCGAACTCGCTGTGCTCCGCACAGTCCGTCGGGGTGCCGAGGTACACCGATCGCCATGACACATGAGGCTCGACGCGAGGGGAGCGTTTCCGATGAGCCGGGGGAGCAACGTCGGCGACGTCATCGATGACGTCGCCACGGACGACGCGGTCGTCGTCACCGACCTCACCGTGACAGCCCCGCGCCGGTCCGCCCGGTCGCGGGTGCCTCCGGCGACCCGGTCGCTGGGGCCGGCGCTCGCCATCCTCGTGGCCCAGCAGGTGCTGTTCCCAGCGCCAGCCGGCATCGTCGTCCGAGGCCTCATCATCGGTGGGCTCACGGCCCTCGTGGCGCTGGGCATGGCGCTCGTCTACCGGGCCAACCGCATCATCAACTTCGCGCAGGCCGACCTGGGCTACGCCCCGACGGTGGTCACGTTCATGTTGCTGCGCGAGTCGGGGCTGCCCTACCCGGTGGCGGTCGGCGTCGGGCTGGCGGTCGCCCTGGCGCTGGGCGCCACCACGGAGCGGCTCGTCATCCGCCGGTTCGCCCGGGCGCCCCGGCTGCTAGTCACGATCGCCACGATCGGGCTCAGCCAGGTGTTGGCGGCCGCCGCCCTCCTCGTGCCCCGCCTGTGGGACGTGAACCTGATCGCCGGGCGCATCGAGCCCCCCTTCGACGCCACCCGCCGGCTCGGCACGCTGACCTTCGACGCCAACGACCTGCTCGGCCTCGTCGTCACGCCGGTGGCGGTGGCGCTCGTGGCGCTGTTCCTGCGGGGCAGCGACGCCGGCGTCGCCATCCGGGCCAGTGCCGACAGCGCCGACCGGGCGTCCCTGCTGGGCGTGCCGGTCGGGCGGCTCCAGACGATGGTGTGGTCGATGGCGGCAGCGCTGGCCTTCGCTGCGGTGTTCCTGCGCAGCGGCATCCTCGAGCTGCCGGCGGGCACGGCGCTCGGCTTCAGCGTGCTGCTGCGGGCGCTCGTGGCGCTGCTGCTCGGCCGCATGACCGATCTCGTTGGCGTCACCACCGCGGCCGTCGCCCTCGGCGCGCTCGAGCTAGGCATCGAGTGGAACCACGGCTTCGAGCTCATCGACCCGATCCTCGGCGTGGTCGTGGTCATCGCCCTGGTGGTGCGCCGCCGCGAGGCGGCCCAGATCGCCGAGGCCGACGCCGCGGCCTGGCGGTCCGCCGAGGCCGTCCGGCCCGTCCCGGCGGTGCTCGCCCGCCTGCCCGCCGTGCGCGCGGGCCGGGTGCTGGCGGTCGGGCTGGTCGCGGCCGTGGCGCTGGCGCTGCCCGCCGTCCTCGACGCCGCGCAGGTCTTCAAGGCCTCGGCGCTGCTCATCTACGCGCTGCTCGGCCTGTCGCTCGTCGTGCTGTCCGGGTGGGCCGGGTCGGTGTCGCTCGGCCAGGTGGCGTTCTTCGCCATCGGCGCCGCCGTGGGCGGGGCGGTCGTCACCAGCTGGGACGCCGATTTGTTCGTGGCCATGGTCGTCGCCGGCGTGGTGGGGGCGGCGGTGGCGGCTCTGGTGGGCGTGCCGACGTTGCGCCTCCGCGGCCTGTACCTCGCCATCACCACCTTCGCGTTCGCCCTGGCGACGACGTCGTATCTGCTCAACCCCGACGACTTCGGGTGGGTGCCCGACGAGCGGGTCGAGCGGGCGCCGTTCCTCGGTGGCCTCGAGGTGTCGTCCGAGGTGTCGGTCTACTACCTCGCCCTGGCCGTGCTGGTCGTGGTGATGTTCGGCGTGGGCGGGGTGCGGGCCGGCCGTTTCGGCCGGGCACTCCTGGCGCTGCGCGACAACGAGCGGGCGGCGCAGGCCTACGCCGTCGACGTGGCCCGGGTCCGGCTGGCGGCCTTCAGCCTGTCCGGCGCCATCGCCGCGCTCGCCGGGGCGCTGTTCGTGCATCACGAGCGGGCCTTCGACGGGTCGTCGTACTCGCCGATCGAGAACCTTGCCGTCTTCACGATGGTCGTCGTCGGGGGCATGGGGAGCATCTCCGGGGCCGTGCTCGGTGCCCTGTTCCTGCTCGGAGGCCGGTGGTTCCTCGACACCGAATGGCAGTTCCTGGCCTCCGGAGTGGGCGTCGTGCTCGTGCTGCTCGTCGCCCCGGGCGGCCTCGCCAGCTTCGGCCTGCGGATACGCGACGCCGTCCTGCGCGCCATCGCCACCCGTGCGTCCCTTGTCGTCCCCGGCTTCACCGCCTCCCCGGCCGACGCCGCGCTCAGCGCGTCACCCGCCACCGCCCCGCCTGCGCCCGCCGCCGCGCCGCCTGCGCCCGCCGCCGCCTCGCGTGCGCCCGCCGCCGCCGCGGCGCGGGCCGAACCGGCCGCCCCAGGCTCGCCTCCGGCCGCCCCCGCCGCTCCGGTCGCACGGGCCGCGGGCGTGGCTGCCGCGCCAGGCTCGGCTTCGGCAGCCCCGGCCGAGCCGGCAGCTGCGACCGCCGCGCCGGCCGCCGAACCCGCCGGGCCGCGCGTGGCGGCCACCCCGTCGACCTCAGACGCGGCGGCCGGTGGGGCGACCGACCGCGCAGGCGAGCCGACCGCGGATCGATCCGGTCCGACGGCGAGCGATGAGGGCGGTGACCTGCTGCTCGACGTCCGTGGCGTCGAGGTTGGCTACGGCGGGGTGCCGGTGCTGTTCGGCGTCGACCTCCACGTGCGCCGCGGCGAGGCCGTGGCGCTGCTCGGCACGAACGGGGCGGGCAAGTCGACGCTGCTGCGGGCCATCTCGGGCCTCGTTCCGCCCGGCGCCGGGCGGATCCTCCTCGACGGCGACGACATCACCGGCCGGCCGGCCCACCTCGTGGCGGGGCTCGGCATCGGTCACATGCCCGGTGGCGCCGGCGTGTTCCCCACGCTGACGGTCGCCGACAACCTGCGGGTGGCCGGGTGGCTGCACCGGCGGAACCGCTCGGGTACGCCTGCCGCGGTGGCCCGGATGCAGCGCCTGTTCCCAGTGCTGCGCGACCGTGCCGACGAGCAGGCCGGCAACCTCTCGGGCGGCCAGCAGCAGATGCTGGCGCTCGCCATGGCCGTCCTGGCCCGGCCTCGCCTGCTGATGATCGACGAGCTGTCGCTCGGCCTGGCGCCGGCGGTGGTCGGGCGGCTGTTGCGCTTCGTCGACCAGCTCCGGGCCGAGGGCACGACGCTGGTCGTGGTCGAACAGTCGGTCAACGTGGCCCTCGACATCGCCGACCGGGCCGTGTTCCTCGAACGTGGCGAGGTCCGCTTCTCCGGCCCGGCCGCGGAGCTGCTCGATCGCCCCGACCTCCTGCGCTCCGTCTTCCTCGGCGCCGCCGCCGGCGCCGCCACGCCGTCCGCCGGCACCCCGGACGATCCGGCGGCAACCGCTATGCCGGAGGCAACCGCCACGCCGGCCGACGACCCCGCAAGGCCTGCGGCCACGACCGCCACGCCCTCGGCAACCGTCCCGCCCTCGGCAACCGCCACACCCGCCGACGACCCCGCAACACGCGCGTCCGAATTCGCCACGCCCTCGCCAAACGCCACGCCCGCCGACGACCCCGCAACGCGTGCGGCCGGAACCGCCACGCCCTCGGCAACTGCCACGCCCTCGGCAACCGCCACGCCCGCCGACGACGCCGCAACACATGCGGCCGCAATCGACGTGGCCGACGCGGCCGCGGCCGCCGGACACGGCGGCGGTGCCGGCCCGGTGCTCGAGGTCACGGGCGCATCCGTGACGTTCGGCGGCGTCCGTGCCGTGGAGGAGGTCTCGCTCGCCGTGGCCCCGGGCGAGATCGTCGGGATCATCGGCCCGAACGGGGCGGGCAAGACCACGCTGTTCGACGCCCTCAGCGGCTTCGTCCCCCTCAGCGCCGGGCGCATCGCGCTCGCCGGGCGCGATGTCGGCCACCTCCAGGCCCCCGCCCGGGCCCGGCGCGGGCTCGGCCGGTCCTTCCAGGACGCCCGCCTGTTCGCCACCATGACCGTCGACGAGACGATCGCCGTCGCCCTCGAGCGCTGGGTGAAGGTCGGCGACCCGCTGTCCGCGGCGTTCCACCTGCCCAACGCCATTGACAGCGAGCACGCCGTTCGCCGGCGCGTCGACCAGCTGATCGACCTGCTCGGCCTGGCGCCCTACCGCTCACTGTTCGTCGGCGAGCTGTCGACCGGCACCCGGCGGGTCGTCGATCTCGCGTGCCTGCTGGCGCACCGCCCACGCGTGGTGCTGCTCGACGAGCCGGCCTCGGGCATCGCCCAGCGCGAGGTCGAGCAGCTCGCCCCCCTGATCCGCCGGATCCGCGACGAGACGGGCGCCAGCCTCGTCGTCGTCGAGCACGACATCCCGCTCGTCGAGGCCGTGGCCGACCGGCTCGTGGCCATGGACCAGGGTCGCGTCGTGGCCGTCGGCCCGCCCGCGGAGGTCCTCGCCGACCCCGCCGTGCTGGCCTCCTATCTGGGCGACGACCGGACCGCCATCCACCGCTCCGGCACCGGCCGCACGACCGCGACGCCCGTCTCGTGAGCGTTCCGTCCGCACCGACCGACCTGCGAAGGTGAGACCGATGCAGCCCGTCGACGACAACGACCGCACCGACCGGCCGAGCGCCCTGCGCCGCTACGGCCCGATCACGGCCGTCCTCATCGTCATCGCCCTCGTCGTGGGCGTCTCCGTCGTGACCGGTGGGGGCGACGACGGCGACACCGGCGCCGCCGACGACGAGGCGGCGGCCCCCACGGGCGAGCTGCCCGACGGCGTCGTCACGTGGTCTATGGCCCAGGACCAGGGCCTCGACGCCACCTTCCCCGAGACCTGCGACACCGAGTCGGGCCGGGTCGCCATCCCGTTCTTCTTCCGCACCGAGTGCGTGGCCGACATGGAGGGCGACGACAACGGCGGCGCCACGGCCGACGGGGTCACCGGCGACACGATCAAGATCGTCGCCTGGCTCCCCAACGAGGACGATCCGGTCTTCGGGCTCGTCCGTCAGGCCCTCGGCATCTCCGACTCGATCGATGAGGTCCGCGCCACCTACGAGGGCCTCGTCGAGATCTTCCAGCGCTACTACCAGGCCTACGGCCGCACGGTGGAGCTCGAGTTCGTCGAGGCGTCCGGCAGCATGCTCGACCCGGTCGCGGCCCGGGCCGACGCCGTGGCCGCCGCGGAGAAGCAGCCGTTCGCCGTGCTCGGCGGTCCGCTGCTGGCCAACGTCTGGACCGAGGAGCTGCACGACCGGGGCATCGTCTGCATGGCCTGCCCGGGCATCTCCGATCCCGAGCCGAGCGCGTTCGGCCTCCAGCCGAGCCTCGGCCAGGTGCGCAAGCACGTGGCCGCGTACGTGAGCACCAAGCTGGCCGGCAAGCCCGCGGAGTTCGCCGGCGAGGCCCTGCAGGACGACGAGCGGGTGTTCGGCCTGCTTTACCAGGCCCAGACCGACGCCGACGAGGAGAGCGCCGGCCGCCTTGTCGACGAGCTGGCCGACGCCGGCGTCGACGTGGCCGAGACCGTGACCTACCCGCTCGACCCGGGCCGCGCCCAGGAGCTCGCCGCCAGCGCCATCGCCCGCTTCAAGGAGGCGGGCGTCACGAGCGTCATCATCCGGGCCGATCCGATCACGGCGCCGGCGTTCAGCAACGAGGCCACCAAGCAGGACTGGTTCCCCGAGTGGGTGCTCGCCGCCTATCCCTTCACCGACGCCAGCACGTTCGGGCGCACGTTCGACCAGGACCAATGGACACACGCCTTCGGCATCAGCTTCCTGCCCCCGGCGTCCGAGCCCACGATCACCCCGCCCTACCAGCTCTACGAGTGGTACTTCGGCGAGCCGCCGCCGGCCGACGACGCCCTGATCCTCATCTACCCGCAGGTGGCGCTGTTCTTCACGGGCCTCGAGTACGCCGGGCCGAACCTGACGGTCGAGAACCTCCGCGACGGCCTGTTCGCGTTCCCGCCGACGCCCAGGGCCGTGACCCAGCCGTCGCTCGACTACGGCACCGAGCTGTGGGGCCGCGACGACTACGCCGGCATCGACGACATGGTCGAGCTCTGGTGGGATCCGACCGCCGAGGGGCCGGACGAAACCGGCCAGGAGGGCACGGGCCTCTACCGCTACGCCAACGGCGGCATGCGCTACATGCCCGACGACTACACCGACGCGCTCGACGTGTTCGACCCCGACAACGCGGTCACGCAGATCACCAACCCGCCCGAGGCCGAGGTGCCGCCGGACTACCCGTCGCCGGCCAGCGGCTGACGCAAAGGCGCCCAGCCGGTCCCGGTGGCCTCGGTAGCCTGTGCGGTCATGGAGAGCGGGGCCGGTCGCCGGTACGTCGTGCGCACCTACGGGTGCCAGATGAACGAGCACGACTCCGAGCGCATCGCCGGCCTGCTCGACGCGGAGGGGCTCACGCCGGCCGACGACCTCGACGACGCCGACGTCGTCGTCCTCAACACCTGCTGCATCCGCGAGAACGCCGACAACAAGCTCTACGGCAACCTCGGGCACCTCAAGTCGCTCAAGGACCGCAGGCCCGACCTGCAGATCGTGGTCGGCGGCTGCCTCGCCCAGAAGGACCGGGACGGCATCGTCGCCCGCGCCCCCCATGTCGACGTCGTCTTCGGCACCCACAACGTGCACCGCGCCGCCGACCTGCTCACCGAGCAGCGGGCGGCCGGGCGGCCGATCGTCGAGATCCTCGAAGAGACGGTCGCCGACGACCACGAGACCTTCGCCAGCGCCCTGCCGGCCCGGCGCGAGGTCCCCTACGCCGGCTGGGTGACGATCCAGATCGGCTGCGACAACTCGTGCGCCTTCTGCATCGTGCCCGCAGTCCGGGGCCCCGAGATCAGCCGGCCCTTCGACCACGTCGTCGACGAGGTCCGGGCGCTGGCCGGCGATGGCGTGTCCGAGGTGACGCTGCTCGGCCAGAACGTCAACAGCTACGGCCGCGACATCGCCCTCGCCCGGCGACGGGCCGGCGACGACGTGCGGGTCCGGCCCCTGTTCGCGAACCTGCTCCGGGCGGTCGGCACGATCGAGGGCATCCGCCGCGTGCGCTACACGAGCCCGCATCCCAAGGACCTGCGCCCCGAGACGATCGACGCCATGGCCACGACGCCGGCCGTGTGCGAGCACCTCCACCTACCGCTGCAGTCGGGCAGCGACCGGGTGCTCGCCGCCATGCACCGCGGCTACACCGCGGAGCGCTACCTCGAGCGCCTGGCCGCCGCCCGGGCCGGCATCGATGACCTGGCCGTCACCACCGACATCATCGTGGGCTTCCCCGGCGAGACCGACGACGACTTCGAGCGCACGCTCGAGGTGGCGGCCGAGGCCGCCTACGACAGCGCCTACACGTTCGTCTACAGCCCGCGGCCCGGCACCGAGGCGGCCGAGCGGTCCGACGACTTCGTGCCGCCCGAGGTGACCCGCGAGCGGTTCGAGCGCCTGCGGATCGTCGTAGAGCGCTCCGGCCTCGCCCGCCACGAGGCCCGTGTGGGCCGCACCGAGGAGGTGCTCGTCGAGGGCCCGTCCCGGAAGGACGCTTCGGTGACCACCGGTCGCACGCGCCAGAACAAGCTCGTCCACTTCCGGTCGGAATCGCCGCCGCGGCCGGGCTCGTTCGCCGACGTGCGGGTCACCTCGGCCGCGCCCCACCACCTGCGGGGCGACCTGGTGGCCGTGACCGTCCCGGCCCGCCATCGCACCCGCATCCCCGTCGCCGCCCTGTGAGCGCCGAACCACGCCCGCCCGGCCCGGCCGACACCGCCGGGTCCGGCGCACCGGTCCCGGCCGACGGGCTCGACGTGCGCCCCGAGCCCTACGACAGCCCGGTCGCGCAGGCCTTCGTGACCGCTCTCAACCACGAGATGGACGAGCGCTACGCCGCCGACGACGCCGGCGGGGGTGACCACCCCGAGGTGGCAGCGCGGTGGCGGGTGCGTCCCGAGCAGGTGACGCCGCCGCACGGCGTGTTCCTGCTCGCCGTGTTCGACGGCCGGCCAGTGGGCTCCGGGGCGCTCCGCCCGCTGATCGGTGGTCCTTCCGGCGTGGCGGAGGTGAAGCGCATGTACACCGCGCCCGGCGCCCGTCGCCGGGGCGTGAGCCGGGCCGTGCTGGCCCGCCTCGAAGCCGAAGCCGCGGCGCTCGGCTACCGGCGCGTGCAGCTCGAGACCGGGGCCCGCCAGCCCGAGGCCATCGCCCTCTACGAGCTGGCCGGGTACCACCGCATCACGCCGTACGGGCAATACGCAGGCGACGCCCTGTCGGTGTGCTTCGCGAAGGACCTGCCACCCGAGCCCAGGACCAGCTAAAGCGCGTCGAGCAGGCCGGCGGGGCCCGACCGCACGTACCACTCCCAGCCGTAGACGTCGGCGAAATGATGGTCCGGCAGTTGCAGCGCCGAGGTCGACTCGGGGATCTGGCTGGCGTGCGCCGCCATCGCCGCCCGCTTGACGGCGAGCCGGTCCCGCACGTCGACCGTCGTGGTGACCGCCACCGTCGGTACGCCGATGCGCGAGCGGACGAGGCCGAGGTCGCCGGTGAGCGCCGCCTCCTCGACGAGGTGGGTCTCGACGAAGTGGAGGTGCTCGCGGTCGACCGTGGCGCCGTAGACCGTCGCGACGCCGGCCAGGTCGGCCGCCCGGCGGGTCACGCGGTGGACCTGCACGTGGTCGGGGTGGCCGTAGATGCCGCACTCGTCGTAGCCAACGGCGGCGACCGCCCGCTCCTCGTCAAGCACGGCGGCGACGGCCTTGGCGGTCAGCTCGACGTCGGCCGCCCAGAACGACGACGGGTGGTCGTTGGCGGGGTCGCCGGCCATGCCCGAGTCGCGGTGGCCGAGCCCGACGATGCGCTCGATGCCGAGGAGCTCGGCGGCGGACTCCGTCTCGGCCCGGCGGCGGGCCGCCAGCGCTCCGGCCCCGACGATCGCCGCTCCCGCTGGCGTGACGAGGCCCAGCTCGCCACCGGTGGCGACGACGAGGACCACCCGGTGCCCGCGGTCCGCAAGGCGCCGCATCGTGCCGCCGGTGAAGATCGCTTCGTCGTCGGGGTGGGCGTGGACGAACACGATGCTCGACCGGGTCCCGACGCGGGAACCGTTTTGCACGGCCCCAGTGTGGCCGCGCCGGGCACGCGGCCGGGACGCCGGTACGGTTCGGGGGCGTGATCGCGTCCGACCAGCGTCCGCCGAGCAGCGCTCATGCCGCCCTCGTGGGCACCACGGCGTCGGGCAAGTCGGCCCTGGCGCTGGCCGTGGCGCGGCGCGACCCCACCGTCGAGCTGGTCTCCGTCGACTCGATGCAGGTCTACCGGGGCATGGACATCGGCACGGCGAAGCCCACGCCCGCCGAGCGGGCCGAGGTGCCCCACCACGTCGTCGATGTGGCCGAACCGTGGGACGACGTGACCGTCGCGGACTTCCAGCGCTGGGTGGCCGAGGCCCTGGCCGGCATCGAGGCCCGGGGCCACCGCGCCCTGCTCGTCGGCGGTACGGGCCTCTACCTGCGGGCCGTGGTCGACGAGCTCGGCATCCCCGGGCGGTTCCCCGAGGCACGCGGGACGATCGAGACCGAGGCGGACACGGCGACCCTCCACGGCCGCCTCGCCGCCCTCGACCCCGTCGCCGCGAGGCGGATGGAGCCCACGAACCGGCGCCGGGTCGTCCGGGCGCTCGAGGTCACGGTTGGCAGCGGGCGGCCGTTCTCGTCCTACGGGCCCGGCCTCGAGGTCTATCCGCCGACCCGCTTCGGGCTGGTCGGCGTGGCCCTCCCCGCCGACGTCGTCGACGCCCGCATCGCCGCTCGCTACGGCCAGCAGGTGGCGGACGGGTTCGTCGACGAGGCCCGGCGCCTGCGCGAGGACCCCCGCGGGGTGTCGCGCACCGCCGGCCAGGCGCTCGGCTACAAGGAGCTGTTCGCCCACCTGGCCGGCGAGGCGACGCTCGACGACGCCCTCGACCTCGCCGTGCGCCGCACGCGCCGATTCGCCCGCCGCCAGCGGTCGTGGTTCGCACGCGACCCCCGCATCACGTGGCTGCGGGCCGACGACCCGGCGACGCTCGTGGACCCGCTCGCCGCCGCCCTCGGCGTGGCCTGAGCATGCCGAGCTGCTGGCAGACTGGGACGATCATGCGTCTCACCAAGCACCACGGGTTGGGCAACGACTTCCTCGTGCTGCTCGACGCGGCCGGCGACGGGTCGGTGACGCCCGACCGGGTACGGGCGCTGTGCGAGCGCCGGCGTGGCGTCGGGGCCGACGGGTTCGTCCGGGCCACCCGGCCCAGGCCGGCCGACGTGGGGCCCGACGACGGCGCGGTCGCCGTCATGGAGCTCACGAACGCGGACGGCTCGCCCGCCGAGATGAGCGGCAACGGCATCCGCTGCCTGGCCAAGGCCCTGCTGGCGGCCGGGTGGGCCGCCGGGCCGGCCGTCCCGATCCGCACCGCCGCTGGGCTGCGGACCGTCACCGCCCACGAACGCGTCGACGAGGCCACGCAGGTGTTCTCGGTCGACATGGGTGCCGTCGCCCTGGGCGACGAGGCCCCCGAGTGGGCCGGTGGTCCGCTGCGGCGGGCCCGCCTCGTCGACATGGGCAACCCGCACCTCGTGGTCGAGCTGGCGCCCGGACACACCGGCGCGGTCGACCGCGACACGGCGGAGGTGCACCTCGTCGAGCTGGGCGAGGCCGTCGACGCCAAGGTGCCGGGCGGCGCCAACGTCCACCTGCTGGCGATCGAGGGGTCGGGCGTGGCGATCCGCAGCTACGAGCGCGGCGTCGGTCTCACCGAGGCATGCGGCACCGGGGCGTGCGCCTCGGCGGCCGCCGCGCACGCATGGGGCCTGGTGGGCGAGCGCGTGCCGGTCCGCATGCCCGGTGGGACGGCCGAGGTGGCGCTCGGCGGCACCGTCGTGCTCCGGGGCCCGGCGACCACCGTCGCCACCGTCGAGGTGCCGTGACGCCCGCCAAAGCGATGGCGCAGTGGGTGCGGCGCCGGAGAGGATCTCGCCCGTGTCGCTGATCGAACGGGCCTTCCGCGAGAAGATCGTGCTGGTGGGCGTGACGATCCCGCCCGAGACCGTCGAGGAGACCGAGGAGTCGGTCGACGAGCTGGCGCTGCTGGTCGACACCGCTGGGGCCGACGAGGTGGGCCGCGTCATGCAGCGCCGCCACGCGCCCGACCCGCCGACCTACATCGGGCGGGGCAAGGCCGAGGAGCTCAAGGAGGTGGCGATCACCACCGACTGCGACACGGTGGTGTTCGACAACGAGCTCAGCCCAGCGCAGCAGCGCAACCTCGAGAAGCTGCTGGGTCGTACGGCCATCGACCGCACGGCCGTGATCCTCGACATCTTCGCCCAGAACGCCCACAGCCAGGAGGGCAAGGCGCAGGTCGAGCTGGCCCTGCTGCGCTACCGCCTGCCCCGCCTGCGAGGCCGTGGCCGGTCGCTGTCGCAGCAGGCGGGCGGCATGTCGGCCGCCGGCGGCGCCCGCATCGGCACGAGGGGCCCGGGCGAGACGCAGCTCGAGGTCGACCGGCGGCGCCTCGTGCGGCGCATCCACAAGCTCGAGACCGAGTTGCGCGAGATCGACCGGCACCGGCGCACGCAGCGCAAGGCCCAGCGGCGAAGCGCCCTGCAGCGCATCGTGATCGTCGGCTACACCAACGCCGGCAAGTCGACGCTGCTCAACACGCTGACCGACGCCGGCGTGCTGGTGGAGGACCGCCTTTTCGCCACGCTCGACGCCACGACCCGCCGGCTCGAGCTGCCCGGCGGCGAGTCGGTGCTGCTGACCGACACGGTCGGGTTCATCCGCAAGCTGCCCCACCAGCTGGTCGAGGCGTTCCGCTCGACCCTCGACGTGGCCGTCGGCGCCGACCTGCTCGTGCACGTCGTCGACGCCGGCGCCCCCGACGTGACCGGGAACATCCGGGCCGTGCGGTCCGTGCTCGCCGACATCGGAGCCGGCGATGTGCCCGAGATCCTGGCGTTCAACAAGGCCGACGTCGCTCCCGGCGAGGCCGAGCGCCTGCGGGGCCGACACGAGGGGTCAGTCGCGCTCAGCGCGGTCACCGCCGAGGGCATCGAGTCCCTCCTCGAGGCCGTCGGCGGGCGCCTGCGGGCGTTGACCACCGTCATCGACCTGGTCATCCCCTACGAGAGGGGCGACCTGATCGCCGCGGCCCACCGGGCCGGCGAGGTGCTCGAGAAGACGCCGGGCGAGGGTGGCATGCGGTTGCGGGGGCGGTTCGACGACGCGTCCATGGGCCGGTTCCGCGAGTACGTGGTGTCCTGAGTGGCACCCTGGGTCGCCGGCGACGAGGCCGGCGTGACCGTCTGAGCGAGGCGATGTGAGCGAGCCCACCGGATTCGAACCGCCCCCGTACCCCTACGACCGGCTGGACGACCTGCGCAAGGCCGCCGACCGGCTGCCCGGGGGGTGCGTCGACCTGTCGATCGGCACGCCGTGCGATCCGCCGCCGCCCGCCGTCGTCGAGGCTCTCGCCCGGTCGGGCGCCGAGCGGGGGTACCCGCCCTCCGTGGGCACGCCGGCCTACCGCGAGGCGGCGGCCGGCTGGCTGGGCCGGCGCTTCGGGGTGGCGGTCGAGCCGGCGCAGGTGGCGGCGTGCGTCGGCACCAAGGAACTGGTCGCCGGCATTCCCCAGTGGCTGCGCCTGCGCACGCCGGGGCGCGACACCGTCCTGTACCCCGAGGTCAGCTACCCGACCTACGCCATGGGCGCCACCCTCGCCGGATGCCGGGCCGCGCCCTACGGGTCGCTCGACGCCGTCGATCCCGCGGACGCCGCCCGGGCGCTCTGCCTGTGGGTCAACTCGCCGGCGAACCCGTCCGGTGCGCTCGACGACCTGCCAGCGGCCGCGGCGTGGGGCCGGGAGCGGGGTGTGCCGGTGCTGTCCGACGAGTGCTACATCGAGTTCACCTGGCAGGGGAGCGCCCGGACGATCCTGTCGTCGGGGACCGAGGGCGTGCTGGCGTTGCACTCGCTGTCGAAGCGGTCGAACCTGGCCGGGGCCCGGGCGGGCTTCTACGCCGGCGACCGTGACCTGGTGCGCTTCCTCTCCGAGGTGCGCAAGCACGCCGGGTTCATGGTGCCCGGGCCGGTGCAGGCGGCGGGGGCGGTGGCCTTCTCGGACGACGCCCACGTCGACGAGCAGAGGACCCGCTACCTGAGCCGCCTGGACCGGATGGCGGCGGCGCTGGAGGCGGTCGGCGTGCCTGCGTCCCGGCCCCCGGGCACGTTCTACCTGTGGGTGGCGGCGCCCGGTGGGGACGCCTGGGCCCTCGCCCACCGGCTCGCCGACGAGGGTGGCGTGCTCGTATCGCCCGGCGAGTTCTACGGGCCGGCCGGGGCCGACCACGTGCGCATCGCCCTCGTCGCTCCCGGCGACCGCATCGAGCTGGTGGCGTCCCGGCTGGCCGATGCCCGCACCGCCGGCGGCGGTGCTGGTGGCGGTGGTGGTGGCGCGCGGTAGCGGTGCTGGTGGCGGCGTCGGCGGTGGTGGTGGCGCACGGTAGCGGTGCTGGTGGCGGCGTCGGCGGTGGTGGCGGCGATGCCGATGGCGGTGGTGGTGCCAGCGGTGGCGGTGCCGGCGGTGCTGGTGGTGGTACGGGCGGCGGTGGCGCTCACTCCGGTCCCGTCGAGGGCGGCCAGGACCGTGCTGCAGTCGCGTCGTCCAGGCGCGGGGGCACGGCCGCCTGCCGGAGGTGGTCGCCGTCGAGCACAGTAGGCGCCATGTACGCCGTTCCCGCCCCTCCGCCGCCTCCCCCGGTGGTCGCCGGCGGCGACGTCCGGCCGGCAAAGCGCTGGTTCGCCGTGGCGGCCCTCGTGGCCGTCGGCGGCGTCGTGCTCGCCATCGTCATCGGCGTGGTCGGCTACGGGAACTTCACGGACCGTATCGAGGGGTTCCAGCGCGTCGACGTGCCCGGACAGGGCGAGGTGACGCTCGGGACCGGCGGCTACACCGTGTACCACGAGTACCCGGGTGCGACCGACGACTCGGACTCGAGTGACGACTTCGGGGGCGACGGCTCGACCTACTCGGACTATGTCGGGACGCCGAGCGTGTCGATCACGGATCCGTCGGGGGACGAGGTGCGGCTGGCGTCGTACGTCACGGACGTCACGTACGCCACCGGTGGCCACGAGGGTGTGGGGACGTTCTCCTTCGACGCCGGGGAGGCCGGGCTCTACCGGGTGGCGACCGATGGGACGTCCGGTAGCACCGTGGCGATCGGGCGGGGGCTCGGCCGGGGTCTCGTCACCACGATCGTCGGTGCGCTGGTCGCCGGGTTCGGCGGGGTGATCGCCGGCGCGGTCATCGCCATCGTCGTGGGCGTGAGGCGCAGCCAGAGCCGCAACCGCCTGATCGGGCAGGCCGTGGGCCCGCCCGCCGGTTGGGGCCCGATGCCGTACGGCGCCTACGCCGCGCCGGGCGGCGGCTACGGCCTTCCCGGCTCACCCCCGCCCGATGCGTATGGCGGCTATGGCGCTCGCGCCGGCGGTTACGGCGCTCCCGCGCCGCCCGAGCCGGGCAGCCCGGCCGCCCCGGCGCGGCCGCACGGTTCGCCGCCGGTGTCCGGGGCTCCCAGTCAGCCGGCGCCCAGTGGTTACGGCGCCCCGGCGCCGCCGTGTGGTTCGCCGCCGGTGTCCGGACCTCCTGGGCCGCCTGGACCCGGTGGTTACGGCACGCCGGCAGCACCGTATGGTTCGCCGCCGGTGTCCGGGGCTCCCGGTCAGCCGGCGCCCGAGGGCCCACCGCCCTCCGACGGCATCCCGCCCGCTCCCCGGTGGACCGCCGGAGGCACCGCTCAGAGCCGTCCTGCCGACCCGCAGCCCGGACGGCCCGCGACGCCCTTGGCCCCGAGCTCGGCCTGGTCCGACCCGCCCGGCCCGGCGTCCGTACCCGGTGCCCCGCCGTCGCTCGGCCTGCCCGCCGACCGTCCGGCGGCAACCCCCTCAGGTGCGGGCGCCCCACGTCCTGGCGGCCCGTCCGCCGAGCGCCCCTCCACGGAGGACCGCGAAGGGGAACGTGGGGCACGCGCCGACGCGGACGCCGCCGGTGGTCCGCCCGACGACGCGTCCGGCACCTCGCCCGCCCGCTGAGACGCACGAGTGGGCGGCCGGGCCTCGGCGGCCCGGCTGCGGCGAGCTCAGTCGTTCTGGTGCAGGGCGGTGTTCAGGTCGATCCCGCCGCCGACCCGGCGAAGAGCCTCGACGGCACCGGTCGTGCTGTTGCGCCGCAGCAGCAGGCCGTCCTGCCCGCTCAGTTCCGAGGCCTTGACCACGGCGCCGTCGGGCAGCGTCACCCGCGTCCCGGCGGTGACGTAGAGCCCGGCCTCGACGACGCAGTCGTCACCGAAGGAGATCCCGATGCCGCCGTTGGCGCCGATGAGGCAGCGCTCGCCGACCCGGATGACCTCCTTGCCGCCGCCCGACAGCGTTCCCATGATCGACGCCCCACCGCCGACGTCCGAGCCCTCACCGACCACGACGCCGGCGCTGATGCGCCCCTCGACCATCGCGCTGCCCAGCGTGCCGGCGTTGAAGTTGACGAAGCCCTCGTGCATGACCGTGGTGCCCTCGGCCAGGTGGGCCCCGAGGCGCACCCGGTCGGCGTCGGCGATGCGCACCCCGCTCGGCACGACGTAGTCGGTCATGCGGGGAAACTTGTCGAGACCGAAGACCTGCAGCGGGATCCCGGCGGCCTGGTGGGCGAGGCGCACCTGCTCGAAGCCGTCGACGGCGCACGGCCCTGCGCTCGTCCACACGACGTTGGACAGCAGGCCGAACAGGCCGTCGAGGTTGGTGCCGTGCGGGGCGACCAGACGATGGGACAGCAGGTGGAGGCGGAGGTAGGCGTCGTGGGTGTCGACGGGCGGGTCGGCCAGGTGATCGACGAACGTGGCGACGGCGACGCGCTCGACGCTCCGCAAGGGGTCCGGGCCGAGAGCGCCGCGCACGTCGATGCCCATCGTCTCGGTGGCGACGTCGGCGTCCAGGGG
>DATHAO010000010.1:0-68639 GCA_035296625.1 Acidimicrobiales bacterium | reverse complement strand
GAGCTGATCGACGTGCCGACGAGCTCGGTCGCCACGGGCGGGCTGCCCGGCATCTCGTCGACGACATCGGCCACCCCGGCGGCGTGGATGTCGCCCGTGATCACGACCGGGTTCGCCACCTGGCCGGCGCGGAGCTGGTCGAACAGGCGCGTCCGGGACGCCGCGTAGCCGTCCCACTGGTCGAGGTTGTAGAGCGTCCCGGCGAGCGGCATCGAGGTCATCACGACCTGGTTGGCGAGCACGTCCCACCGGGCTGGGGACGAGGCGAGGCTCTCGCCGAGCCACGCCTCCTGCGCCGCGCCGAGCAGCGTCCGCCCCGGTGCCGTGCGGTCGGGGCAGCTCGGGCCCAGGTCGGCGCCGCCGCACGGCTGGTCGTCGCGGTACTGGCGGGTGTCGAGCACGTGGAACCGGACGAGCCGCCCCCAGTCGACGTCCCGGTGGATCGCCAGGTCGGGGCCGGTGGGCGGGGGTAGGCGCACCGGCTGGTGCTCCCACCAGGCCTGGTACGCGGCGGCCCGCCGCGCCGGGAACGCCGCCGCCTCCTCGACCAGCTCGGGCACGAGGCCGGCGTAGTTGTTCTCGACCTCGTGGTCGTCCCAGGTCACGATCCACGGGCAGGTGGCGTGGATCGCCTGCAGCGCCGGGTCGCCCTTGTAGAGCCCGTAGCGGTTGCGGTACTCGTCGAGCGTGCCGACCTCGGCGCTGTTGTGCTGGCGCACGTTGCCGCCGCCGATCTGCCCGCTCTCGTAGATGTAGTCACCGAGGTGCACGACGAGGTCGGGGTCGTCCTGCGGGGCGTGCGCCCAGGCGGGCCAGTAGCCGTCGCGCCAGTTCTGGCACGACGCGAACAGGAACCGCAGCGGCTCCCGCGCCTGGGCCTGCGGGGTCGTGCACGTGCGGGCCACCGGGCTGGCCTCGTCGCCGACCAGGAAGCGGTAGTGGTACCAGCGGCCGGGTCGCAGGCCACGCACGTCGACGTGCACCGAGTGGGCCCACCGGGGCGACGCCACGGCCGTGCCCTCGGCGGCGAGGCGGGTGAAGCGCTCGTCGTGGGCGACCTGCCATCGGACCGGCACGTCGACGGCGGGCATGCCGCCGCCCGCCAGCGGGACGGGGACCAGGCGGGTCCAGAGCACGACGCCGTCGGGCAGCGGGTCGCCCGAGGCGACGCCGAGCGCGAACAGGCCGTCGGGCAGGCCCTGGGGGAGCGGCGGCTCGCAGGCCGCGAGGCCCACGAGCGGGACGGAGGCGGCCGCGCCCAGGGCGGTGCGCAGGAAGGTCCGGCGCGACCAGGCCGGTGTGGGCCCTTGGCAGGTGGTCATGGCGTCCCTCCCCACCGCACGACGAGCGTACGGTCACCACGGCGACCGCCCCTCGTGGCCACCTGCGGGCCGACGTTATCGCCGGGTCACGGCGCGCGCCCGACTGCTGCGCTACCGTGACCCGTTCGGCCGTCCGGTCCGGGGGCCCACGGGGCAGCGCGCATCGTTGCCGGCGTCGAGTTTTCCCTCGTGCCCCGTCGCGCTAGGATGCTCCGTCGGCTCTGAGCGCAGCGTGGTTCCCCCAGCGCGTCTTCCGGGCCTTCACCTTGCCCGAGGGCTCACCGTGCCCGACCCCGTCCGGGGCCGCACGACCACCGCGACGAGTGACGAGAAACCGATGAAGGTTCGACCGAGCGTCAAGAGAATCTGTGACAAGTGCAAGGTGATCCGCCGGCATGGCCGTGTGCAGGTCATCTGCCCCAACCCGCGCCACAAGCAGCGCCAGGGATAGAGGAACAGAGATGGCACGCATCGCCGGCGTCGACGTCCCCCGCGAGAAGCGGCTGGAGATCTCGCTGACCTACATCTATGGCATCGGTCGCACGCGCTCGCAGGAGATCTGCTCGGCGCTGTCGATCAATCCCGACACCCGGGTCCGGGATCTGACCGACGACGAGGTCGCCCGCATCCGCAACCACATCGAGGCCACCTTCAAGGTCGAAGGTGACCTGCGCCGCGAGGTCCAGCAGGACATCAAGCGCAAGATGGAGATCGGTTGCTGGCAGGGCCTGCGCCACCGGCGCGGGCTGCCGGTGCGTGGCCAGCGCACGCAGACCAACGCCCGGACCCGCAAGGGCCCCAAGAAGACTGTCGCCGGCAAGAAGAAGGCGAGGAAGTAGCCCAGCCATGGCCAAGCCCAAGCCCGGAGGCCGCAGGCCCCGCAAGCGAGAGCGGAAGAACGTCGGTCACGGCGTCGCCCACATCAAGAGCAGCTTCAACAACACGATCATCACCTTCACCGACCAGGAGGGCAACGTCCTCTCCTGGGCCTCCGCCGGCAACGTGGGCTTCAAGGGCTCCCGCAAGTCGACGCCCTTCGCCGCTCAGATGGCGGCCGAGGCCGCCGCCCGCCGGGCGATGGACCACGGCGTACGCAAGGTCGACGTGCAGGTGAAGGGTCCGGGGTCGGGCCGCGAGACCGCCATCCGCTCGATCCAGAACACAGGCATCGAGGTCACCGGCATCAAGGACGTCACCCCGGTCCCGCACAACGGCTGCCGCCCGCCCAAGCGGCGCCGGGTCTGATCTCAGGAGAGACGACGATGTCCCGTTACACCGGACCCAGGGCCCGTGTCTCCCGCCGCCTCGGCGCCAACATCTGGGGCACCGCGGGCGAGAACCGGGCGCTCGAGCGCCGCCCCTACCCGCCCGGTGAGCACGGCCGCAGCCGCCGCCGCAACGCCAGCGAGTACCTGGTGCAGTTGCAGGAGAAGCAGAAGGCCCGCTTCACCTACGGCCTCAACGAGCGCCAGTTCCGCAACCTCTACGAAGAGGCCAGCCGCCGCAAGGGCGTCACGGGCGAGCTGATGCTCCAGCTGCTCGAGCGCCGGCTCGACAACGTGGTCTACCGGGCCGGCTGGGCCTCGACCCGGCCCCAGGCCCGCCAGTTCGTGAGCCACGGCCACGTCGATGTCAACGGCAAGCGCGTCGACATCCCCAGCTACCGCGTCCGCAAGGGCGACGTCGTCTCGCTGCGGGGCAAGGCCCGCCAGATGATCGTCGTGCAGTGGAACCGCGACGTGCTGGCCCGCGCGGTGTCGCCCTGGCTCGACACCGAGGACGAGGGCCTGACGGTGAAGGTGCGTGACTACCCGCTGCGCGAGCACATCGACGTGCCCGTACGCGAGCAGCTCATCGTCGAGCTCTACAGCAAGTGATCAGCCGCACGCACAATCCACCGAACACGCTCTGACTCCAGCGAAGGAACCCCGCGTCATGCTCGTCATGCAGCGCCCCACGGTCGAGCCGATCGGCGAGGAGGAGGCGAACCGCCAGCGGTTCACCATCGGCCCGCTCGATCCCGGCTTCGGCCACACCCTCGGCAACTCGCTGCGGCGCACCCTGCTGTCGTCGATCCCCGGCGCTGCGATCACGCAGGTCCGCTTCGACGACGCGCTGCACGAGTTCGACACGATCCCCGGGGTCGTCGAGGACGTCACCGACATCATCCTCAACCTGAAGGACATCGTGCTGGTGTCCCACAGCGACGAGCCCGTCACCGTGCGGCTCGACGTGCGGGGGCCGGCCGACGTCACGGCGGCCGACATCCAGCTGACCTCCGACATCGAGATCCTCAACGGCCACCTCCAGCTGGCGACGCTCAACAAGTCGGGTCGCCTGGCCGTCGACATCACCGTCGACAAGGGCCGCGGCTACCGCTCGGCCGAGGCCAACAAGACGTCGGCCACGATCGGCGTCATCCCGGTCGACTCGATCTTCTCGCCGGTGCGGCGGGTCGCCTTCGAGATCGCCCCCACCCGTGTCGAGCAGTCGACCGAGTACGACCAGCTGATCATCGACATCGAGACCGACGGCTCGATCGCCCCCCGCGACGCCCTGGCTTCGGCGGGTGACACGCTGCGCTCGCTCGTCGGCCTCGTCGCCGAGATGAGCGACGAGCCCCAGGGCCTCGAGCTCGGCGAGCTGGCGGTCACGAGCGCCGGCTCGCCCGACCTCGACCTGCCTATCGAGGATCTCGATCTGTCCGAGCGCCCGCGCAACTGCCTGAAGCGGGCCCAGGTCAACACCGTCGGGGAACTTGTGCAGAAGTCCGAGGACGACCTGCTGGCCATCACCAACTTCGGCCAGAAGTCGCTCGACGAGGTCATCGTCAAGCTCGACGAGCGCGGCCTCTCGCTGCGCAACAAGGACTGAGCACCGCCGTGCCTGCCACCCCCAAGAAGGGCCGCCGCTTCGGCGGCAACGCCGCCCACCAGCGGCTCATGATGGCCAACCTGGCCGCCAGCCTCTTCGCCGCCGAGGGCATCGTCACCACAGAGGCCAAGGCCAAGGCCCTGCGCCCGATCGCCGAGAAGCTGATCACGAAGGCCCGCAAGGCGACCGCCGACCCGTCGACGACCGTGCACCAGGTGCGCCAGGTCGTGGCGTACCTCGGCGACAAGGAGATGAGCCACAAGCTCATCGCCGAGATCGGCCCCCGCTACGTCGACCGCAACGGCGGCTACACCCGCATCCTGAAGCTCGGCCCGCGCCAGGGCGACAACGCCCCCATGGCGCGCATCGAACTCGTCTAGTCCACGCGCCGGGCGGGTGACGCTGTTCCCGGAGACCGACGCGCCAGCGGCCCCGAGCGGGCCGCTGGTCCGCGTTCGGATGACCGTCGCCTACGACGGCTCGGGCTTCCACGGCTTCGCCCCGAACCCCGGCGTCCGCACGGTCGGCGGCACGCTCCGCGACGCGATCGAGCGGGTGCTGCGCACCGAGATCGACCTCAGCTGCGCCGGGCGCACCGACGCCGGCGTGCATGCATGGGGCCAGGTCGTGAGCTTCGACGCCCCGACGGACAGGGTCGACCTGCCAGCGCTGCAGCGGGCCGTCAACCGCCAGTGCGCCCCGGCCATCGTGGTGCGCGACGTGGCCACGGGCCCGGAGAGCTTCGACGCCCGGCGTTCCGCCACGCACCGCACCTACCGCTACACGGTGCTCAACCGGCCGGTGCCGGACCCGTTCCTCGCCCACCTGTCGTGGCACCTCGACGAGCCGCTCGACCTCGACCTCATGCGCCTCGGCTGCGACCCGCTCGTGGGGGAGCACGACTTCTCGGCGTTCTGCCGCAGGCCGAAGCACCGCGACGGCTCGGAGCCCTCACTCGTGCGCCGCGTGCACCGGGCCGGCTGGACCGACCTCGGTGAGGGAGTTCTGCGCTTCGAGATCGAGGCGAACGCCTTCTGCCACCAGATGATCCGCAGCGTCGTCGGCACGCTCGTCGACGTCGGCCTCGGGCGCAAGCGCGCCGGCGACCTGCTCGGCATCGTGGCCGGCCGCAGCCGGGCCCGGGCCTCCACGCTGGCGCCGCCCCAGGGGCTGTGCCTCTGGCACGTCGGCTACGGTCCTTGACATCCCCATCGGGCTTGCCGCTTCGCTCGCGCGCACCGTAGGCTTGTCCGTCGGCCTGGGCCTGCGTGCTCCCCCCGCAGCGGCCCGGCACAGTTCGAGAACTCCACGAAGGTGGCATCGTGCCCACGTACAGTCCGAAAGCCTCAGAGATCCAGCGGTCCTGGCACGTCGTCGATGCCGAGGGCCTGGTGCTCGGCCGCCTGGCCACCGAGGTCGCCAGCATTCTGCGTGGCAAGCACAAGCCGACCTACACCCCGCACCTCGACACGGGCGACCACGTCGTGATCGTGAACGCCGACAAGGTGGTGCTCACGTCGGGCAAGGCCGACCGCAAGACGGTCTACCGCCACTCGGGCTTCCCGGGCGGCCTCAAGTCCGAGCGCTACAGCGACCTGCTCGGGCGCAGGCCCGAAGAGGCCGTGCGCCGCTCGGTGCGGGGCATGCTGCCCAAGAACCGGCTCGGCCGCCAGATGCTGACCAAGCTCAAGGTCTACGCCGGCCCGACCCACCCGCACGCCGCCCAGAAGCCCCAGACGCTCGACGTGGCGCATGCCCGTCGCCCTGCCTGAACCACCCGAGGAACGTCATCCACATGGCCAAGCCGCTCACGCAGACCAACGGCCGCCGCAAGGGCGCGGTCGCCCGGGTCCGGCTGGTGCCGGGCGAGGGCAAGATCACCGTCAACCGGCGTGAGGTCGCGAACTACTTTCCGTCCAAGGCGCACCAGATGATCCTCAGCGAACCGCTGCGGCTCACGAGCACCGAAGAGTCCTACGACATCGAGGCCACCATCCACGGCGGCGGGGTCTCCGGCCAGGCCGGCGCCCTGCGTCTCGGCATCGCCCGGGCCCTCGTCGACCTCGACCCCGAGATGCGCGGCACGCTGAAGAAGGCCGGCTTCCTCACGCGCGACCAGCGCGAGAAGGAGTCGAAGAAGTACGGCCTGAAGAAGGCCCGCAAGGCTCCGCAGTACTCGAAGCGCTGATCGCGCTCCACGCCCGGTGCGGCCGGCCCCGTGGGGCCGGCCGTGGCGCGTCCGGCGCCGACTGGCGACCGGGCCCGTCCATCGGTTGAGGTAGGGGACATGTTGAGGTTCGGCACGGACGGGGTCAGGGGCGTGGCCAACGCCGAGCTCACCCCCGAGCTGGCACTGGCCCTCGGCCGGGCTGCGGCCCGGGTGCTGGGCGGCGGGCGGTTCGCCATCGGGCGCGACACCCGCCGCTCGGGCCCGCTGCTCGAGGCCGCGCTCGCCGCCGGCCTGGCAGCCGAGGGGATCGAGGTCGTGACCCTCGGCGTCGCCCCCACGCCCGAGGTGGCGTGGTGGGCCGCGACCGAGCAGGCACCGGCCGCCGTGGTGTCCGCCTCGCACAACCCGTTCGGCGACAACGGCATCAAGCTGTTCTCGGCGGGGGGCCGCAAGCTGGCCGACGCCGTCGAGGAGCGGCTCGAGGCCGAGCTGGGTGCCCTCGTCGGCGGGGGCGCCGGTGACCGCCGCGCCGTGCCCACCGGCGCGGCGGTCGGCTCGATCCGGGCGATCGATGCCGCCGCGGGCTACACGGCCGCCGTCGCCGCCTCGCTGGAGGGCCGCCGCCTCGACGGCCTGCGCGCCGTCGTCGACTGCGCGAACGGCGCCGCCTCGTCCGTGGCGCCCGGGGCGCTGCGCGCGCTCGGCGTCGAGCTGGACGTCATCCACGCCGACCCCGACGGCACGAACATCAACGCCGGCTGCGGCTCGACCCATCCCGACGACCTGCGCCGGGCGGTGGTCGGGCACGGGGCGCATGTGGGCGTGGCCTTCGACGGCGACGCCGACCGGGTCCTGCTCGTCGACGCCAACGGCGACCTGGTCGACGGCGACCACATCATCGCCATGTGCGCCCTCGACCGGCACGACCGGGGGGCGCTCGCCTACGACACCGTGGTCGTCACCGTGATGACGAATCTCGGCTTCCGTCTCGCGATGGACGCCCGGGGCGTGCGCGTGGTCGAGACGGCGGTCGGCGACCGCAACGTGCTCGAGGCGCTGGTCGCCGGCGGGTACGCGCTGGGTGGCGAACAGAGCGGCCACGTGATCTTCCCCGAGCTCGCCACGACCGGCGACGGGCTTCTGACGGCCGTCCAGGCGCTCGACGTGGTGGTCCGCTCGGGCCGGCCGCTGGCCGAGCTGGCGGCGGCGTCGATGACCCGCCTGCCGCAGGTCCTGCGGAACGTGCGGGTCGGCCGGCGCGACCCGGCGATCCTCGACCGGATCGCCGCCGACGTGGCCGCCGTCGAGGGCCGGCTGGGCGACAAGGGCCGGGTGCTGGTGCGGCCCAGCGGCACCGAGCCGCTCGTGCGGGTCATGGTCGAGGCGCCCACCGAGGCCGACGCCGCCACGGCGGCCGACGAGCTGGTCCGGGCCGTCGAGGGCGCCGCGGACTGATCCGCGGCCGGGCCCTCCGCGGGGCGGCCGGCGATCCGGACCGGGGACCGGCGTGCGCCCGGCGTCCCTAGACTGCCCGCTCATGTGCGGGATCATCTCGGTCGTTCGGCGCCCCGGCACACGGATCGCCCCCCAGCCCGACGCCGTCACCGGCCCCCTCCACGAGGCCGTGGCGTCGCTGGCGTCGTCGTTGCCGCTGGCCGCGGCCTGTGCCGCGGCCGCCGCCCACGTGGAGGCAGCCGACGAGCTGCTCCGGGGGGCCGAGGGCGTCCACGCTCTGGTCCACGACCGGCGGCTGCTGGCCGAGGTCGAGGGATTGACCGCCGCGCTCGACGAGGCGGTCACCGCGGTCGAGACCCGCCTCGACACCGACCTCGCGGCCGCTGCGACGGACCCGGCGGGCCTCGAGACTGTCAATGCCGCCGTCGTACGCCTGAAGGACGCCGTGTGGGCCGTCGCGGACGACCGCGTGCGCAACGCTCGGGCCGTCGCCGACCTGGCCGGCAGCGAGCCGACTTGGGCCGCCACCGAGGCGTACACGTCGATCCAGCAGTCGCTGTCGGCCATCGACCGCCTCGAGGTGCGGGGTCGCGACTCGGCCGGCATCAACGTGGTGGTGCGCGACCACGGCCTCGACCTCGACAGCCCCGCGGTCGCCGGGCTCCTCGGCGACCGGGCCGCCGACCCCCTGTTCCGCTCGGGGGCCGTGCGCGTCGTCGACGGCTGCCTGTCCTTCGTCTACAAGGCGGCCGCCGAGATCGGCGAGCTGGGCGACAACACCCGCACCATCCGCGACGCCCTGCGGGGCGACGCGCTGCTGCGCCTGGCGCTGGCCGCCGACACGGCCGTCGCCGTCGTCCTGGGCCACACCCGCTGGGCGTCGGTGGGCATCGTGTCCCAGCCCAACGCCCACCCGGTCGACAGCGCCGAGTTGGCCGAGGCCGGGTCCGGCCCCTACGTGGTCGCCGCACTCAACGGCGACGTCGACAACTTCGCCGACCTCAAGTCCGCCGAAGGGCTGCGCATCGCCCCCGAGATCACGACCGACGCCAAGGTGATCCCCACGCTCGTGTCGCGGCGCCTCGCAGACGGCGACGACCTGGTCGACGCCTTCCGCGACACGGTCGCCGGTTTCGAGGGCTCGGTCGCCATCGGGGCCTGCGCCACCGCCGCGCCCGACACGGTGTTGCTCGCCCTGCGGGGCAGCGGCCAAGCGCTCTACGTGGGCGTCGCGGAAGGCCTCTACGTCGTGGCCAGCGAGCCCTACGGCGTCATCGAAGTCACCGACCGTTACCTGCGCCTCGACGGCGAGACGCCGGCAAACCCCGACAACCCCACCGCCAGCCGCGGCCAGATCGTCGTGCTCGACGGGGCCCGGGCCGGCACGGTCCAGGGCATCACCCGGGTCGCCTACGACGGCACGCCGCTGCCGGTCGACGCCGGTGAGCTGATCGAGGCCCAGATCACGACCCGCGACATCGATCGCGGCGACTTCCCGCATTTCCTGCTCAAGGAGATCACCGAGGCCCCCGACAGCTTCCGTAAGACGCTGCGGGGCAAGCTCGTCGAGCACGACGGCCGCCTCGACGTGGTGCTGCCCCCCGAGGCCGTCCCCGAGACCATCCGGGCCTCCCTGCGCGACGGCGACGTGCGGCGCGTGCTCGTCATCGGCCAGGGCACTGCGGCAGTGGCCGGCGAGGCCGTGGCCGCCGCGCTGCGCTCGACCTGCGGCGAGACCGGCCTCGTGATCGACGCCCTGCCGGCCACCGAGCTGTCCGGCTTCGGGCTGGCGCCGAAGATGGCCGACACGCTGGTCGTGGCCATCAGCCAGTCGGGCACGACGACCGACACGAACCGCACGGTCGACCTCGTTCGAGCGCGCGGCGCCCGCGTCATCGCCATCGTGAACCGCCGGGGCAGCGACCTCACCGACAAGGCCGACGGCGTGCTGTACACCTCCGACGGGCGCGACGTCGAGATGTCCGTGGCGTCGACGAAGGCCTTCTACAGCCAGGTGGCCGCCGGCTTCCTGCTCGCCGAGGCGATCGCCGACGAGCTGGGCGGCACGGTCGACCAGGCCGTGCTCGCCGCCCTGCGCGACCTGCCCACGGCCATGGTCGCCGCGCTCGAGCGCCGCCCGGCCATCGCCGAGGCCGCCCACGAGCTGGCCCCGTCCAAGCGCTACTGGGCCGTCGTGGGCAACGGGTACAACCGCATCGCTGCCGCCGAGGTGCGGATCAAGCTGTCCGAGCTCTGCTACAAGTCGATCGCCTGCGACGGCACCGAGGACAAGAAGCACATCGACCTGTCGGCTGAGCCGATGATCCTCGTGTGCGCCTCGGGCCTGACCGGCTCCACGGCCGACGACGTGGCGAAGGAGGTGGCGATCTACCGGGCGCACAAGGCGTCGCCGATCGTGATCGCGACCGACGGCCAGTCCCGCTTCGCCGCCGCCCTCGCCGTGCTGTCGGTCCCCGAGACCCACCCCCGGCTGGCGTTCGTGCTCTCGGCCATGGCCGGGCACATCTTCGGCTACGAGGCGGCCCTCGCCATCGACGCGCTGGCCATCCCGCTGCGCCGGGCCCGGGCCGCGATCGAGACGGTCGTCGGCGCCGACGCCCTCACGAGCGGCGACACGCTGCTGCGCCGCCTGCGCCCGCACGTCGAGCCGGCGGCCCGCAGCTTCTTCGACGGGCTGCGCGTCGGCCGCTACGACGGCCACCTCGAGGCGTCGACCGCCGTGCGGCTGGGCACCCTGCTTCGCTATGCCCTGGGCGTCGTGCCGCTCGAGTCGTACCAGCTCGACGAGGGCAAGGTGGGCACCCCTGCGGTGGTCGTCGACGACCTCACCGCCGGCCTGACCCGCGCCATCGAGGAGCTGACCCGACCGATCGACGCCATCAAGCACCAGGCCAAGACCGTGACGGTGGGCATCTCGCGCAGCGACGAGACACTGCTCGAGGTGCCGCTCGTGGCCGCGGTGCTCGCCGCCGGCGCCCCGCGCGACCAGCTCACCTACCGGGTGCTCCGCACGCTGGCCGACGTCAGCCCGGCCATAGCGGAGGTGCGGGGCTGGACCCGCTATCGCATCGAGAGCCCGCTGCGCGACGGCGGCCCGTCCACGATCACCCTGCTCGACCGGGGCGGCATCGCCCGCGACCTGCCGAGCCGCACCGAGCGCAGCCACGAGCTGCGGGGCACGAAGCACCGGGTGTCCAACGAGCGCGAGATCCTCGTGGCCAAGGGGCGCAGCGACGGGCGGCCGATCGTGATCGTCCCCGAGGTGAAGGACGGCCAGACCGTCGGGATCACGCTCGTGCACGTGGCGTTCGCCGACCACCTTCCCGAGGGAACGGCGCGCGGCGTGCTGCAGGGTTACCGCAACCGCTACGCCGTGCTGCGCGACGCCGTGCTGGAGACCGAGCCGACCTTCCGCGAGGACCTGCTCGCCGCCGTGCCGGTCGACGACCTGCTGACCGAGCCGATCAACCAGCTCGCCGACCGTTGGCGCGTGGGATGACGGGGTGACCGGCGCGGTCGTGGGCGTCGGCACCGACCTCTGCGAGGTCGGGCGCATGCGCGACGTGCTGGCCCGCACGCCGGGCTTCGGGCCGCGGGTGTTCACGCCGGGGGAGCGGGCCTACTGCGACCGCCGGCGCGACCCGGCCGAGCGCTACGCCGCCCGCTTCGCTGCCAAGGAGGCCGTGCTCAAGGCCATGGGCCTCGGCCTGGGCGCCTGCGGCTTCCACGACATCGAGGTCGTGGGCGCGGAGTCGGGCGCGCCGGCCGTCGTACTGCACGGGACGGCGGTCGACCTGGCCGCCGCCCGGGGCATCCGGGCCTGGCACCTCAGCCTCAGCCACACGACCTCGATCGCCCAGGCGACCGTCGTGGCCACCGGCGGGGGCTGACGCGGCGTCGTGCGGCTCGGTGTCGCACCGGCGGCGTAGCCTCTCGGATCGCATGATCCCCGTCCTGACCCCCGACGAGATGGCCGCCGTCGACGTCGCCGCGCCGGAACCGGTCGACGAGCTGATCGGCCGGGCCGGTGCCGCCGTGGCCCGCCAGGTCGTCGACCTGCTCGGCGGCACCTACGGCCGCCGGGTCGTCGTCGTGGCCGGCAAGGGCAACAACGGCGCCGACGGGCGCGCCGCCGCCGGCCGCCTGCGGCCGCGGGGCGTGCGGGTCGCGGTCGCGCCGGCCACCGACGCCCCCGAGCGCCTCCCGGAGGCCGACCTGGTGGTCGATGCCGCCTACGGGACCGGGTTCCGGGGCAGCTACGAGGCCCCCGACCCCGCCGGCGCGCCCGTGCTGGCCGTCGACGTGCCGAGCGGTGTCGACGGGCTGACCGGCGCCGCGTCGGGCACGCCGCTGGCCGCCGTGCGCACGGTCACCTTCGCCGCCCTCAAGCCCGGCCTCCTGTTCCACCCGGGCCGTGCGCTCGCCGGCGAGGTCGTCGTGGCCGACATCGGCCTCGACGTGTCCGGTGCCCGCACGTGGCTGGTCACCGCCGCGGACGTGGCCGGGTGGCTCCCCGCCCGGCCGGCGGCCTCGCACAAGTGGAAGGCGGCCGTGATGTTCGCCGCCGGCTCGGCCGGCATGACCGGCGCCGCCCACCTGGCTGCCGCGGCGGCGCTGCGGGCGGGCGCCGGCATGGTGCGGGTGGCCTCGCCCGGCGTCGACCATGACCCGGGCCTGCCCACCGAGGTCGTCGGCGTCGCGGTGCCGAGCGCCGGCTGGGAGACCGTGGTCGGCGAGCAACTCACCCGGGCCGGCGCCTTCGTCGTCGGGCCCGGTCTCGGCCTCAGCGCCCCGAACCAGGCCGCCGTGCACCACCTCGTCGCCGAGGCAACCGTTCCGACCCTGGTCGACGGCGACGGCCTCACGACGCTGGGCACCGGCGCCGCCGACGTGATCGGCCGGCGGTCCGACCCGGCCTCGGTCGTGCTCACGCCGCACGACGGCGAGTTCGCCCGGCTGGCCGGCGAGCCGCCGGGGGCCGACAGATGCGCCGCCGCCCGCCACCTGGCCGCCACGACCGGGGCGGTGGTGCTGCTCAAGGGGCCGACCACGGTCGTCGCCGAGCCGGGCGGGCGAGTCCTCCTGTCGACCGCCGGCGACCAGCGCCTGGCCACGGCCGGCACCGGCGACGTGCTCTCGGGCATCGTGGGCGCGTTCCTAGCCCGGGGGGCCGACCCGTTCGCCGCCGCCGCAGCCGGGGCGTGGGTGCACGGCAGCTGCGCCGGCGAGGGCCCGGACGAGGGCCTGGTGGCGTCAGACCTCGTGGCCGGTCTTCCTGCCGTGCTCACCCGGCTGCGGGACGAGGCGACGGCCGCTCCGGCCACGGCGGGCGGGGCCTGATGGCGCGGGCCTGGGCCGAGGTCGACCTGGGGGCCGTGGCGTACAACGTGGCCGCGCTGCGCCGGCTCGTCGCCCCGGCGAGCCTGTGCGCGGTCGTGAAGGCGAACGGCTACGGGCACGGTGCCGCGCCGGTCGGCCGGGCCGCCCTCGGGGCGGGTGCCGACTGGCTCGCCGTCGCCCAGGTCAACGAGGCCGTCGGCCTGCGCGATGCCGGCATCGAGGCGCCGGTGCTCGTGCTCGCCGAGCCCCGTCCCGACGAGGTCGACGACGCCGTCGACGCGCGGGCCCGCCTCACCCTCTACAGCCCGCGGGTCGTCGAGGCCGTGGCCCGGTCGGTGCGGCGCCGCCGGCGCCCCCCGGTCGCCGTGCACGTGAAGGTCGACACCGGCATGCACCGGGTGGGCTGCACCCCCGACGACCTCGTCGAGGTGGCCGGGTCGGTCGCCAAGCGGGCCGAGCTCCGTCTCGAGGGCGTGCTCACCCATCTGCCGGTGGCCGACGAGCCCGACGACCCCTACACGGCCGGCCAGCTCGCACGCTTCGACGCCCTCGTCGCCCGGGTGCGGGCGGCCGGCATCGACCCCGGCATCGTGCACGCCGCCAACTCGGCCGGCGCCATCGTCCATCCGGCGTCGCGCTACGACATGGTGCGATGCGGCATCGCCGTCTACGGCATCCCGCCCGCTCCGGCGCTCGCCGGCCGGATCGACCTGCGCCCCGCCATGACGCTCGCCTCCGAGGTGTCGTTCGTGAAGCGGGTGCCGGCCGGCGACGCGATCTCCTACGGCCACCGCCACCGCTTCGCGACCGACACCGTGGTGGCCACCGTGCCGATCGGCTACGCCGACGGCGTGTTCCGGTCGCTGCCACTCCTGGGCCAGGAGGTGCTCGTGCGGGGTGAGCGGCGGCCGATGGTCGGCGTCGTGACGATGGACCAGCTCATGGTCGACTGCGGCCCCAACGCCGGCGTGGCGCCCGGAGATCCGGTCGTGCTGCTGGGGCGCCAGGGCGACGAGCGCGTCACGCCCGACGAGTGGGCCGGGCGGCTGGGCACGATCGCCTACGAGGTGGTGTGCGCCATCGGGCCGCGGGTGGCCCGGCGGTACCGGGCATGATCACCGACATCGTCGGCCTGCGGGTCGGTCACTGGACCGACGCCGAGGCCGCCACCGGGTGCACCGTCGTGCTGTTCCCCGAGGGCACGGTGGCCTCCGCGGAGGTGCGCGGCGGGGCGCCGGCCACCCGCGAGCTCGAGGTGCTCGACCCCGGGGCCACCGTGCAGCGGATCGATGCCCTGCTGCTCACGGGCGGCTCGGCGTTCGGGCTCGCCGCCGCAGACGGCGTGATGCGGTGGTGCGAGGAGCAGGGCGTCGGCGTTCCCACCACCGGCGGGCGGGTGCCGATCGTCGTGGCGCTGGCGCTGTTCGACCTCGGTGTGGGCACCGCGGAGATCCGCCCCGACGCCGCCTCGGGCTACGCCGCCTGCGCGGCAGCCGGCGCCGGGCCGGTCGAGCTGGGGCGGGTCGGTGCCGGTACCGGGGCGACGGTTGGCTCGCGAGTGCCCGGCGGTCCCCGTGGCCCCGGCGGGCTGGTGGCGGCCGAGGCGGTCGCAGGCCACCTGCGGGTGGCGGCCCTCGTGGCGGTCAACGCTTTCGGGGCCCCGGCCGGAGACGACGCGATCGCCCCCGCTCTCGCCGCCGTCGAGCGGCAGCGCGGGTGGGTGGCGGCCGGCGGCAACACCACGATCGGTCTCGTTGCGACGAACGCCCGGCTCGACAAGGCAGGCTGCCACCGCGTCGCCCAGGGTGCCCACGACGGCCTGGCGCGGGCCGTGTTCCCCGCCCACACCCGCTTCGACGGCGACGCGTTCGTGGCGGCGTCGGTGGGCACGGTGGCGCACGGGCCCGCCTCCGGGTCGGCTGCCGGGTCCGAGGCGGGGCTCGCCGTCGTGGACGCCGACGTGGACGCGGTGAGGGCGCTGGCCGTGCACGCAGTTGCGGCGGCCATCGGCTCGCTCGGACCGTGAGCCGGTTGCTGGGACGGGGTCCCGGTGCAGCGGTCACTAGGCTCCTGGCGGTGTCGCACACCGACGTCGTGGTTGGGCTGGGGGCCGAGCCGTGACGGGCGGGCGCGCGGACGGGCTCGAGGTCCGCACCGCCTCGGTCGACGAGACCCGCGCCCTGGCGGCCGCGCTGTCCGCGATCGCCCGGCCGGGTGACCTGGTCCTTCTGGCCGGCGACCTGGGCGCGGGCAAGACGGCGTTCGTGCAGGGCTTCGGCGCCGGCCTCGGCGTCGAGGAGCGCATCACCAGTCCCACCTTCACGCTCGCCCAGCAGTACGAGGGCCGACTGCGGGTGCACCACCTCGACGTGTACCGCCTCGACCAGCTGTCCGAGGTGGTCGAACTGGGCCTCGCCGAGCTTCTCGACGACGGCGGCGTGGTGCTGATCGAGTGGGGCGACGCCATCCTGCCGGCCCTGCCCAACGACTACCTCGAGGTGCGGCTCACCTTCGGCGAGGGTGACGACGACCGGTCGGTGGCGCTGGCGACCGTCGGCCCGTCGTGGGCGGCGCGTCGCCGGGTGCTGACCGAAGCCGTGGAGCCGTTCACAGGCGCGAGGGCGCGCGGGGCGGGTGCGACCGCCGGCCCGGGCGCCGCCGCCGGCGAGGCCGACCACCAGGGGGCCGGCGGGTGCTGATCCTCGGCATCACCACGTCGACGATGCAGGTCGGCTGCGCCATCGGCGGCCACGAGGGCGTGTTGGCCTCGATCCACACGGCCCGGACCAAGCGCCACGCGGAGTCGCTCGCCCCGTCCATCGACTTCCTGCGCCGCCAGGCCCGCGTCGACCTGGCCGAGATCAGCTGCGTCGCCGTCGACGTGGGCCCCGGCCTGTTCACCGGCCTGCGGGTCGGCATCGCCACCGGCAAGGCCCTCGCCCACGGACTGCGCGTGCCGATGATCGGCGTGTCGAGCCTCGACCTCGCGGCGTTTCCGGTGCGCTTCAGCCCGCGCCTCATCGTGGTCGCGCTCGACGCGCGGCGGGGCGAGGTCTTCACCGCCAGCTATCGCCAGGTCCCCGGGGGCATCCAGCGCCTGGCCGACGGCATCGTGTGCTCGCCCGACGACCTGGCCGGCGACCTCGTCGCCACCGGCGAGGATGTGCTCCTCGTGGGCGACGGAGCGCTGCGCTACCGCGACATCTTCGCCGAGGTCGGCTCCGTCGACGTCGGCGACCAGGGGTTGGCGCACCCCTCGGCGGCGTCGCTCGTGCAGCTCGCGCATGCCCAGGCGCTGCGCGAGGAGTGGGTGCAGCCCTCCGAGCTCGAGCCGCTGTACCTGCGGAAACCGGACGCGGAGGTCAACTGGACCACCCGCGACGGCGCGCGTCGGGAGCCGTCCTGATGGCCGAGGCGCACGAGCCGCAGGCCTGGTCCGACGACCTCGAGGTGCGCCTCGCCCCCATGCGCCGCCGCCACCTGCGCAGCGTGGTGCGGATCGAGCAGCGGGTCTACTCCCGGCCGTGGTCCTACGGGCTGTTCCTCGGCGAGATCGGCCAGCGGGCGACCCGCGTCTACCTCGTTGCCCGGGTGGGCGGCACGGTGGTGGGCTACGCCGGGTCGTTCCAGGCCGTCGACGAGAGCCACATCACCACCGTGGTCGTCGACCCGGACTGGCACCGCCGCGGCATCGCCACCCGCCTGCTCGTGGCCCAGGCGCGGGCGGCCGCCGACCGGGGCAGCCACAACCTGACGCTCGAGGTGCGGGTCAGCAACGGCGGCGCCCAGGCGCTGTACCGGCGGTTCGGCTTCGTGCCGGCCGGCATGCGCAAGGCCTACTACCCCGACAACCGCGAGGACGCCCTGGTCATGTGGGCCCACGACATCGACAAGCCCGACTACGCCGCCCGCCTGACCGGCATCGAGGCCGGCCTGCGGGGCACGACCGTCTTCGAGGGCGGCTGGGTCTAGGAGCCGCCTCTCCACCAC
This sequence comes from Acidimicrobiales bacterium, assembly GCA_035296625.1. Lineage (GTDB taxonomy): Bacteria > Actinomycetota > Acidimicrobiia > Acidimicrobiales > VFJN01 > DATCLS01. Next base: position 51,467 of record DATHAO010000010.1, on the reverse strand, counting down.
GGACGGGTGGGCCGGCCACCCGTCGACCGCGGCCGGTAGCCTCGCGGGCCATGGCCGATCGCATCCTGGGCATCGAGACGTCGTGCGACGAGACGGCGGCCGCCGTCGTCGAGCACGCGGCGCTGGTCCGGTCGTCGGTCGTGGCCAGCCAGATCGACCGGCACGCCCGTTTCGGCGGCGTGGTCCCCGAGATCGCCAGCCGGGCACACGTCGAGCTGATCACCCCCGTCGTGGCCCAGGCGCTCGTCGAGGGCGGCATCGCCGACCACGAGGTCGAGGCCGTGGCGGCCACCGCCGGTCCGGGACTGGTCGGCTCGCTGCTCGTGGGGGTGAGCGCGGCCAAGGCGCTTGCCCTCGTGTGGGACGTGCCGTTCGTGGCCGTCAATCACCTCGAGGCCCACCTCTACGCCTCGTTCCTCGAGGAGCCCACCCTCGAGCTGCCGCTCGTGGTCCTCCTCGTCTCGGGCGGCCACACCATGCTCGTCCTCATGGAGGGCCACGGGCGCTACAAGATGCTCGGCCAGACCATCGACGATGCCGCCGGGGAGGCGTTCGACAAGGTGGCCCGGTTCCTCGGGCTGGGCTACCCGGGCGGGCCGGTGATCGACCGGCTGTCGGCCGACGGCGACGCCGAGGCGATCCGGTTCCCCCGGGCCATGCGCGACGACGGCTACGACTTCAGCTTCAGCGGGCTCAAGACCTCGGTGGTCAACCACGTGCGCAGGCACCCCGAGGTGGCGACGGCCGACGTGGCCGCCAGCTTCCAGGAGGCGGTGGTCGACGTGCTCGTGACCAAGGCCCGTCGCGCGGCCCGAGAGGTCGGCGCCAAGGGCCTCTGCCTCGGCGGCGGCGTGGCGGCCAACAGCGCCCTGCGCCAGCGGTTCGCCGAGGCCTGCTCGGCCGACGGCATCCGCCCGTTCGTGCCGAGCCGCGCCATGTGCACCGACAACGCCGCCATGGTCGCCGCAGCCGGTTGGTGGCGCCTGCGGGCCGACGGGCCGTCGTCCCTCGAGACCGGCGCCACGCCGAACCTGCGCCTGCCGGTCACAGCCTGACGAGCCCAACCGGGCCGCGCGGGCCCGACCGGCCGACGGCGCGCGCCAGCCATCGCCGGCCGTCGGTCGCGACGGGCGTCGTCGGCCCGGCGGCCGCCGCTCAGCCCAACGGGTACGACACGACGACCCGGCGGTTGCGGGCCCGGCCCTCGGGGTCGGGCGTGCCGTCGCTCTTCTCGTTCGGCACGGCCGGGCGGGACTCGCCGTAGCCCACGGGCTCGAGCGTGAAGCCGTCGTCGAGTTGCACCGACAGGTTGGCGCGCACGGACTCGGCCCGCCGCTCCGACAGCTCCTGGTTGTGGTCCGTATCACCCTGGTCGTCGGTGTGGCCCTCGATCGTGACGGTGCGCCCGCCCAGCTCGTTGAGCTCGGCCGCCAGGTCGGCCAGGCGCTGGCGGGCGTCGCCGGTCAGCACGGCCTGGTCGACGTCGAAGAGCACGTCGGCGGCGAAGGTCAGCATGCGCTCGTCGGGTGACTCGACCGTCTGCTCGGAGCCGTCGGTCGCCTCGGTGCGCACGGACAGGTCGACGACGCGGATCCGCAGGTCCGACGTGCGGGCCGGGCCGGTGCGGTCGTCGCCGGCGCCGGTCGCCGGGCGGGTCGTGGTCGTCTCCCGAGCAGCGGCCGGCGCGGCGGGCCCGACCGGTTCCGCGGGGCCTTCCGGTTCGGCCCGGGTCGAGGCCGTGGCCGGGACGAGCACGCCGCCGAGCAGGGCGGCGGCGACCAGGGCGCGCACCGGGCCCACCGTCACCCGCCGATCGGGACGGACGCCACGGTGGCGAACCCGGGAACCTGCACGTCGATCTCGTCGACGTCGTCGGGCACCCCGCCGAGGTCGGCGTAGAGCGAGACGCTGTCGCCGGGTCCGACGGCCACGGTGTCCATCCGCGTGGAGCACAGGCACGTGCCGTCGCTGTCGATGATCGTGAGGTAGGCCTTCTTGGCGTCGCCGTCGACCAGCGAGGCGCCGCTCAGGCTGTAGGCGCCCTCGCCGCTGGCGAGCCGAGGGTCGTCGAAGGCCCCGTAGGGCTGGTACTCCGGCGTGCCGGATCCGCCCTCGTTGGTGAGCCGCACACGCAGCTCGACGAGGCCGTCGAGGCGCTCGAGGGCCACTACGTCGAGCCGCAGGGGCACGAGCGTGGGGTCGTTGGGGTCGGCCGGCAGCTCGGCGGTGGACGTGCCGAGGACCTCCTCGTCGGGCCGGTCGGCCCCCTCGCCCTCGGCCGCGCCCTCGGCGGCCTCGTCGCCCGTGGTGTCGGGGACGGTTCCCTCGTCGCCCGCCGCGCCCTCGGAGCCGCCCTCGGTCTCGGCCGTCGTTCCGGGGCCGGTCGGGTCGTCGTCGGACTGCGAGCACGCCGCCATGCCGAGCAGGAGCGTGGCCGCGCCCAGCGCCAGCAGCTTGCGGACCATGCGGCCCCCTCCGTCGTCGTCCCGGCCCGTGGGCGTTTGTCTAGCAGCCGTACCAACGACCGGAGCGTCGGGGAGGTTCTGGCACTCTCCGGTTGCGAGTGCTAACCGAAGCATCGTAGGGTTAGCAGTCGTACCAGGAGAGTGCTAGCCGACGGCGTCGGGCCAAAGGGTCCGGGGCCGTGCGGTTGGCTCGAGAACGCCAACGGAGGCGACACCGGCATGAGCCTGCAGCCCCTCGACGATCGCATCGTCGTCAAGCCCGGGGAGAGCGAGGAGACCACCGCAAGCGGTCTCGTGATCCCCGACACCGCCAAGGAGAAGCCTCAGCAGGGCGAGGTACTGGCCGTCGGTCCCGGCAAGCGGTCCGAGCAGACCGGCGAGCTGATCCCGCTCGACATCAAGGTGGGCGACACGGTCGTCTACAGCAAGTACGGCGGCACCGAGATCACGGTCGGCGGCGATGACCTGCTGATCCTCGCTGGCCGCGACGTCCTCGCGATCGTCCAGAAGTGAGCTGCTGATGCCCAAGATCCTGAAGTTCGACGACGACGCCCGGCGCTCCCTCGAGACCGGCGTCAACAAGTTGGCCGACGCGGTCAAGGTCACGCTCGGTCCCAAGGGCCGCAACGTGGTGCTCGACAAGAAGTGGGGCGCCCCGACGATCACCAACGACGGTGTGTCGATCGCCCGTGAGATCGAGCTCGACGACCCCTTCGAGAACATGGGCGCCCAGCTCGTGAAAGAGGTTGCCACCAAGACCAACGACATCGCCGGTGACGGCACCACCACCGCCACGGTGCTGGCCCAGGCCCTGGTCCACGACGGCCTGCGCAACGTGGCCGCGGGCGCGAGCCCGATGAGCCTGAAGCGGGGCATCGAGAAGGCCGTGCAGGCCGCGGTGACCGCCATCGCCGACCAGGCCCGCGAGATCGACGACAAGTCCGAGATCGCCCAGGTCGCCGCCATCTCGGCCGCCGACCCGGCCATCGGCGAGGTGCTCGCCGACGCCATCGACAGGGTCGGCAAGGACGGCGTGGTCACCGTCGAGGAGTCGAACACCTTCGGCATGGACCTCGACTTCACCGAGGGCATGCAGTTCGACAAGGGCTACCTCGCGCCGTACTTCGTCACCGACCAGGATCGGCAGGAGGCCGTCCTCGATGACGCGCTGATCCTGATCGTCCAGGGCAAGATCAGCTCGGTCCAGGAGATGCTCCCGCTGCTCGAGAAGGTGATGCAGGCGGCCAAGCCGCTGCTCATCATCGCCGAGGACGTCGAGGGCGAGGCCCTCGCCACCCTGGTGGTCAACAAGATCCGCGGCACATTCAACAGCGTCGCGGTCAAGGCCCCCGGCTTCGGCGACCGCCGCAAGGCCATGCTCGGCGACATCGCCACCCTCACCGGTGGCCAGGTCATCAGCGAGGACGTCGGCCTCAAGCTCGACAACACCACGCTCGACCTGCTCGGCCGTGCCAAGAAGGTCATCGTCACGAAGGACACCACGACGATCGTCGACGGTGCCGGCTCCGACGATGACATCAAGGGCCGCATCGCCCAGATCAAGCGCGAGATCGACGACACCGACTCCGACTGGGACCGCGAGAAGCTGCAGGAGCGCCTCGCCAAGCTGTCCGGCGGCGTGGCCGTCGTCAAGGTCGGGGCGGCCACCGAGGTCGAGCTCAAGGAGAAGAAGCACCGCATCGAGGACGCCCTCTCGGCGACCCGGGCGGCGATCGAGGAGGGTGTGGTCGCCGGTGGTGGCACCGCCCTGCTCCGCAGCCGTCCCGCCGTGGCCAAGGTCGTCGACGGGCTCCAGGGTGACGAGGCCACAGGTGCCCGCACCGTGTGGCAGGCCCTCGAGGCCCCGGCCCGGCTCATCGCGAGCAACGCCGGCCTCGAAGGTGCCGTCGCCGTGCAGCAGGTCGAGCGCGAGACCGGCACGGTGGGCCTCAACGCCCTCACGGGCGAGGTCGAGGACCTGGTCAAGGCCGGTGTCATCGACCCGGCCAAGGTGACCCGCGCGGCGCTGCAGAACGCCGCCTCGATCGCCGGCCTCGTGCTGACGACCGAGTCGCTCATCGCCGACAAGCCCGAGCCCCCCTCGGCGGCGCCCGCCGGTGGCGGCGATCCCATGGGCGGCATGGGCGGCATGGGGATGATGTAGGTCCTCGGCCCAGCGGAGCTGACATTCGTTACGGGTCCGCCCTTCGGGGCGGGCCCGTTGCGCGCCCCGCCCGGACGGTCGGATTTCCCCGTTGCGTCGGCGACGACCGTTGCTAGCCTGCTCGCTACCAGAGAAAGGAGGTGGTCCATCACATGAGTGACTGTTGTTATGGGGCCCTGGAGGTGGCTGGCCGCTGAGCGGCCCGTCGGACCATTCGGTGGAGTCCAACCAGCCACCGCCACTCGATCGCCGGGGTGTAGCCCTGCCCGGTAGCAGAGGGATCGAGTTGGTCCTTCCGATGTTCTACGCACGAGGGGAGGCCTCCGGGCCTCCCCTCGGCGCGTCTGCCACACGCCTGGCATGAGCGGGCCGCCGCTGGGGTAGGAGCCCAAGATGAGGTTCAAGCTCGGATTAGCGGTCGGGTTCGCCGCGGGCTACTGGTATGGCTCGCTCTCAGAGGAGGAGCGCAAGCGCCAGCTCGACGAGGCGCTGGCCAAGGTGCGCAGCAATCCCCGGGTGCAGCAGGTCACCGAGACCGTCTCGCGCAACGCCGGCAAGGTGGGCGAGGCGGTGGGCGGCCGTACGGCCGACACGGTCGACACCGCCACCGACACCGTGGCGTCCACGGTGGCGCCCTCGGACCCGGGGACGGGTGCGTCCCGGTCGAGCCGGTCCAGCCGGTCGAGCAGCGTCGCCGACGCCGAGGCCGCCGGCAACCTGCCCGGCTCGGGCATCGGCTGATCGTCGCGCCGGGGGCGGCGAGGCGGTCCGACCGCCCCGCCGCCCTCTCGGCGCGCCCACCCACGCCTGAGCGCGTCCAGCGGCGGGGGCGGTCCTACAGTGGTCCCCCACCGTGCCGGAGGACGACCCGCTCCCCAAACCCGATCCCGCCACCGGTCCCGCCGTCGAGGACGGCGCCCCGCAGGCGCGGCCTGGCGGGCGCCGGGGCGGCGACCGGCGAGCGCGGCGGGGCGGTGACCGGCGAGCACGGCGAGCGCGGCGGGGCGGCGACCGGCGAGCACGGCGAACGCCGCAGGGCGGCCGGTGGGCCACGTGGCGGCCGCGGCTGCGGCTCGCCGGCTTCGCCGTGGCCGGCGCGGTCATCGCCCTGGCACTGGCCGGGCGGGTCTCGGCCGAAGTCGGGCCGTTCGACACCACGGTGGGCGCACGGCCGTCGTGGACCGGTGAGACCGTCGTCCGCCTCGCCCCCCTCGGCACGATCGAGCTCGACACCCACGACTGGCCGCTGCGGCTCGACCTCCGGGTCGACGAGCTGGGACTCGACGAGGCCGAGCGCATCGCCGACGACCCACGCCTCGTCGACCGCCTGGGCGACGACCTGGCCGACGAGGTGCGCGCCGCGCTGATCCGATTGGGCCTGCGGTGCACCGCGCTCGCCCTGGCCGGCGGCGTGGCAGGAGCGCTGGCGGCGCGGCTGAGCTGGCGCGCGGCGATCACCGGCGTGACGGTGGGAGCCCTCGTGGTGGTGGGGGCCGGCGTCGGCACGGCGGCCACGTTCGACGCCGAGGCCGTGGCCGAGCCCCGTTACACCGGCCTGCTCACGGTGGCCCCCACCGCTGTCGGCGACGTCGAGGCGATCGTCGAGCGCTTCGGCGAGTACCGGGCCCAGCTCAGCGATCTCGTCGGCAACATCGTCACGCTGTACCGGGCGGCCGAGGGCCTGCCGACCTTCGAGCCCGACGACGACCTCGTGCGCGTGCTGCACGTCAGCGACGTGCACCTGAACCCCCAGGCCTTCGACCTGATGCGCGACCTCACCGAGCAGTTCGGCATCGAGGCGATCCTCGACACCGGCGACATCACCGACTGGGGCTCGGGCACCGAGGAGCTGATCGTCGACGAGATCGGGCGCCTGGACGTCCCCTACGTGTTCGTTCGTGGCAACCACGACTCCCGGGCGATCGAGGCGGCCGTCGGCGGTCAGCCCAACGCCGTCGTGCTGGACGGCGACGCCGCCGAGGTGGCCGGCCTACGCGTCTGGGGCATCGGGGACCCCCGCTACACCCCGGACAAGCAGGGCGGGGACACCGAGAGGGAGCGGGAGCGGGCCGAGTCCTTCGCCCCGGCGGCCGCCCGGTCGCTGGCCCGGGCCGAGCCGCCCGACGTCGACGTCGCACTGATCCACGACCCGCGTGCCGCTGCCGACCTCGGCGGCCTCGTACCGCTCGTGCTGTCGGGCCACACCCACGAGTTCGCCGAGGACCGCCTCGGCGACAGCACGGTCCTGATCACGCAGGGCTCGACCGGGGGTGCCGGCCTCCGGGGCCTGCAACAGGACGAGCCCGAGCCGCTGACCGCGTCGGTCCTCTACTTCGACACCGAGGACGACCGCCTCGTGGCCTACGACCAGCTGAGCGTCGAGGGGCTGGGCGAGACCGGGGCGACGATCGAGCGCCACGTCGTGGCCGAACCGGCGGACGAGGATGACGTCGGCCCGGCGCGGGCCGCGGAGAGCGTCGGGCGAGCCGGGGCCCCGCAGCGGCCGCCGGACACGACGTCCACCGGGACCGCACCTGGCTGATCCGCGGTTCGACCGGGCGGCCCGGTACAGAGCAGTTGCGACACGGCACGCGGTCTGTCGAGCACGCGTCGCGTCTTCAACAGTCTGTTGCCGAACGATCGACGCGGCGTTACGGTCGGATCGAACGGAGGTGGTGTGACCGACGTCACTAGTTCTCGCGGCCGAGCGATTGGCGGATTGACCGCTGCGGCGCTGATGGTCGGCACCACTCTCGCCTGCGGCGGTGGCGATGAATGCGGTACTCCGACCCTGACCTGGTACATCCTCACCCATGGCCGCGGCGCACCGTCACCCACGTTGACGCCGGCCTGAGCGCCGATCCGGCCGGGCCCGGGGGGACCTGGCCGGCCGGCAGCTCGACGGTATCCGGCCGGGGGTCACCCCCCGGCCGGGACCGCCGTCGCACCGATCGCCTCGGCCGGGCCGCAGGGTCGACCCCCGGCCCGGCCGAGCGAGGTCGTCCGCCCGGGTCGGGACCTCAATTCCCGGCCCGGCCGCGCGAGGTCGTCCGCCCGGGTCGGACCGTCAATTCTCGGCCCGGCCGAGCGAGGTCGTCCGCCAGGCGGCCCGGCGGCGGTCTGGGGATTGCCGCCCGTGCCCTGCGGGGCGGCGGGGGTCTGGGGGGCGGGCGTCCGGGGCTTGCCGCCCGTGCCCTGCGGGGCGGCGGACTTCGGGGGTTGCCCCCCGTGCCCGCCCGGACCCCGCCGCCGGCGACGCTGCCGGGGTCAGCCGCCGCTGACGGCGTCGAGCTCGTCCGCCCGCGGCGGCGTGGGGTCGTCGGCACGCTCACGCCACCCGGCGGGCAGCACGACCCGCACGGGGCCCGATGTCTTGCCCCGGGGGCGGGCCACGGCGCCCGGCGGGGGAACCACGGCCGCGTCGAGCCGGTCGAGCTCGGCCTCGAGCGCGGCAATGCTCGAGGCCGCCGTCAGGCGCCGGCGGATCTCGCCGCCCACCGGGTAGCCGTGCAGGTACCACCCCACGTGCTTGCGCACGTCCCGTACGGCCACGGGCTCGGAGAGCCAGGCCGCCAGCAGGCGGGCGTGGCGGCGGAGCACGTCCCGGACCTCGCCCAGAGGGGGAGCGGCGGGCACGTCCCGGCCGGCGAGGGCAAGCGCCAGGTCGCGGAACAGCCACGGGCGGCCCAGGCAGCCCCGGCCCACCACCACACCGGCGCACCCGGTCTCGGCCATGAGGCGCAGCGCGTCGGCGCCCTCCCACACGTCGCCGTTGCCCAGCACCGGGATCGACGTGACGGTCTCGACCAGGGCGGATACCGCTGACCAGTCGGCGCGGCCGCTGTAGTGCTGCTCGGCCGTGCGGGCGTGGAGCGCGACGGCAGACGCCCCCTCGTCCTCGGCGATCCGCCCGGCGTCGAGGAACGTGCGCAGGCCGTCGTCGACGCCGATCCGCATCTTCACGGTGACCGGCACCGAGCCGGCGGCGCCCACCGCCGCCCGCACCACGCCGGCGAACAGGGCCCGGCGGACCGGCAGCGCGGCGCCGCCCCCCTTGCGGGTCACCTTCGCCACGGGGCATCCGAAGTTGAGATCGACGTGGTCCGCGCGCCCCTCGGCGACGAGGATGCGGACGGCCTCACCAATCGTGCCCGGGTCGGTGCCGTAGAGCTGGATGGACCGGACGGGCTCGTCGTCGGCGAATCGCGCCATTCGCAGCGTCTTGTCGTTGCGCTCGACCAGCCCGCGGGCGGTGATCATCTCGCTCACGTACAGCCCGCCGCGGCGGACGTGCCGACGGCGCTGCTCGTCGTGCCTTTCGCCGGCCCCGCCGGCCCCGCCCGCGGCGGCGGCCTCCGCGGCCCGGGCGGCCTCCGCGGCGGCCGTGCCCTCGAACCCGAACGCCTGGCACAGGCGCCGGAACGGGGCATTGGTGATGCCGGCCATGGGCGCCAGCACCACGGGGGGCCACACGGTCAGCGGCCCGATCCGGAGGTCGGGGACGGGCGCCGCGTCCGTCCTGGGGCGCGGCGCGGATCGTGCCGAGGTCGCCGGCGGGCGCGGCGCGGGCGGTGCCGCAGTCGCTCTCGGGCGCGCGGGCGGGGGCGGGGCCGCCGTGGTCTCGGGCCTCGCCGCCGTGGCCGACGTCGGGGGCGGCGTGGACGCCAGGTCGGCCGCCGTCACGCCGGGGTCCACAGGTCGGTGATGGCCAGGCCCAGGTCGGCGAGGAGGCGGCGCAGCAGCGGCAGCGACAGGCCGATGACCGTGCCGTGATCGCCTTCGATGCCGTCGACGAACGGGGCGCCCCGCCCGTCGAGCGTGAAGCCGCCGGCGACAGCCAGAGGCTCGCCGGACGCGACGTAGGCGTCGATCTCGTCGTCGGTCGGGTCACCGAATCGGACCACGGTCTCGGAGACACCCGACGCCCGCCGCCCGGACGCCAGGTCCACGAGGGAGTGGCCGGTGAGCAGCGTGCCGGTGGCGCGGCGCAGGCCCCGCCACCAGCGCCGGGCCTCGTCGGGCGACGCGGGCTTGCCCCGGAGCTCCCCGGCGACGACGAGCATCGAGTCGCAGCCCAGCACCAGCGGACAGGCGACCCGCCCCGCCCCTCCGGTGCCGGTGTCCCTGCCGCCGCCGGCGCCGGTGCCGGTGTCGGTTCGGGTCTCCGTGCCGGCGTTGGTTGCGGTGTGGGAGCCGGCTGTGGTTCCGGCGCCGTTCCGGGCGCCAACCGCGATCGTTGCGCCGCCACGGGCGAGGCGGTCGGCCACGGCGTGGGCCTTGCGGTCCGCCAGCGTGCGCACGGCCTCGGCGGCCGGCAGGTCGTCGACGCCGTCCTCGTCGACGCCGCTCACGACGACCTGCGGCACGATCCCGGCGGCTCGCAGCACGCCCAGCCGGGCGGGCGAGGCGGAGGCGAGGACGAGCGAACGGGCCGGCACCCGTCCAGCGTGGCACGCCGGGGCCCCAGCGCCACGCCGCCGGACCGCCTCCGCCGCGGGTTACCCCTGGTATGTGGGGTGCCGAGAGCGCGCCCGGAGGCCGGTAGCGTGGCGGTCATGGACACACTCCCTCCCGATCCCCAGAAGCTGCTGGCGCACTGGATGGAGTGGGAGCGCGGCGAAACGCCGCCGGGTCGCGTGCTCAGCAACCTCAAGACGGCCGGCCTTCCCCAGCTGCTGGAGGTCGCCGTGCAGGCGCAGGCCGACGCGGCATCGACGGCGGCAGGCACCCCCGGCGGTGTCTGAGCCGGCCGCGCTCGACCCGCTCGACGACGAGCTGGTGGCGGCGCTGATCCCGGCCGACCCCGCGGTGCCCCCGCCCGCACCCGTGCCCGCCGGCCGGGGTGGCGACCAGCGCATCCCTCGCCCGGCCTCGGCCCGCGCCGGCGAGCCGCCGCCGTGGGCCACCATCCACCCGACCGCGCGCCGCCCGTCGGTCGCGGACGTGCGCCGGGCGCTGGCCGCCCAGGGCCCGCCGCTGCGGTCCGAGCGCGAGCTGAGCGGCGTCGTGAGCCGTCCGGCGGCCGTCATCGCCCCGCTCTACGACGACCCAGGCCTGGGCGCCATCGTCGTGCTCACCCGCCGCCCCTGGTCCATGCGCAGCCACCAGGGCGAGGTGAGCTTTCCCGGCGGGCGCGTCGAGCCCGGCGAGACCCCGGTCGAGGGCGCCCTGCGCGAGGCCGACGAGGAGATCGGCATCGACCCGGCGGCGTTCGACGTCGTCGGCGAGCTCGACCACCTGGCCACCGTGACCAGCGGGTCCTTCATCGTCCCGCTCGTCGGCGTGCTCCCCGGGCGGCCCGAGACGGTGCCGAACCCGGCCGAGGTGGCCGCCGTGCTCCATGTCCCGCTGGCCGAGCTGCTCGATCCCGCGATCTACCGCGAGGAGGTGTGGTCGCTCGGCGGCGCCGAGCGCCGCATCCACTTCTTCGAGCTGGTGGGCGACACGCTGTGGGGCGCGACGGCCGCCATGCTGCGCCAGCTGCTGGGCATGGTCACCGGCACGCTCGGCCGCGGCGACCTCGGCCACCCCTGACTCGGCGGCCGCGCATCACCGCTCACGGTCCGCCGGGCCACGGGTGGCCGGGGCACCGGGCTCCGGCGGCCACCGACACCGGGGACCGGCCGAGCCGGCCCGCCACGACCAGCGCTCGGGACGGCTCAGAGCGTGCCGTAGTTCGGTGCTTCCTTGGTGATCGCGACGTCGTGGGGGTGCGACTCGCGCAGGCCCGCGCCGGTGATGCGCACGAATCGGCCCCGCTGCTGCAGGTCGGCGATGCCGGCCGAACCGGTGTAGCCCATGGCCGCCCGCAGGCCGCCGACAAGCTGGAAGAGCACGTTGCCGACCGGGCCCTTGTAGGCGACCCGGCCCTCGATCCCCTCGGGGACGAGCTTGTCGGTGTCGACGACGTCGCCCTGGAAGTAGCGGTCCTTCGAGTAGGAGCGGGACTTCATGGCACCCATGGCGCCCATCGAGCCCATCCCCCGGTACTCCTTGAAGCGCTCGCCCTGGTGCAGCACGACGTCGCCCGGCGACTCGTCGACGCCGGCCAACATGCTGCCCAGCATGACCGTGTCGGCGCCGGCGGCCAGGGCCTTGGCGATGTCGCCCGAGTACTGGATGCCGCCGTCGGCGACGACCGTGACCCCGTGGCGGGTGGCCGCCACCGCGCAGTCGTAGATGGCGGTGATCTGGGGGACGCCCACCCCCGCCACGACCCGGGTGGTGCAGATCGACCCCGGCCCGATGCCCGCCTTTACGGCGTCGGCCCCGACGCCGACGAGGGCGTCCACCGCCTCGGCCGTCGCCACGTTGCCGGCGATGACCTCGACGTCGAAGCTGCCCTTCACCTGCTTGACCACGTCGAGCACGGCCAGGCTGTGCCCGTGGGCCGTGTCGACGACCAGCACGTCGACGCCGGCGTCGACCAGGCGCTCGGCCCGTTCGAGGGCGTCGGGTCCCACGCCGACGGCGGCCGCCACCCGCAGACGGCCCTTCTCGTCCTGCGTGGCGTTGGGATGCTCGGTCTGCTTCTTGATGTCCTTGACCGTGATCAGGCCCTTGAGGAAGCCGCCCTCGTCGACGATCGGCAGCTTCTCGATGCGGTGCTGCCAGAGGATGTCCTTCGCCTGCTCGAGCGTGGTGCCGAGCGGAGCGGTGACGAGCGGCGGGTGGCGCATCACGTTCGTGACGCGCTGGTCCGGATCGTCGATGAAGCGCAGGTCGCGGTTGGTGAGCAGGCCTGCGAGGCGGCCGTCGCCCTCGACGATCGGCACGCCCGAGATGTGGTACCGCTCCATGAGCTCGAGGGCGTCGGCCACCTGGGCGCCGAGACCGAGCGTGACGGGGTCGACGATCATCCCGGACTGGCTGCGCTTGACCTTGTCGACCTCGGCCACCTGGTCGCTGATCGACAGGTTGCGGTGCACGACGCCGATGCCGCCGGCCCGGGCGATGGCGATGGCCAGGCGGCCCTCGGTGACGGTGTCCATCGCTGCGGAGACGATGGGGATGGCGAGCTCGATGCGGGGGGTCAGCCGGGTCGACGTGGAGACCTCGGCGGGGAGGACCGACGACTCCGCGGGCAGGAGGAGCACGTCGTCGAACGTGAGGCCCTCCTTGGCGAACTTGGGTGGGTACCCGTCGCCTGAGGCCTCGGTGAAGGGGCTGCGGGGGGGATCTGTGGCCGCCATGGGTGGAGTCTAGTGGCGGCACCCGTCGCCACCGCCGGACGGTCCCGGTGGCCCAAGATGGCGGCCATGCGCACCGCGATCCCGTTCGAGATCACCCGTTGGGACCGGGCGGCCCACGACGCCGGCGACGAGGGCGTGGCCGAGGTGGCCCGGGCCACGCTCGACCACGAGCCCGAGCCGGCGATCGACCCGGCCCCGTGACCGGCTACCACATGACCCCCGACGAGCTGCGTCGGTGGGGCCACGAGGTCGTCGACTGGGTGGCCGACTACCTCGCCGGCGTCGAGCGCCACCCGGTCACCCCGGCGGTCGCGCCGGGCGAGGTCCGCTCGTGGCTGCCGGCCGCGCCGCCCGAGGCGCCCGAACCGTTCGAGCAGCTCCTCGCCGACCTCGACCGCGTCGTCGTGCCCGGCACGACCCATTGGCAGCACCCGGGCTTCCACGCGTACTTCCCGGCCAACACCTCGGGCCCCGCCATCCTGGGTGACCTGGTGTCGACCGGCATGGGCGTGCAGGGGATGCTGTGGCAGACGGGCCCGGCGTGCACCGAGGTCGAGGCGCACGTCCTCGACTGGATGGTGGCCTTGCTCGGGCTGCCCGCGTCGTTCCTGTCCTCCGGCGACGGCGGCGGGGTCATCCAGGACTCGGCCTCCTCGGCCACGCTCTGCGCCCTGCTCGCCGCCCGCGAGCGGGCGATCCGGGCCGGTGCGACGATCGACCGGCTCGTCGTCTACGGCTCGACCCAGGCCCACTCGGCGCTCGAGAAGGGAGCGCTGGTGGCCGGCCTCCGCCCTGACCAGGTCCGCCTCGTGGGGGTCGACGAGGCGTACGCTCTGCGCCCCGACGAGCTCGCCGCCGCGGTGGCCGCCGACCGGGTGGAGGGGCGCGTGCCCTGCTTCGTCCTGGCCACGGTGGGCACGACCAGCTCGCTGGCCGTCGACCCGGTGGCGACCGTCGCCGAGGTGGCCGGCGCCGAGGGAATGTGGCTGCACGTGGACGCCGCCTACGCGGGGACGGCGGCGGTGTGCCCCGAGCTGCGCGGCATGCACGCCGGCGTCGACCGCGCGGACAGCTACGTGACGAACCCGCACAAGTGGCTGTTGACGACGTTCGACTGCTCGCTGCTGTGGGTGGCCGACCGGCGGGCGCTCGTCGAGGCCCTGTCGATCACGCCGGAGTACCTACGCAACCAGGCGTCGGAGTCGGGCGAGGTCATCGACTACCGCGACTGGCAGGTGCCGCTCGGGCGCCGGTTCCGGGCGCTCAAGCTCTGGTTCGTGCTGCGCTGGTACGGCGCCGAGGGGCTGCGCCACCACATCCGCGAGCACGTGCGGCTGGCCGCGGCGCTGGCGGCCCGCGTCGAGGGCGACCCCCGCCTGGCGCTCGCGGCGCCGCAGCGCCTGGGGCTCGTGTGCCTGCGCCACCGCGGCGGCGACGACGCCACCCAGGCCCTGCACGAGGGGCTCAACGCCACCGGGCGGGTGTACCTCACCCACACTCGCCTGGACGATCGCTACGTGCTGCGGGTCAGCATCGGCTCGTGGACGACGGAGGAGCGCCACGTCGAGGCCCTCTGGGACCTCATCGACGGGCTCGCCTGATCGTCGCTGTCACACCTCATCCGTAGGGTCGGGGTACAGACGTTCGTCTCTCGACGAGGAGGGCCCCGTGACCGCCACCCCCGATCCCGACAGCGCCGTCGTCCGGCTGTGCGTCGACGGCATGGCCGCCGAGTCCGACGGCCGGCCCGGCGACGCGCTGGCCCTGTTCCGGCAGGCGTGGGAGGCCAGCACCGACGACTACGAGGCCTGCATCGCCGCCCACTACGTGGCGCGCCACCAGGCCGACCCCGACGAGGCCCTCCGGTGGAGCCGGGTGGCGCTCGAACGGGCCCTCGCGGTGGGCGATGACGATCGCATAGCCGGCTTCCTTCCGTCGCTGCACCTCGACGTCGGCGCGGCTCACGAGTCCCGGGGCGAGACCGTGCGGGCCCGCGCCCACTACGCCTCGGCGTCCGAGCGGCTCGCCGCGGTGCCGGCCGGGCCCTACCGCAAATTGGTCGAGAGCGGGCTCCGCACGGCGCTCCACCGGGTGGCGGCGGGCCCGTAGCGGGCCGGTGTCGGGCCGACGGCGACGTGTGGCGAGCCGGGATGGCGCCTGCGGCCACCGGGCCGGCGGGCGGCGCGTGAGGCGCAGCGGGTGCGCCCCCGGCTCCGGGCGGGTCGGCTGGCGTCGGTAGACTTCGACCTTCGCTGCGAGCATCCGAAGGTGGGCCGTCATGGCCGAGGTCGAGATCGGGATCGGCAAGATGGCACGGCGGGCCTACCGCCTCGACGACGTCGCCATCGTCCCGAGCAAGCGCACACGCGATCCCGAGGACGTCGACATCTCCTGCGAGATCGACGCCTACCGGTTCGAGCTGCCGGTGCTGGGCGCCCCGGCCGACAGCGTGACTTCGCCGGCCACCGCCGTCGAGATGGGACGGCTGGGCGCCGCCGGCGTGCTGCACCTCGAGGGGCTGTGGACCCGCTACGTCGACCCGGAACCGATCCTCGACGAGATCGCCGCCCTCCCCGAGGGCAAGGCCACCGCCCGCCTCCAGGAGATCTACGCCGAGCCCATCAAGCCCGACCTCATCGGCGAGCGGGTGGCCCAGATCCGAGACGCCGGGGTCACCACGGCCGTGGCCGTGGCGCCGCACCGCACGCTCGAGCTCGCCGACGCCGTGCTCCGGGCGGAACCCGACCTGCTGGTCATCCAGGCCACGATCGTCTCGGCCGAGCACGTGTCCCGCCGGGTCGAGCCGCTCAACCTCAAGGCCTTCATCCGCCACTACGAGCTGCCGGTGCTGGTGGGCGGCTGCACCTCGTACCACACGGCCCTGCACCTCATGCGCACCGGCGCCGCCGGCGTGCTCGTCGGCGCCGGGTCGGGCGCAGCCACGATCGCCCGCGAGGTGTTGGGCGTCGGGGCGCCGCTCGCCACCGCCCTCGCCGATGCCCGCGCGGCCCGCATGCGCCACCTCGACGAGACCGGCGTCTACTGCCACGTGGTCGCGGACGGGGGCGTCACCACCGGCGGCGACATCGCCCGGGCCGTCGCCGTCGGTGCCGACGCCGTGATGATCGGCACGCCGCTGGCCGCCGCCCACGAGGCCCCCGGCCGGGGCTGGCACTGGGGCATGGGCGCCGTGCACGCCAGCCTGCCGCGGGGCGCCCGCGTGCGGGTCGAGCCCCAGGGCACGCTCGAGCAGATCCTGTTCGGCCCCGCCCACGACGCCTCCGGCAGCCTCAACCTGGCCGGCGCCCTGCGCCGGTCGATGGCCCTGACCGGCTACGACACGCTGAAGGACCTGCAGATGGCCGACCTGGTGGTGTCCGAACCGTGAGCGACCCGTCCGAGCTGGCCGACGAGTTCGACACCTGCCTCGTCGTCGACTTCGGCGCCCAGTACGCCCAGCTGATCGCCCGGCGGGTGCGCGAGGCGCACGTCTACTCCGAGATCGTGCCCCACACGATCACCGCCAACGAGGTCCGAGCGCGGGCCCCGCAGGCGATCATCCTCTCGGGCGGGCCCAAGTCCGTCCACGTCGAGGGCGCCCCACGGCTCGACCCCGAGGTCTACGAGCTGGGCGTGCCGGTGCTCGGCATCTGCTACGGCGCCCAGCTCATCGCCCAGCAGCTCGGCGGCGAGGTGGCTCACAGCGGGCGGGGCGAGTACGGACGCACCACGCTCGACCTCACTGGCGGCGCCTCCACCGGCCTGCTCGCCGACCAGCCAACCGGGCAGCCCGTGTGGATGAGCCACTTCGACGCGATCAGCCGCGTCCCCGACGGGTTCGTGGCCACCGCCACCACGCCCGATGCCCCGGTGGCGGCTCTCGAGTCGCCCCAGCGACGCATCTGGGGCGTGCAGTACCACCCCGAGGTGTCGCACACGCCGTACGGCCAGCAGCTCATGGGTCGTTTCCTCCACCACCTGGCCGAATGCCGGCCGGGCTGGACGATGAGCTCGATCATCGAGCAGCAGGTGGCCGCCGTGCGGGCCCAGATCGGCCGTGGACGGGTCATCTGCGCCCTGTCCGGCGGGGTCGACTCGGCCGTGGCCGCTGCGCTGGTCCACAAGGCGGTCGGTCCGCAGCTCACCTGCGTGTTCGTCGACACCGGGCTGCTGCGCCGGGGCGAGGCCGAGCAGGTCGTCGAGACGTTCCAGCGCCACCAGCACATCGAGCTGATCCACGTGCGGGCAGCCGACCGCTACTTCGAAGGCCTGGCCGGGGTCAGCGACCCCGAGGACAAGCGCAAGATCATCGGCGAGCTGTTCATCCGCATCTTCGAGGAGGCCGCCGGCGGTCTCGAGGACGCACGCTACCTGGTTCAGGGCACGCTTTATCCCGACGTGATCGAGTCGGGCAGCGGGTCCGGCGCGTCGACCATCAAGAGCCACCACAACGTGGGCGGCCTGCCCGAGGACATGACCTTCGAGCTCGTCGAGCCGCTCCGGGCCCTGTTCAAGGACGAGGTGCGCCGCGTCGGCGAGGAGCTCGGCCTGCCCGAGGAGATCGTGTGGCGCCAGCCGTTCCCCGGCCCGGGGCTCGCCGTGCGCATCATCGGCGACGTCACGCCCGACAAGGTCGCCATGCTCCAGCACGCCGACCACATCGTCCGCGAGGAGCTGCGCCGGGCAGGTCTCGAACGCGAGATCTGGCAGGCGTTCGCCGTGCTGCCCGACATCCGGTCGGTGGGCGTGATGGGCGACGAGCGCACCTACGCCCACCCGATCATCGTCCGGGCGGTCACCAGCGAGGACGCCATGACCGCCGACTGGGCCCGCCTGCCCTACGACGTGCTCGAGACGCTGTCGAGCCGCATCATCAACGAGGTCCCGGGCATCAACCGGGTGGCCTACGACATCACGTCCAAGCCGCCCGGCACGATCGAGTGGGAGTAGCCGCCCTGCGTCACCCGACCGACCCGTCGTTCCCCGAGCGCCTGCGACGCCAGGGGGCGGGCGTCCTGCAACCGGCAGGGTCCGCCGGCTACTTCGTGGTGCGTACCGCCGTGGTGGCGACGCTCGTGGCGCCGTCGTTCGTGGCGGCGCTCGTGGCCAGCCGCCGGGTTTGCCCGAGCTGCGCAGCCTGGCCCTTCGCGACCCCGACGACACCCCGGCCTGACGCCGGCGACGACGCCACCGTAGGGTCCTGACCGCCGACCTGGTCACCGCCGTGCTCGTCACGACTGCCCTCGAGCCCCCGTTTGGCCCGCGCCGCCACCTCCTGACGGCCGGACCGCGAGGCCGGCGACGGTTCCGGCGGCGCTCAGTCGCCAGGGGCGACCGAAGCGCTGCCAGAACGAGCCAGGGGGCCACGGCTGCCCAGCGGCCGCCGCGCATGGTCTCAGGCCAGCGACGGACGGGGGCGCCGGGACCGCAGGACGGCGAGCGCCCCGGCCGCGGCCGTCACTGCGCTCGTGCACGACGTCTCGGAGAGGTGGCCGGGCGAGGCGACCCAGTCACCGGCCAGCCACACGCCGGGCGCGTGCGTCACGCGGGGCCGGTCACGCCAGGTCGTGCCGGGCAGGTCGATCGCGCCGGTCGACTCGGTCACGACCGAGCGCCGCCGCCACACCTCCCGGTCACGCCACCCGGGCAGCGTGTCGTCGAGCAGGCGCTCGGCCCGGCGGACGCCGTCGTCGAGCTCCTCGTCGGGCCGCAGCGGGGCGCTGACCTGCACGACGTCGTGGCCGTCGGGCGCCAGCCCGGGCAGGGTCGCAGACGGGCGGGTGAGGAACGACGCCTCGTCGGCGTCGAGCACGGCGTTCGGGTCGCCGCGGCGCGAGCGCACGCCGACGTCGAGCAGACCCACCCGCGGCGAGGTCGCCCTGAGGCCGTCGTCGTCCAGCAGCCGTCGCGCCGCCCCCGGGCTCACGGCGACGATCACGGGGCCCGTGCCGGCCGACCCGTCCGACGACCCGCCGGGGCCCTGCAGGTCGGCGAGGCTGTCGAGCTTCGCCCCCGTCTCGATGCGCACGCCACGCTCGCGGGCGGCGGCGGCGAGGCGGTCGACGAGCGCCGACCAACCGCCATCGACGTAGCGGGCCACGGGCTTGGGGGACAGCAGGATGCGCCGCACCCGTTCCCACACGAACGCCGCCGAGAGCCGGCCGGGATCGTGGTCGAAGGTCAGCACGCCGGCCATGCTTGCCACGGCCTCGATGCGGGCGGACGCCCGCTCGCCGGTGCCCCAGCACGACGTGAGCCACGTGCGCAGGTCCAGCTCGCCGGGGGCGTCGGCCCCGCGCAGTCGCACCATCGCCCCCAGCAGACCCGGCGGCGGCACGCGCCGGATCCGGCCGCCGATGCGGACCCGGCTCGACACCGGGCTCGGCGTCCGGCACCCACGGTCGAGGCCCCGCGCGACCAGCCAGTCCCACAGCGCCGTGCCGGTGTAGAGGGCGTGGGGACCGAGGTTGGCGACGAACGGGGGCGGCGAGCTGACCGCTCGCCCCCCCAGGTGGCGCCGGGCCTCCAGCACCCGGACCGGCACGCCCGCCTCGGCCGCCTCGAGGGCGGCGATGAGCCCCGCCAGGCCCCCGCCCACAACGGTGATCTCGTCCATGGCACCCTCTCCATTCGTGTTCGTCCGACACCACCAGAGAGGCCGGTCGGGGCCGTGAGGTTCCCGGGAACCTTTCGGGCTCCCGCTCCCTCCGGTGAGCGTGGAGAGGAGGGCGTGAGGACCGACCAGCTGGTGCGCCGGGCCCAGAGGGGCGACCCGGGGGCCCTCGCCACACTCGTGGACGAGCTGCTCCCCTATGCCGGCCGCATCTGTGGTGCGGTCGCGCTCGACGCCGGCGACGACGCGCTGCAGGAGACCATGGTGGCCATCATCCGCAACATCGGCAGCCTCCGGGAGCCCGCCGCCCTGCGCGGCTGGGTCCGGCGCATCGCCGTGCGGGAGGCGGTCCGGGCGGCCCGCGCCGGCGCAGGCGGGGTAGGCGGCGCCGGTCGGGGCGACCGACGGTCGACACCGGTCGACCCGGCGGAGCTCGACGCGGCGGCCGCAGCCGGGGGGCCGGGCGGCGGGTCCGTCGCGCCGGGCGGCGCGGCCGGCGCGACCGTGCCCGACGGCGCCGCGGCGGTCGAGGTGCGGGCCGTTCTGGCCGGCCTGGCGCCCGAGCAGCGCGCCGTGCTGGTCCTGCGCCACGTCGAGGGGCTCCACGAGGACGAGGCCGCCGTCGCCCTCGGCGTGGCGCCGGGCACCGTGAAGTCGCGGCTGCACCGGGCCCGGGCGGCGTTCCGCACGAGGTGGACGGCGTGACCGGCACCGGCGCGCCGTGGCCGGTCGCCGGGCTCGACCGCATCGCCCGCCTCCGGGCGCTCGCGGCGGGCCTGCCCGGGTCCGTGCTGCGCGAGCAGGTCCTCGACGCGCCCTTCGACGACGTGTGGGGCTTCGTCGGCGATATCGAGCGCTCGGTGCCGGCCTTCGATCGCAACGTGGCCCGCCTCGCGATCGACGACCGCGACGGCGATCGCCTGCGGGGCCGGGCCTGGGCGCCGCACGTGCCGGTGCCGTTCCGCTACGACATGGTGTTGCGGCCGGGCTGGTGCTGGATGACGACCCGGCCCACCCTGCACGTCGTGGGCATGGCCGCCGAACCCGACGGTGAGCGCACCCGCTACGCCCACCTCGAGGCGCTGGTCGTGGCTGGTCCCCCGCCGGTGCGGGCGCTCGCCCGGCCGCTGCTCGCCGCGGGGCGCCGGCTCTTGGCCCGCCACGTGGCCGACGACGTCGCGGGGGTGGTGCGCCACACCGGTGGGCGGGCGCCGTGGGGCGCGGGTTAGCGTCCCGGTCGCCTGGGTGCCACGGGGGCGCCGGCAGGGGGAGCCCGGTGCCGCTCGACGACTACACCGAGGACACGTTCACCCACGACGGCAAGACCCGCACCGTCTACCGGCAGGGCGACGGCCCGGCGGTCGTCGTGATCGCGGAGATGCCCGGCATCACGCCCAACGTCGTGGCGTTCGCCGACCGGGTGGCGGCGGCCGGCTTCACGGCCGTGCTGCCGCACCTGTTCGGCGGCGTGCCGGCGGCCGTCGGCCCGAGCGTGGTGCCGACCCTCGCTGCGGCGTGCGTGTCGCACGAGTTCACGGTCATGGCCACCCGGCGGACCTCGCCGGTCATCGAGTGGCTCAAGGCCCTGGGTCGCCACGAGCACGAACGCTGCGGCGGACCGGGGATCGGCGTGGTCGGCATGTGCTTCACGGGCGGGTTCGCCCTGGCCATGATGGTCGACGATGCGGTGCTCGCCCCGGTGCTGAGCCAGCCGTCGCTGCCCTTCGCCATCACGTCCGCCCAAAAGCGCGACCTCGGCGTCGGCGACGCGGACCTGGCCCGGGTCAAGGAGCGGGCGGCCGGGGGCGTGGGGGTCCTGGGCCTGCGCTTCACGTGCGACCGGGCGGCGCCGGCCGAGCGCTTCGAGCGGCTTCGAGACGAGCTGGGCGACGCGTTCGTGGCCGTCGAGATCGACTCGGGGAAGGGCAACCCGCACGGCATACCGCGTATGGCCCACTCGGTGCTGACCGAGCACCTGGTCGACGAGCCGGGCCACCCGACCCGCGCCGCGGTCGACCAGGTCCTCGCCCTGTTCACCACGCGCCTGCTCGTTCCGGCGGAGTGACCGCGCCGGCGGGTTGAAGGGCGTTCGTCCGGGCAGTACCTGGTGGCGCCCACAGGTAAACGGAGGTGGTCCGTGTCGCTCCCACCCGAGGCAGATCCACGTCGGCGGACGGATCCGCCCGAGCAGCACCCGGCCCCGCCGACAGGTCGCCCCGGGCCGATGCCCGACGACCCCTCGACAGCGGCCGGTCCCCGGCCGCCCGATGCCCCCCCGGTGACCGGTCCGCGCCCCACGCCGGGCCCCGAGCCCGGCCCCGGCGCCCGCCCCGGCCCCGGCGATCCTGCGGTACGACGCGACGTCGTCGGTCCGGACGGGGGCCAGGCCGAGCCCGTCCCGACCGACGAGGCCGACGACACCGGCCGCGACCGCTCGCGTGCGCTGCGCAGCGATCTCGACGAGGTGGGGCGGGCGCGCCCCGAGCGGGCGTTCAACGTGGGCGCCACGCTGGGCATCCTGCTCACGGTCGCCGCCGTCATCTTCGTCGTGCAGAACAACCGCGCCACCGACTTCGAGTGGCTGTGGCTCGACTTCTCGCTGCCGCTGTGGACCGTGCTCGTCGGCACGCTCGTCGTCGGCGCCCTGCTGGTCATCAGCGCCCTGGCGGTGCACCAGCGGCGTCGCCGGCGCATCACCCGCCGCCGGGCCGCCACGGGGCGCCTGCGCGACGCCCTGGACGGCGACGGCTAGGCCAGGGGACGCCCGAAGGGCTTCTCCTTGGTCCACGTCGCCAGGTTGGCCTCGGCCGTCTCGGCGGCGGTGAGCCACAGGCGCGGGCCGGCGTCGGCCAGCTCGACCGTGGCCTCGCGGATGCGCTGGACGGGATCGCCGCCGCCGGCGTCGTAGGCGGCGAGCAGCGGCGCGGCGATCGACAGGAAGTCGGGGATGACGACCTTCCCGTCGCGCCCGAGAACGGCGAGCGAGCGGGCCGTGACCGGCACCGGCGTGAGCGGCACGATCGTCGACGCCTTCACGCCCTCGGCGGTGGGGTGGTCGAGGACGCCGGCCTTGCCGGCCACGAACAGGACGTCGCAGGCGGCGTCGAAGCGGGGGTCGGCGAGGGTTGCGCCGGCTGCCCCGAGCTGGGCGGCGGCCGCCTCGGCCACCGGGCCGGTCCCGACCACGGCGGCGGTGCGCCAGTCGAGCGGGCCGGCGACCCGGGCTGCGGCCAGGGCCCCGGCGGCCGTGAGCGTCGAGTCCGGGCCGGCCCAGCCGAGCGGGGCCAGGTCGGCCTCCTCGACGCCGGTGCCCGGTGCGAGCACGAGCGAGCCGGCCTCGGCCCGGGGCCGGACCTCGTCGACGAACGCCGCCACGGCGTCGTCGCGGGCCTCGGGCTTGGCGTTGACCCCCGCCGAGGCGCCACCGTGGCCGGCCACGCCGAACGCGGCGAACGAGTAGGTCGCCGACCGGGCCAGGAGCTGGGCGCCTTCGCGCAGGACCTTGGGCGCCAGCCGCACGATGCCCACTGAGGTGGTGGCGTCGTCGAGGTCGACGACCACGAAGCCGTCGGTGCCAGTCAGCTTGTCGACCTTCACGGCCGTCGATCCTGTCAAGCCGGCGCCCTGACCGCCATTCGGTCCCCTCGGGGCGCCGAGGAGCGGCCCTACCATGGGCTGTACCGATGGCTGCCCCCGAGACCTCCCACGACCTGCTGAGCGGGCTGAACCCCGTGCAGAGCGATGCAGTGGTGCACGCCGAGGGTCCTCTGCTCGTGGTGGCCGGGGCCGGCTCGGGCAAGACGCGGGTGCTCACCCACCGCATCGCCCACCTCATCCGCGACGAGGGCGTCAGCCCGTTCGAGATCCTGGCGATCACCTTCACGAACAAGGCCGCCGACGAGATGAAGTCGCGGGTCGCGGCGCTGGTGGGGCCGGTGGCCCAGAAGATGTGGGTCTCGACGTTCCACTCGGCGTGCGTCCGCATCCTGCGGCGCGACGCGGACAAGCTCGGCTACCCGCGGCAGTTCACGATCTACGACCAGGCCGACGCCAACCGGCTCACGGGCTACGTGATCCGCGACCTGGGCCTCGACGCCAAGCGCTTTCCGCCCCGGTCGGTGCACGCGTCGATCAGCGCCGCCAAGAACGACGGCCTCGACGCCGCCGCCTACTCGGCCCGGGCCGGCAACCTCTTCGAGCGCAAGATCGGCGAGGTGTTCACCGAGTACCAGGCCCGCCTGCACCGGGCCGGCTCGATGGACTTCGACGACCTGCTCGGTCAGGCCCTGCGCCTGCTGCGCGAGCACCCCGACGTCCTGACCCACTACCAGCGCCGCTTCCGGCACATCCTCGTCGACGAGTACCAGGACACCAACAGCGTCCAGAACGAGCTCGTCCTCCTGCTCGCCGCCGACCACCGCAACGTCTGCGTGGTCGGTGACCAGGACCAGTCGATCTACGCCTTCCGGGGCGCCGACATGCGCAACATCGTCGAGTTCGAGGATGCGTTCCCCGATACGACCGTCGTGCTTCTCGAGCAGAACTACCGGTCGACCCAGACCATCCTCGACGCCGCCAACGCCGTGATCGCCAACAACGTCGGGCGCAAGCCCAAGGAGCTGTGGACGGACCAGGGCGCCGGCGACCAGATCGTCCGCTACCACGCCGACGACGAGGCCGACGAGGCGGCGTGGATCGCCCGCGAGATCGCCCGCCTGCACGACAGCGCCGAGGTGGTCGGCACCAACCCCGGCACGGACGCGCCCGAGCTGCACTGGGGCGACATCGCCGTCTTCTACCGCACGAACGCCCAGAGCCGCGTGCTCGAAGAGCAGCTCATGCGGGTCGGCATCCCGTACAAGGTGCTCGGCGGCACCCGGTTCTACGACCGCAAGGAGGTCAAGGACGCCGTCGCCTACCTCCGAGCCGTGGTCAACCCGGTCGACGAGGTGTCGATCAAGCGGGTGCTCAACGAGCCCAAGCGGGGCGTGGGCGCCACGACGATCGGCAAGCTCGACGCCTGGGCCTCGGCACACGGCCTGGCGTTCATCGACGCCCTGCGCCGGGCCGACGACGCCGGTGTGGGCGGCAAGGCCGTGCGCGGCATCGAGGCATTCCTCGAACTGGTCGACGCGGCGGCCAACGAGGCCGCAGAGCGTGGGCCCGGCCCGGTCCTCCAGATGCTGCTCGAGCGGTCCGGCTACCTCGACGCGCTCGAGACCGAGCGCACGATCGAGTCCGAGGGGCGCCTCGAGAACCTGGCGGAGCTGGTCGGCGCGGCGAGCGACTTCGAGTCGATCGCGGCGTTCCTCGAGCAGGTCAGCCTGGTGGCCGACACCGACACGCTCGACGACGACCCGTCCTCCGTCGTGCTCATGACCCTGCACTCGGCGAAGGGCCTCGAGTTCCCGGTCGTGTTTCTCATCGGGCTCGAGGACGGCGTGTTCCCCCACCTGCGCTCGCTGACCGAGCCGGCCCAGCTCGAGGAGGAGCGCCGCCTCGCCTACGTGGGCATCACGCGGGCCCGCCGGCGCCTCTACCTCACGCACGCGTGGAGTCGCACGCTGTTCGGCGGCACGCAGTACAACCCGCCGAGCCGGTTCCTCGACGAGATCCCCGCATCGCTCGTGCGCGACGTCGAGGGTCACCGCCGGGCCAGCCGCAGCGGCCGCGGCTACGGGTCCTCGGGAGCGGGTGGCGGCACGTGGGGCCGGGGCGACGGCTCGGGCGGCCGGGCGCTGCAGGTGTCGGCCGGGCGGGAGCGCATCGTCGACGCCGCCCTGAGACCCCGCCCGCCGTCGCGCAGCGGCGCCGACTCGCTCGGGCTCAAGATCGGCGACGACGTGCGCCACAAGGTGTTCGGCGAGGGCGTGATCCTCGACCTGAGCGGCCGGGCGGACAAGACCGAGGCCCTCGTGCGCTTCCGCGACGTCGGCGAGAAGCGCCTCCTGCTCAGCTGGGCCCCGCTCGAGAAGGTCTAGGCGCGGCCCGGTCCACCCCGCGATCCGGGTCGGCCGGTAACCTCGCTACGTCGTTCCGGCGACACCGTGGGTGTCGGCAGATGCCATGTCGGTTACGACCGGGCGTTCGCCCGACCATCGTCGTCACGATCGGCGCACTCGTGCGTCTTACCGGGTAGCCCATCTGCTGACGGGAGGACGGACCGACAAATGAGTGATACGAGCGACATCCCCAGCCATCGGGCGGCCGGAGGCCGGCGCATCTGGCCCCTGGTCGCCGCCGGACTCGTGAGCCTGACGTTGACCGGAGCGGCCGCCGGGTGCAGCGAGGCCCACTCGCCGCCCCTGGCCGGGTCGAACGGGCAGGGCGCTGGGACCACCGAGGTCGACGCCGGGCGCGCCCGGACGGACGGCGCCGAGGTGACCACCACGGCCACGCCGACCACGCCCACGACGGCGCCGTCCACGACCACGACGGCGCCCACCACGACCGTCCCGCCCACCACCACGACCACCGCCCCGCCGGACCCGGCCGACGACGGCATCCTCGAGTTGGGCGAGGCCGGCGCCAGCGTGTCGGCGCTCCAGCAGCGCCTCACCGACCTCGGCTACTGGCTGGGCACGCCGGACGGCAACTACGGGCAGCTCACCCGGCAGGCGGTCATGGCCTTCCAGAAGGCCGAGGGCCTGGGGCGCGACGGCACGGCGGGACCGGAGACCCAGGGGCGCCTGGCGACGGCCGGACGGCCCGTGAGCCGCACCGGCGGCACGGGCATCGAGATCGACCTCTCCCGGCAGGTGCTGCTCGTCGTGCAGGGCGGCCAGGTGCGGTGGGCGTTCAACACCTCGACCGGCAACGGCGAGGCCTACGCAGGCTCCGCCGGCGGCTCGGCCATCGCCGCCACGCCGCCCGGGCAGTTCACGATCCAGCGCCAGATCGACGGCTACCGGGAGGCGCCGCTCGGGACCCTGTACCGCCCGAAGTACTTCAACGGCGGCATCGCCGTGCACGGCTCGGGCAGCATCCCGGCCAGGCCCGCCTCCCACGGCTGCGCCCGCCTGACCAATGCCGCCATGGACCTGCTGTGGTCGAGCGGCGTCGCGGAGATCGGGACGCCCGTCACCGTCTACTGAGCCGCTACGACCGGCCGCACGCCGTGCGGCCCCCGATGCGTCAACCGACGGTCGTGGAGGTCGCCCGGTCGGCGGCGTTCAGGTCGACCTCGAGCCGCCCGTCCCGCACCGTCACGGGGTACTGCGGCAGACCCTCGCCATCCGCGGGGAACTCGGTGCCGTCGCAGGCCCCCGACTCGTCGTCAGCGTCGTCGACGAGCCGGAACATACCGTCGGCCGGGTTGCCCGATGCCGCGGCGTCCCAGCGAACGGTGCACGCCCGCGGGGCGCCAGCGGGCCGGGCCGCAAAGGCCAGCCAGCCCGCCTCGGGATCGCCGCCCAGGTGTTGGAGCACGATGTCGCGGTCGCCGCCGGCGGCGTCCGCGTAGAGGATCGGCCCGTTGTCGGCGATCTGCTCGGCGGCGTTCTCGGCATCCTGGCCCTGGAACGTGTCGTCGCCGAGCTGGACGTCGACCGAACCCCGGTTGGCGAGGACGGCCACGCCGAACGCGAGCACGAGGGCGAGGCCGACGCCGACGGCGGCGACGGCCAGGGCGCGTCCGGCGTGCGTCTGGCTGCGGGCGACCGGGCTCACGGGTGCGACTTGGGGCGGCTGCGCTGCACGGCCTTAGTATCGCCATCCGGCATCGGTCCCACCGATTCCATCGCCGAACACATGCTGTCGACACCGCTGAGCCACGCCGGCGACCACGCGACGTCGGTCGCCTGACACGGGAGGGCGCCGCCCTTGGACCTGTTCGAATACCAGGGCAAGCAGTTCTTCGCCCGCTACGGCATCCCGGTCAGCCCGGGTGAGGCGGTCGACACGGTCGACGACGCCGTCGCCGCCGCCGAGCGCATCGGGTACCCGGTCGTTGTCAAGGCCCAAGTCCAGGTCGGCGGGCGCGGCAAGGCCGGCGGCATCAAGCTGGCCAACGACGCCGACGAGGTCCGCACCCACGCCGGAAACATCCTCGGCATGGACATCAAGGGCCACACCGTCGAGGTCGTGTGGATCGAGCTCGCCTCCGACATCGCCGAGGAGTACTACGCCAGCTTCACGCTCGACCGGGGCGCGAAGAAGCATCTGGGCATGCTGTCGGCCGAGGGGGGCGTCGAGATCGAGGCCGTGGCCGCCGACAACCCCGACGCCATCGCCAAGCTGCACGTCGATCCGGTCGACGGCCTGACCGAGCAGGCGGCCCGCGAGTGGGTGTCCGCCGCGAAGCTCAACCCGCACGCCAACGAGGGCGCGGTGGACATCCTGCTCAAGCTGTACACCGCCTACGTCGAGGGCGACGCCGACCTGGTCGAGATCAACCCGCTGATCCTGAAGCCGACCGGCGAGGTCCATGCGCTCGACGCCAAGGTGACGCTCGACGGGAACGCCACGTTCCGCCACCCCGACTACGAGGGCTACGAGGCGACCCAGGTGCGCGACGAGCGCGAGCAGTCCGCCCACGACAAGGGCCTCCAGTACGTCGGGCTCGACGGGTTCGTCGGCGTGATCGCGAACGGCGCCGGCCTGGCCATGTCGACGGTCGACATTGTCAACCAGGTGGGCGGCGAGCCGGCGAACTTCCTCGACATCGGCGGCGGCGCGTCGGCCGAGGTCATGGCCGGGGCGCTGGAGGTCATCAACAACGACCCGAAGGTCCGGTCCATCCTCATCAACATCTTCGGCGGTATCACCAAGGGCGAGGAGGTCGCGAACGGCATCGTCACCGCCCTCGGGCGGGTCCAGATCGACGTGCCGATCGTCATCCGCCTCGATGGCACGAACGCCGACCTGGGCCGCGAGATCCTCGAGCCGCACCTGTCCGGCACGCTCCAGATGCAACCCACCATGGTCGAGGCCGCCGAGGCGGCCGTCGCCCTGGCGGGGAAGTGAGGTAGGCGCCATGGCCATCTTCGTCGACGAGACCACCAAGGTCGTCTACCAGGGCCTCACCGGCAGCCAGGGCCGTTTCTACGGGCTGCTCAACCGCGAGTACGGCACCCAGGTGGTGGCCGGAACCAACCCCAAGAAGGCCGGTAGCGACGTCGAGGGCATCCCCGTCTTCGCCACGGTGGCCGACGCCGTCGTCGAGACCGGCGCCAACGCCAGCTGCATCTTCATCCCCGCGCCGGGTGTGAAGAGCGCGGTGCTCGAGGCCGCCCAGGGCGGCGTCGAGTTCATCGTGGCCATCACCGAGGGTGTGCCGGCCCAGGACGAGGCCTGGTTCTACAACGAGCTGCGCCGCGACTTCCCGCAGGTGCGCCTGCTCGGCCCCAACTGCCCGGGCATCATCAGCCCCGGCAAGACGAACATCGGCATCACCGCCGGCCACATCGCCAAGGAGCCCCAGGCCGACCGCCCCGCCGTGGGGATAGTGAGCCGCTCCGGCACGCTCACCTACCAGGCGCTCTACGAGCTGAAGCTGAACGACATCGGCGTGTCGACGTGCGTCGGCATCGGCGGCGACCCCGTGCCGGGGACGTCGTTCATCGACTGCCTCGAGGCCTTCGAGGCCGATCCCGACACCCATGCCGTGATGATGATCGGCGAGATCGGCGGCTCGGCCGAGGAGGAGGCCGCCGAGTTCATCGCCACCAAGCTGTCCAAGCCGGTCGTGACCTACGTGGCCGGCGTGACCGCGCCGCCGGGCAAGAAGATGGGCCACGCGGGCGCCATCGTGTCGGGGGGCAAGGGCACGGCCCAGGCGAAGATGGACGCCCTGCGCGACGCCGGGGCCAAGGTGGGCCTCAACCCCACCGAGGCCGGCACGCTCATGGTCGAGGTCGTTCGCGGCCTCGGCTGAGGCGGGCCACACGGACCGCACCGGTGACGCGACGAGGCCCCCGCCCGATGAGCGGGGGCCTCGTCACGTGCAGGTCGGGTCGCGCTCAGAACGGGCTGCGCGGCGTGCTGCCGCGGCCGTAGGCCGGGTCGGACTCCTTCGAGATGAGGAAGCCGCCGTAGGCGATGCCGATGCCGACGGCGATCATCACGTAGGCCCAGAACGAGATGTAGTCGGCCTTGAGCACGAGCTTGAGCAGCAGCAGCACCGGGACGGCGACCGCCGCGTAGAAGATGGCCTGGTTCCAGCCGATCGGCAGATCCGGGAACTGGAGGTTGGCGGCGAGCTTGCGGACGAGCACGACTGCGACCAGCGCCACCAGCACGATGAACGCGAGGACGGCCGGCCAGGCCACGGCCGATCCGTCGCCCTCGAGCGGCCTGACGTCGAACCCGAAGACGTCGTGCCACGGCAGGAAGATCAGCAGAAGTAACTCGAGGATGCCGAGCCCGGCGACGATCCTTTCGCCCAGCGTGAGCTTGGTGAGGTCCACGAAACCCGCCTCCATGTTGCGTGATGTGGTCCGGTCCGGCAGGACGCTAGCCGACGGCGTTCCCAGCCGAGGGCCACCGTTTTCCCACGTCAGCTAGGGTCTGAGCGCTCGCGCTCGGGGTGGCCGGAAGGCCCCCCACTACCATCGCCCCGATGGCGCCCGCCCACATCGCCGTGCTCGCCTCGGGCAGCGGCACCCTGCTCGAGGCCTTCCTGGCCGACGGCCTGGACGTGGCCCTCGTCGTCGTCGATCGGCGGTGCCGGGCCCTCGAGGTGGCCGCGGCCCACGGGGTGGCCGCAGAGCTCGTCGAACGCACGGAGTGGGGAACCTCATTCGACCGGGAGGCCTACACCGACCAGGTCGTCAAGGTGCTGCGGGCACACCAGGTCGAGGTCGTGGCCATGGCGGGCTTCGGCACGATCATCCCCGGCATCGCCGCCGCCTACCCCGGGCGGGTCCTGAACACCCACCCGGCCCTGCTGCCGGCGTTCAGGGGTTGGCACGCCGTGCGCGATGCGCTCGCGGCCGGCGTGAAGGTCACCGGTACGACGGTCCACGTGGCCACCGCCGAGGTGGACGACGGCCCGATCCTGGCCCAGGAGGCCGTGCCGGTCCTGCCCGGCGACACCGAGGCCACGCTGCACGAGCGGATCAAGCAGGTCGAGCGCCGCCTCTACCCGGCGACGCTCCGGGCCTTCCTGGCCGCCCACCCGCCCACCCCCAGCCCGCGAGGAGACAGCACGTGAGGGCCCTGCTCTCGGTCTACGACAAGTCCGGCATCGTCGAGCTCGCCCGCGGCCTGGCCGCCGCCGGGTGGGACCTGGTCTCCTCCGGCGGGACCGCCACCGCTTTGCGGGGCGCCGGACTCGACGTGGCCGACACGGCCGAGGTCACCGGGTTCCCCGCCATCCTGGGGCACCGGGTCATGACGCTGCACCCGAAGGTGCACGGCGGCATCCTCGCCGACCGCACCGACCCCGCCCACCGGGCCGACATGGAGGCCCACGGCATCGAGCCGTTCGACCTCGTGGTCGTGAACCTCTATCCGTTCGGCTCCGACCCGGCCGATTTCACCCACGGCGCCAGCCGGACCGAGGAGCTGATCGACATCGGCGGGCCGGCCATGATCCGGGCCGCCGCCAAGAGCCACGCCCAGGTCGGCGTCGTCGTCGACCCCGCCGACTACGCCACCGTGCTCGACGAGGTGCGAGCCAAGGGCGCGCTGTCCGAGGAGACCCGCCGGGCGCTGGCCCGCCGGGCCTTCGCCCGCACGGCCGCCTACGACGCCGCCATCGCCGACTGGTTCGACGCGACGGCGCCGGCCACCGGAGACCGGCCGGAGCTGCCCGAGTCGGTGCAGGTGGCGGGGTGGCGCGAGCCGCTCGCCCTGCGCTACGGCGAGAACCCGCACCAGCGGGCCGCCCTCTACCGCGCCGCGGGCGCCGAGCCGTGGTGGGCGACGCTGACCCAGCACGGCGGCCTGGCCCTCAGCTACCTCAACCTCTACGACGCCGACGCCGCCTGGCTGTTGGTCCACGACCTGGCGGCCGCGTTCGGCCGGCCGGCCGCCGCCATCATCAAGCACGCCAACCCGTGCGGCGCGGCGGTTGCCGACAGGCTGGCCGACGCCTACCAGCGGGCCTTCGAGGGCGACGAGCGATCGGCTTTCGGGGGCATCGTGGCGCTCACCGAGGTCGTCGACCGGGTGACCGCCGACCGCATGGTGGCCGCCGCCCAGGCCGACGTGGTGATCGCCCCGGGCTATGCGCCCGGTGTGGTCGACGCCCTGCGGGCGAAGCGGAAGAACACCCGCATCCTCGAAGCGGTCGCCCCCACCCGCGAGCGCTGGCACCTGAGGCCGGTCACCGGCGGGTTCCTCCTGCAGGACCAGCACGGCTTCGTCTCGGGGCGGGCCGACTGGCGGGTCGTCACCGAGCGCCGGCCGACCGAGGCGGAGTGGGCCGACGCCGAGCTGGCGTGGCGCGTGTGCGGCTGGGTTCGGTCGAACGCCATCGTGCTCGCCAAGGACGGCGCGGCGTGGGGCATCGGCGCGGGCCAGCAGAACCGGGTCGAGTCCGGCGAGCTGGCGGCGGCGAAGGCGGCCGGCCGGGCGACCGGCGGGGCGTGCGCCAGCGACGCGTTCTACCCGTTCCCCGACGGCGTCGAGGCAGCAGCCGCCGCGGGCGTGGCCGTCGTGATCCAGCCAGGCGGCTCGGTCCGCGACGACGAGGTCATCGCCCGGGCCGACGAGCTCGGCCTCGCCATGGTCCTCACGGGCGAGCGCCACTTCCTCCACTAGCCCGCCGGCCGGCTCGCCGCTGCGGTGGTCCGCTGTTCGGCCTACTGCCGGGCGGCCGAGCGGCAGGCGGTCACGACGCGCTCGGCGATGCCGAGGACGTGCCGGGCCTCACCGTCTCGACGTCGGGCAGGGTGGCGGCGTAGCGCGTGTCGATGATCGACGTCGCCCTTGTGATCCCGGAAGCTTGCGGCGGTCGCCGAGGTCGGCGACGACCGCCCACGAACCCGTGCGGGCGCAGTTGATCACCTTCCCGTGCGGGTCCCCGGTGTCCGTCACCCCCCGTCCCGATGGTGGCACGTCGGCACGCTCGGTAACGGTCGGCGCACCCGCGGGCACGAACGTCGGGAGGGCCGTCGCACCGGCCGGGCTACCGTCGACGCTCGTACGACCGACCGGGGAGAGACATGACGGCGAAGCTGCTCGAGGGCGCCCCCGTGGCCGAGGCCGTCATGGCCGAGGTGGCCAAGCGGGTCGAGGCCCTGTCCGCCCGTGGCGGGAGCGTCGGCCTCGGCACGATCCTGGTGGGCGACGACCCGGCGTCGGCCCGCTACGTTGCCCGCAAGCACGACGCCTGCGCGCGCGTGGGCATCGCCAGCCACCACGTGGGCATCCCGGCCGACGCAGGTCAGCAGACCCTCCTCGACGCCGTCGACCGGTTCAACGCCGTCCCCGGCGTGGACGGCTACCTGATCCAGCTCCCCGTTGCCGAGGGGTTCGACGCCGGTGAGGCGCTGGCCCGCATGGACCCGGCGAAGGACGCGGACGGCCTGCACCCCGTGAACCTCGGCCGCCTCGTGCTGCAGGAGCCCGGTCCCGTGCCGGCCACGCCGGCCGGCATCCAGGCCATGTTCGTCCACTACGGCATCGAGATCGCCGGTCGCGAGGTGGTCGTCGTGGGCCGGGGCCCGACGCTCGGCCGCCCGCTGGCACTCCTGCTCACGACCAAGCAGCCGGGGGCGAACGCCGCGGTGACCGTGGTCCACACCGGCGTGGCCGACATGGGCGCGTTCACGCGGCGGGCCGACGTGGTCGTGGCCGCCGCCGGCGTGCCGTCGATCGTCACGCCCGACATGGTGCGGCCCGGCGCGGTCGTCGTGAGCGGCGGCCAGTCGTGGGCCGGCCGGCGCGCCCTGCCCGACGTCGACGAGGCCGTGGCCGAGGTCGCGTCCTGGATAACCCCCCGCCTCGGCGGCGTCGGCCCCACCACCGTGGCCATGCTGATGCGCAACACGGTGACCGCCGCCGAGGCGCGGGCAGACGCCGGGGGCAGCAACTAGGATCACGCGGACCTTGGGCTGACATGGGTGGTGCCGCTGCACCCAGCCCGGGTGACGCACATCCGACGTCATCTGGAGCACCCATGAGTTCCTCCCGCCCTGGCAGCGGAAAGATCGGCGACCTGCTGGCCGCCGGACGCACCCTGAGCTTCGAGTTCTTCCCGCCCAAGTCCGACGAGGCCGAGCGCCAGCTCGAGAAGACGATCCACGAGCTGGCCCCCCTGCGCCCGTCGTTCGTGTCGGTCACCTACGGCGCCGGAGGGTCGACCCGCGAGCGCACCCGCGACATCGTGCTGCAGGTCAACCGCCAGCAGCCGTTCCCGGCGATGCCCCACCTCACCTGCGCCGGCCACACGAGGGCCGACATCCGGGCCCTGCTCGACGAGTATGCGGCGGGCGGCGTCCACAACATCCTCGCCCTGGCCGGTGACCCGCCGGCCGACGGCAGCGACGCCGTTGGCGAGTTCACCTACGCCACCGAGCTCGTCGAGCTGGTCCGCGAGCACGCGGGCGACTTCTCCATCGGCGTGGCGGCCCACCCGGAACTGCACCCGCGTTCGACCGACCGCACCGCGGACCGCCGGTACCTCGCCGCCAAGCTGGCCGCGGCCGACTTCGGCATCACCCAGTTCTTCTTCGAGCTCGACGACTACGTCCGCATGGTCGACGAGCTCGACGTGCTGGGCTGCACCACGCCGGTCCTGCCCGGCGTCATGCCCGCCATCAACGTGGCCGGCCTGAAGCGCATGGCGGCGATGAACGGCTCAGTCGTGCCGGCCGCTCTCCTCGATCGCCTCGACGCCGTCGACGGTGACCCCGAGGCCGTGCGACAGGTGGGCGTCGAGGTCGCCACCGACCTCGCCCGCCGCCTGCTCGAGGCCGGCGCTCCGGGGCTGCACCTCTACGCCATGAACCGGTCGACGTCGGTGGTCCCCATCGTGCGAGACCTGGGTCTCGCTCCGGGCTGAGACGCTGGTCACATCGCTGGTCCGCCCGCCGCGACCGCGGTGGGTGGGCTCGGCGGAGCCTGCCTCCCGCGGCCTCTAGGCTGGATCGCTCGCCGGGAGAGACCAGCGCTGCCGGGCACGGACCCGACATTCAGGAGCCTGCGTGACCGACATCGAGACGTGGCCGGGACGGCCGTACCCCCTGGGTGCGACCTACGACGGCACGGGCACGAACTTCTCCCTGTTCTCCGAGGTCGCCGAGAAGGTCGAGTTGTGCCTGTTCGACGACGGCGGCACCGAGCGGCGGGTCGACATGGCCGAGGTCGACGCGTTCTGCTGGCACTCCTTCCTGCCCCGCATCGGCATCGGGCAGCGCTACGGCTTCCGGGTGCACGGCCCGTGGGACCCCGCCAACGGGCACCGCTGCAACCCCAACAAGCTGCTCCTCGACCCCTACGCGAAGGCGATCGAGGGCGCGGTCGACTGGGACCCGTCGTGCTTCCCGTACGACTTCGGCGACCCGAACAGCCGCAACGACGACGACAACGCCGCCCACGTGCCCAAGGCCGTGGTCGAGAGCCCCTACTTCGACTGGGGCGCAGACCGCCCGCCGGACGTTCCCCTGCACGAGTCGGTCATCTACGAGCTCCATGTCAAGGGCTTCACGGCGACTCACCCCGACATCCCCGAGCTGCTGCGCGGCACCTACGCCGGCCTGGCGCACCCGGCCGCCATCGAGCACCTGCTGAGCCTCGGTGTGACCGCCGTCGAGCTACAGCCCGTGCACCAGTTCGTGCACGACAGCCACCTCGTCGAGCGCGGCCTGCGCAACTACTGGGGCTACAACTCGATCGGTTTCCTCGCCCCGCACAACGAGTACTCCTCGGCCGGCGACGACGGCTCGCAGGTCACCGAGTTCAAGGGCATGGTCCGGGCGCTGCACGAAGCGGGCATCGAGGTGATCCTCGACGTCGTCTACAACCACACTGCCGAGGGCAACCACCTCGGGCCGATCCTGTCGTTCCGTGGCATCGACAACGCCGCCTACTACCGGCTCGTGCCCGACGACCGGGCCTTCTACTACGACACGACCGGCACCGGGAACAGCCTCAACATGGCGCACCCCCACGCGTTGCAGCTGATCATGGACAGCCTGCGCTACTGGGTGACCGACATGCACGTCGACGGCTTCCGCTTCGACCTGGCCGCCACGCTCGCCCGCCAGTTCCACGAGGTCGACAGGCTCTCCGCGTTCTTCGACCTGGTCCAGCAGGACCCCGTCGTCGGCCAGGTGAAGCTCATCGCCGAGCCGTGGGACGTCGGCGAGGGCGGCTACCAGGTCGGCAACTTCCCGCCCCACTGGTCCGAGTGGAACGGTCACTACCGCGACACGATCCGCGACTTCTGGCGGGGGGAGCCCGCCATCCTCGGCGAGGTGGCGACCCGGCTCACGGGCAGCTCCGACCTCTACCAGTCCGACTCGCGGCGCCCCTCCGCCAGCGTCAACTTCGTGACCGCTCACGACGGCTTCACGCTGCGCGACCTGGTCTCGTACAACGAGAAGCACAACGAGGCGAACGGCGAGGGCAACAACGACGGCGAGAGCTACAACCGCTCGTGGAACTGCGGCGTCGAGGGCCCGACCGACGACCTCGCCGTGCTGGCCTTGCGGTCGCGCCAGCAGCGCAACCTGCTGGCCACGCTGTTCCTTTCGCAGGGCGTGCCGATGATGCTGTCGGGCGACGAGGTGGGCCGCAGCCAGGGCGGCAACAACAACGTCTACTGCCAGGACAACGAGATCTCCTGGTTCGACTGGGTCGACGTCGACGAGGAGCTCTTCGAGTACACCAAGGCCCTCATCGCCCTGCGCACCGAGCACCCGGTGTTCCGCCGGCGCCGCTGGTTCCAGGGGCGTCCGCTGAGGGGCTCGCCGGACATCGCCTGGCTGAAGAGCGACGGCACCGAGATGTCCGAGGACGACTGGCAGTCGGGCAAGGCCCACAGCATCGGCATGTTCCTCAACGGCGAGGCCATCACCAGTCCGGACCCCCGGGGCCAACGCGTGGTCGACGACTCGTTCCTGCTGCTGTTCAACGCCTGGCACGAGCCGATCGAGTGGCACATGGGCGACAAGTGGGGCGACGCGTGGGAGCTGGCGCTCGATACCGCCACCGCGGTGCCCGCCAAGGAGTCCGACGAGGTCGTTCGGCGCAGCGTGGTGCTGACTGACCGGTCGGTGGTGCTGCTGCGGCGGATCGAAGACGGCGACGGGTGATTCCCGGGTAAGCGAGCGGCGCGTGGCCCCTCCTCCTCCGCTCAGCACGTACCGCCTGCAGTTGCACCCCGGCTTCGACTTCGCCGCCGCCGCCGCCGTCGCCCCCTACCTTGCCGATCTCGGCGTAAGTCACGCGTACCTGTCCCCGGTGCTGCAGGCGGCGTCGGGCTCGACGCACGGCTACGACGTGGTCGACCACTCGCGCCCCAGCGACGACCTGGGCGGCGCCGCCGGGCACGCCGGCCTGTCCGCGGCGCTCGGCCGGTCCCGGCTCGGCCAGATCCTCGACATCGTGCCCAACCACATGGCCATCGGCACTCCCGAGAACCGCTGGTGGTGGGACGTGCTGGAGAACGGCCCGTCGTCGCTGTGGGCCAGCCACTTCGACGTCACCTGGGACCCGCCCGAGGAGAAGCTTCGCAACACGGTGCTCATCCCGATCCTCGGCGACCACTACGGGCGGGTGCTCGACCGGCGCGAGATCACGCTGCACCACGAGCGCGGCGAGTTCACGATCCGCTACTTCGACAACGCGCTGCCGGTGTCGCTGCGGTCGCTGTCGGGCCTGATCGGCGCCGCCGCCCGGCACGCCCGGTCCGACGACCTGGCGTTCATCGCCACCGCCCTGCACCGCCTGCCGGTCGCCACCCGCACCGACCGGGCCGGCATGGTCGAGCGCCACCGCGACACTGCCGTGCTGCGCCGCCAGCTCGTGCGCCTGCTCGACGAGATCCCCGAGGTCGGCCCCGCGATCGCCGAGGCGGTCGCCGCGGTGAACGCCGACGTCGAGGCGCTCGACGAGCTGCTCGAGAACCAGAACTACCGCATCGCGTTCTGGCGCACTGCCGGCCGCGAGCTCGGCTATCGGCGGTTCTTCGACATCAACACGCTCGTCGGGCTGCGCATCGAGGACGAGAGCGTCTTCGCCGACACCCACGCGCTCGTGCTGGGCTGGCTGCGCAATGGCGTGATCGACGGGCTCCGCGTCGACCACCCCGACGGCCTGCGCGACCCTGAGCAGTACTTCGAGCGGCTGGCGGTGGCCAGCGGCGGTGCCTGGATCGTGGCCGAGAAAATCCTCGAGGTCGGTGAGGAGCTGCCGTCGTCGTGGCCCGTCGCCGGTACCACGGGCTACGACCGGCTGGCGCTCATCGGGGGGCTGTTCGTCGACCCCGCGGGCGAGGAGCCGCTGACCACCGCCTACGGCGAGCTGACCGGCGCCCCGACCGACTGGGACGCGGTGCGCCACGAGGCGAAGGCGTACGCCGTGCGCGAGATCCTCGCAGCGGACGTCAGCCGGCTCACCCACCTGCTCGCCGAGATCTGCGAGTCGCGCCGCCACCAGCGCGACCGCACGCGCCACGAGCTCGCCGAGGCGCTGCGCGAGCTGCTCACCGCCTTCGAGGTGTACCGCACGTACGTGCGGGCGGACGTCGGCCTGGTGCGGCCGGCCGACGTCGAGCACGTCGAGGCGGCGCTGGCCGAGGTGGCCGAGCGCCGACCCGGCACCGACGCCGACCTGCTCGCGTTCCTCGGCGACCTGCTGCTGCTGCGGCTGCCCGACCCCGGCCCGCTCGAGCGGGAGTTCACCATGCAGTTCCAGCAGCTCAGCGGTCCCGCGATGGCCAAGGGCGTGGAGGACACGGCGTTCTACCGCTTCACCCGGCTGCTGGCGCTCGACGAGGTGGGCGTCGATCCCAGTCGGTTCGGGGTGGGCGTCGCGGAGTTCCACGCGACGAACGCCCGGGTGCACGAGCGCTGGCCCACGTCGATGACCACGCTGTCGACCCACGACACGAAGCGCAGCGCGGACGTGAGGGCGCGCCTGGCGCTGCTGTCGGAGGTGCCGGAGACCTGGGCGGCGGCGCTCGGCCGGTGGATCGACGCCTCGGCCAAGCTGTGGCCCGGCGGCGCGGCCGACCGGCCGACCCAGCACCTGCTGTTCCAGACGCTCGTGGGCGCGTGGCCGATCGACGCCGAGCGGGCCGGCGCGTACCTGGGCAAGGCCACGAAGGAGGCGAAGGTCTCGACCACCTGGACGGAACCCGACGCCGACTTCGACGCCGGGCGCGACGCGTTCGTCGAGGCCGTGCTGGGCGACGAGGGCCTGGTCGACGACATCGAGGCGTTCGTGGCCCCGCTCGTCGAGCCCGGCCGGATCAACGCCCTCGCCCAGGCGCTCCTCGCCCTGACCGTCCCCGGCGTGCCCGACACCTACCAGGGCAACGAGCTCTACGACCTCAGCCTCGTCGACCCCGACAACCGCCGGCCGGTCGACTTCGCGCGACGCCGCGCGCTGCTGGCCGAGCTGGGCCCACCCCTCGCGGCCGGGTCCGCCGGCGACCAGACCGCCCAGCCGGAGGGCGCTGGAGCCGCCTGGGCCGGCCTCGGCCCCGAGGAGCTGCTGGCCCGCGACGACGAGGGCCTGCCCAAGCTGCGGGTGACCCGCGATGCCCTGCACCTGCGGCGGCGCCGCCCCGAGCTGTTCGGGGCCGGCGAGGCCGGCGCGTACCTCCCGCTGGAGGCGACCGGCGCCGAGGCCGACCACGTGGTCGCCTTCACCCGGGGAGGGTCGGTCGCCGCGGTCGTGCCCCGCCTCGTGCTCGGGCTCGTACCCCGCGTGGCCGACGCCGCCGGCGTCGGCTCGGCGCACGCCGCCGGCGTGGGCATGCCCGGCACCACGCCCGGTCCCGCCGTCGGGGACGCCCACGCCGTGGCCGGCGCCTGGACCGACACGACGGTGCCCCTGCCTCCCGGAACGTGGACCGACCTCGTCACCGGTGCGGTCGTGGCCGGCGGGGACGTGCCCGTCGCCGACCTCCTCGGCCGGTTCCCCGTGGCGCTGCTCGAGCGCTCGCCCGGCTGACCGCCGGACCGCCAGCCAACGCATTCCCCGGAGGAGTGTCCGTGATCATCTCGGTGTGGGCCCCGCGGGCCGAACGCTCGGTCGAGGTCGTGGTCGGCGACCTCCGCACGGCGCTGGCGCCGGGGCCCCGGGGGCGGTGGTCCGGCGAGGTCCCCGGGCTCGGTCCCGGCGTCGAGTACGCGCTGTCGGTCGACGGCGGGCCTCCGCGGCCCGACCCGCGGTCGGCCCACCAGCCGCACGGCGTGCACGGTCCCTCCCGGGTCGTCGACCACGACGCCTTCGCCTGGACCGATGCGGCGTGGCGCGGCTTCCACCTGCCCGGCGCCGTGCTCTACGAGGTGCACGTCGGCACCTTCTCGGAGACCGGCACGTTCGCCGGCGCGATCGAGCGCCTCGACCACCTGGTGGCCCTCGGCGTCGATGCCGTCGAGCTCATGCCGGTGGCCGAGTTCTCGGGCCGGCGCGGCTGGGGCTACGACGGCGTCGACCTGTGGGCGCCCCACGACGCCTACGGCGGGCCGGACGGGCTGAAGCGCCTGGTCGACGCCTGCCACGCCCGAGGACTGGGCGTGATCGTCGATGTCGTCTACAACCACCTCGGCCCGGAGGGCAACTTCCTGGCCGGCTTCGGGCCCTACTTCGGCGACCAGCACCACACGAACTGGGGCCAGGCGGTCAACGTCGACGGGCCCGGCAGCGACGAGGTGCGGGCGTTCGTCGTCGAGAACGCGCTCATGTGGCTCGGTGACGTCCACGCCGACGGCCTGCGGCTCGACGCCGTGCACGCCATCACCGACGACTCGGCCCGCCACGTGCTCGAACAGATGGCCGATGCCGTGCGGGCCCTCGAGGGTCACCTCCGCCGCCCGCTGTGGTTGATCGCCGAGTCCGACCGCAACGACCCCCGTTACGTGCAGCCGACGGCGCTCGGCGGCTACGGGCTCGACGCATCCTGGGCCGACGAGTGGCACCACGCCCTGCACGCGGTGCTCACCGGCGAGCGGTCGGGCTACTACGAGGACTTCGGCACGCTCGCGCAGCTGGCGAGCGCCCTGCGCCAGGCGTGGGTCTACGCCGGGACCTACTCAGCGCACCGCGACCGGGTCCACGGCCGCTCGCCGGCGGGCCTGCCCGGCGGCGCGTTCGTGGTGAGCGCCCAGAACCACGACCAGATCGGCAACCGGGCGGCAGGCGACCGGCTCAGCCGCCTCGTGTCGCCCGGGCGCCTGCGCATCGCCGCCGCGCTGCTGCTCACCGCCCCGTTCGTGCCCATGCTGTTCCAGGGAGAGGAGTGGGGGGCGTCGAACCCGTTCCAGTACTTCACCGACCACGAGGACGCCGAGCTGGGCGCCACCGTGTCGGCCGGGCGGCGGCGGGAGTTCGCCTACTTCGGCTGGGACCCGGCCGACGTGCCCGACCCTCAGGACCCCGAGACGTTCCGGCGGTCGGTGCTGCGCTGGGACGAGCTCGCCGAGCGCGGCCACGCCGAGCTGCTCGACTGGCACCGGCGGCTGATCGCGCTGCGTCGGGCCCGTCCCGAGCTGGGCACGGCCCCCGCGGGCTCGCCGGAGGTGGCCTTCGACGAGGAGGCGGGGTGGCTGGTCGTGCGCCGCCCGGCGCCACCCGGGTCGGGCGTGGCCGCGTCGGCCGCCAGCGCCGGGGGGTCGGGCGTCGCATCCGGCTCGGGCGTGGCCGCCGGGGGGTCGGGTGTCGCATCCGGCTCGGACGTCGACGCATGGCCGACCGCCTTCGGCGGCACGGGCGGTGGCGTGGCGGTGGCGGTGAACCTGTCCGACGTCGAGCGGGTGGTGCCTGTGACGGGGACGGTCCTGCTGTCGTCGCCCGGGGGCCTGGCAGTCGCGCCGGCGGCCCGGGACGTCGCCCCGGCCGGCGGTGGGCTGGTCCTGCCGCCCGAGGGCGTGGCGATCGTCGCCCTCCCCTGACCGGCCGGGCCGGTCGCGTACGCTCGGAGGGCACCGGCCCGGCTGTCACACCCCGTCCCTAGGGTGGCCGGCGTGCCACCGGCGAGAGGGTCACCAGTGGGTGCAACGAACGGGCGCAGAAGGGCGACGGCGACGTCGAACTTCGGCGTCTCCCGGCGCGAGAACCACGACGCGACGGCGTTCTACGAGCGCTTCACGCCGCCCGACCTCAGCGAGGACGAGACCGTCCTGCCGCCGGTGCCCGTCGAGCGGCCGTTCCGGGTGGGCGACGCGCGCGACATGTCCGACCTGCCCGACGGCTCGGTGGCGCTCGTGGTGACGTCACCGCCGTACTTCGCCGGCAAGCAGTACGAGGAAGAGCTCGACCGCGAGGGCGTCCCCGGCTCCTACAAGGAGTACATCGCCCTGCTCACCGGCGTCTTCCGCGAGTGCAAGCGGGTGCTCGAGCCGGGCGGGCGCATCGCCGTCAACGTGGCGAACCTGGGCCGCAAGCCGTACCGGTCCCTGGCGGCCGACGTCATCGGCATCCTGCAGGACGAGCTGGGCCTTCTGCTGCGGGGCGAGGTCGTGTGGCAGAAGGGCCAGGGCGCGGGCGGCAACTGCGCGTGGGGGTCGTTCAAGCAGGCGACGAACCCCTCGCTGCGCGACCTCACCGAGCGCGTGGTCGTGGCGAGCAAGGGCCGGTTCGACCGGGCCCTGTCCGTCGAGGCCCGCCGGGCCGCCGGGCTCCCCCACCGCAGCACCGTGTCGGCCGACGAGTTCATGGCCGCCACGCTGGACGTGTGGCAGATCGGCCCCGAGAGCGCCAAGCGCGTGGCTCACCCGGCACCGTTCCCGGTCGAGCTGCCCGAGCGCCTGGTGCTCCTCTACACCTACGAGGACGACCTTGTGCTCGACCCGTTCCTCGGGTCGGGCTCGGCTCTGGTGGCCGCCGCACGCCACGGCCGCCGCTACGTGGGCTACGACCTCGACCCGGCCTACTGCGCGATCGCCGAGCGTCGCGTGGCCGACGAGCTCGCCGACGCGGCGCGCCGGGCGGCCGTCGCGGCGCCGATCCCGGCGCCCGGCGGCAGCGACGCCGTCGCCGCCCTCGTCGAGGCGCCGGCAGCCGTCGCCGGCCCGACGCCGTCGGACCCGCCGACCGCGTCGCCGGCCGTGGGCGCCACCGCCGTGGCGTCCCATCTGCGCGCTGGATCGTCGCCGGCCGTGGGTGCCGCCGGTGAGGCGCCCGGTCTGTCCGCCGGGTCGTCACAGGCGGCCGGTGGCGCCGGCGGTGAGTTCGGGCCCGTTGGGCGTGCTCGCCGGCGTGGGCCGTCGCGCCGGGCGGCCGCCGCGCTCCTGACCGACCGCGACGCCGAGTTCCAGCAGCGGGCCGTGATGACCGGCATGGCCACGCCCAAGCTCGCCGACAGCGTGCTCGCCGAGGCCGGCTTCACGGTCGTGGCCGAGAAGCGCAAGCTGCGGGGCCTCGGCGTCGACGTCAGCCTCGTCGTGGCCGACGCCGAGGGCGACCCGTGGCTGGTTGAGGTGACGGGGTCCTTCACGACCGTGCGGGGCGGGCTGCGGCGCCCCGACCTGGTGTGGCGGGTGCTGGGCAAGGCCCTCGTGATCGCCGCCAGCCGGCCCTCGCTCGGCGAGCTGTCCGGCGCGCCGTTCCTGGTTCTCACCTCGCACCTGCCCGCACCGGGCAGCGAGGGCGACCAGGCGCTGCGGGCGGCGTCGCCGAGCGCCGTGTTCGATGCCGTCGAGCTGCTCGACCCCGTGGCGGTCGAGCGA
This sequence comes from Acidimicrobiales bacterium, assembly GCA_035296625.1. GTDB lineage: Bacteria > Actinomycetota > Acidimicrobiia > Acidimicrobiales > VFJN01 > DATCLS01. The sequence goes on along the minus strand of DATHAO010000010.1, from coordinate 8,244 downwards.
TTGGCGGTCTACGCCAAGGGCGGCCACCGGCGCCGGCCGGCGCCCGGGTTCTGGGCCGAGCACCAGCTCGGCTGACGCGCGACCGAGGGGCGACGGGCCGCTGGCCGATCACCGCACCACCGTCACCGAGCTGATCACCGGCCTCGGCACGCTGGGCTTCGACGACCTCGACGCCGCGCTGGCCGCCCGGCCGGCCGAGATGGTCAGCCTGTCGCCCGAGCAGTGGGAGCTGCTCGCCGAGCTGCACCGCGGCGGCCGCTACCGGCAGGAGTTCGCCGCCGCCTGGCGCAACGGCGGTGCCTTCCTCGCCGCCCGCGACGGGCTGCGGGGCCGGCTGCCGCTCGTCGTCGAGTGGCGGGGTGGGCAGCGTCAGCCCGGCGACGAGCCGGTTCCCGCCGATCTGCGCATCGACCACGTGTTCCTCGTCAGCTGCAAGTACCTCTCGCAGATCGTGACCAACTCGTCGCCTGCGTCGGTGTTCGACCGCCTGCTCGCCGGGGGCCACGGCGCCCGCTCGGCCGACTGGTTCGCCGAGACGGCGCCCGGGGCCTACCAGGCGCTCTACCGGGCCGCCGCCGACCACGCCGGGCTGGCCGGCGACCTCCCGGCGTCCGTCGCCGAGCTCACCGCCTCGGACCGCGCCCGGCTCAAGGATGCGCTCGGCAAGGGGCGCTGGCCGGTCCCGCTGCGCCCGGCTGCCGCGGCGTTCGCCACCGCGGTGGCCACCGCCTCGGCCGACCGGTGGCGCCGGGCGCTGGCCGGGGCGGACGCCGAGCGGGTGCTGTGGCGGTTGCTACGCATCGGCAGCGCGCCGTACTTCGTGCTCGGGGCGGCGCCGCAGGGCTCGCTGCGCCTGCGGGTCGGCACGGCGTGGGACTGGCGCCAGCACTTCCGCATCGACGACGTAGCCATCACGCCGTGCGCCCGCGAGCAGCCGGTTGTCGAATGGCAGGTCAGCGTCGCCCGCCGCCGTTCGGCGGGCACGTCGACGGTTGCCGGGCACGTCGAGGTCCGCTGGAGCCACGGTAAGTTCGCCCAGTACCCCGAGGCGAAGGTGTACCTCGACACGCCGCACGCCCAGGTGCCGGGCTACTGGCCGCTGGGCTGAAGAGTCGATACGGAAGGAACCTGGGCGAGAACGGTCCCGAAACGCGACAGGCCCCGGCGCGCCGTGCGCTCCGGGGCCTGTCGGGGCCGCCTCAGGGCATCACGACCAGTTGCTGGACGCCACCTGCAGGTTGCGGTCGAGGGCGTCGAGGAACTCGTCGGTGGTGAGCCACGGCGTGTCGTCGCCCACGAGTAGAGCGAGGTCCTTGGTCATCTCACCCCCCTCGACGGTTCCCACGCACACCTGCTCGAGCGCGTGGGCGAAGCGGGCGACCTCGGGTGTGCCGTCGAGCTTGGCCCGGAACGCCAGGCCTCGCGTCCAGGCGAAGATCGACGCGATGGGGTTCGTCGAGGTCTTCTCGCCCTTCTGCCACAGGCGGAAGTGCCGGGTGACCGTGCCGTGGGCGGCCTCGGCCTCGCACGTCGTGCCGTCGGGCGTCAGCAGCACCGACGTCATGAGGCCGAGCGAGCCGAAGCCCTGCGCTACGGTGTCGGACTGCACGTCGCCGTCGTAGTTCTTGCAGGCCCAGACGTAGCCGCCCTCCCACTTGAGGGCAGCGGCGACCATGTCGTCGATCAGCCGGTGCTCGTAGGCGAGCCCCGCCGCCTCGTAGTCGGCCTTGAACTCGGTCTCGAACACCTCCTGGAACAGGTCCTTGAAGCGGCCGTCGTAGGCCTTGAGGATCGTGTTCTTCGTCGAGAGGTAGACCGGATAGCCACGGTCGAGGCCGTACCGGAACGACGCCCGGGCGAAGTCGCGGATCGAGTCGTCGAAGTTGTACATGCCCATGGCCACGCCGCCGCCGGTGAACTGGGCGACCTCGTGCTCGATGGGGGCGCCGCCGTCATCGGGCACATAGGTGATCGTCACCGTGCCGGGACCGGGCACGACGAAGTCTGTGGCCCTGTACTGGTCGCCGTGGGCGTGGCGGCCGATGACGATCGGCTTGGTCCACCCCGGGACCAGCCGCGGCACGTTCGAGCAGATGATCGGCTCGCGGAAGACGACGCCGCCGAGGATGTTGCGGACGGTGCCGTTCGGCGACCGCCACATCTTCTTCAGGCCGAACTCCTCGACGCGGGCCTCGTCCGGCGTGATCGTGGCGCACTTGACGCCCACGCCGTGCTGCTTGATGGCGTTGGCGGCGTCGACGGTGACCTGGTCGGAGGTCGCGTCACGGTTCTCGATGCCGAGGTCGTAGTAGAGCAGCTCGACGTCGAGGTACGGCAGGATCAGCTTGTCCTTGATGAACTGCCAGATGACTCGGGTCATCTCATCGCCGTCGAGCTCGACGACGGGGTTGGCCACGGCGATCTTGGGCATCGGTTCGACTCTCCGCTACTTGTATCGGACTTGTACAGACTAGGCGCGGCGAGCGGGTGACTTGCACGCCGGCGCAACCCTTGCGGTCTTCGTTCGTGGCCTGAACGAACGGTGGTGCACCGGCTACGCAACGACGCCTCCAGTCGGGTCTCGGCCCGGCGACGTACGCGGCGCGGCTCGCCGTGCAGCGGTTCCACCACCTCACCCTCGACGGCGTCTACGGGCCGATCACCCGCGACGCCATGGTCTGGTCGATCGGCTACTCGAGCCACCTGGGCTGCGCCACCTTCACCCGCTGATCACGTCGAGGATCGGGTTGCGGGCGGACGGCCACGCCGGGGACGATCCCGGCGTGGCCCGCTTGCCCGTCGAGGACCCCGACGACCCCGCCATCGCCGAGTTCGTGGGGCTGCGCGAGCAGCCGCTGCGCCGGGGACGCCAGCCGGCGCACCCGGGTCGCCCGGTGCCCGGGCACCCGGTCGCGGGCGGCCCGGGCGTGTTCGTAGCCGAGGGCGACGTCGTGACCGAACGGGCGCTGCGGGCGGGCTACCGGCTCCGTGCCGTGCTCGTCGACGCGACCCGCACCGCACCGCTGCCCGACGGCGTGCCCGGCGACACGCCCGTCTACGCGGCGGCGCCCGCCATCCTGCGGCGCATCACCGGTCTCGGCATGCACCGGGGCGTGCTCGCCAGCTTCGAGCGCAAGCCCCTGCCCGAGCCCACGGAGGTGCTGGCCGGCGCCCGCCGGGTCGTGGTGCTCGAGCGGGTGAGCAACCCGACGAACCTGGGCTCCATCCTGCGCTCGGCCCGCGGCCTCGGCGTCGACGCCATGTTGCTCGACCCCACCTGCACGGACCCGCTCTACCGCCGGGTAGCCCGGGTGGCGATGGGCGAGGGCTACGCCCTGCCCTTCGCCTGGTTGCCGGCCCTGCCCGGAGGCCTCGACGTCGTACGCGGCGCCGGCTTCCGCGTCGTGGCACTCACGCCGGATCCGACCGCCCGGCCGCTCGACGAGCTCGCCGTGGCGCCCGGTGACCGCATCGCCGTGCTGCTGGGGGCCGAGGGAGCGGGCCTCTCGGCGGCGACGCTGGCCGCCGCGGACGTGTGTACCGGCATCGCGATGCGCGACGACGTGGACTCGCTCAACGTGGGCGTGGCCGCCGCCATCGCCTTCTGGGCCCTGCGCCCGCGGGACCGGGTCGTCCCGGGCCGATAGCATCTGACGCACCGTCAGATGTTGAGGGGACAAGTCATGCTCGATCTCGTCATCCGCGGAGCCACCATCGTCGACGGCACCGGCGCCCCCGCCCGCCGTGGCGACGTCGGGGTCGCGGAGGGCCGCATCGCCGCCGTGACCGGCACGGCGCCCGGCGGCGACGGGCGCGACCGCGACGGCCCCCACGGCCGCGACGGCGGCGACCCTGCCGGCGCGGGCGACGGTGGCCGACTCGACGAACCGGCCCGCCAGGAGGTCGACGCCGACGGTCTCGTCCTCACCCCCGGCTTCGTCGATCCCCACACGCACTACGACGCCCAGCTGCTCTGGGACCCACTCGCCACGCCCTCGAACGTGCACGGCGTCACCTCGATCGTGGCCGGCAACTGCGGCTTCACGCTCGCCCCGCTGCGGGCCGACGACGGCGACTACCTGCGCCGCATGATGGCGAGGGTCGAGGGCATGCCGCTCGCCGCCCTCGAGTCCGGCGTCGACTGGGGGTGGGAGAGCTTCGCCGAGTACCTGGACCGCGTCGACGGCGACGGCGGCATCGGTCTCAACGCCGGGTTCATGGTCGGCCACTGCGCCCTACGCCGCTACGTCATGGGAGCGGACGCCATCGGCCACGAGGCCACACCCGAACAGGTCGACGCGATGGTGACCCTGCTGCACGAGGCGCTCGCCGCCGGCGGGCTCGGCTTCTCGACCACGCTGTCGTCGACCCACAGCGACGGCGACGGCCAGCCCGTCGCCTCCCGCCACGCCGGCCGCGACGAGCTGCTCGCCCTGTGCGCGGCGGTCGCCGAGCACGAGGGCACGGTCCTCGAGGGCGCGTTCCAGGGTGGGCTCGACACGTTCAGCGACGACGAGATCGACCTGATGGCGGACATGACGGCGGCCGCCGGCCGGTCGATCAACTGGAACGTGCTCACGGTCGACTCCGCCGTGCCGGGCCGCGTGCCCCGGCAGCTCGCCGCCGCCGACGCGGCCGCCGAGCGGGGTGGGCGGGTGGTGGCGCTCACCATGCCCGTCCTCGTGCCCATGAACATGAGCTTCAGCACGTTCTGCGCGCTGTGGCTGATCCCGGGGTGGGGCGACGTGCTGCGCCTGCCGGCGACCGAGAAGCGGGCGGCGCTGGCCGATCCCGCGGTGCGGAGCCGGCTCGCCGCCCACGCCCGCAGCGACGAGGCCGGGGTGTTCCGCCGGCTCGCCGGCTGGGACCGCTACGTCATCGGCGACACCTACAGCGACGCCAACGCCGGCCTCACCGGGCGGGTCGTGGGCGACATCGCCCGGGAGCGGGGCACCGAGGCCTTCGACACGCTGCTCGACGTCGTCGCCGCCGACGACTTCCGCACGGTGCTGTGGCCGATGCCCACCGACAACGACCCCGCGTCCTGGGCCCTGCGCCAGCAGGTGTGGGACGACCCCCGCACGATGCTCGGCGGGTCCGACGCCGGTGCCCACCTCGACCGCATGTGCGGGTCGTCCTACACCACCCGGCTGCTGGCCGACAGCCTGCGGGGCCGCAAGCTCGTCTCCCTGGAGCGGGCCGTGCAGATGCTCACCCGAGAGCCGGCGCACCTCTTCGGGCTCACGGACCGGGGCGTGATCGCCCCCGGCGCCCACGCCGACCTCGTGCTCGTCGACCCGGGGACGGTCGGGGCCGAGGACGCCCGCCTCGTCGCCGACCTGCCCGGAGGCTCGGCCCGGCTCACCGCCGGCTCGCGGGGCGTGGCCCGGGTGTTCGTCGCCGGCGTGGCCACGGTCGAGGACGGCAGGGCGACGGGGGCCACGCCGGGCCGGGTGCTGCGCTCGGGCCGTGACACGGTCACCGTGCCCACCCGCTGAGCGCGCGGACGGGCGGCATCGGCGACCCGGCGGTCCACGACCGCCACGAGGAAGTCGATCGACTGCTGGTAGGTGCGCGATCGACGCCGCCAGGCCTCGGTGGGCCTCGACGAGCCGGTTGCCGCATGCCACGCCCGGGGCGCACGGGCGCCTGCGCTGGGCGACACTGGCGCCATGACGATCGACCCCGACGCGTTGGCCCGCGACGCCGCGGCGGTGCAGGAGGACGTGGTGGCGCTGCGCCGCGCCATCCACCGCGACCCGGAGCTCGAGCTCGCGCTGCCGCGCACCCAGCGCCGCGTCCTGGAGGCCCTCGACGGCCTGCCGCTCACCGTGCGGACCGGCACCGCGCAGTCGTCGATCGTCGCCGACCTCGACGGCGGCGCGCCCGGTCCCACCGTGGTGCTGCGCGCCGACATGGACGCCCTGCCCATGCCCGAGGACACCGGGCTCGACTACGCCTCGGCCGTCGACGGCGCCATGCACGCCTGCGGCCACGACGCCCACACCGCGATGCTGGTCGGCGCCGCCCGCATCCTGGCCGGGCGGCGGGGTGAGCTGGCCGGGAGGGTGCGGTTCTTCTTCCAGCCGGGCGAGGAGGGCCACGGCGGGGCGGAGATCGCCCTGCGTGAGGGACTTTTGGAGGCCTCCGACGGCGGCGAGCGTGCGTCGTGGGCGTTCGCCATCCACCAGTCGCCGTCGTACCCGGCGGGCATGGTGGCGACGCGGCCCGGACCGATCATGGCGTCGGCCGACACGTTCGAGGTCATCGTGCGTGGGCGGGGCGGGCACGCGTCGATGCCGCACCAGGCGGCGGACCCGATCCCCGTGGCCTGCGAGATCGTGGGGGCGCTCCAGACGTTCGTGACCCGCCAGGTCGACGTGTTCGACCCGGCGGTGATGACCGTCGCTCGCATCGCCGCCGGCACGGTCTCGAACGTGATCCCCGAGACGGCGCTGCTCGAGGGCACGATGCGGGCCGTCTCGGCCGAGGCCCGCGACCGGGTGAACGACGGCCTCGTGCGCGTGGCCACGAACGTGGCGGCCGCCCACGACATGACCGCCGAGGTCCAGATACGCCCTGGCTATCCGGTCACGGTGAACCATCGGGTGCCGGCCGCCGAGGTGCTGGAACTGGCCCGGCGCCTGGTCGGCGAGCGGCGGACCTACGAGATGCCGACCCCGGTCATGGGGGCCGAGGACTTCTCCTACCTCATCGAGGAGGTGCCCGGGGCGATGGCGTTCCTCGGCACGCGGCCCTCGGGCGCGGCGCCCGCTCAGGTGGCACCGAACCACTCGAACAGGATGGTCATCGACGAGGCGTCGCTCGGCACCGGTGTGGCGCTCTACGCCGCCGTGGCCCTGGACCGCCTCGCCCCCGCCCGGGCGGCGTCCGCCGCCGGCGCGGCCCCCGGCTGACGATCCCGGCCAGAGGCCGGTCTGCTCTTGACCCGGTGGTCAGGCAGAGGTCTATGGTCGCTGGTACCGCCACCGACGAGGGGGATGAGATGCAGGTCCACGACAAGCTCTACATCGACGGCGCGTGGGTGCCGTCGTCGGGGACGGGCACGATCGACGTCTTCGACTCGACGAACGGCGAGGTGATCGCCTCGATCCCGGAGGGTTCGGCCGCCGACGTCGACGCCGCCGTCAAGGCCGCCCGCACGGCCTTCGACAGCTGGTCCCAGACCACGCCCGAGGAGCGCAGCAAGGTTCTCACACGGATCGGCGAGGGCCTCGCGGCCCGCATGGACGAGATCGCCACCGTGGTGACCCGCGAGGCCGGGATGCCCAAGTGGCTCAGCCTCATGATCCAGGCCGGCCTGCCGATCAACTCGTTCAACACCGCCGCCCAGCTGGCGGAGACCTACGAGTACGAGAGCCAGCTCGGCTCCAGCCTCGTGGTGCGCGAGCCGGTCGGCGTCGTCGGGGCCATCACGCCGTGGAACTACCCGCTCCACCAGATCGCCGCCAAGGTCGCCTACGCCATCGGTGCCGGCTGCACGGTGGTGCTCAAGCCCAGTGAGGTGGCGCCGCTCGACGCGTTCATCCTCGCCGAGGTCATCCACGACGCCGGCCTGCCCGCGGGCGTGTTCAACCTGGTGACCGGCACCGGTCCCGTCGTCGGCGAGGCGATCGCCGCCCACCCCGGCGTCGACATGGTGTCGTTCACCGGCTCGACCCGGGCCGGCAAGCGGGTGGCCGAGGTGGCGTCGCAGACGCTCAAGCGCGTCGCCCTCGAGCTCGGCGGCAAGTCCGCCAACGTGCTACTCGACGACCTCGACGACGCCGGCTTCGAGAAGGCGGTCCGCGACGGCGTGGGCAAGGCCTACCTGAACTCGGGCCAGACCTGCACCGCGCTCACCCGCATGCTGGTGCCGGCCGACCGGCTGGCCGAGGCCGAGCGGCTCGCGGCCGACGAGGTCGAGACGAAGTTCCAGCCCAGCGACCCGTTCGCCGAAGGGGCGATGCTCGGCCCGCTGTCGAGCCAAGCGCAGGTGGAGCGGGTCAACGGCTACATCCAGAAGGGCATCGACGAGGGGGCCAAGCTCGTCACGGGAGGCCCCGGGCAGCCCGAGGGGCTGTCGGAGGGCTACTACGTGAAGCCCACCGTGTTCTCCGAGGTGCGCAACGACATGACGATCGCCCAGGAGGAGATCTTCGGGCCGGTCCTGTCGATCATCGCCTACGAGGACGAGGACGACGCCGCCCGCATCGCCAACGACTCGGCCTACGGCCTGTCCGG
>DATHAO010000009.1:0-35869 GCA_035296625.1 Acidimicrobiales bacterium | reverse complement strand
TTCCCGAGACGACGCGCACCACCGACGAGCTGATGGGGTCGACGCGGCATCGCACGCGCATCGACCTCGAGCACCTCACCGGCATCCGGGAACGGCGGGTGTCGGTCGGCGACGAGGACTCGCTCAGCCTGGCCGCCGGAGCGGCGACCGAGTGCCTGGAGCGAGCGGGCCGGCAGGCCGACGAGGTCGACGTCGTCGTGAGCTGCAGCATCACCAAGTACCGCGACGGGTTGGTCCAGCACCTCGAGCCACCGCTCAGCTTGGCGGTCGCAGAGCGCATCGGCGCCGGCGACGCCATGACGTTCGACCTGGCCAACGCGTGCGCCGGGACGCTCACGGGCATCTTCGTCGTCAACGACTGGATCCGGCAGGGGGCGATCCGCCGCGCACTGGTGGTGAGCGGGGAGTACATCTCCCAGCTCGGCGTCAACGCGGCCCGCCACGTCCGGGGCATCATCAGCCGCGAGCTGGCATCGCTGACCTTGGGCGACGCAGGCGCCGCCGTCCTGGTCGAGCGGGCGCCGGCCGGCACGCCCGGGATCGGTTTCGCCGGCTTCACCACCGTGGCCGACCACAGCCGGCTGTGCCTCGCCTACCCGGCGGCCCACGAGCCGGGCGCGAGGATGTTCACCAAGTCGCGGGCCATTCAGCGGGTGGCCATCGCCGACACGCCCGTCCTGCTGCGCGAGGCGCTCGACGCGACCGGGCTGACGCTCGGCGAGCTCGACCACGTGATCGCCCACCAGACCTCGGCACGAGCGATCCGCTCCGGCCTGAAGGTCGTCGCCGAGTCCCTCGGGAGCACACCTCGCAACCCTCCCGTCATCACCGTGGACCGCTACGGCAACACCGCCTCCACAACGCATGTCGTCGCCCTCGTCGAGGAGCTGGAGGCCGGTCACGTGCGGCCGGGCGACCGGATCGCCCTGGTGGCGCTCGCCTCGGGGCTGGAGATCGGCGTGGTCCTGTTCACCGCGGACGAAGAGCTGGTCGGGAACCATGGGCACGACCGTTGACGCCGTCGCCGTCGTCACCGGCGGCAGCCACATCGGGCGCCGCAATGGCGCCCTGGCCCTGACCGACGCCGCAGCCGAGGCCTGCCTGGCACGCGCAGGCATCGAGGCCGGCGAGGTCGACCTGCTGGTCAACGTCGGCATCTACCACGACAAGAACCTCGGTGAGCCGGCCCTCGCCGCGCTCATCCAGGAGGACATCGGCGCCCATCCCGAGGACCCCCACGGGGGCGGCCACGGCACGTTCTCGTTCGACGTCGCCAACGGCGCGTGCGGCATGCTCACCGGGCTGCGCGTGGTGCACGGGTTCCTCTCGGCCGGCACGATCCGCCACGCGCTGGTCGTCGCCGGCGACGCGAACCCCGGCAGGCGCCTGACCAACCGGTTCCCCTTCGCCCCCACCGGGGCCGCCATCGCCTGCGGATGGCAGGACGACCAGGGCGGGTTGGTCGCCTTCCGGTTCGGGAACAGGCCGGGCGCCGACCTGTTCCGGGGCCGGGTCGGCGTCGAGCGGGGCCGCAACAAGCTCCGCATCGAGGAGGCGCCCGAGTTCGCGGCACGCGCCGGTTCGCTGGCAGGCGAGGTGGCGGGCAAGCTGCTCACCGACCGGGGACTGGCCCCGGACGACGTCGACGTGGTGGTGGCCAACCCGCTGACCCCCGCCTTCCTCGCAGCGCTGCGGACCGAGCTGGGCCTATCCGGGTCCCAGGTCGTCGCCGCCGACGGCCGCCCCCCAGTCCACACGGCCGGTCTCGCGGTGGCGTGGGACGAGGCCCGGCAGCAGGACCGGTTGACCGACGGTGCGACCGTCCTCCTCGTCTCGGCCGGCGCCGGTCTGACCGCCGGCGCCGCTGTGCTCCGGATGCCGCCCGCTCCGCCGCCCGCCGACCGCACCTGACCGAGCCCGGGCCGTTCCGGCGTCCCTCCCGCCGCATGGCGGTGTGAGAGACGCGAGAACAGGCAGCGAGCGGCTACCGGCGGGCGGCGACCAGGGCGTCGCGCAGCTCGCCGGCCCGGCGCGCCGCGGGACCCTCGAGGCGCGCGATGGCCGAGGGCTCGGGACGGACGCCGAGGCTGTTGAGCGTCATCGCCAGCATCTCGTAGTGCCCGACCACGAAGCACAGCTCGATCAGCTCCCGTGGCGTGAGCTCATCCGCCAGCGCCGTCCACGTCGGGTCGCCGACCACCCGGCGGTCGTGCATCTCGTCGGTGGCGAGCAGCAGCAGCCGCTGACGGGGTGTCCATCCCGCAGCTTCCGGGCCGTCGGCGACGCGATCGACCGCGTCGGCCGGGAGCCCGGCCCGTCGCGCCAGGGGCACGTGCTGGGCCCACTCGTACCAGGAGCGGCACCGCCAGGCCGTGCGCAGGATGACCAGCTCGCGCTCGACTCGTGGGAGGTCGCCGCGCAGCAGGAGCGTGGTCGAGAACGGCAGCCAGCGCCGGAACAGCCGGCGGTGCCGGGCGAGGGTCGTGAGGACCCGGGGCGCCTCCCCACCGGTCGCCCGGGCCGCGACCGCCGCCGCCAACCGCGCCCGCGGGCCGAGGGCGCGGATCGGGGCCGGGGCGAGCCGGACCTCCGGCTCGGCCCGCTCGTCGGCTCCGGGCCCGTTCATGGACCGTCCGACCGGGGCACGTCCCCCACCGACGAACGCCGATGGGCCGTCGACTCAGGAGGAGCGGTGGTCACGGTCGTGATCCTGCCGTGCCCGCGGTCAGAGTGCCCGGCGCCAGAGCGCCAGCTCGCCGTCGGCCCATGTCAGCAGGATCACCTGCCGGCCGTCGGACACGGCGTCGTGCTGCGGGGGCGTCACGGGCTTGTCGAGCTGCTCGACGAGGCCCTCGTCGTCGATCACGAGCACGTCGCCGCAGCGATCGAGCACGGCGACCGTCGCGGATGAGGCGCCGTTCAGCTGGCAGCCCTCGACGTACCGGGGGTCGTCGGGCACCTCCAGCGGGGCCCAGGTGTCGTCGGCCAGGGACAGCACGGCCGCGTTGGCCAGCTCGTCGACCAGGGCGATGCGGTCTCCGAACGCAGCGAGCACGGGCTGCCCGATGCGGTCGGCGCCGGCCGGCAGCGGCGGGGGCGGCAGCTCGCGCCAGGCGTCGGCGTCCGGCGAATAGACGAGGGTGGGTGCCTGGAAGCCGGCGAGCACGATCCGGCCGTCGTCGGTCACGGCCGGACGTCGCTCGTAGCCGGGATCGTCCACCGGCAGGGGCGGCAAGGGCCGCCAGGCGCCCTTGGCCCCGTCCCAGCGGGCGGGGACGGAGAGGTCGACCAGGCCGCCGCCCGGAGGGGCCTGCGCCCCCGGCGCCAGCGGCGCCCCGGCGCCCTCCGGCCCGGCCACCAGGCGCGGAGCGCCGTTGCCGTTGGCCGGGAACGTCACGACCTCGCCCGACTCGAGCAGCAGGGTGGCCCGGGCCTTGGTGTGGACCATCGAGCCAGCGACGCTCGGGTTGAGGACGGCCAGCGGCGGCAACGACACCACCTGACCGGACGCCACGTCGACGACATCGACGGTGAAGCGGCCCGGATCCTCGGGCGTCTGGCCGCCGGCCACGGCCACGGCGTCGCCGCCGAGCAGGACCAGCGACGCGCCCTCCCGGGGTGCGACCCCCTCGAGCGGCACCTGCTCCCACGCCGGCTCCACCTCCGAGCCGCCCGGCGGCGCGCCGGCCTCGACCTCCGATGGTGCCGGGTCGTCGCCCGAGCGCCCGAGGGACCAGACGGTGACCGCACCGGCCACCAGCCCCGCGGCGATCCCGACCCCGGCAATCACCCGCCGCGACGGCGAGCGGCGCCGGGCCATGGCCGGCGGCGCTGGGACGTCGCCCACCTGGCGCTCCAGCGAGCGCACGGCCGCGCGGACGCTCGCCGCGACCTGGTCGTCGTGGTCCATGGGTGTCACCTCCGAGTCCTCACCCCACGCGTTCCAGCCGCTTGGCCAGGTTGGCGCGCCCCTTGTGCAGTGAGCTCTTCACGGCCGACACCGACGTACCCAGCACGTCGGCGATCTCGGCGACGGGCATGTCGGCGTAGTAGTGCAGGACGATCGACGTCCGCTGCCCCACCGGCAGCTCCCGCAGCGCCGCGAGGGTGTCCTGTGCGTCGTCCACGCCTTCGGCCACCCAGGCATCCGGCCGGGCCACCAGGTGCCGCGACCGCCGGGCGCGTGCCAGCCGGCGGGCAAGGGAGGCGGAGTGGTTCAGGGCCACCCGGATGACCCAGGCGCGCCAGTCCCGGATCGGCTCCCCCGCCGCCTCTCGCTCGCAGGCGCGGGTCATCGCCTCGGCCACGGCGTCCTCGGCCTGGACCACGTCGCCGTAGATCGACGCCACCACCGCCACCGACTGCCGGAAGCCGCCGCCGGACACGAAGTCGCGCGCGGGCCGGCACCAGCTCGGCTCGCTCGCCCGATCGGCCTCCAGGTCGCTCGCTTCCATCTGCGCGCTCTCCTGCAGTAGACGCCCGACCGTCCCTCGCGGTTACCCCGGACCCACTACCCCCGGATCCACACGAGCAGGATCAGGCCGCTGGCGACGGTCATCACACCGCCGACGCGAGCCGCCCGGCTCGTCAGCGCCGCCTGGCCGGCCCAACCGCCCCTCCGGTCGTCGCCGAGGCGGGCGACAAGCGGGAGGGACCGGCCCACACCCCACCCCAGGGCGAGGACGGGGAGGCCCCAGAGGGGCACGACGTGGGCCAGGGCGAACGCCGCCACGAGGTGCGGTGCCAGCGACGGCAGGTAGGTGCGCAGGCCCGAGCCCAGCTCGAGGCCGAACAGGAACTGCGCCGCCCCGGCCCGACGGTCGAAGCGACCGATCGGGATCATGGCCCGCCGCTGCGGCACCGGCACGGCCCCCACGCCGAGCGCCTGGGCAAGCACCACCACGCCGGCGGCCGCGATGGCGCCCACCCGCACGCCGAAGGGCACCCAGGCGACGAGCCCGCCGAGCACGTGGGCGACGACGAGAGTCGCCAACCCGCCCAGCGACGCACCCGCCGCGAAGGCGGCCAGGCCGGGAAGCCGTCCGAGTATGGGGGTCCCCCGCACGGGGGGACGCAGCATCATCGCTGCGTTCAGGTTTCAGACGGCGCCCGAGACGCTCAGGCCGCCGGCCTCCGCGAAGCCGAGGAGCAGTGGCACGGCGAGGCCACCGACGGCACCGAACGCCATCGCCGCCACCCACAGGCCCACGCCGAGCCCGAGGACGACCCGCTGTGCCTTGCGCCCGGCGCCCTCCTCGGCGGCGGCCCAGTCGAGACGGCGCGGGCGCTCGACGCCGTCGAATCCGTGGAGGCCGTCGCCCGATGCCGTCATGTTCGCGCCTCCAGGCGGGTGGCCTCGGGCCCGTGCAGCACGAGGTAGCCGGCGGCTCCGGCGGCGGCCAGCACGACGAGCGTCGAAGCGTCGATGCCGTCCGGGCCGGGGCCGGCGCCGGTGAGCGTCAGGACGCCGGCCGTCACCGAGCAGCCGGCCAGTGCGAGGGCCCGCCCCACGGCGGCCCGGCTGGCGGTTCCCCGCCCGCCACAGCCGCAGCGCTGCGTCGGGTCCCTCCGCCGGAGGGCGGCGAGGTAGCCGGCGAACACGGTGAACAACGCGGTGAGGGCCACAGCCAGACCCGCCTGCGCCCCCCGGGCCCCGGGAGCGACAACGGGCGCTCCCACGGCGGCGACGCCGAGACCGATCTCGGCCGTCACCAGCACGGGAAGGACGACTGAGACCGGCCGCACGAGCCCGTGGTTGCGGAGCATCTCGGACAGGTCGGTGAGATCGCCGAGGTGGCCGACCGCGCTCCACACCAGGGTCCATCCGGCGGTGGCCAGCAGCAGCGTGGCGACGGACACGGTCGGTCGCCCTAGGCCGTCGCCCGGGCCACGGCGGCCACCAGCGCGGCGTCGGCCCCGCGAAGCACTCCGTCGCGCAGGGCCGCCAGCTTGTTCAGGTCCCCGCCGGCGACGGCTCCGCCGGCCGCCAGTGCGCGCTCGACGGCGGCGCCCGATCCGGCGCCGGTGAGCACGAGCTCGCGGGCGGTCCGGCTCGGGACGCGTACCCAGGCGTCCGCCCCGTCGTCCAGCCCGGCGGCGAACCTCAGCCGACCGCCGGCCATGATCACCCGGCCGCCCGGGAGGTCGGCCGTGCCGTCGGTGAGCTCGACGTTGACGACGAGCGTGAACTCGGTGACCGTCCCCGTGTGCAGGCCGTCCAACATCGGGTTCACGGCCGTGACCCATGCCTGCGAGAAGAGCTGGTGCCGCATCTGATCGCTAGACGCAGATGTTCGTCTCGCAGATGGACGGAGCGTAGGCCGCCGTGCCGATCCGGTAGTAGCCGTCGTGGCAGAACGACCGGAAGGCCTGGGGCCCGCAGCCCCCGCATGGCCAGTTGGGCGGGTCCTGCCAGGTCCAACCGTCGGAACGGCCGTCGTAGCACTGGTCGGTCCGCAGTTGGTAGTCCTTGATCGAGCCGTTCACATCGCGGGTCTCGCCGCAGGTCCGGTGCCGGGAGTTGGGTTCGGCCGTGTAGCAGAACCAGCCGCTGCTCACGCTCGTCGGCCGGGCGCAGCCCAGGCGGCCGCCGCTGCACGAGGCGTACTGGTCGCCCATGCAGTCGCCCCGGTACTTCAAGCCCTCCGTGCTGCACGTCGCTGCGGCGGCCGCCGGGCTCATGCGCGCCACGGCGCCGAGGAACTGCGTGCCCACGAACATGGCGGCGCCCGTGATCGAGGCGTCGCGCAGAAAGCGGCGTCGGCCGATCGACCGGCGGAACGGCGCCCGGAGGGCGTCGGCCGTCGTCTGCCGCGTCTGGTGCAGGCTCGGGACCTGGTCGTAGGTCAGCTCCACCCGGGTGCCTCCTGGCTGGTCGTGTCGATGCCGAGCTGGCGTTGCACCAGCTTCACGGCCACATCGGGCCGCGCCGTCGCCGCGGTCTCGACGACGACGTCCCCGGCCAGTACGGCGATCGCCGGTGTCCGGGTGATGCCGAGGTCGTCGACGAGGCCGGGCTCCTCGACCACGAGAACCGATGGGTCCTCGCGTGCCCAATCGGGTGCGGCCCCCGTCCAGACCGACACGAGGCGGGCGCCGTCGCGCGTCGCCGTCAGCAGGTCGCGTAGACGGCCGAGGATCTCGTGGCAGTCGGCGCAGCCCGGGCTGGCGAACACGACGACCGACCGGCCTGCGTGGGCCGGTACGGGGAGGGTGAGCCGGTCCCCGGACGCCAGCCCGCCGGATCGTCCGGCGGCGCCGTGCCAACTGCTGCCAGGCGGCCGCTGGTTGACGATCTCGACGAGCTGGGCCAGCGTCCGCTGGTGGGCGGCGAAGCCGAACGTGAGCAGCACGACCACGACCGTGAGCACGATCAGCAGCGATGTCGTGAAGCTCATGACGCCGGGCCCGGGGTGTAGGTCAGCGCCTCGATGGCGGCGACCAACCTTGCGGTGCGGTCGACCTGGCTCCGCGCCAGCGGCAGCGCGGCGAGCTTGACCTGGTCGTTGGTGAGGAAGAGCTTCGGATGGACCCGGTCGCTGCGCAGCAGGCTGCCGGCCCGGGTGCGCAGCCCGCCCATCAACGCCGCCGGCGGCGGCTCCTCGACCGATTGCAACGAGTGGATCGCCACGTCGGGCACGGTGTGGACGAGGTCCGAGGCGGCCTTCGTGAAGCTCCAGCGGGCGCCGTGGGCCGGGGTGACCCAGACGCCCGAGGCGGTCTCGTGCACCGCGATGGTGTCGAAGTACTCGGCGATCTCGGCCGGCGACGTGTCGTTGTAGCCCCACACGCCCAGGGTGCGGCCCGCCAGGTAGGCGAACGAGCAATGGGCGACGGCCCGGAAGTCGCGCTGGTCGTACTGGGTGAACGTGCCGACCGACAGAACCCCGTCCCGGCGCGTGTAGGTCTCCTCCACCCGGCCCGAGAGCACCGCCCGGATCGTGCCGGCGCAATGGTCGAGCGGTCCGCTGTAGAGCTGGAGGAACCCCTGGTCGCCGTCGAGCCAGGCGCCGGACACGGCGGTCGACACGGCGGTCCGGGCGTCGAGGTCCAGACCGTCGCCCTGGTAGGTGAAGGTGCCCCCGTCGAGAGCCGTCAGATCGATCGCCGCCACCTGTCTCCCTCCCGCGATCTCCCCGACGATAATGCTAGGACACGTGCCCGAACGAGCGCGAGCGTTACCGCCCAGTGGGGGCCTATGCCCGCGGCCGCACCCCACGCGCGACGAGCAGCGGATCGGACCGCAACCACATGTCCCGGTGGATGGCCAGGGTGTAGAGGTCCTGGTAGCGCCCGGCGGCGAACTGGTGGGCCCGCTTGCAGCCCTCGACGACGAAGAACCGGCCGGCGCCCGAGTGGAACTGGGCATAGCTCTCCTCCAGCACCTCGCTGTACACCTTGCGCAGCGGCCAGGTGTGGAACGCGTAGTCGACGAGCAGGGCGAAGCCCTCGAGGCCCTCGGCCCAGCCCCGGGCGTGCGGGGTGACCAGCACGGCGGCCGAGGCGAAGCCGTGGCGGAAGTCGGCGGCGAACAGCGTGGCGATGCCGATCGGCTCGTCGGACCGCCGCCGCTCGATGACGAACTGGCAGAGCCCGTCCCAGGCGGCGTTCGCGACCTCCTCGGGGTGGGGCGTCGAGCCGCCCCACCGGAAGCGCCGGTTGACGATCGGGTCGAGCATGAGCGCGTAGAACCAGTCCAGGTCCTCGACCATGAACGGCCGCAGCCGCACGCGTCTCGCTTCCAGGATCATCGGTGCCTCGTGGTGGCGGAGGTGGACGGGAATCGAACCCGCCGTCGCGGATGACCACGACCAACCGCTTTGAAGGCGGCGGAGCCCACCAGGCGCTCGGACACCTCCGTTTCGGACATTACCGCTCTGTGATCGAGCCCTCGGACCGGAGGCGCCGGCGGTCGCCGTCTCGGATCGTCAGGCCGGCGTCGTCGAGCAGGCCCAGCAACGGGAGCGCCCAGCGGCGGGTGGTGCCAAGCGCCTCCCGGGCCTGGCTGACGGTGAAGCCGGCGGACAGGTCGTCGGTGCCGGGCACGGCGGTGCCGGGCACGTCGGCACCGGGCACGTCGGTGCCGGGGACGACGGCGCCGGGGACGACGGCGCCGGGGACGGGACCCCCGTTGCCGCCGGCGAGCCCGGCCAGCACCCGGACGGCGGCGGGGCGGGCGGTGGCGGCGAAGTGCACGCCGTCCTTGGCGATCACGATGCCGCGGCGGACGAGGGCCCGCCGCACCTCGGGGTCCAGGTCGGGATCGATCGGCGGGGGCGCGAAGGGGCGCTCCTCCAGCGCTCGCACCGCCGGGTGCCGGGCCAGCTCGTCGCGCCAGGCGGGCGCCACCGCGTAGCCGGCGACGGTGGTGGCGGTGCCGTCGTCGACCAGCCGGGCGAGCGCAGCTCGCTGCCGATCGTCCAACCGGGTCACGTCCAGACCGACGGGCCTGCTGGCCTCCAGGACCGCCGTCAGCTCGACGCAGTCCGACACGGCCTCTGCCCCGAGCCGGTCCCCGCCGGCGTCAGCTCGGCCGGGTGCCACGTCCAGCACCTCGCCCCCGCCGACCGTCTCGGACCGCCCCGTCTCGCGCAGCACGTAGCGGTCCCCGGGCACGAGGGGTAGCGCCCGGTCCAGGGCGATCCGCACGCGGCCGGTCCCGCCGGGGGCGACGCGCGGCCCGTCGAGCAGGTGGAGGCGCACGGCGCGCTCGCCGGTGCCCACGTAGGCCAGGTAGGCGCCCCGCCGGGTCACGTGGTGGTCCAGGCCCGCGAGCACGGTGAGCGTGGCGTCGACGGTGTCGGTCACCTGCCATTCGCCCGGACGCACCACGGCATCGCCTCGGTGGACCGCCCCGTGCTCGACGCCGGCCAGGTTGAGGGCGGCCCGCGTACCGGGCGCGGCCTCGTCGACCACGCGGCCCAGGGCCTGGATGCCGCGCAGCCGGGCCGCGAGGGCACCCCGGGCTCCCCTGACCTCGACCTTCTCACCGCTCGCCAGGCGCCCGTGGCCGACCCCGCCGGTCACCACCGTGCCGGCGCCGGCCAGCGTGAAGGACCGGTCCACCCAGAGCCGGGGCCGCCCACGGTCGAGCGAGGGCGGGCGGGCGGCCAGGATGGCGTCGAGGTGGAGGCACAGCCTGTCCAGCCCGCGGCCGTCGAGGGCGTCGCACGCCACCACCGGGGCGCCGTCGAGGACGGTGCCGGCCGTGCGCCGGGCGACGTCGTCGGCCACGGCTGCGATGCGCTCGTCGTCGACCAACGCCGCCTTGGTGATCGCCACCAGGCCGGCGGGCACGCCGACGACCTCGAGGATCCGCAGGTGCTCTTCGGTCTGCGCCCTCCAGCCCTCACGGGCGTCCACACAGAGCAGCGCCGCTTCGACGACGGCCACGCCTGCGAGCATCGTGCCGATGAAGCGGGCGTGGCCCGGCACGTCGACGAACGCCACCGTCCCCGCCGCCGGCAGCCAGGTCGAGGCGAAGCCCAGGTCGATCGTGAGGCCCCGCCGGCGCTCCTCGGCCAGCCGGTCGGGCTCGATGCCGGTCAGCGCCCGGACGAGCGCCGACTTGCCGTGGTCGACGTGGCCGGCCGTCGCCACCACGTGCATCCGCTCGCCATTCCCGTCGGGTGCGCTCACCCTCGTCCCACCTCGTCTCCCGCTCCGAGGACGCCCTGGACCGCCGAGCCCAGTTCGTGGTCGTCGTCCTCCTCAACGGTGCGCAGGTCGAGCACGGTCTCGCCGTGGCGGACCCTGGCGACGACGGGTCGGGGCCGGGCGCGGCGAAGGTCGGCGGTGCGGTCTCCGGGCAGGGTCACGCCCCACGAGGGGATCTCGACGCCCGGCAGCGCCCCTCCCCCGGTCACCGAGGCGCACGGTGCGGGCCGGGACCCGCCGACCCGGGTCGCCAGCGCCTCGGCCCGACCCCGCAGCACGTCGGGCGACGTCGTGGCCAGCCGCCAGAACGGGAGGCGGTGAGCCGTGCGATCGAGGTAGGCCAACGCCACGTCCTGCAGGGCGGCGAGGACCAGTCCACCGGGGCGCACGGTCCGGTAGAGCGGGTGGGCGGCGCAGGCCGCCACGAGGTCGGCCCGCCCGGCCACCACCCCGGCCTGCGGGCCGCCGAGGAGCTTGTCGCCGGAGAAGGTCACGAGCGCAGCCCCGGCCTCCAGCGCCTGGCGAACGGCCGGCTCGCTGCCCAGCCACCCCGGCGGACCGTCGGGCAGCCACGGACAGCCGGCGTCCAGCAGGCCCGAGCCCACGTCGACGACCACGGGAGGGCCCAGCGCGGCCAGTTCGGACACGGTGGCGGCGCCGGTGAATCCCTCGATCCGGTAGTTGGAGGCGTGCACCTTCAGCAGCAGGGCGGCGTCCCGGGCCACGGCCGAGTAGTCGCCGGCCCGCGTGCGGTTGGTGGTGCCCACCTCGACGAGCCGGGTGCCCGAGAGCTCCATGATCTCGGGGATGCGGAACCCGCCGCCGATCTCGATCAGCTCGCCGCGCGAGACGGCGGTCGGTCGGCCGGCGGCGAGGGCGGCCAGCACGACGAGCACGGCGGCGGCGCCGTTGTTGACCACCAGCGCAGCCTCGGCCCCACAGGCCCGCGCGAGCAGCCCGCCCACGTGCGCCTGGCGCGAGCCCCGTCCTCCGCCGCCCAGGTCGAGCTCGAGGTTGACGTAGCCGGCCGGCTGGGCCACTCCCAGCGGGGCCCGCCCCAGGTTGGTGTGCAGCAGCACCCCCGTGGCGTTGATCACCCGCTGCAGCAGACCGGTCCGCCGCCGCTCGGCCTCGGCCGCGGCCAGTCCCGCGTCACCCCGCTCGATGGCGGCTCGGGCGGCATCGACCAGCAGGGGGTGAGGCAGCCCGGTGCCGGCCAGCGACCGGGCCAGCGCATCGACGGACGGTGGGTGGTCGGTCCGGGCGGGCTCGCCGGCGACCTCGGTCCCGTCGGCCGGGTCCACGGCCATCAGCGCAAGGTGACGGCCGGCGGGCCGGCGGCCACGTGCCCGACGGGGACGAACCCGGCGCCGGCCAGGTCCTCGGCCGCTGCCGCGTCGACGGCGGCCAGCAGGCCGCCGGACGTCTGCGGATCGAAGGCCACGGCGGCCGCAGCCTCGCCGGCCTCGAGGGTCACGTTTCCGGCGACGTAGTTCCGGTTGCGGGCGTCGCCGCCGGTGCGGACACCCGCCTCGGCCGCGGGGCCCACGCCGCCGAGCAGTGGCAGGGCGGCGGCGGTGAACACCACCCGGGCGCCGGAGCGCTCGGCCATCTCCCACCCGTGGCCGACGAGCCCGAACCCCGTGACGTCGGTGACGGCGTGCACGGCGGCCGGGTGACGGCGCAGGGCGCCGGCGGCATCGCGGTTGAGGCGCCGCATGCTCGCCACTGCGGCCGCCACGGTGGCCGGGACGCCGGAGGCCAGCGCCAGGCCGGTCCCCAGCGGCTTGGAGAGGACCAGGACGTCGCCGGGGCGGGCTCCGCCGGTCGTGAACTGCCGACCGGGCGCGACGACGCCCTGCACCGCCAGACCGAAGATCGGCTCGGGCGAACGGATCGTGTGGCCTCCGGCCACCACCCCCCCGGCCGACGCCACCACCTCCGCGGCCGCCCGGAAGATGGCGCGGATCACCTCGGGAGGCAACGACTCGGGAAACGCGGCCACGTTCAGGGCCAGCAGCACGTCGCCGCCCATGGCGAAGACGTCGCTGCACGCGTTGGCCGCGGCGATCGCCCCGTAGTCGGCCGGGTCGTCGACCAGCGGCGGGAAGAAGTCGATGGTCGACACCAGCGCCACCTCGTCGGTGAGGCGGGCGACGGCGGCGTCATCCGAGGGCGCCAGCCCCACGAGCAGGTCAGCGCCGCCGTTGGGGCCGGCGCCTCGTCCGCCGTCGAGCCGGGCCGACGCGACGAGGTCGCCCAGCAGCGACGCCCCCCACTTGGCGGCGCAGCCGCCGCACGAGGTGAGCTCGGTGAGCCTCACGCCGGCGTCGCTCACGCCGGGTCGTCCTCGTCGCCGCACCCGCGGGTCACCACGAGCCACATGTTGCCGTCACCGGCGAGCCTCGGCAGGCCGGTTGGCAAAAACGCGTCGGAGATCGTTGACACATCGGAACCACTTCGCCTGCGGCGCTCGGCGGCGCCGGCCGGCGAGCGCTCGACGACATCGCCGTGGCGTACGACCGTGCACGGGCCCTGACCCCGGATGCGCCTGGCGCCGTCCGTGATGCCCCGAGGCACTCGTTGGCACCGATCGGGGATGTCGCCCGGCCGGCCGTCGCACAGGATGTGCGCGACCGCGACGAGATCGAAGGAGCGACGTGGACGAGACCGTGGTCCGCCACGAGACCGAGGTGTGCCGCTGGGACGGCCCGAAGGCGAAGATGACCCTTTCCGGGACGATGCTCGGGACGCTGGTCCTGACGGACCGGCACCTGATGTTCCTCTCGACCGGCGGGAACGACATGGGGCGCCGGATGCGCTCCGCCACGATCGGCGGCGCGCTCGGCGGTGAGCTGGCCGCCACGAGGACGGGCACGCTGGACCTGAGGGCACTCGGCAACGCGGGCAGCTTCGCGATCCCGCTCGACCACGTCGACGAGGCGCGGGCCGCCAGCCGGTGGGACCGCACGAAGTACCTGGCCCTGCGCCTCCGCGACGCCGACGAGGCGCCGTTCGAGTTCGCGTTCATGGGGAAGACGGGCATGCGCGACGTCAAGGGCTGGGAGCAGAGCATCGAGACGGCAATGGGCGCGATCCGCCACTGAGCGCCCGGACCGTCAGATTCCCCGCAGCGCCGGGCCGGAGGCGGACCGGGCCGGCGGGCGGGGCGGTAAAGCCCGGCCGGTGGCGGACCGGTCGGGCGCGGAGGCGGACCGGTCCGACCGGGCGGCGGCCGGACGCGGACCCGTCCGGCCGGGCCGGGTGACAGAGCGGTCCGGGTGGGCGGCCGGGGCGGCAGCACGGTCCGGCCGGGCCGGGTGGCAGGACGGTCCGGGCGGGCCGCTAGGCAAGAGAGGTTCGGGCGGGCCGGCGGCGCGCGGGGCATCGCGTCGTGGTGCGCCCCGCGGACGAGGCCTGGGCGTCTGGTACACCGTGCCGGGTGCCCCTCACGGTGGCGATACGCCTGCTCGGCCCCGTGCGCCTCGGTACGACCGGACGCACCGAGGTCGGCCTGCGCGGCCACGGTGCCCGGCTTCTCGCGTGGTTGGCGCTGCGGCCCGGCCGGGCGTGGGCCGCCGACGACCTGATCGACCGGTTGTGGCCGGCCGGTCCGCCGCCGACGGCCCGGACCGCGCTGCAGGGCCACGTCGCGAAGCTGCGGAGCACGCTCGCCGGCACCCGTACCGGCACGGGGGCCCGCGCCGGTAGGGCCAGCGGCGCAGGCACCGGCGGTGCGATCGCGATCGAGACGGTCGGGAGCGCGTACGTGCTGAGGGCCGAGAGACCCACGATCGACGCCGCGCTGTTCGACATCCTCGTCGACGAGGCGCAGGCGGCGCTCGGGCGGGAGGACCCACGCGCGGCCGTGCGGGCGCTGACCGACGCACTCGACCTGTGGACCGGGCCGGCGCTGGCGAACGTCCGCGACGACCCGCTCCTCGGCGTCGAGGCGGCCGCGCTGGATGCCCGTCGGGCCGACGCCGAGGACGACCTGGCGCGAGCGCTCATCGCCACCGGCGAGACGGGGCCGGCGGTCGAGCTGCTGGAGCGCCTCGTCGCCGCCGAGCCGCTGAGCGAGCGCCGCTGGGGCCAGCTCATGGTGGCGTTGCACCGGCACGGCCGTCAGGCGGCGGCGCTACGGGCGTACCAGCGTGCCGTGAGCGCGCTCGCCGAGGAAGCGGGGCTCGAGCCCGGCCGCGAGCTGCGCCGGATCGAGCGGGCGATCCTGCTGCAGGACCCGAGCCTCGACCGTGGCCGGTCGTGGGCATCGACTTCCCCGCTGCCCGCTCCCCTGACCCGCGTCGTCGGCCGCGACGCCGAACGGGCCGAGGTGCGTGAGCGCCTCCGGTCCTCGCGCCTCGTCACGCTCGTCGGCCCGGGCGGCGTCGGCAAGACCACGACCGCGCTCGACGTGGCGGCGGGGATCGCCCCGGCCCTGCCCGACGGCGCCGTCGTGGTCGATCTCGCCGGCGCGGGACCGGGCGAGGTCGACCAGGTCGTCGCGGCCACGTTCGGGGTGGGTGACGGCGCCGACGGCGATCCGCTCCACCGCACGGCGTCGGCGCTCGCAGGCGCCGACCTGCTCGTGGTCCTCGACAACTGCGAGCACGTCCTCGCCGAGGCGGCGCTGGTGGCGGTCGTGCTGCTGCGGGCGAGCGCGGCCGTCCGACTGCTCGCCACGAGCCACGAGCCGCTGCGCGTCGCGGGCGAGGCGGTCGTGGCACTGGAGCCGCTCGCCGTCCCGGGCCACGGTGCCGCCCGGGCGGAGGTCGAGCGGGCCGGGGCCGCGCGGCTGCTCGCCGAACGGCTGGACGCGCTCGGACGGCCACCGGCGAGCGACGACGACTGGCGCGCGATCGGCGCGTGGCCCGGGCAGCGGGGGGCCTGCCGCTCGCCATCGAGATCGCGGCGGCCTGGGGCCGGAGCGAGAGCCTGGCGGTCGTGGCCGAACGGCTCGGCGGCGAGGACGTGCTGCGGGCCGAACCCCCTGTGGGCGCCGGCCGGCGCGGGCTCGGCGCCGCGCTCGACGCCGCCGCCGAACGCCTGGACGGACCGGCGCGCCGAGCGTATGCCGCCGCGAGCCTGTTCCCGGCGTGGTTCGGCGCCGACGCCCTCGGCGCAGCCGCCGGCCTGTCAGCGGGGGATGTTGGCGCCGCGTTGGCCGCCATCCTCGACGTCTCGCTCGCCGTCGTCGACCCGGCGGACCGCACCCGCGTGCGCCTGCTGCCCCCGGTCCGGCGCCATGCTGCCGTGCTCCTGGACGCGGGCGGCGACGGCGAGCAGGCCGGGCACCGGCTCACGGCCTGGTGCCTCGCGACCGCGGCCGAGCTCGACGCGCTCGCACGCGGGCCCGACCTGCCGGCCGCCGTCGCACGCTTTACGGCCGAGCTCCCCACCCTGCGTGCCGTCCTGCGCCGGGCGCTCGACGACGGCCGTGCCGACGACGCCGTCCGACTGTTCGAGCGGCTCGGGTTCTGCTGGGCCAGCTCGCCGGCCGCCCAGGAGGCGGCGCACTGGGGGGCGGAGGTCCTGCGCCACACCGACGCCATCCCGCCCGGCGAGCGGGTGAGGGTCGAGGTCATGGCCATGCAGGTGACCGACACGTTCGAGGGCGTCGCCGCTCACCTGGAAGCGGCCGAGCAACTGGTCCGCGTGGCCGACTCGGTCGGTGACGCCCACGCGGGGGCCTCGGCGCGCCTCGTCGTCGCGTTGGGCCTCGGGTGGCGGGGTGAGCGGCTCGGGCACGCGGCGGAGCTCGCCGCCGAGGCGCGCGCCGCCATGGTCGACGCCGGCGACGCGTTCTGGGCGGCCGAGGCGCTGACCTGCCAGGGGCTGCTCGCGCTGCGCGGCCTCGACCTCGCCCGTGGTGGGGCGCTGCTCGACGAGGCGCTCGCCGAGCACCAGGCGGTGGGGACGCCGGTCGGCATCGCCCGGACACTGCTGTTCGCCGGCTTCACCCGACGCCTCGGCGGTGACCTCGACGGGGCGCGCCGGGCGTTCGCCGAGGTCCGGAGGTTGCTCAGGGGCGGGCGGGTCACAACGTGGCTGCGAGCCACCGTCGCGCTCGGTCACACCGAGCTGGCCGCGGGCGACGTCGAGTCGGCGGCCGCTGCGTTCCGCGAGGCCCACGCCCGGGCGACCGAGGTCGGCGACCAGCGGATCGTCCTGTCCGCGCTCGCGGGCCTCGCCACGGCCGTCCGCCGCCGCGACGGGCACGGGCGTGCCGCGCCGCTGGTGCTCGCCGCCGCCGAGCAGGCCCTCGACGTCGGCGAGCCGACCGAGGCGGCGATGGCGGCGACGACGCTCGCCGAGATCCTCGACGCGTGCGACCTGCCGGATCACGCCGCCGTGCTGCTCGGCGCGGCCGGCGCCGTCCCGCCGGCGACCGGCGTCCGCCTCGACCTCGGTGCCACTGCGGACGCCGGCGCCCTCACGGAGCGGCTGTCCGAGCGGCTCGGCGCGGCACGGCTCGACCGCCTGCAGGCCGACGGCCGTCTGCTCGGGCTCGGGGCGACGCTGGCACAGGCCCGGACGCTTCTCGACCCGGCTCCGGCGGACCGCGGCCCGGCGGATCCCGGCCCGGCGGATCCGGCCACGGCCGATCTCGGCCAGGCGGCTCCCGACGCGGCCGATCCCGGCCCGGCGGATCCCGGCCCGGCGGCTCTCGACGCGGCCGATCCCGGCCCGGCCGACCCCCGCCCAACGGACCCTGGCTTGCGGGATCCCAGCCCGGCGGCCCTCAGGCCGGCCCGAGGCGAGCCCGCCGCCCCATGACCACGTCGACGATGGCGGCCTCGATGCCGGCCTGCACGAGCTCGTCCTGAACCCACCCGCCGGGGAGCACGACGCCACCGCCGGCACCGCCCGCGATCGCCTCGCCGAGGCGGTGCCGCTCGAAGTACACGTCGGTCGCGTCGCCGTCCGGGAACGGCCGGGCGTGGGCGTCGAGGTCGCGGACCAGCTCGCGCAACACCTGTTCGGAGCAGCGAACGACCGACGATGGGAACACGGCGTAGATCTGGCCGCCGAGATCGCCCTCCAGCACGACCACCCCGTCGTCGGCGGCCTGCGCCTCGACGAGCGTGCGTAGCGCCCGGTACGGCCGGCCGGCCGCGTCGGCGGCCAGCCGCCGCACGGCGCTCTCGTGAGCCGGGACGACGGCACGCCCCGCATCGGGCTCGCCCGCCGCCGTGGATCCGGCCCCCGCCTCGGGTCGGGCGCGGCCGCCGGCTCCGGCACCGGCGGCCGCGGGCGCCCGGCCGCTGCCCGGTCCGTCGGTGCGGCGGCTCCACCGGGCCACGGCCTCTGCAGTGGTGGCGGCGCCGAGGGCGTCGCGGGCGACCCGCAGGCGGCGGTGCGCCGTCCGCAGCGACACGTGGGCGCTCCGGGCCGCCTCGCCCACGAATCGACCGCGGGCGAGCGCGTCGAGCAGCGTTCCGGTCGTCGCGTCCAGCCCGGCCGGCAGCCACGAGTCGGGCGCCGGCCGGGGCCAGACTCGCCCGCCGACCCGGCCCAGGTCGTCGAGGACGTCTGCCCACCGGTCGCCCTCGGCGGGGTCGTCGCGACCGGCCGCCGCGTCGTCGTCGGGGCCCTCGATCGCCACGCCCGCCCCGCGGCTGAGGGCGAGCACGATCGCGCCCGCCGACCACGTCCCGGACGCCACGACGAGCGTGCCCACCTGGCGCCACGGGTGCGGTGGCAAGGGTGAGCGCCGGACCCGCCAGCCCGCCGTCCGCGCCGAGCGCAGCCAGCCCGGTGCGGGCGGGGCGACGAGCACGGGACCCTCGGACGGCCGGGGGAACGGCATCAGCTCGCCCACGCCGCCGCCGCCATGCGCGTGGGGACGCCAAGCTTCGTCCGCACGGAGCGCACGTGCGACTCGACGGTGTTCGGCGCGATGCCGAGCGTGCGGGCGATCTGGAGGGTCGTGTGCCCGCCAGCCACGAGCCCCAGCACCTCGGCCTCGCGTTGCGTCAGGCGAGCCCGGAGCCCCGTGACGATCCGCGGCGTCGCCTCCCGTCCCGGCCGGGCTTCCCGGGAATCCGGCATCCCCGCCCGGAGCCTCGACTCCCGGGCGAACGGGGCGAGGTCGACGACGGCGGGATCGCCCCGCCAGCACACCGTCGCATGGTGCAGGCCGGCGCCACGGCGGTCGTCCGATGCGATCGTCGCCACCAGCGGGACCGTGCCCGCGAGGCGCCCGAGCACGGCCGCGGTCGCCGGGTGGGCGAGGTGGAGGTCGTCCACCACCAGCACCCGGCCGGCCAGCCGGCTCGCGGCCCATGCCGCCACCCGCTCGACACCGGCGTCGGGTGCCTCCTCCGCGAGCGCTCGCTCCAGCGCCAGGAACGGCCGCCGCATGATCGTCACCAGCCCGCCGCCCCAGGCCACGGGCGTGGCATCGACCGCCGCGCGAGCGAGCGCCGTGCGGCCGACGCCCCGCGGCCCCGTGATCACCACCGGCCGGCCCGCCCGCACCGCCGCCCGCACCTCGCGCCGTTCTCGGCCACGGCCCGCGAGGGCCGTCGTCCTCCGGTCGCCGCCCGTGCCCCCCTGCACCTGCTCCATGAACGCTCCCTCGCCTGCGTGCCGACCTGTGCGGCATCTCGTGACGGAGGATCGCCGCCCGCACCAACGATCCACTAACGACGGCGCTGGCGCTCTGCACCGAGCTCGCCGCCAAGGGCCGCCTCGTCGAACGGCCCGATCGGGCCGACACGACACCTGCGCCCCGGCGAGGGCGAGCAGGTCGGCCGGATGGGCGGCGTCGTCCTGGTCCGGCCTTCGCTCAGGTGCCTCGGTCAGGGGGACGCCCCGGTTCTGGCAGCGCAGAGATGCGAGCGACGAACGGAGCGCTGCCAGAACATGTCCCCAGGCGGACCCGACAGGGGCGCCCCCTGGGACGTCGTGGATCGGGTCAGGCGGACGCGCCGGTCGAGCGGGCGGCCCGGCTGCGCAGCACGCACGTCGAGGCCGTGGCGACGAGGTCGTCGACGAGGGCCGGTGGGCGCTCTCCGGCGAGCAGGTGACGCCGCACGGCCGCGTAGGGGACGTCGAGGAGGGCGAACGTCGTGGCGTCCATGGCCGACTTGCTGACGCGGCCGAAGTAGCGGCGGACGAACGATCGCACGGCGTCGTCGACGCTCGACCGGAGCAGGTCGAGGGCGTCGCCGAGCTCGTCGGGCCACCGCTCGGCGAGGTCCTCCCGCCTGTACAGCAGCATGACGGTCGCCTCGTCGAGGTTGTCCCGCGCCCAACGCGGGATGTGCAGGGCGGCATCGAGCGCGGCGGCATCGAGGTCGCTGTTCTGCAGCGCGTCGATGAAGCCCTGCTGGGCTCGCTCGGCGGTCCGGACCCAGAGCCGTGCGAGCAGGAGGTCGCGCGACTCGAACCGGTGGTAGATCGAACCCGTCGGCGCCCCCATGCGATCGGAGATGCCGGCCACGGTTGCTCGCGACGGCCCGCCCTCGGCGACGAGCTGCGCCGTGGTGTCGAGGATCTGGTCGACGCTGAACTTCGCCGGGCGGCCCATCTCGACGGCAGCGTACCGGTCGCCGGTCGGGCGACCGGGGTCTCGCGACGAGCCGGCACGCACGCGATGGCGGCGCCCCCTGGCCTCGAAGCCGGCGGCTCGGACCTCCCGGCGATCGACGGCTCGGACCTCCCGGCGATCGACGGCTCGTGACCTCCCGGCGATCGACGGCGCTGAGATTGGTCGTCGCTCGCCGGGCGGCCCGAGCCCCGGCGTGCCGTGGGCCGGCGGCGGGCAGGAGTCAGGTCGCGGGCCGCTCGGCGTCCCCGCGGAGGAAGTCTGTGACCTGCTCGGGGTCGAAGTAGAACATCTGCAGCCGTGCGACCTTGTCGCCCTCGACGGTGTAGAGGCCTATGACCTCGCTGTCGCAGGTCCGCCCGTCGGGGTCGATGCCCCGCTGGTGGTAGTGGACGACGACCTCGTCGTCGTTCGAGGCGACGACCCGCGCGTGGACCTGCCGTGCCTCCTCGGTTGGTTGCACGGGATCCCACGTGGCGGCGAAAGCCGTGTTCATCTCCAACACCTCCGACCCCCGGTACGTGCCGCCGTAGCCCGGGAGCGACGGCGGCCACGCGAACTCCACGTCCGGGGCGTAGATGTCCAGGACGCGCTCCAGGTCGCGCTCCTCCACCGCTCGGATCATGTCGAGCACGAGCCGCTCGTTCGCCTTCATCGTCCGGCACCTTTCGTCGTTGCGGTCGCGCTCCACGAGCACACCTCAATTCTAGGGACTGGGTTCTAGTATGTGCCTCGCCCGGCTCGTCGGACCAGTGGCATCCCAGAGGACGCGACGAGGGCGGCGTCGCCGAAGACGACGATGCGGGCGATCCCCCTGGGGTCGGGGTGAGCGCCGGCCCGTTGCCCGGGGCGGCGAGGAGGCATGCTGGCGGGATGGACGATCGACCGCCGAGGCCTGGCCGGAACCCGCAGCCCCGGCCGACGACGACGCCGGGCCGGCGGCTCGTGCTCCTCGGGCCGCCAGGCTCCGGGAAGTCCACGCAGGCCGCCGCCCTCGCCGAGCGCCTCGGCGTCCCCCACCTCTCCACCGGCGACCTGCTGCGGGCCGAGGCCGCCTCGGGCTCGACGCGGGGGCGGGCGATCGCCCGTCACCTCGACCGCGGCACCCTGGTCCCCGACGACCTGGTCGTCCCGGCCGTGGCCGAGTGCCTCGCCCGGGCGCCCGGCGGCTTCGTCCTCGACGGGTTCCCCCGCGACCTCGGCCAGGCGGACGCCCTCACAGACGCCGGCGGAGGCGACCCGATCGACGCGGTGGTGCTGCTGTCCCTCCCCGACGACCTCGCCCGCGCCCGCCTGGCGGGACGGGTCGACGACCGGAGCGACGACCGCGATCCGGATGCCGTCGAGCGCCGCCTCCGGACGTTCCACGACCGGACCGAACCGGTCGCGGACCGGTATCGCAGGCGGGGCCTGCTCACCGTGGTCGACGGCGCCGCTCCGCCCGAACGTGTCACCGCCGCAGCCCTCGACGCCCTCGCCGCCCGGGGCACAGACGGCCCGGAGCGGCCGCCGCAGGGTCGCGATCCGGAGTGAGCGACGCTCCTACCCGGAGAGCAACGACGGGACGTGCCGTCCACGAGGCCGTGCCCTGCCACACGTGGGCGTCGGGAGTGATTGACTCGGCCCATGGCGCTGACACCGATGAGGGACAGGTATCGGCGGCCGGACTGGGTGCGACGGGTGAACGCGATGGGGCCCGCGTCGGGCGGCCCGCGCCGCCTCGTGCCCATCGACGCGGACGGGCTGATCGAGCAGGCGCAGGCGTCCACCGGCATCGCGGAACCGCTCGACCTCGGGGACGGAGACTGGGAAGTGCGCCTGCGCGCCCTCGTCGACGCCGTGAACGGCAGCGACTTGCACGTCGTCGGCCGGCTCATGACCCGGGAGGAGCTACTGCGCTGCCTGCGCACACGGTTCCTCCTAGGGGACCGCCGGCGGACCGACCCGTCGATCGCAGAGGAGGTGATCGAGGCCCCGGTGATCGTCACCGGTCCTGCGCGCTCGGGCACGACGATCCTGTTCGAGCTGCTCGGACTCGACCCCGGGCTGCGCACCCCCGTCGCCACGGACGTGCTCCACCCGGCCCCGCCCGCCGGCACGGGCGACGACGAGCGCCGGGTGATGACCGAGGCCGAGCAGGAGCTGTGGGCGGACGTCCAACCCGAGTTCGCGGCCATCCACGAGCTGCGGTCTGACCTGCCCGTGGAGTGCATCACCATCTGCGCCCCGTCGTTCGCCGGCAGCCACTGGGCGATGGCGCTGACCGACCAGGGCGCGTGGCAGCCCGACGTGGTGGCCGACCTCGCGTTCCACCGGACCTTGCTCCAGACCGTGCAGCACGGCCGGCCGCCGCGGCGCTGGCTGCTCAAGACGCCCGCCTACGTCTTCATGCTCGACGACCTCCTCGCGGCCTACCCGGACGCCTGCGTCGTGCTGACGCACCGCGACCCGGCGCGCACCATGCCGTCCACGGTGAGCACGACGGCCATGGTCCAGTGGCTGCGCACCGATCACGTCGACCTCGACATCCTCTCGTCGCTGATCGGTGCCCTGTTCGCCGACGCCCTCAACACCATCGCCCGCCGGCGCTCCGAGCGGACGCTTCCCGGCACCTACGGCGACGTGCGGTTCGGCGACCTCATGGTCGACCCGGTGGCGGCGATCGCGACGGCGTACCGGGCGATCGGACGCGAGCTGTCGGACGAGCACCGCGAGGCCGTCACCCGCTACGTCGCCGCCAAGCCACGCGGCAAGCACGGCACCCATCACTACACCGCCGAGGAGTGGGGCTTCGACGCCCGGAAGCTTCGCACCGATCTCGCGCCATACATGGGCCACTTCGACGTGCCGGCCGAGGGCGCCTGAGAGCGGCCGAGTCCCGGCGCGTCGTGACCTACGCCAGCGACTCGACGGGGACGACCTCGGCGGTGGGCGTGTCGATCGGCCCGTCGGGGAGCATGAACCGCCAGAACACCAACCCGAACGGTCGCCCCTCGGTCGAGAGCCAGTTCGGGACGCCGGGGTCGCGGTGGGCGATGACCATGGTGAGGCCGCCGTCCGGATCGGCCACGGCCTGCACGCGATTGAGGCTCACCGGGTGGCGGAGGTAGTCGAACGTCTGGAGCTGGCGGTTCCACAGCGAGACGTTGGCGCACCGGCAGCGCGGCCAGCGCGCCCGCATGACCAGCGCGTCGTCGGGGTCGAGCAGGTACGGCGCCATGCTGTAGGCCGCGTCGGCCGCGGCGAGGGCGTGGGCCCCCGGGCGCACGGGCGGGGGGAAGACGTGCGGCACCCGCGACACGAACGCGGGGGCATCACCCTCCCCCGGCTTGGCGATCGTGTCGAGGGTACGGCTGCGCACGAACGTGGCGACCCGGCGGATCGCCGACGCGACCGAGCGATCGGTCGGTGCGGCCGGCGCCGAAGGCACGTCGCCCTCCACCAACTCGATGGTCAGGCCCAGGTCCGGCGCCGGCGGCACGTTGGGTGAGGCGGTCTCCTCCCAGTAGTGGCGCACCGTGATCCGGCTGGCGTCCTCGGGAAGGGCCAGCCATCCCCGGTGCCGGTGTGGGCCGCCCAGCGTGATCTCGAACGAGCCGTCGTCCGCCAGGTCGAACCCGGTGTCGTTGAGCAACCCCGCCGTACGCGACGGGAACGCACCGTCGTCGCCGCCGGCCTCGACGGTGAACGACACGTACGCGGCCCCGGCCGTGCGGCCCCGCACCCGGTAGGTGCCGGCCGGGTGGACGGCCGCGTCGTGATAGCGGGCATCGGCGTTGTCGCCGAGCGCCTTGCGCCACGGTGTGACGATGGCGCGGAACACCGGGTGCGCGGCGTCGTCCTCGAACTGGACCTCGATGCCGGTGCCGAGCAGGTGCACGATGACCCGCAGAGCCTCGGCGACATCCGTGCGGTCGCTCAGCCCCCACTCGGGCCCGGCGAAGCGGTCGCCCACCGTGCGCAGGGCGGCGAGCAGGTCGTCGAAGGCGGCTCGGCTCTCCGTCACCGGGTCGTCGTGCGCCGTCTCCAGCGGTTCCGGGGTGCGCACGGAGGCACCCTAGCCCCCGCGTTCCCCGGGCTCCGCTGCAGCCACGGAACGGCACGGCGGGGTGACATGCCTTTGGCGAGTACCGTCGGGCCCGTGCCGGTCGTGCTCGGCCCGTGGGCCTTGACCAGGGACGACGTCGTGGCCGTCGCCCGGGACGGCGTTGCCGTCGAGATCTCCGACGAGGCCATCTCCGCGATGGCGGCCACCCGCAAGCACGTCGATGCCATGGTCACCTCCGACCAGCCCGTGTACGGCGTCTCGACCGGGTTCGGGGGCCTGGCGACGACGCCCATCCCTCCCGACCGACGCGACCGGCTCCAGCGATCGCTCATCGTGTCGCACGCCGCCGGCATGGGTGACCCGGTCGAGCCCGAGGTGGTCCGGGCGATGATCCTGCTGCGGGCGCGCACGCTCGCCACCGGCATCACAGGCGCCCGGCCGGAGCTGGCCGAGGCCCTGCTGCGCCTGCTGTCGGTGGGCCCGGTGCCGGAGGTCCCCGAGTTCGGCTCGCTCGGGTGCAGCGGCGACCTGGCGCCGCTGGCCCACGTCGCGTCGGCGCTGGAGCTGCCGCTGCAGGCGAAGGAGGGCCTGGCGCTCGTCAACGGCACCGAGGGCATGCTCGGCATGCTCGTGCTGGCCTGCGCCGACCTGGGCGCGCTGCTGCGGGCGGCCGACGTGGCCGCGGCCATGAGCGTGGAGGGCCTCCTCGGCACGGACCGGCCGTTCGCCCCCGATCTCGTCGGCCTGCGGCCGCAGCCGGGCCAGCAGGCCTCGGCCGCCAACATCGCCACGCTGTTGGCCGGCTCGGCCATCGTCGCCTCGCATCGGACGGGCGACCCCCGGGTCCAGGACGCCTACTCGCTGCGGTGCGCGCCCCAGGTGCACGGCGCGGCCCGCGACGCCCTCGCGTTCGCCGAGGCCGTCGCTGAGCGCGAGCTCGAATCGGCCATCGACAACCCGGTGGTTCTGGCGGATGGACGCGTCGAGTCGGTGGGCAACTTCCACGGCGCGCCGCTGGCGTACGCCTGCGACCTGCTGGCCATCGTCGTCGCCGACGTCGCCGGCATGAGCGAGCGTCGCACCGACCGGTTCCTGGACGCATCCCGCAGCCACGGGCTGCCGCCGTTCCTGGCGCATGAGCCCGGCGTGGACAGCGGCCTCATGATCGGCCAGTACACCGCCGCCGCCCTGGTCGCCGAGTGCCGCCGGCTCGCCGTCCCGGCGAGCGTCGACAACGTGCCGACCTCGGCCATGCAGGAGGACCACGTGTCGATGGGCTGGTCGGCCGCCCGCAAGCTCCGCACCGCGCTGTCACATCTGGCGAAGGTGCTGGCGATCGAGCTGGTGACCGCGGCCCGGGGCCTCGACCTGCGGGCGCCGCTCGCTTCCGCCGCCGGCACGCGGGCGGCGCGCGACGCGCTCCGGCTCGCCGGGGTGGGCGGTCCGGGGCCCGACCGCCCCGTCGCCCCGGAGCTGGCGGCCGCGGCCGAGCTGGTCGCCGACGGGACCATCGTGAGGGCGGCCGAGCAGGAGGTCGGAGCCCTTGTCTGACGCACACCGCACCGTCCGGGCGCCCCGCGGACCGGCCCGCACGTGCAAGGGCTGGGCCCAGGAAGGCGCCCTCCGCATGCTGATGAACAACCTCGACCCCGACGTCGCCGAGCGGCCTCAGGACCTCGTCGTCTACGGCGGGACGGGTCGGGCGGCCCGGAGCTGGGAGGCGTTCGACGCCATCGTGGCCACCCTCCGCGAGCTCGAGGACGACGAGACCCTGCTCGTCCAGTCGGGCAAGCCCGTGGCGGTGTTCCGTACCCACGAGTGGGCGCCGCGGGTGCTGATCGCCAACGCCAACCTGGTGCCCGACTGGGCGACGTGGGACGAGTTCCGCCGGCTGGAGGCGCTGGGGCTGACGATGTACGGCCAGATGACCGCCGGGTCCTGGATCTACATCGGGACGCAGGGGATCCTGCAGGGCACCTACGAGTGCTTCTCGGCCATCGCGGAGCGCCGCTTCAGCGGCACGCTGGCCGGCACCGTGACGCTCACGGCCGGCCTCGGTGGCATGGGCGGCGCGCAGCCGCTGGCGGTCACCATGAACGGCGGTGTCGCGCTGGTCGTCGAAGTCGACCCCCACCGCATCCGGCGCCGGCTCGAGACCCGCTATCTCGACGTCGTGGCCGACGACATCGACGACGCCCTGAGGTGGGCCGAGGCGGCTCGGGCCGACCGGCGTCCCCTGTCGATCGGTCTTCCGGGCAACGCCGCCGAGGTCCTGCCCCGCCTCGCCGCGATCGACGCCCCGATCGACATCGTCACCGACCAGACGCCCGCTCACGACCCGCTCAGCTACGTCCCCGCCGGCCTCTCGCTCGGGGAGGCGGACGAGATGCGCGGCCGCGACGCCGCCGGCTACACGACGCGGGCCCGCGCCTCGATGGCCCGGCACTGCGAGGCGATGGTCGCGTTCCTCGATCGGGGCGCCGAGGTCTTCGACTACGGCAACAGCCTGCGGCGGGAGGCCCAGCTCGGGGGATTCTCGCGGTCCTTCGACTACCCCGGCTTCATGCCCGCCTACATCCGGCCGCTGTTCTGCGAGGGCAAGGGGCCGTTCCGGTGGGCGGCGCTGTCAGGCGATCCGGCCGACATCGGCGCGACCGACAAGGCCGTCCTCGACGAGCTCCCCGACAACGAGGTGCTGGCCCGATGGATCCGCCTGGCGTCGGATCGGGTCGCGTTCCAGGGGCTCCCGGCCCGCATCTGCTGGCTCGGCTACGGCGAGCGCCACCGCGTGGGGCTGCGGTTCAACGAGCTCGTCGCCCGCGGCGACGTGCGTGCGCCCATCGTCATCGGGCGCGACCACCTCGACTCGGGCTCGGTGGCCTCCCCCTACCGGGAGACCGAGGCCATGCGCGACGGCTCGGACGCCATCGCCGACTGGCCCCTGCTCAACGCGCTGCTGAACACGGCCAGCGGCGCCAGCTGGGTGTCGCTGCACCACGGCGGCGGGGTGGGCATCGGTCGGTCCATCCACGCCGGCATGGTGGTCGTGGCCGACGGCAGCGACCTGTCGGCCCAGAAGCTCGAGCGGGTCCTCTCCAACGACCCGGGCACCGGCGTCGCACGCCACGCCGACGCCGGCTACCCGGAGGCCCTCCGCGTCGCCCGCGCCACCGGGATGCAGCTGCCCATGCAGCCATGACCGCCTATTGGGCGGCACGAGCGGTGCTGCCCGGCGGGGTGGCGACCGGCGTCGTGCTCGACTGCGACGGCGAGGGTCGCCTGGCCGCAGTCCGCACCGGCTGCGAGCGCCCGCCGCCATCGGTTTCCACCCTCGGGGGGCTGGTGGTGCCCGGCCTGGTCGACAGCCACTCGCACGCGTTCCACCGGGCCCTTCGCGGGCGCGCCGGCGGCGGCGACTTCTGGGCGTGGCGGTCGGCCATGTACGCGCTGGTGGACCGCCTCGATCCCGACTCGCTGCGGGCCCTGGCCACCGCCGCCTTCGCCGAGCTGGTGGAGGCCGGGGTCAGCACGGTCCACGAGTTCCACTACCTCCACCGCCCCGCGGGGATGGACGACGCCATCTGCGAGGCGGCTCGCCGGGCCGGCATCCGGCTGGTCCTCCTGGACACCTGCTACCTCCGGGCCGGCTTCGACGGCGCGGCCCTCGATCCGGTGCAGCAGCGGTTCTGCGACGGGAACGTCGAGCGCTGGGCGGCGCGAGCCGACGACCTCGCCGCCCGCCACCCCGACGTCCTCGTCGGCGCCGCCATCCACAGCGTGCGGGCCGTCGACCCGCCCTCGATGACGGCCGTGGCGGACTGGGCCGGTGCGCGGGCCGTCCCGCTCCACCTGCACCTGTCGGAGCAGCCGGCCGAGAACGCCGCCTGCCTCGCCGCCACCGGGCGCACGCCGGCCCAGCTCGCCCACGACCGCGCCGTGCTGGGACCCTCGACCACGGCGGTGCACTGCACGCACCTGGCCGGCGCCGACATCGAGCTGCTGGGCGCCACGCGCACGACCGCCTGCCTGTGCCCCACCACCGAGCGGGACCTCGCCGACGGCATCGGGCCGGCCGCCGCCCTCCGCGGGGCCGGCTGCCCCCTGCGGCTGGGATCCGACTCCCACGCCGTCGTCGACCTGTTCGAGGAGGCCCGGGCGATGGAGATGGACGAGCGCCTCGCCACCGGTCGCCGAGGCCATCACCGCCCGGAGGAGCTGCTGGCGGCGGCGACCGCCGGGGCGGCCCTGCGGCCGGGCGAGCCGGCCGACCTGTGCGCCGTCCGGATCGACGGCTCCCGTTGGGCCGGCGTCGATCCCGACGACCCGCTGCCGATGCTGGTGGCCGCCGGGAGCACCGGCGACGTCTCCGACGTGGTCGTGGCCGGCCGCCATGTCGTGCGGCACGGCCGGCACCTCTCCATCGACGTCGCCTCCGAGCTGCGCGCCGCCATCGCCGCGGTGGCCGGCTGATGTGGGACCTGCTCCTCACCGATACGGCCGGCGCCGGGGCCATCGCCGTGGAGGGCGACCGGATCGCATGGGCGGGACCCGCCCGGGCGATCCCGGCCGGTGCCCGCGCCCGGGACGTGTGGCCGGTGGACGGGCGCCTCGTCACCCCGGGGCTCATCGACTGCCACACGCACCTGGTCTTCGGCGGCGACCGGTCCGGCGAGTGGCAGCAGCGCTTGGCGGGTGCCGGCTACGAGGCGATCGCCGCCGCCGGCGGCGGGATCCGCGCCACCATGCGAGCCACGCGTGACGCGTCCGAGTCCGAGCTGCTGGCCGGGGCCGGCCGGCGGGCCGCGGCGCTGGCCGCCGGGGGCGTCACCACCGTCGAGGTGAAGTCCGGCTACGGCCTCGACCTCGAGACCGAGCTGCGGATGCTGAGGGTGGCGCGGCGACTCCCGGAGCAGGTGCCGGTCGACGTCGTCACGACCTTCCTCGGCGCGCACACCGTCCCGCCCGAGTTCGACCACGACGCCGACGGCTACGTCCGCTTCGTCTGCGACGAGATGCTGCCTGCGGTCGCCGCCGAGGGCCTCGCCGATGCGGTCGACGGGTTCTGCGAGCGGCTCGCCTTCACCGCTGCGCAGGTCGGTCGCGTGCTCGATGCGGCCACCCGTCTCGGGCTCCCCGTGAAGCTGCACGCGGACCAGCTCAGCGACGGCGGCGGTGCCGCCCTCGCCGCCCGGCACCGGGCCCTGTCGGCCGACCACCTCGAGCGAGCGTCGCCCGCGGGGGTCGCCGCCATGGCGCGCGCCGGCACGGTCGCCGTGCTGCTCCCCGGCGCGGGCTACGTGCTGCGGGACGACGCCGTGCCCCCGGTGGACGCCCTGCGGCGGTCCGGGGTGCCGATGGCGGTGGCGACCGACTGCAACCCCGGGACCTCCCCGCTGGTGTCGCTGCCGATCGCCATGCACCTGGCCTGCACGCGCTTCGGGCTGACGGTCGACGAGGCGATCGCCGGGGCCACCCAGCACGCCGCCCGGGCCCTCGGCCTCGCCGGCGAGGTCGGCGTCATCGCCCCGGGGGCCCGGGCCGATCTCGTCGTCTGGGACGCCGAGCAGCGGGTGGAGCTCATCTACTGGCTCGGCGCCGCCCCGGTGCACGCCGTGCTCAGGCGGGGCCGGCTCGTCACGGGAGGGCCGGTGTGACGTCGGCGCAGGGGAGCGTCCGACCTCCGCCCCGTGCCGCGTGACCGCCGCCGAACCGCTTTACGGACCTCGATCCCGGGAGGATCATGGCGGAAGCAGCTCCGCTGCACGCAGAGAGGGGGTGGTGTACATGGCGACCGACCTCCGCATCGAGGCCGAGAACCGTACCGGCCAACTGGCCACGCTCAGCGAGGAGCTCGGCAAAGTCGGCGTGAACATCGACGGGTTCTGCGCCACCGTCGCCGACGGGCGGGGTGTCATGCACGTCCTGGTCGAGGACGCGGGCACCGCACGCCGGGCGCTCGAGGGGGCCGGCTTCAGCGTCGGGGCCGAGCACGAGGCGATCGTGCTCGACCCCGTCGAGGACCGGCCGGGATACCTGGGCGAGATGGGACGCCGGCTGGCCGACAACGGGGTGAACATCGAGGTCGGGTACCTGGCGTCGCGGACGCGCCTGGTCCTCTGCGTCGACGACGTCGACGCAGCCCGGTCCGCCCTGTAGCGCGTCGGCCCACGCCGGCCCTGCGCCGGCGGTGTTCTCGTCCGAGGGCACCGCCGGCGGGATCGGCCTGGCGAAACGCGGGTCACGTTCGGACACGCTCGACTTCAACGGTGCCGGCGTCGACGAGAAGATGAGCCTGTCGCCCATCGGCGAGCGGTCGCTGTTCGTGCGCGACGTGGCCACGATCCGCATGGACATGGACGGCGTGGAGCGGCTGGACCTGACGGCGCTCGGAGGCGCCGACACGGTGACCGTCGACGACATGACGGGCACCGACTTGCAGCAGGCGGATATCGACCTGTCGGCCCCCACGGGCGGCGGTGACGGGCAGCCCGACGCCGTGACGGTCAACGCGGCCCTCGACCTCGTCGGTGTGGCCGTCGACCTGGCCTGCGACAGCTCTGACCCACGTCACCTCCGTCGCCGATGGGCGGGGCCCCGGGCCGGGGGCCCCGCTCGTCCGCGACCCCCGGCGGTCGCAGGGCGCGTCAGCCCAGCCGCTCGACCAGGAAGGCGCGTTCGGTGGCGTTGTCGGTCAGGGCGAGGGCGGCGCGGTAGGCCTCGATCGCTTCTTCGTGGCGGCCGAGGCGCCGCAGCAGGTCGGCCTTCGTGGCCGGCAGGTAGCGGTAGGCGGCGAGGCGGCCGTCGTGCTCGAGCGCCTCGACCTCCTCGAGGGCGGCGGCGGGGCCGTCGACCATCGCCACCGCCACGGCCCGGTTGAGGGCCACGACGGGCGACGCCCAGACCGCCAGCAACCGGTCGTAGAGCGTGAGGATCTGGGGCCAGTCGGTCTCGGAGTGGCTCGGGGCCTGGGCGTGGAGCGCGGCGATGGCGGCTTGTAGCGTGAAGCGCCCGGGCGGCCCGGCCCGCAGCGCGGCGACCACCAGCCGGTCGGCTTCGGCGATGGCCCCGTGATCCCAGGCGTCGCGATCCTGGTCCTCGAGGCGGGCCAGGCGCCCCCGGGCGTCGGTGCGGGTCACCTGGCGGGCCTGGTGGACGAGCAGCAGCGCCAGGAGGCCCGCCACCTCCCGCTCGCGCGGAAGCAGGGCGTGCAGCATGCGCACCAGATCCAGGGCCCGCTCGGCGAGGTCGACGCGCACGAGCGTGTCCCCCGAGGGCGCCGTGTGCGCCGTGGTGTAGAGCAGATGGACGACGGTGAGCACTGCGTCCAGCCGGGCGGGCAGGTCCTCCGGGCCCGGGACCGCATAGGGGATGGCGGCTGCGGCGATCTTCTTCTTGGCCCGCGTGAGGCGAGCCGCCATCGTCGGCTCGCTGACGAGGAAGGCGGCGGCGATGTCCGCGGTGGTGACCCCGCACAGCAGGCGCAGCGTCAGCGCCACCTGTGCCTCGCGGGCCAGCGCCGGATGGCAACACGTGAACACCAGGCGCAACCGATCATCCGGGATCGTGTCCCGGGACGGATCGACCGCCTCGCTCACGTCGGGCTCCACCAGCAGCGGCAGCTTGGCCTGCAACGTGTGGCGCCGTGCCATGGCGTTGAGGGCGTTGCGCCGGGCGACGGTGGTCAGCCACGCGCCCGGGCGGTCCGGCACACCGTCGCGGGCCCACGCCGACAGGGCGGCGACGTAGGCGTCCTGGACGCTCTCCTCGGCGGTGGTCAGGTCGCGCGTGACGCGCACCGTGGCGGCGAGCACCAGGGCCCACTCGCGACGGTGCGCGTCGGCGACGTCGTCGACGGCGCTCAGCTCTCCTCCACCACCTCGAACCCGATCAGCGGCCGGACCTCGACGCCCCCGTCGACGATCGGCGTCATCTTCGCCAGGGCCAATGCGTGGTCGAGGTCACGCGCCTCGATCACGAAGACGCCACCCAGCTCCTCCTTGGTCTCGATGAACGGGCCATCGGTGAGCAGCTCGCCGCGGATGGCCGTGGCCGTCGAGGACTCGTGGAGCCCGATGCCGGCCACGACCCGGCCACCGGCCTCGGCCACCCTCCCGGGCAGCCCGAGGTGCGCAGCCTGCACCTCGGGCGGTAGCTCCTCGGGGGGCACGTTCTCATAGATCAGCACCGCGTACTGAGGCATCCCGTCTCCCTCGCGTCACCCGTTGACATAACGGCTACGGACGATCGCCTCGGGCGTCGTCGCGGTCTCGTAGCGAAGCCCGACGACGCCGGAGCCATAGACCTTGCTCCACACGAGCGCCAGGTCGGTCGGGGCGTCAAGCCGGCTGAAGACCGGCAGGCCCTGGCCGACGGCCACGGGTTCGACCTTGAGCCAGTACTCGTCCACCAGCCCGAGCCCGACGAACTGCTCGACCGTGCTGGCGCCGCCGAATATCACCATGTCACCACCCGGCTCGGCTCTCAGCTTGGCCACCTCCTCCGCGATGCCCAGCGTGGCCAGGCGGGCGTTCTTCATCCCGAGGCTCGGCTCCGTGTTCGAGAACACGACGATCGGCGTCTCGACCATCCACGTGGCGAACGTCGCCATCTCGGGTGTGAGCGACGGGTCTTCGGCCATGGCCGGCCACGCGCCCTCGAAGCTCTGGTAGGTCGCACGACCGGTGAGGATCGTGTCGGCCCTGTGCCGAATGTCGGTGGTGAATTCGTGGTCCATCTCCTCGTCGTCGACCATCCAGCTCATGTCACCGCCTTTCCCTCCCATGAACCCGTCCAGGGAGGTGTTGGCGAACAGGATCACCTTGCGCATGTCGACCTCCTCGTCGCTCGTGCGGTCGGCCGCCCAGTGCGGCCTCGACTGCACTCCCGACAAACGAGTCGGCCGAAAATCGACAGCAGCGCAGCCTCGGCCCCTGCGCCGCGTACGCCAGCCTCGGGCGCCTCCGCGTGCTCGGTGACCGGCCGACTCCGGGGAGCGGCCGAACCGGCGGGCCGTGGTTACGCTGGAAAGACCGACG
Organism: Acidimicrobiales bacterium; assembly: GCA_035296625.1. Lineage (GTDB taxonomy): Bacteria > Actinomycetota > Acidimicrobiia > Acidimicrobiales > VFJN01 > DATCLS01. Next base: position 2,577 of record DATHAO010000009.1, on the reverse strand, counting down.
ACACGCCCAGCCGGCACGGGCGGTGAGCTGGCCGACAGCGGGAGCGAGCGTGACGACTCACCACCAGATCCGGCCCCGTCTCGACGTGGTCGACCACCGCGGCGCCACGGTCCGCATCCTCGATCCCGAGGCGATCCCGCGCACGCGTGGCGTCCCGCTCGCCGTCGACGGGCCGTGGCCCCGCCCGATCATCGACGTCGGCCTCACGGTCGAGGCGCCCGATGGCGACGCCGCCGGCGAGGGCGGCGTCCGACTCCTCCTGCGTGGGCGCGTGCGCCACGGAGGTCTCACGTTGGCCCAGGCGCTCCGCACCAGCGTCAGGATCGGCGACGTCTCCGTGCCGCTCGTGGCCCTTCCCCTCGTCGCGGTGCCGACCGTGGGACCGCTGCTGTTCGGAGCCGCGGTCGCGGGCATCACCCACGCCGACCTCGCCGACGCCGATGCCGAGACCGACGCCGACGGCCGACCCGCCGACGAGGCCCGACTGCCGGACGCCGTCCGGGCTCCCGGGACCGGCAAGGACGTCGCCCTCACCCACGTCGACGGCGGCGGCGGGGTGTGCTCGACGACGAGCCTCACCTTCGATGCATCCTCCACCGACCCCGATGCGGTCGCCACGTTCGTCCGACTGCTGCTCGACGTGGCGGCGCTCGTCGCCCGCCGGGTCGACGACGAGTCCTTCCTCGCCGGGCGGTCGTTCGTCCTCGACGCGGGCGGCGAGGCCGGCGCTGGCGGCGAGGGCACCGACGACCACGGGGTCGGCCCGACCGGCCTCGACGCCCTCGGCGGGCTCGACGACGTCGTCGGCCAGATGCGCGACATCGCCACCTCGTTCCGCCACCCGGACGTCATGGCGGCCTGGGGTGCTCGGCGGCCCCAGGGGATCCTCCTGTACGGGCCGCCGGGGACCGGCAAGACCACGCTCGCCAAGGCGCTCGCCGTCGAGGCCGGCGCCGAGCTGATGGAGATCAGGACGCCCGACCTCCTCGACAAGTGGGTCGGCGCATCCGAGCGCAACCTGCGGAAGGTGTTCGACGACGCCCGCTCCGCCACGGAGCCGACCGTGGTCCTCTTCGACGAGTTCGAGAGCGTCATCAGCTACACCGGCCAGCCGGGCGACGCCGCCAGCCAGATGAACAACGCCCTCGCGGGCCTGTTCAAACAAGAGATGAACACGCTCGCCGATGAGAACCCGCACGTGATGGTCGTCGCCACCACCAACTTCCGGGGACGCATCGACGAATCGATCGTGCGCGCCGGCCGGTTCGACGTGAAGCTCGAGGTGCCGATGCCCGATGCGGCGGCCCGCGCCGACATCCTCCGCACGATCCTGCGGCGTGTCGCCGCCGAGCACGAGCGCCCGGGGCGACGGATCCTCGGCGACGACATCGACGTCCACCACCTCGCCGAGTCCACCGCCGGGTTCAGCGGCGCGGACCTCGACGCCCTCGTCCGCCGGGCCCAATGGTCGAAGGCGATGGACGAAGCACGCAAGGGCACGCCGTCGGCCCCGATCTCCCACCAGGACCTCGCCGACGCCACCAGATCCGTCCGCCCGTCGTACCGCCGCCGTGGCCCGAACCTGCCCCGCCCGACGGACTCCTGAGGCCCCGCAATCATCGGGCTACCACGGCACCACGCTTCACGACCTGTGATCAGGGTGGGGGATCTCCCCGAAGCCACCATCTCACGGCCTGGTCGGCGACGGCGGGTGGCACGGTGTGGCCGCCGTCGAACTCGTGGAATTGGACCTCGTAGCCGGCGCGCCGCAGAACCGGCACGAACGACCGGCTGCAGGCGTCGATCGGTAGGACGGGATCGACGGTGCCGTGCGACACGAAGACCCTCGGCCGGCCGACCGGCGCCGGCACGGCGAGGAAGCCGGGCGAGAAGGCCAGCACGGTCGGGAAGATGTCGCCGTTGCTCAACCCCAGCGCGAGGGCGTAGGACGCTCCGTCCGACACGCCCCCGATGGCGAGCCTCGTCGTGTCGACGTCCAGGGCCAGCCGGTCCACAAGGCTGTCGAGCACGAGGTCGAGGAACACGAGGTCCGGCCCGAAGTGGCCTTCGGCGATCACGTCCCAGGTCATCGGGTGCCGCGAGTCGGGCGCCACCAGCACCGCACCGTAGCGATCGGCCGCCGCCAGCATCGCCCGGATGTGGCCTCGGCCGCTGCCCGTGGCACCGTGGAGGAACACCAGGAGGGGGGCTCCCGGCTCGGCCGTGTCCGGGACGTAGAGCAGCCCGTCACGGCTGCCCCCCAGGCCGAGTGGCTCGTCCCGCCCGCGGTCGAATTCCCGCTGGGACCTGATCGCGGGTGGGATCCTGAAGCGCAGGCGGCCGGCAAGGCCGTCGTCGACCATGCCCGACCATGGCACAGAGCTTGCGCCCGACGCCGATGTGGGATTCTGTCCGCCCGCGGCGGGGGTGTCAGGAGGTTGGGGACGTCGTGCCGGTCGTCCCCGAGTCCGTCGGCTCGGTCGCCGCCGGTTCGGTCGTCGTCGTATCGGTCGTCGTCGTATCGGTGGTCGGCGGCTCCGTGGTCGGCGGCTCCGTCGTCGGCGGCGGCTCCGTCGT
>DATHAO010000008.1:0-2820 GCA_035296625.1 Acidimicrobiales bacterium | reverse complement strand
TCAGCCCAGCGTGACCGGGAGGGTCTCGAGGCCCCGCAGGACCATCCGGCCGTTCCACTCGATCTAGCCTCGGGGGGCTTCGCCCCCCGAGTTCCCCCGGCGGGGCTGCGCCCCGCGTACTGCGGCGGGGCTGGCGCCCCGCGCGTCAGCCCAGCGTGACCGGGAGGGTCTCGAGGCCCCGCAGGACCATCCGGCCGTTCCACTCGGGGTTCTCGGTGGCCAGATCGAGGCCGGGGAACCGGCGGACCAGCGCCGGGATCGCCTCGGCCCCCTCCATACGGGCGAGCGCCGCCCCCAGGCAGTGGTGGATGCCGCTGCCGAACGAAAGGTGGGTGCTGGCGCCCTCGCGGCCGAGATCGAGGTCGTCGGCGGTCGGGCCCCATTTGCGCTCGTCGCGGTTGGCGCTGCCCAGCAGCGTCACGACGAGGTCGCCGGGCTCGGCGGTGTGGCCGGGCAGCTCGATGCGGGTCAGCGCGATCCGCCGCGACAGCTGGACCGGGCTGTCGTAGCGCAGAAGCTCGTCCACGGCGTTGGCGTCGAGCGAGGTGTCCCCGAGCAGCCGCTCCAGCTCCTTGCGGTGCCGGAGCAGCGCGATCGTGCCGTTGCCGATCAGGTTGACCGTGGTCTCGTGTCCGGCGAGGTAGAGCAGGCGGACCTGGTCGACGAGTTCGGCGTGGGACAGGCGGTCGCCGTCGTCCTCGGCGGCGATCATGGCGCTGAGCAGGTCGTCGGCCATGTTGCGCCGCTTCCAGGCGATGGCCTGGCCGATGTGCTCCTCGAGGGCGTCGGACGCGTCCAGCATGGTCGGAAGGTGCTCGCCCGGCGGCAGCGGTTCGAGGAACCGGGTCAGCGTGTGGGACCAGCGGCGCAGCTGGTCGACGTCGCCGTCCGGCATGCCCAGCAGGTCGTGGATGACCGTGAACGGCAGTGGGAAGGCCAGCGCGGCGATCAGGTCGACCGGCTCGCCGGCGGCCCCGGCGACGGCCACGTCGTCGAGCAACTCGTCGACGAGGGCCCGCACGCGGCCGCGGAGTCGCTCGCAGCGGCGAACCGTGAACGCGCTCGCCACCAGCCGGCGGATCCGGGTGTGGTCGGGCGGGTCGAGACTCAGGATCGAGTGCCGGCCCCGGTCGCGCACCCGCTCGGGCCCGACCCCGGGCGCGCTGCCGAGGGCGAACGTGGCGTTGCGCTCGTCGACGCTCGTGCCCGGCGCCCGCAGCAGGGCGAAGCACTCCTCGTAGCTCGTGACCAGCAGGATGCCCATCTCGGTCAGGACGGCCGGGCCGCGCTGACGCAGGCCGGCGTACTGGCGGTAGGGATCCTCGGCGAAGCCGGGCTCCCAGGGGTTGAAGGTCGTTTCCGTCGTCATGGCGGCCCCCTCGCGCGACCCCACCCGATCGCCGTCGCGTCCAAAGGTTCGCCCACCCCTCCGCGAACGGCAAGCCGCCCCGCGCGCCCGGGGTCACGCGGGGTAGCCCGGGTGGCGTCGCGCCGACCTGCTGCCAGGCTGCACGGGCCATGGCTGCGCCCTCCGGCCCGTCCGCCCCATCACCGGCCCCCGCCTCGCCGGTGCCGGTCCCGGCCCCGGCCACGATGGCCCGCCCGCCGACGGGCGACCTGGTGTTGCTCACCGTGGCGGTGTTCGCCGTGTCGACCTCGGCCCCGCTCATCCGGGGGGCCGATGCGCCGTCGCTCGCCGTGGCGTTCTGGCGGACGCTGCTGGCCGTGCCGGTCGTGGGCGCCCTCGTGCTGGTCGGGGGCTGGCGCCGCCAGCTGGCGGGCCTGGCCGTCCCGGCGGCGCGTAAGGCCTCGCTCGTCGCCGGGCTCCTGCTCGCCGCCCACTTCGGGGCCTGGGTGCCGAGCGTCGAGCTGACGTCGGTGGCCTCGGCCACCACGCTGGTCGCCACCCAGCCCATCTGGGCCGCCCTGCTGGCGCGCTGGCGCGGCGAACTGGTGCCCCGCAACGCCTGGTACGGCATCGGCGTGGCGATGGTCGGCGCCGTGCTGCTCACCGGCGTCGACCTGTCGATCTCGGGGCGCGCCCTGATCGGCGACCTGATGGCCATCGTGGGCGGGATGCTGGCGGCCGCGTACGTGACGGTCGGCGCCGACGCCCGCAAATCCCTCTCGACGAGCGCCTACGCCCTGGTCTGCTACGCCGTGGCGTCGGCGGTGCTGTTCGCCGTCTGCCTGGCCGGCGGCCAGGCGCTCGGCGGCTACGACAGCGAGACCTGGCTGATCCTGGCCGGCCTCACGCTCGGGCCGCAGCTGCTGGGCCACACGCTGATCAACCGGGTGCTGGGGACCACGAGCGCCACGCTCGTGTCCGTGGCGATCCTCTTCGAGATCGTCGGCGCCGGCCTGCTGGCGTGGGCGTTCTTCGACGAGGTGCCGCCGCTCTCGGCACTGCCGGCGGCCGGGCTCATCGCCGGCGGCCTCGTGCTCGTCGCCCGCTCGGGCGCCACGGCGCCCACGACGACGGCCGAGGCCGAGCTGGCGGAATGACAGGGGCAGTGGACGTTGTCGAGGCTTGCTCGGACCATGCGAGCACGGCTGCGGCGACACCACGCCACGACTCCCACCGAGTCGTCGGACGCCCGGATCCTCCCTTGACTATCGAAGTCCGATATATCACAATTCGAGCATGCCTCGATCGAAGCCGCTCCCTGCAGCGTCGTTGCACGTCGTGCTGGCCCTCCTCGTCGGCGAGCTCCACGGCTACGCCCTCATGCGCCGCGTCGAGGAGCTCAGCGACGGCGCCGTCCGCATGGGCCCCGGCACGCTCTACGGCACCCTCAACCGCCTGGTCGAGACCGGGCT
>DATHAO010000007.1:0-10545 GCA_035296625.1 Acidimicrobiales bacterium | reverse complement strand
GGTTTCCGTCCTTCGGCGGACGCTTCCCTCAGGCGGTACGACGCCGGCGTCACTCGCGCGCGTCGGAAAAGGCCTGGCAATCAGCCGACAGACGAGCCGGCGACAGCGTGGACACGGACGAGCTGGCCGCGATCGCGGCTGCAGACGAGCCGGCGGACCGATCGGCGACGATCACGCTGGTACCGCCCGCCTAGGGCTCGAGGTAGGACTCCTCGAGGTCGAGCTCGCGCTCCAGGCGGTGCATCACCTCGTTGCTGATGTCGCCCGCGTTCCGGAGCCCGACGACCGCCCGCCGCTCGGCCCCGTAGAGGCGCCGCAGGACCCGCTGGCGGACCTGCGACTCGTCCTCGTAGCCCTGATCCTCGATCTTCCCGGCCCGGGCCGCGAACCGGCGCTTGCGCTGCTCGTAGTACCGGCGGGCACGATCGAGCGTTTCGTCGCCCGCCCACCCCTCGCCGGCCATGGCCTCGAGCTCGCTGAGCGCGGCCTTGCTCGCCACCAAGCGGCCCACCAGCTCCTCGTGCTCCTCCTCACGGCCGTCGGCCACCACGCCCAATCGCCGGATCAGTGCAGGCAGGGTGAGCCCCTGGCCCACGACCGTGACCAGCACCACCGCGAACGTGACGAACACGATCAGGTCCCGCCCCGGCAGCCGGGTACGCGCATCGGTCTCCAGAGGCAATGCCAGCGCCGTGGCCAGCGACACGGCCCCTCGCAGGCCGCTCCACGCGATCACGACCCGCGCCGCCGCGCCCACTCGACGCTCCCGCTGCTGAGGCCGCCTGTCGAGCGCCCGGAGCAGGTACGGCGTGGTGAACAACCAGGCGAAGCGGGCGCCGATCACCACGGCGGACACGAGCGCGGCGTCACCGACCAGCTCAGCCAGCGGCCGCCCGGTCAGGCCGTCGACGACCACGGGAAGCTGCAGGCCGATCAGCACGAACAGCGTGGCGTTGAGGAGGAAGGTCAGCACCTCCCACACCGCGAACGCCTGGAGGCGCGTCGGCGGCGAAGCCAGCTCCGGCGCTCGCCAGCCGAGGTACAGGCCGGCCGTCACCACGGCCAGCACCGCCGAGAGATGCAGCTGCTCGGCGGGCAGGAAGGCGACGTAGCCGGTGATGAGGCTGATCGTGATCTCGGTCGGCGAGTCGTCGAGGCGCCGGCGGATCTCGCCGATCACGTACCCCACCGCCAAGCCCAGCGCCACGCCGCCCCCGGTGCTGACCAGGAACTCCAGGCTGGCATCGAGCAGCGAGAAGCTGCCCTCGACCGCCGCCGCCAGCGCGACGCGGTAGGCCACCAGGGCGACGGCGTCGTTGACCAGGCTCTCTCCCTCGACCAGGTTCACTATCCGGCGGGGGGCACCCAGGCGGCGCATGATGGCCGTCGCGGCCACCGGGTCGGTGGGCGACACGATCGCTCCGAGCGCGAACGCCATGGGCCACGGCAGGCCAAGTACCGCGTGCGCCGGGACCGCCACCAAAACCGTCGTGGTCAGCACGAGCCCGACCGAGGTGAGGGACAGGGCGCGGGCATAGCCCCGCAGCGCCCGCATGTCGGAGAAGAACGCCGCGGAGTACAGCAGTGGCGGCAGGAAGACCAGCAGCACCATGTCGGGATCGAGCTCGACCTGCGGGAGCCCCGGCACGAGCCCGAGGGCGAGGCCCCCGAGCACCAGCACGATCGGGTACGGGATGCCGATGCGGCTGGCCACCGCGTTGAGGCCGGCCACCGAGACCAGCACCGCAGCGAGGACGATCTCGAAGCCTTCCACGCCCGAAAGTCTGTCGGCCCGACGCCACGCAGCGCCCCTCGTTGACGGGCTGGACGCGCCGCATCCGCTCCGTCACCTCGGGGATCTCCGATCGGATGGACTTCCGGTCGTGGGTTCGTCTTCAGGACGCATGCCAGACCGGGCGTTAGTCTGATGTGGCGCTGGGAAGGCGGCGTCAGCCCCTTGGTTCCCGGCGTTGGGAGGTGGGGCCGATGCGTCGTGGGACCGTCTTGGTGGCGCTCATCCTTTTGTTGGCCGCGGTGGCAGGGGCAACCAGCCCGCAGCAATCTGCGACCGCGTCTGCGGCGACGAAGCCGGTGAGCCTCGCCGGGCTGCAATCCGCTGCTCGTGTCGCCCGCGACGCCAACGGCATCGCGCACATCTTCGCGGCGAACGACCACGACGCGGCGTTCCTCCATGGCTGGGTCCACGCGGAGGACCGGCTGTTTCAGATGGACCTCACGAGGCGGCAGGCCAGCGGCACGGAGGCCGAGCTCATGGGCGCGAGCGCTCTGCCTTCCGATGTTCAGGCCCGAACGATCGGTTTGCGTCGCGCCGCCGAGCGGTCGCTGGAGGTGGCGTCGCCCGAGGCGATGGAGACGCTGCAAGCCTATGCCGACGGTGTGAACGCCTGGGTGGAGGGCCACCCGCTGCCGTCGGAGTACGCGGAGCTGTCCCTGGACGAGTTCGCTCCTTGGACGCCCCTCGACTCGCTGACCATCGGCAAGGCCATCGCGTTCTCGTTGTCGTTCGACCTCGACATCGACATCACGCTCGATTACCTGGGCTACCTCGCCGCCGGCGCGACCGGTGGCTTCGACGGCAACGCCCTGTTCTTCCAGGACGTCTTCAGGTCAGCTCCCTTCGACCCAGCAGCGACGGTGCCCGACGCGACGACGCCCGCGGCGTCCGCGAGCGCCGGGGACGCGACCGGCGGGAGCGCCAGCGCGACCGGTCGTCGGGGGCACGGCGCGCCTCCGCCCTACCTGGACACCGACGCCGTGGCCGCGCTGCGCGGCTGGCGTCGCAGCATCGAGGACGTCCCCTTGCTGGCGCCGGCGCTCGACCGTGAGACAGACAGCGGTTCCAACGAGTGGGGTGTGGCGGCGTCGGTGAGCGCCTCGGGTCGCCCGATGATCGCCAACGACCCCCACCTCGCACTCGACACGCCCTCGACCTTCTACCCGATCCACCTCAAGGCCGGATCGATGGACGTCTACGGCGAGGGGTTCGCGGGCATCCCCGGGGTCATCCTGGGTCACAACCAGTTCATCGCCTGGGGAGCGACCACCAACCCCATGGACGTGACCGACACGTTCATGGAACAGCTCGTGACGGACCCGTCGGCGCCGAGCGGGCTCGCGATCGTGCACGAGGGCGTGCGCGAGCCGGTGGAGGCCATCCCCGAGACCTACCGGGTGAACTCCCTGGGCGGCGGCGTGGTGGAGGTGCCGCCCGGCGGTGGGATCCCCGAGGCCACCCTGGTGGTCCCGCGACGCAACAACGGCCCGCTGGTCTTCACTGACGTGGCGTCTGGTGTCGGTATCTCGGTGCAGTTCAGCGGCTTCAGCGCCACACGGGAGCTCGAGGCCTTCCGCCTGTGGAACCGGGCCCGCAACCTCGACGAGTTCCGAGAGGGCCTGCAGTTCTTCGACTTCGGCTCGCAGAACTGGGCGTACGCCGACGTGGAGGGCAACCTCGCCTACTTCACGAGCGGTGAGATGCCGCTGCGGGAAGACCTCGAAGCGGGGGCGGTCGACGGGTTGCCACCGTTCTTCGTGCGGGACGGCACCGGCGGCAACGAATGGCTACCGGTCGAGGACCGGCAGCCCAACCAGGCCTTGCCCTACGAGATCCTGCCGGCCGACGAGATGCCCCAGACGGTGAACCCGGCGGCCGGGTGGTTCGTCAACGCCAACAACGACCCGGCGGGGACGACACTCGACAACGATCCACTCAACCAGTTCCGGTCCACGGGGGGCATCTACTACCTCAGCCCCTCATACGACGGTTTTCGAGGTGGCCGCATCACCGAGATGATCCGCGCCCAGCTCGCCGGCGACGGCTCGATCTCGTTCGAGGAGATGCAGGCCATGCAGGCCGACGTGGGCCTCCTGGATGCCGAGGTGCTCGTTCCCCACCTCCTCGCCGCGTTCGATCGCGCCGGAGGCAGCGCCACGCCCGAACTGTCGGCCCTCGCCGCCGACCCCCGGGTGACCGAGGCGATCGAACGACTGCGGTCGTGGGACTTCACGACACCTACCGGGATCCCCGAGGGCTACGACGCGGCCGACACCGACGGCGAGCTGACGACCCCCTCCGACGACGAGGTCGCCGACAGCATCGCCGCCACTCTCCACGGCGTGTGGCGCAGCCGCGTGATCGCCAACACGATCGACGCCACGCTCGACGGCCTGGGACTGTCCCGCCCCGGCGGCGACGTCGCCATCGCCGACCTCCGGCATCTGCTCGACGGTTACCCCACCAGCGGTGGTGTCGGGGCCTCCGGCGTCGACTTCTTCGTCGTGCCCGGGGCGGCGAGTCCCGAGGACGAGCGCGACGTCCTGCTGCTGCGCAGCCTGGCCGAGGCTCTCGACCGTCTGGCCGGACCGTCGTTCGCCGCGGCCTTCGGCGCCTCGGCCGACCAGGACGACTACCGGTGGGGCAAGCTCCACCGCGTCGTGTTGGACCACCCGCTCGGCGGCGAACGGTCCATCCCACCCGCCGGTGGCGCCTTCCCGCAGCCACTGCCGGGCCTGCCAGGCATCCCGACCGACGGCGGGTTCGGCACGGTCGACGCTGCGGGACACAGCGCTCGGGCCGGCGACGCCAACAGCTTCATGTTCGGTGGCGGGCCCGTGCGGCGCTTCGTCGGCGAGATGCGGCCCGGCCAGCGATCACGCGCCGAATCGTCCTTGCCCGGCGGCACCAGCGGCCAGGTCGAGTCCGACCGCTACCTCACGCTATTGCCAGCGTGGCTGACCAACGAGTCGTACCCACAGCCGCTCCGTGCAAGCGACCTACGCCGCACCTTCGTGAACGTGGCCAGCTACGTCCCGGCCCCCTGAACCCACGAGGAGCCGATGGATGTCGGCCACCGCCCGGTGGTGACCCCAGCACTTGCACCACGTACCTGTGGGCGTAACAGGACTCGAACCTGTGACCTCACGCGTGTGAAGCGTGCGCTCTAACCAGCTGAGCTATACGCCCGGGGACGGAGAACCATAGCAGGAGGCGGGGGTCGTTCCCGCCGGGTGGGACGTGGTGGAAGACTGCCCGCGGTGGGTCTGCTGAGCGTCGGGGTCCCGACAGAGGTCAAGAACAACGAGAACCGGGTGGCGATCACCCCCGACGGCGTGCGGGAGCTCGTACAGCACGGCGTCAGCGTCCTGGTGGAGGCGGGCGCTGGCGAGCACTCGTCGATCCCTGACGACCACTACGCCCGGGCAGGCGCCCGCATCGCCGGCGCCGCCTCGGACGTGTGGGCCGAGGCGGACCTGATCTGCAAGGTGAAGGAACCCCAGGCCGATGAGCTGACTCTGCTGCGCCGCGACCAGGTGCTTTTCACGTTCCTGCACCTCGCCGCGTATCCCGAGGTGGCCGAGGCGCTCACCGCCGCCGGCACGCCCGGCGTGGCCTACGAGACCGTGCAGCTACCGGGCGGCGAGCTGCCCCTGCTCGCTCCCATGAGCGAGGTCGCCGGGCGCATGGCCACCCAGGTCGGTGCCCACTACCTCGAGCGCGAGGCCGGTGGGCGCGGCGTGCTGCTGGGCGGCGTGCCCGGCGTGCGGCCGGCCCGGGTCGTGGTCGTCGGCGCCGGCAACGTCGGCTGGAACGCGGCGTGGATCGCCGCGGGGATGGAGGCCGAGGTCGTCCTGCTCGACAAGAGCCTCGACCGGCTGCGGTGGGTCGACCAGATCCACCGGGGCCGCATCCTCACGCTCGCCTCGAACCGGGGCTCGGTCGAGCGCGCGGTCGCCGACGCGGACCTCGTCATCGGAGCGGTGCTCGTCCCCGGCGGCCGGGCGCCGACGGTCGTGACCGAGGACATGATCCGGGGCATGGCGGCCCGGAGCGTGCTCGTCGACGTCGCGATCGACCAGGGCGGCTGCATCGAGGGCATGCACGAGACGACGCACGACGCGCCGGTCTTCGAGCGCCACGGTGTCGTCCACTACGCCGTCGGCAACATGCCGGGCGCCGTGCCGCACACCTCGACGTACGCGTTGACGAATGCCACGCTGCCCTACGTGCGCGCCCTCGCCACCCGCGGCCTGCGCGAGGCCTGTGCGCACGACCCGGCCCTGGCGCTCGGCGTGAACACGCTGGCCGGGGCGGTCACCCACGAGGCCGTGGCCAGCTCGCTGGGTCGCGAGCACACGTCCTTGGCGGACGCGCTCGACGCCTTCGACGCCGCCTGAGCGCCGCACACGCCCGCCCTCCGCCCGAGCACGGACCGCTCACTGCGGCGAGATCGAGTGCGGATCCAGCTTGGGAAAATCGTTAGCCCGGGCAATGATTGAGCGGTCATGGACTCCCCCCGGTCAACCGACGGCGGCGTCGCCGTCGCCTCCGACGCCATGGTCGACGGCGACGGCGAGATCGCCCCCGGTTCGGCCCGAGCGGCTCTCCGCTACCCCGTGTTCCGCCGGCTGTTCTACGGGGCGTTCCTGTCGAACATCGGCACGTGGATGCAGAACGTCGTGCTGGGCGCGATCGCCTACGACCTCACCGGGTCGTCGACGTTCGTCGGCATCGTCGTCTTCGCGCAGCTCGGCCCGCTGCTGCTGCTCTCCGTCGTGGGCGGCGTGCTCGTCGACACCGTCGACCGGCGCCGCCTGATCGGCATCGTGGCCGCCACCCAGCTCGTCCTGTCCTTCGTGCTTGCCGCCGTCGTCGCCCCCGAGGAGCCGAACCGGGTGCTCCTCGTGGGCGTCGTGTTCGCCATCGGCGTGGGCCAGGCCCTGTTCGCGCCCGCGTACGCCGCCACGCTCCCCCAGCTCGTCGGCCCCGACGACCTCCCCGGCGCCATCTCGCTCAACTCCGTGCAGATGAACGCCTCGCGGGTCATCGGGCCGGTCATCGGCGCGTTCCTCGACTCGCTGCTCGGCGCCCCGTCGGTGTTCGTCGCCAACGGCATCAGCTACCTGTTCATCATCGGCGCGGTGATGACGCTGAAGCTCCCGCCGCCGGTGGCCACGGGCGGCGAGCGCGGCCTGCGCCGGTTCACCTCCGGCTTCGCCATCGCCCGCCGCGACCAGGTCATCCGGCGCAGCCTGGTCACGATCGTGACGTTCTCGCTGGTGTCGCTCACCTTCATCGGCCAGTTCCCGGTCGTCGCGGACCGGAACCTGGGCATCGACGAGCGGTCCAGCTCGTACGGGGCGCTGTACGCCTGCCTCGGCATCGGCGGCGTCACCGGCGCCCTCGCCGTCGGCACCGTGCTGCACCGCTTCCCGCGGGCTCGGGTGGCCCGGGTCTCGCTCGTGGCCTTCGCCGTGGCCCTGGCCGTGTACTCGCTGCTCCGGTCGCCCGGCCCCGCCTACCCCGGTGTGCTCGTCGTCGGCTTCACGTACTTCTGCATGATCACGTCGTTGTCGACGGTGATCCAGCAGCGGGTCAGCAACGCCGAGCGGGGCCGGGTCACCGCACTGTGGATCATGGGCTTCGGCGGAATGGTGCCGCTCGGCAACCTGGTCGCTGGTCCCCTCATCGAGGCGACCTCGGTCACGACCGTGCTGCTCGTCGGCGCGGCGTGGGCCCTCGGCCTCGCCGGCTACGCCCGCCTGCACGCCCCCGAGGTCGCCCACCCGGCCCGGCTCGAGGCCAAGGCGGCCTGATCGCGGCCCGTCCGGGTTCGGGCCGGCGCCAGGCGGCCTGATCGCGCGGCCGGTCCGGCGGTGTCGGCACCGGCGGCGCGCCCACGCCGGACCGCGACGTATCCGGGCGGACCGCGGCGGAGCGGGGCTGACGGGCCGGACCGGCGCGAGGGGCGGTCAGTCGCCGGCGAGCAGGGCGGCGACCCGTTCGAGGCCGGCGACCCGGCTGCCCTTGAGCAGCACGACGTCGCCGTCGCTTAGCGGACCCAGGGCGGCGGCCACCGCGGCCGGCTCGTCACCGGCCACGACGGCGCCGCCGTAGTCGCCGGTGCCGACGGCGACGATCTCGATGCCGAGGTCCCGGGCCAGGGCGCCGACGGCCTTGTGCTCCTGGGCCGCCGCCGGGCCGAGCTCGGCCATCACGCCGAGCACCGCCACCCGCCGGCGCCCGGGCAGCGCCGCCAGGGCGCGCAGGGCGGCGGCCATGGACGTGGGGTTGGCGTTGTAGGCGTCGTTCAGCACGCGTGCGCCCGAGGGCAGCACTCCCAGCTCCATGCGCCAGGGGGACAGGCGCGCTGCCGCCAGCCCGGCGGCCACGGCATCGACGGCGACGTCGCAGGCCAGGGCGGCGGCCGCCGCCGCCAGCGCGTTGCCCACCATGTGGATGCCGCGCACCTCGAGGGACACCTCCGCGGTCCCGTCGGGCGTGACGAGGCGGAAGCGGGGCCGGAGGTCGCCGTCGAGGCGCACGTCCTCGGCGCGCACGTCGGCGGGCGCGGCGGCCCCGGCGGAGCCGGCGGGTCGGGCGGCCCCGGCCCTACGGCCCCCGGCCGGCTCAAGTCCGAACGTGAGGACGCGCGCCGGGGTGCGGTTGGCCATCGCCGCCACCCTGGGGTCGTCCGCGTTGAGGACGGCGACGCCCGTGGTGGGCAGCGCCTCGACCAGCTCGCCCTTGGCGCGGGCCACGTCGTCGATCGTGCCGAAGAGCTCGGTGTGCACGGCCGCGACCCGGGTCACGACGCCCACGGTCGGGGCCGCCAGGTCGCACAGCGCCTTCACGTGACCCACGCCGCGCGCCCCCATCTCGACCACCAGCGCCTCCGTGCCGGTCGGCGCGTTCAGCAGCGTGAGCGGCACGCCGAGCTCGTTGTTGAACGACCGCACGCTGGCCGACGTACGCCACCGCTCGGCGAGCACGGCGGCGAGCAGGTCCTTCACGCTGGTCTTGCCGACGGACCCCGTGACGCCCACGACCCGGTCGGGCAGCAGCGAGCGGGCGTGGCGGGCCAGCGCCTCGAACGCCGCGGTGGTGTCGGCCACGGTGACGGCCGTGGCCTGGGCGCCCGGGAGGGGCCCTCGGTGCGTCAGGTAGGCGGGCGCGCCGCCGGCCACCGCCGCGGGCACGAAGTCGTGCCCGTCGCGCTCGGCGACAATGGGCACGAACAGCTCGCGGCCGCCCACCGACCGCGAGTCGATCGCCGCGCCGTCGACGGTTACGTCGGGTCCTTCCGCCCGACCGCCGGTGACGCGGGCGACATCACTGGTGCGCAGCTCCACGACCGGGCATCTTCGCGCTCTGCCGGCACCGCCCCGCGCCCGACCCGATCCGGACCGCGATGGCCGGCCGGGGCGGCGGGGGCCGGTGGTCCCGGCGGGCCGGCCCCCGCCGGTACGCTCGCCCGCCATGACCACGCCCGACCGCGTCCGGCTCGTCGTCCTCTTCGGCGGTCAGTCCGCCGAGCATGAGGTGTCGTGCGTGACCGCCGCGCACGTGCTGCGCGCCGCCGACCCCCGTCGCTACGACCTCGTGCCCGTCGGCATCACGCCGGAGGGCACGTGGGTGCAGGCCGATGAGGCCGCCGCCGCGCTGTCCCGGGGCGCGGCCGAGTTGCCCGGCCGGCTCGACGCCCGAGGCACGGCGATCGAGCCCCTTCCGGCCGTGGCCCCGGCGATCGCGGACCAGCCCGTGGTGGTGCTGCCGCTGCTGCACGGCACCCGGGGCGAGGACGGCACGGTGCAAGGACTGCTCGAGCTGGCCGGCGTGCCCTACGTGGGGGCCGGCGTGCTCTCGTCGGCCCTCTGCATGGACAAGCCCACGGCCAAGCAGGTGCTGGCGGTCAACGGCCTCCCGCAGGTGCGGTGGGTTGCCCTGCGCGACGACGAGCTCGACCGGGCCGCGGAGGCCGTGGCCGCCGCCGGGCTCCCCTACCCGCTGTTCGTGAAGCCGGCGAACCTCGGCTCGTCGGTGGGCGTGTCGAAGGTCACCGAGCCGGCCGGCCTCGACGAGGCCCTCGCCCTGGCCGCCAGCTACGACGAGGTGGTGATGATCGAGGAGGGCGTGACCGGGCGCGAGATCGAGGTCGCCGTGCTCGGCAACCGCGCACCCCGGGCGTCGCTGCCCGGCGAGATCGTGTCGAGCCACGAGTTCTACGACTACGAGGACAAGTACGTAGACGGCACCTGCGACCTGATCATCCCCGCCCCGCTCGGCGACGAGGGGACCGCCCGGGTGCGCGCGATGGCCGTGGAGGCCTACCGGGCGATGCGCTGCGAGGGCATGGCCCGCGTCGACTTCTTCTACGAGCCCGGCGGCCGGGGCTTCCTCGTCAACGAGCTGAACACGATCCCCGGGTTCACGCCCTACTCGATGTACCCGAAGATGTGGGAGGCGACCGGCCTCTCCTACCCCGACCTCATCGACGAGCTGGTGCGGCTGGCCGTCGAGCGCCACGAGCGCCGCAGCCGCCTGTCCACCAAGCGCTGATCCCTCACCCAACCCGCGTCAGGGCGTGACGAGCGCCGCCCGCAGCAGCGCCAGCAGCTCGTCCCGCCGGCGGACGAGCGAGGCGAGCGTCGGCTCCTCCCCGAAGGCCCGCAGCACCTCCACCTCCGTCGCCAGGCCCGTGACCATCGAGTAGGCCGCGAGCAGCAGCAGGCGGGGGTCGTGGCGGC
>DATHAO010000006.1:0-36407 GCA_035296625.1 Acidimicrobiales bacterium | reverse complement strand
CGCCGGAACCGCGACGACCGCCCGAGCCACCGCCCGTGCCCCAACCGCCGGAGCTGCGACCACCGCCCGAGCCCCATCCGCCGGAGCTGCGACCGCCGGCAGAGCCGCCGCCCGCTCCGCGGCCCCCGCCGCCGCTCCGGCCGGAACCCGACCCGTGGGTCGCGCCGGACCGGCCACCCGGCGCGCCGGGACCGCCGCGGCCGCCGGAGCGACCACCGCCGCCCTGGCCGGGAGCGCCGCGGCCGGCGCCGGGCCGGCCCCGGCCCGAGGATCCGCTACGTCCTGGGCTCATGTCGATCTCCTCCGGGGCCAGGGCGACCGCGAGATTCGCGTGCCGGCCGGCAGCGCCGACGTCTGTTCCGTCCGTAGCCGAAAGCGCCTGGCGACGCGGACGACGCCGGGAGCGTGGTGCGAGGGTCAGCCACGCCGGACCCCCGGTGGAGGCGCCGGGGGGGCCGCAGCCCGGGCGGGCGGCGGCGCGGGTCGGCCCGTGACCAGGGCGACGGCGAAGCAGGCGACGCCCTCGCCGCGGCCGAGCGCACCCAGGCCCTCGGGGCGCTTGCCCTTCACGGTGACCGGTGCGCCCACGACGGTGCCGAGGCCGCGCTGGATCGCGTCGCGGTGAGGGGCGAGACTGGGCCGGTCGAGCACGACCGTGCAGTCGACGTTCTGGGGGACCCAGCCGGCGGCACGCACGTCCGCAACGGCCCGGCCCAGCAGTTCGAACGAGTCGGCGCCGGCGAGCGCCGGGTCCGTGTCGGGGAAGTGCTGGCCGATGTCACCGAGGCCGCACGCCCCGAGCAGGGCGTCGGTGACGGCGTGGGCGATGACGTCGGCGTCGCTGTGCCCGGCGAGGCCCCGGCCGTCGGTGAAGTGGACGCCGCCCAGCACGAGCGGCCGCTCGGGGTCGTCGGAGAACGGGTGGACGTCGAAGCCCTGCCCCACCCGCAGCGCCAGCCCGGCGAGCGCGCGTTCGGCCCCAGGCACGTCGGCGACGGCAGCGCCGGTCACGGCCTCGGTCACGGCGCCGCCCCGGCGGCGAGCACGGCACCGGCCACGACCAGGTCGAGTGGGTGGGTGATCTTGATGTTGCCGGGCGAGCCGTCCACGAGGACCACCATGCCACCTGCGGCCTCGACCAGCGATGCGTCGTCGGTGGCCTCCGGCTCGCCGACGTGGGCGGCGCGCAGGGTGGCCGCCCGGAACGCCTGCGGGGTCTGCACGGCCACGAGGTCGTCGCGGGGCACCAGCCCGCCGGACCGGTGCCGCAGCGTGTCTGTCACGGCCACGGCCGGCACCACGGCCTCGGCTCCCGCCCGGACGGCCGCCACGCCCGCGCTGAACAGGGCGGCCCCGGCCAGCGGACGAGCGCCGTCGTGCACGAGCAGCACCTCGGCGTCCGCGGGCACCGACGCCAGGCCGGCGCGCACCGAGGACGAGCGGGTGGCGCCGCCGGCCACCACGGCGTCCGCGGCCGGCTCGGGCATGACGAGCCGGTCGGCGGGCACGACCAGCACGATGCCGTCGGCCACCGCCCGGGCGGCGTCGAGCGACCAGTCGAGGACTCGGCGGCCGCCGAGCGCCTCGTACTGCTTGGGACGACCGAACCTGCTGCCGCTGCCCGCGGCCACCACGATCACCCACACGGAGCCCATGACGGCCGTGCAGGCTAGTGCCGTGGACGGCGCGGACCCGTCCCGGCCGTCGCGCCCCGGATGACACGGAGCGCGGTCCCCGGACACGCACCGCCGTACGGGCCCGCCGATGGGTGGTGGAGCGCCACGTAGGCGAGCGGATCGGCCTCGCGAGCGTCCCGTCCGGACGTTGGGCGGCCCCGTCGTTATCGTTCCCGGTGATGACCCCCACCGAGTTGCTCGCGAGCGTCCCTCTCTTCGCCCAACTGACACCCGCCGAGCTCGAGAAGCTGACCGCCGCCAGCGGGGTCGAGGAACTGCGTCGTGGCGACGTCCTCTTCCACGAGGAGGACGAGCCGGATCGGCTCTACGTGGTCGTCGACGGGCGCATCGCCATCGCCAAGCGGTCGATCGACGGGCGCGAGTCGGTGGTCGCGCTCATGGAGGGCGGCGATCTGTTCGGAGAGATGGGCCTGTTCGAGGGGCGGGGTCGGTCGGCCGAGGCCCGGGCGCTCGAGATGTCGCGGGTGCTGGTCATCGGCTACGGCCCGGTGCGGGAGATCTACGAGCAGCGACCCGAGCTGCTGTGGGGCGTCGTCAACCTGCTGGCCGGGCGGCTGCGCAACATGGACGTGGCGCTCGCCGACACCGTGTTCCTCGACGTCACGGGGCGTACGGCGAAGCGGCTGGTCGAAATGGCGGGGGGCGATGACGAGTTCAGCCTTCCCGTCACGCAGGAGGAGCTGGCAGCCATGGTCGGAGCCTCGCGCGAACGGGTGAACAAGGCGATCGCCAGCTTCGTGCGCCTCGGCTGGATCGCCCAGTCGGACCGGCGCTACCGCATCACGAATCGGGAGCAGCTGGAGCGCCGGTCACGCTGAGCGCCGGCCGTCCCGTCGTGGCCGAGCGCGCCGGACGCGCTGGGCGACGACCGGACGGCGGTCGCCGTGACGGCGTGGGACCGTCGACCCGGCATCCCGGCATCCCGGCATCCCGGAGGCCCGGAGCCCCGGAGGAGCAACGTGCATCCCGGAGCCCGGGAGCTGCGACCGGGCATCCCGGCGCCAGCGGAGCGCTTGGGCGCCGCGGTGATGTGGTGTCCCGGCCACCTGGCGACCCGCAACGGCGCTGCGCCCGGTGGACCGGGTCAGGAGCCGAGGTGGGCGAGGACGCGGCGCCAGGCGTCGGCGGCGTCGTCGGGACGATGGGCCGGGCGCGACGGGTCGTGGACGAACCCGTGGTCCGCACCCTCGTAGCGGACGACCTCGACGCCCGCCGCCTCCAGGGCCTCGACGTCGTCGGCCGGCAGCCACGGATCGATCGTGCCCACGATCGCCAGGGCCGGGCACGCCTCGGGGCGGGCCAGGGCGTCGAGCGGCTCGCCCTGGGTCGGGCTCCGCCACATCTCGGGGACACGGGCCATGCCGTAGAACGCCGCGGCCCGAACGAAGCGCCCGGTGCCGGCGGCCTTCAGGGCGTACATGCCGCCCATGCAGAACCCGACGACGGCGACCTCGTCGGCCCCGGTCAGGTCGGCGGCCATCGCGGCGTCGCCCAGGACGCGGGCGTCGTCGACCGTGCCGGCCGCCTCGAGCCGGTCGGCCAGCGTGGGCAGGTCATCGCGGCCGGGCCACAGGTCGAACGCGCAGACCGCCCAGCCCTGCTCGTCGGCCAGCCGCTGCACCATCTCGTCGAACAGAGGCCGGAGGCTGCCGATGTCGGGGATGACCACGAGCCCCCGCGACGGCGCCTCGCCGCTCGACGGCCGGGCGAGCTCGGCGGGCGTGCCGGAAGGCAAGGTGGTGCGCATGGGGGCGTTGTCCTCCACGGGGTCCGCCGGGGTCCGGGCAGCGTGGGCCCGGCGGCGGGCGTCGGTCAGCTGTAGCGGTCGAGGATGCTGGTCTCGGCCAGGCGGGACAGGCCTTCCTTGATGGCCCGCGCCCGGGCGCCGCCGACGCCGGTGACATCGTCGAGGTCGTCGATCGTGGCCCGCATGATCTTCTGCAGCGTGCCGAACCGGGTGACGATGCGCTCGATGACCGACTCGGGCAGCCGGGGGATGCGGGCCAACAACCGGTAGCCGCGGGGCTGCACGCCGGCGTCGAGATCGACCATGCTGCCGGGCAGCTGGAGCGTCTGGGCCACGGCCTTGAGGTCGAGCAGCTCCTCGGTGTTCATCTCGGCGAGCGCCGACATGGCCTGGTGGAGGTGCCAGCCGGACTCGGGGTGGAAGTAGTCGAGGATGACGAGCCGCCGGTCGTCGTCGACGCCACCCATGAGCTCTTCGAGCTGCAGCTTCACGAGCCGGCCGTCGACGCCCAGCTCGACGATGTCGCCGGCGATCTCGTCGGCGATGCGCCGAACCATCTCGGTGCGCTGCAGGACGCTGACCACGTCGCGAGTGGTGACCAGGTCCTCGACTTCGAGCGCCGAGAGCGCGGCGGCCACGTTGTCGAGGCGGGTGCGGTAGCGCTCGAGCGTCTGCAGCGCCTGGTTGGCCCGCACCAGGAGCCGCGGGATCGGGTCGAGCGGGTGCTTCTCGTCGCCCACGTAGACGGCGATGACCGCCATGTCCTCGGACACCGAGATGACCGGCACGTCGATCGAGCGGGCCACGCGCTCGGCGGTGCGATGGCGCGTGCCGGTCTCGGACGTGGGCACGTTGGGGTTGGGCACCAGGTGCACGTTCGCGCGGGCGATGCGGCTGGAGTCGCTGGCCAGGATGATGGCGCCGTCCATCTTCGCCAGCTCGCTGAGCCGCTGCGGGCTGAAGGCCGCGTCGAGCAGGAAGCCACCCGAGCAGATGTTGAGTACCTCGGGACCATCGCCGACGACGATGAGCGCGCCCATGCTCGCCTGGAGGATCCGGTCGATGCCCTCGCGCAGTGCGGTCCCCGGCGCGACCGCCGCCAGCGCGCTCATGAGCTCGGTGCTGGGCCGCGCTGCCACGATGCAATGCTACTGCGACCATCGATAGCCGCCGTCGCGACGGTCCGAACCGTCGCCCCGGACGCCGTCGCCACGCTCCGAACCGTTGCCCCGGACGCCGTCGCCGGCACGGACCGGCAGCGTCCCCGTGGTCCGTTCCCGCGCAGGACCGCCCGTGCCGATGATGCCCGCCGCCTGCAGAGCGAGGCGCAGGGACGGGGCCCGGGCCACCTTCAGGCCGGGCGGCGGCTCGGGCGCCGACCGGGGCACGATGGCGGCCTCGAAGCCGAGACGGGCCGCCTCCGCCAGGCGCCGGTCTGTGCGCTGCACCTGGCGCAGCTCGCCGCCGAGGCCCATCTCGCCGCAGACCACCACGTTCGCGGCCACCGGGCGATTCGTGGCCGCGGAGGCCACGGCGAGGGCGACGGCGAGGTCGGCGCCGGGCTCGGGCACCCGCACGCCTCCCGCCACGGCCACGTGAACCTCGCTGCGGCCGAGCGGGATGCCGGCGTGGCGCTCGATCACCGCGAGGACCTGCGCGAGGCGCCCGCTGTCGACGCCCTGGGCGGTGCGACGGGGCATGGGTGCCTGGCTGGGCACGACGAGGGCCTGCACCTCGACGAGCAGGGGCCGTTGCCCGTCGAGCACGGGTGCCACCACCGAGCCGGGGATGCCGGGCTGACGATCGGCCAGGAACAGGGCGCTGGGATCGGGCACGCCGGCCAGGCCGCTGTCGCCCATCTCGAACAGGCCGAGCTCGTGAGTGCCGCCGAAGCGGTGCTTGACCGGGCGCAGCAGCCGCAGGGCGTGGTGGCGCTCTCCCTCGAACGACAGCACGGTGTCGACGAGGTGCTCGAGCACGCGGGGACCGGCGAGCGCACCGTCCTTGGTGACGTGGCCGACGAGGATCGTGGTGGTGCCCCGCTGCTTGGCCTCGACCACGAGGCGGTGGGCGCAGCCCCGCACCTGACCCACCGACCCGGGCGCCGAGCTGAGGTCGGGGTCGTGCACGGTCTGGATCGAGTCGACGACGACGACGTCGGGGCGGACGGACGCCACGTGGTCGAGCACGTGGGGCAGCGCCGTCTCGGCGACGAGCCAGAGCGCCGGGGCGGCGATGCCCAGCCGCTCGGCCCGCAGGGCCACCTGGCGGGCCGACTCCTCCGCGGAGACGTAGAGGCAGGTGGCGTTACCGTCGGCGATGGCGGCCAGCGCCTGGAGCAGCAACGTCGACTTGCCGATACCCGGCTCGCCGCCCAGCAGCGTGACCGAGCCGGGAACGAACCCGCCGCCGAGCACCCGGTCGAGCTCGCCGAGGCCCGTGGGCGTGGGATCGCCGCCCTCGCCGATGGCCTCGACGATCGGCACGGGCGTGGACCGGGTGGCGAAGACGAGGGCCGTCGACGCGGCGCCCGAGGCGGCGATGCCCGGCACCTCGGCGGCCTCCTCGGCCAAGGTGCCCGACGCCCCGCACGCGGAGCACCACCCGGTCCACTGCGGGGCGGCGGCCCCACACTCGGTGCAGCGGTAGGCGGTCTTGGCACGAGCCACGACGCCGACGTTAGGGGCGGGGTGTGACACCGAAGGCGGACCCCGCGCCCGCCGGCGCCGACCCGGTCAGGAGCGGCGCAGCAGACGCCGGCCGAGGAGGGCGATCCCGGTCACGCTGGTAACTGCGGCCACCGCCGTGAGGGCCAGCACCGCCAGGTCACGCCGGCGGCTCGACGCCGCCAGCTCCCTCGCGCCCCCACCGAGCTGCGATGTCCATCGGACCCTGCCGCCGTCGACATTGCCCGTGCCGGGGTCCACGCTGCCGGGCAGCGTGACGGTCACGTCCAGCGAGAACACGTCCGTGAGCGGCTCGCCGAGGCGCTGCTCGATGGCGGCGACGTCCTCGCCGAGGGGCTCGCCGTCGAGCAGCTCGGCCAGACCCGCGTCGCCGAACGTCTCGAGGCCGCCGCTCAGGTCAATCGTGCCGGCGAAGTGATAGGACGTCGACGCGAAGCCCTTCGTGCGGTCCATGCGCAGGTCATGCAGCGCGCCCTCGGCGCCGGTGATCTCCCCGAGGACGGCGACGCCCTCTTCCGGCGTGCCGAACGGCTTCGTGGCCCGCACCAAGGTCAGCCCGTCGGACTCCTCGGGCGCCGCCACGTCCCAGCCCACGGCCGCCATGTCGTCGGTGCGCAGCAGGGCGTCGAGGTCGGCCGGTCCCGAGACGCCGTCGCCGTCGGCGTCGGGCACCTCGGCCAACGCCTCCTCGTCGAGTCGGACGGCCACCGCCACCGTGCCCGAGCCGTCGTCGGCCATCGTGACGTCGACGGCGGTCTGCACATCGCAGGCCGCCGAGGCGAGGGCGGCCAGCGTGGCCACCGTGACACCGAGGCGGCGCGCCCGGGGCCGGGCCGAACGGGTCGTCGATCGAGTGCGGGGGTAGGCCATGGCGAGGGGGCGGCGGGAGTGGATCACGGCGGGGCTCACACAGGCGCACATGGGCGTCAGCGCAGGGCGGGGTGACCTTAGTCCGGGGCCACCGCAGCGGACCGGCGCCCACCGGCGAGCACCGCGCCCACCGCCGGCGACCTGCGTGCGACCGAGGACGGCCGACCGACCACTCGGCGCCGACCCCGACGACGGGCACCCACGGCCCCGGCGCGCCGACGCGGCCGGCCACTCGGCGCCGACCGCGACGACGGGCACTGACGCCCCCGACGCGCCGACGGGGCCGTTCCTTTCGGACGGCCCCGTCGGTGGCATCTGTGATCTGCGGCGCCGCGGCGCCGGCGGGATCAGTCGGTCGTGCCCGTCTCGGCCAGTTCGATCGGCGGGGGCGTGAAGCCCTCCATCGTCCGGAACTTGATGACCTTCTCGCCGGTCTCGGCGTCGTCCTCGACGTAGACGACGACGATCTCGCCGGCCCGGAACTCTTTGACGAGCAGGCGCTCCGACACCGGATCCTCGATCTGGCGCTGGATGGCCCGGCGCAGCGGGCGGGCGCCGAGCTGCGGGTCGTAGCCCTTGTCGGCCAGGAAGTACTTGGCCTCGGGTGTGAGCTCGAGACCCAGGCCCTGGCTCTCCAGCTGCTTCTGCACCCGGGCGACCATGAGGTCGACGATCTGGGTGACCTCTTCCTTCGTCAGCTCGTGGAAGACGATGGTCTCGTCGATGCGGTTGAGGAACTCGGGCCGGAAATGCTGCTTGAGCGCATCGTCGACCTTCTCCCGCATCTTCTCGTAGGAGATCGCCTCGTCGACCTTGGCGAAGCCCACGTTGGCCTTGCGCAGGTCGGCGGTGCCGAGGTTCGACGTCATGATCAGCACCGTGTTGCGGAAGTCGACCGAACGGCCCTGGGCGTCGGTCAGGCGACCCTCTTCGAGGATCTGCAGCAGCGTGTTGAAGACGTCGGGGTGGGCCTTTTCGATCTCGTCGAAGAGCACGACCGAGAACGGCTTGCGCCGGACGGCCTCGGTGAGCTGGCCGCCCTCCTCGTAGCCGACATAGCCCGGGGGCGAGCCGACCAGGCGGGAGACCGTGTGCTTCTCCATGTATTCGGACATGTCGAGCTGGATAAGCGAGCTCTCCTCGCCGAAGAGGAACTCGGTGAGCGTCTTGGCGAGCTCGGTCTTGCCCACGCCGGAGGGGCCCAGGAAGATGAACGAGCCGCTGGGGCGCTTCGGATCCTTCAGGCCGGCGCGGGTGCGGCGGATGGCCTGGCTGACCGCCTTGATGGCGTCGCCCTGACCGACGACCCGCTTGTGCAGCTCGTCCTCCATGCGGAGGAGCTTCTGGGTCTCCTCCTCGGTGAGCTTGTACACCGGGATGCCGGTCCACACCGAGAGCACCTCGGCGATGGCTTCCTCGTCGACCTCGTCGAAGAGGTCGACGCCCGAGTCCTTGATCTCGCGCTCCTTGGTCTCCTTGCGGGCCAGGAGCTCCTTCTCGGAGTCGCGGAGACGACCGGCCTCCTCGAAGTCCTGCGACTCGACCGCCTTCTTCTTGGACTCGACGACCTGGGCCAGCTCGTTCTCGAGGTCCTTGTAGTCGGCCGGGGTCTTCATGCGCTTGATGCGCAGCCGGCTGCCGGCCTCGTCGATCAGGTCGATCGCCTTGTCGGGCAGGAAGCGGTCGGAGATGTACCGGTCGGCCAGGTTGGCCGACGCCACGAGCGCCTGGTCGGTGATCGTGACCCGGTGGTGCGCTTCGTAGCGGTCGCGCAGACCCTTCAGGATCTCGATCGTGTGGGCCACCGTGGGCTCGTCGACCGTGATCTTCTGGAAGCGCCGCTCGAGGGCGGCGTCCTTCTCGAGGTGCTTGCGGTACTCGTCGAGGGTGGTCGCACCGATCGTCTGCAGCTCGCCCCGGGCCAACATGGGCTTGAGGATCGAGGCGGCGTCGATGGCTCCCTCGGCGGCACCGGCACCGACGAGCGTGTGGATCTCGTCGATGAACAGGATGATGTCGCCGCGGGTGCGGATCTCCTTGAGCACCTTCTTCAGGCGCTCCTCGAAGTCGCCGCGGTAGCGGCTGCCGGCGACGAGCGCACCCAGATCGAGGGTGTAGAGCTGCTTGTCCTCGAGGGTCTCGGGCACGTCGCGGGCGACGATCAACTGGGCCAGGCCCTCGACGATCGCTGTCTTGCCGACGCCCGGCTCGCCCACGAGCACGGGGTTGTTCTTGGTGCGGCGGGAAAGCACCTGCATGACCCGCTCCATCTCGCGCGAGCGACCGATGACCGGGTCGAGCTTCTTCTCGCGGGCGAGCTGGGTGAGGTTGCGGCCGAACTGGTCGAGCACAAGCGAGCCGGTCGGCTGCGTCTCGCCCGAGCTGCCGCCCGGGGCCGCGCCGGCCTTCTCGCTGCCGGGGCCCGACGAGCCCTGATAGCCGGACAGGAGCTGGATGACCTGCTGGCGCACCCGCGACAGGTCGGCGCCCAGCTTGACGAGCACCTGGGCCGCCACGCCCTCGCCCTCACGGATGAGGCCGAGGAGGATGTGCTCGGTGCCGATGTAGTTGTGACCGAGCTGCAGCGCCTCGCGCAGCGACAGCTCGAGGACCTTCTTCGCGCGGGGCGTGAAGGGGATGTGCCCCGACGGCGACGAGCCACCCTGGCCGATGATCTCCTCGACCTGCTGCCGCACGGCCTCGAGGCTGATCCCCAGCGACTCGAGCGCCTTGGCCGCGACACCTTCGCCCTCATGGATCAGGCCCAGGAGGATGTGCTCGGTGCCGATGTAGTTGTGGTTGAGAAGCCGAGCTTCCTCTTGAGCGAGCACCACCACACGGCGAGCCCGGTCGGTAAACCGTTCGAACAAGGACTTGCCTCCCACCAGTCGGGGGAATCCGTGGCGGCGAGTGTACCCGGACCCCTGGGAGTCCACGCTGTCGGGGTTCGTTTGTCACCTGGCCTCCCCTAACGTGGCCCGATGCCCGCCGCCCGGAACCCCCTCCTCGACGCGCCGGGCATGGCCACCGCCCGCGAGAGGGTGGAGGAAAGGCTGCGGAGCGCGGTCGAGACGCCGGAGGCGGCGATGACCGAGATGGCCTCGCACCTCATCACCGCGGGCGGCAAGCGCCTTCGCCCGCTCTTGGCCGTGGCGGCCGCGGCGTCGTCCACCGGCGCCCCGGGCGGGCCCGCCGACGACGGCACCGGCGACGATGCCGTCACCGGCGGCGTGGCCGTCGAGCTGGTCCACATCGGGTCGCTCTACCACGACGACGTGATCGACGAGGCCGAGACCCGCCGCGGCGCCGAGAGCGTGAACGCCCGCTGGGGCAACCTGCGGGCCATCCTCGCCGGCGACTTCCTCTTGGCCCGGGCCTCCGAGCTGGCGGCCTCGCTCGGCACCGAGGTGGCCGGCCTGCTGGCGGCCACGATCGGTCGCCTGTGCGAGGGCGAGGTGCGCGAGCTGCAGCGGGCCTACCAGGTCGACCGCACAGAGGCGGACTACCGCGCGGCTATCGAGGGGAAGACGGCCTCCCTGTTCGCCACCGCCTGCCGCATCGGCGGCATCGTGGCCGATCTGCCGCGCGACCGCATCGACGCCCTCGGCGAGTTCGGCCTGCGCTACGGGGTGGCGTTCCAGATCGTCGACGACGTGCTCGACGTCGTGGCGACCGACGCGGAGCTGGGCAAACCGGCCGGCCACGACATGGCCGAGGGCGTGTACAACCTGCCGGTCCTCCGCGCCCTGGCCGGCCCGGGGGGCGACGAGCTGGCGGCGCTGCTGGGCGGGCCGCTCACGGCCGAGGCCCGGGCGTCCGCGCTGGCCCTCGTGCGGGCCGGCGACGGCGTGGCGCAGGCGATGGACGCCGCGGACGACGCGGTCGAGAGCGCCGTGGCGGCGCTCGCCTCGCTGTCGGCCTCCCCGGCCGGCGAGGCGCTGGCGGGCGCAGCGCGCCACCTGCTCGTCGGCGTCGCCGACAGGGTGTGAGCCCGGGGTGCGCGAGGCTTGGTCCCGTGCGCGTCACGGCCCGGGTCGACTATGCGGTGCGCAGCGCGACCGAGCTCGCCCTCGCCTACCCCGCGAGCCTGACGGCCGACGCGATCGCCGCCCGCCAGGGCCTGCCGCTGGCGTTCACGAAGCAGATCCTCAGCGCCATGCGCCGCTCGGGCCTCGTGCACAGCCAGCGCGGGGGCGAGGGCGGTTACCGGCTGCTCGCGGCGCCCGGGTCGGTGGCGGTGGCCGACATCGTGCGCATCGTCGAAGGTCCCCTGGCCGACGTGCGGGGGGAGGCGCCCGAGACGCTGGAGTACCCGGAGGCGACCCACGTGCTGCGGCCGCTCTGGGTGGCCACGCGCGCCAGCCTCCGCGCCGTGCTCGAGCAGGTCACGCTGGCCGACCTGGCCGCCGGGGCGCTCCCCGGGGACGTGGCCGCCTACACCGAGCGCTCAGGGGCGTGGAAGCGCCGCTGAGCGCGCCGGGCTAGTGGTCGAAGTAGAGCGGCGCCCGGTACGACGACCCGGCGAACGGCCGCCCGGTTCCCGAGGTCCAGCGCCACTGCACCGACACCCGGCCACCGACCGGGTGGTCGACGGCGGCGACGGAGTGCTCCCAGCCCTGCTGGCACCGCCCGCCCATGACGATCAGGTCGCCGTGGCCTGGCGCGAGGTCGTGGGAGGCGCCCTTGGCCGGCATCCCGTGGGCGTGGCGGTTGGCCCGGGGCCGCAGCAGGAACGGTCGGCGCGCCCCGAGCACCAGCAGGGCGATGACCGTGTCGTCGAGCCAGCGCAGGTCGGTGTCGCGGTGGAACGCCATGCTCGACCGCTGGTCGCGGTACCGAACCAGCGAGAACCCGTTGAAGGCGACGTTGTAGCGGGCGCGCAGCGCCCGGGTGGCATCGCGCAGCACGGGGTCGGGCAGGGACTCGGCGAGCCGGTACGACGCCGCCTCGTAGTTCTGCTCGACCCAGCGCTCGTAGCGGAACACGCGCGACCGGCTCCACGGCACCTCGGCGACGAGCGTGTCGTAGAGGGCTTCCGCTCCCTCCACCCAGGCCCGCACGACATCGACCCACGAACCCTCGTCGAGCCACGTCCGTTCGACCGACACGCCGCGGCGCACGGCCGGGCGGGCGGCGGCCGGCCCGCCCGGCGCGGCGTCGACGGCGGCGTGGTCGGTCACCGCGGCGACGGTAGCGCCGGGCCGGGACGAGCGCCCGCCTCAGCCGGCCCGACGTAAGCGCGGTGGGCAACCCGGACGGCCGGGGTGTGACGGCCGCCCCGCGCGCGGCGGCACCGGCGCGCCAAGATCGCGCCCATGGTGACCGAGGACGACGTCCGCCGGATCGCGCTGTCGTTGCCGGAGACGAGCGAGAAGCCGTCATACGGCACGCCCGGGTTCCGGGTGAAGGACAAGCTGTTCGCCCGCATCCGAGAGGAGGGCGACGTGCTCGTCGCCTGGTGCGCCGACCTCGACGAGAAGGAGGCGCTCATCGCGGCCCAGCCCGACACGTTCTTCACGCTGCCGCACTACGACGGGCACCCGACCGTGCTCGTCCGCTTCGCGGCGATCGACGCCGACGAGCTCACCGAGGTGCTGACCGACGCGTGGCTGGTGCGGGCGCCAGTCCGAGTGCGCCAGGCGTTCGAGGCGGCAGGCGCGCGAGGCGGGGACGACTGAGGCCGGCTCAGTCGCCGGGCGTCTCGTTCAGGCCCTCGTACGCCGAGCGGTACATGTCGTAGATCTCCTTGCAGACCCCGCACATCGGCAGCTTCTTGGGGTCGCGCTGGGGCACGAAGCGCTCGCCGCACAGCGCCTCGACCGGGAAGCCGTAGATGCGCGCCTCGGTGACCTTGGCGACGGCCGCCTCGCCGGGCTCGGTCTTCACGATGTGGGCGACCTTCGGGGAGCCCGTCTCGGTGTCCTCGTCGGTGCGCTCGTCGAGGACCGGGTCGGCGGTCTGCAGCGGTGTGGTCACGTTCGCGCCTCGCGTCGGCGGCCTGGACGGTCGTCAAGCGTAGTGGCCGCGCGCCGCCTGCCCTGTGGAGCGCGGTGGGATCGGCGGCGCAGCGGGTAGACGGCGGCCATGGCCCATGAGGTACGCAACGATGCCGAGCGGTCCCGGTACGAGATCCTCGTCGACGGGAAGGTCGTCGGGTTCGCCGACTACCACGTCGACGGCTCGACCTGGACGTTCCCGCACACGGTGATCCAGCCGACCATGCGGGGCCGCGGCCTCGGCGCCGAGCTGGTGCAGGCCGCGCTGGACGACGTGCGCCGGGCCGGCGGCACGGTCGTGCCCCTGTGCTGGTACGTCGCGGAGTTCATCGACGGCCACCCCGGCTACGGGGACCTGCTCGCGGCCTGACGGGCCCGGCTCGCTCGTCCTCCGGCTCGCTCGTCCTCCGGCTCGCTGCTGCAGCGCAGCTCACCCGGCGTGAGGGCCGCTCCCCAGCAGGCCCCGCCGAGGAGACCCGAGTGGTGATCGCGCCCCGGCCGGGGCCGGCGCCGGTCAGACGACGGCGGGCAGGCGGGCGCGCACCGCGTCGCGCAGGTCCTGGAGGGCGGGACCGGAGAGGCGGCGATCCTCGACGCGGAACACGTCGCCGAAGTGCGGATCCTGGAACAGCTCGCCCGCCCACGACCGTGAGCCCCTGTAGCGCGGCACGACGTCGAGGTACACTTGGTGGCTGCGGCTCGTCAGGAACGCATGGTCGTACTGGTCGGGGCGCAGCAGGTCGTCGAGCGCCCGCTGCACCCGGCGAAGCTGTGCGTGCAGGTCCATCCACTCGGCTGCCGTGAGATCGGCGACCGCCTCGCAGGGCCGGTTGAGCAGGATGACCGTCGCCCCGAGCAGGTACTGGTTCTCGTTGATGGCGATGGTCCATGTGCTCCGGGACTCGACGTGGGCCTCGGGGCGGACCCGCAACCAGTTCGTCTGCGTCACGGGACCAGTTTGACAGGGTTCTGAACTTACGGTTGCGGAACGTAGGCTGCGACCGTGGGCGATCTGGGAACCGACACCGCCGTCACACCGCGCGCCGACGGCGGCTACACCGCCACGCTTCGCCCCGAGTGGGCGATCTGGGGACCGAACGGCGGCTACCTCGCCTCGGTGGCCCTGCGAGCAGCTGGCCTCGCGACCGGGCGGGCCCGGCCGGCCAGCGTGCTCGTCCACTTCCTGGGCGTGGCCGCGTTTCACGACGTGACGATCGAGACGACCGTCCTGCGCAGCTCGCGTTACGCCACCTCCCTGCGGGTCGAGCTTGCCCAGGACGGGCGCCCGGTGCTCGAGGCGCTGGTGTGGGGCGTCGACGAGCCGCCGGTGGCGCTCATCCACGACCAGACCGTGAAACCCGACGTGCCGCCGCCCGAGCACGTGGCGTCGTTCGACGAGCGCATGGCGTCGAGCGGCGAGGTCGCGCCGTTCCCGTTCTGGGCCAACCTCGAGCACCGCCCGGTCGATTGGGCCGAGACGTGGCCGCCCGCTGAGCCCCTCGGCCCCGAGCAGCGCTGGTGGTGCCGGTTCCGGCCCACCGCGAAATTCGCGGAGCCATGGCTCGACGCCTGCCGCCTTCTGATCCCCCTCGACACGTCGGGGTGGCCGGCCGCGACGCTGCCCCACGCCCCGCGCTCCCCGCTCGACGTGATGGCCCCGACGGTCGACCTGTCGGTGCGGTTCCATCGACCCACGGACGACGAGTGGGTCTACTGCGAGACGGTGTCGCCGGTCGGGGCGAGCGGCCTCGTCACCGCCACGGGCCGGGCGTGGGACCGGGCGGGCCGCCTGCTGGCCTCCGGCGAGCAGACGATGCTCTGCCGTCCCGCGCCCCCGCCCGGCTGACCCCGCGGCGGTCGGGCCGCCTCGGCCGCAGGACCGAGGGTCCTCGGTCGCAGGTCGGGAAACTGCCCGGCGGGCCCCTGCAGCGGAATCGGCTGGCGCAGCGGGCTGTTCACCGGATGGCATGCCGTCCGTGACCCGTGCCGCCCCGCCCGCCGCAGCCCCTGCCGGTCCCACGACGGCACCGGCGGGCCCGCCGGCCGCACCGGCCCCGGGGGTGTGGTCGCCGGAGCGGCGGCGCCTCACGGCGGGCCTCGTGCTGTCGGTCACGCTCGTGGCGTTCGAGTCCCTGGCCATCGCCACCGTGATGCCCGTGGTGGCCGACGACCTCGGGGGGCTGGGCCTGTACGGCTGGGTGTTCAGCGGGTTCTTCCTCGGAAGCCTGCTCGGGATCGTGGTGTCCGGGCAGCTGGCCGACGGGGTCGGCACCCGCCTGCCATTCGCCATCGGCCTCGTGCTGTTCGCCGCCGGACTCGTGGTGGGCGGCACCGCGCCGTCCATGGCCGTGCTCGTGTTCGCCCGGTTCTTCCAGGGCATGGGGGCCGGCGTGGTGCCGGCGCTGTCGTACACGAGCGTGGGGCGGGCGTACCCGCCCGAGCTGCGGCCCCGCGTGTTCGCGGTGTTCTCGAGCGCCTGGGTGATCCCCGGCCTCGCGGGACCTGCGGCGGCCAGCGCGATAGAGGGCTGGCTGTCGTGGCGCTTCGTGTTCCTGGCCCTTCTCCCGCTCGTGGTCCTCGCTGCCATCATGGCGCTGCCCGCACTGTCCGACACCGTGCCGGGTCGACCCGCGGGCGAGCCCGGTGCACCCGCCGACGACGAGGGTGCGCGGTCGCACGGCGAGGAACGGTGGCGGCGGGCGATCGTGCTCGTGGCCGGCGTGGCGCTGGTGCTGGCGGGCCTCGGCGCCGACCAGATGCTCCTCGCCGCGCCGCTCGCGGGGGCCGGCGGTCTGGCGGCGACGTGGGCCTTCCTGCGGCTCGTGCCCCCCGGCACGGCCCGCTTCCGGCCCGGCCTGCCGGCGGCCGTGGCGATGCGGGGCGTGCTGACGTTCGCGTTCTTCGGCACCGACGCCTACATCTCCCTGGCGCTCACCGACGTCCGCCACCAGCCCACCTGGGTCACGGGCGTGACGCTCACGGCCTGCACGCTCACGTGGACCACCGGCGCCTGGATCCAGCAGCGGCTCGTGGTCTCGCGGGGCCCGCGCTGGCTGGTGCGTCGCGGCATGGCGCTCGTCGGGTTGGGCACGGCGGCCACGATCGTGGGCCTGGGCGCCGCCCCGCCCGCCGTCATCGTGGCGGCCTGGACTGTCGCCGGGCTGGGCATCGGCCTGTCGTATGCCCCGCTGTCGGTCACGGTGCTTGGCACCGCGGTGCCCGGCGAGGAGGGGCGGGCCAGCGCCTCGCTGCAGCTCACCGACGTGCTGGGCGTGGCGCTGGGCACCGGTGTGGCAGGCGTGTTCGTGGCGCTGGGCGAGGGCGGCGGCTGGGCGACCGGCACGTCGCTCACCCTGGGCTTCGCCATCACCCTGGCCGTGGCCCTGGCGGGCGTCGTGGTCGCCGGCCGGCTCCCTCGCCTCCTGCCCGGCACCGAGGCCGACGCGGGCGACGCCGAGCCCGCCCTCACGACGATGGCCGGCTGAGCCGGCCGCCGCCCGACCCTGCTCGACCCGTCCCAGTCGGCTGAGCCGGCCGGCCGCCCGACTCCGGTCCCCCGCAGTCGGCTGAGCCGGCCGGCACGCACGGCGCAGCGACGCCGGCTGCGCGTGCAACGATCCGGCGCCGCGGCCAGGACGAAGGATGGTGCCGGAGAGGTGTGACCGGCGGCGGTCAGACTGGCGGACGTGCTGCCGCCCCGACCGCTCGAGCGCGAGGACGCGCTGGTGCGCGGGTTGCTCCTGGGCCTCGCCGTGTTCCGGTGGCTGGGCTGGGCGTCGATGGCCGTGTGCTGCTCGTCAACCGCACCGAGCTCGGCGAGGATCCCGCCCGCCCGGCGCTCGCCATCGTGCTCGTCGGCCTCGCGCTCGCCACCACCGTGGCGGTCACGGTCGTGCTCGTGGTGGCGCCCCGGCGGCCTGCGCCGCTCGGTCCGGGGACGGATCGCCGAGGTTGGCGGGCGGGTCGAGGTCGACGGGCGCCCCGGGCGGGGCGCCGAAGTGCGCTGCTGGGTGCGCCGCCGGGCCGGTGCCACCCCTGACCTCGCCCCGTGAGCGACCTCCGCGCCGTGCGGGTCGTCCTGGCCGACGACCAACGCATCTGGCGGTCCGGCCTGCGGGCGGACCTCGGCTCGAACTTCCACGTCGTGGGCGAGGCCGGCGAGGCCGACGAGGCGATCGCCCTCATCGGCTCCACCGCACCCGACCTGGTCGTCTGCGATCTCAACATGCCGGGCTGCGGGGGCCTGAAGGTGGCCCCCACCTGCGGCGAGGCCACCCACATCGTCATGCTGACGGTCAGCGAGCAGGAGCGGGACCTGCTCGACGCGCTGGCCGCCGGCGCCAGCGGCTACCTCGTCAAGACCACCCCGCCCGACGAGCTTCTCCACGAGCTGTGGCGGGCGGCGCACGGGGAGCCGGTGTTCTCCCCGGCGCTGGCGGCGCTCGTGCTCGGCGAGTTCCGCCGCATGGCCAAGGCCGCCGGGCCGACCCGGCCGCTGTCCGAGCGCGAGCGCGAGGTCCTCCAGCACGTGGCCCGCGGCCATACCTACCGCGAGATCGGCGAGCAGCTCTACATCGCCGAGAAGACCGTCGAGAACCACGTGCGCAACATCCTCGGCAAGCTCCACCTGAACCGCCGGCAGGAGCTGGTGCGCTACGCCCTCGAGCACGGCATCGAGTGACCGGTCAGGCGACCGCCGGGGCCACGACCGGTGACCGGTACGGTGCCCGGCCATGGACGGGACGGGAGCGGCGTGGCGCGACGAGTTGGGCGGCGCGCGCCTGCTCGTCAGCGGGTTCGGCAAGTGGGGCGGCGGGGTCTACGACCTGACCTCCGGTCGGCCGGAGGCGCTCGACGACCTCCCCACGTCCGGCCTCGTCCCCGGCGGCGGGCGGCTGTGGCGGGTGCTCCGGGCGCCGGGCGAGCAGACGGCGACCTGCGAGCTGCTGTCCTACGACGAGCGCGGCGTGCGCTCGTACCAGCGCCTCGACGCCGTCCGCGACCCCCACGACGTTTGCTGGCATGACGGCGCCGTCCTGCTGACCTCCAGCTGGGACGACGCCGTGTGGCGTCTGACCGCGGGCCGCCCCGAGGTCCTGTGGCGGGGCAGCACGGTTCCCGACGGCTGGCACGTCAACTCGCTCGTCGTCGTCGACGGCTCCCTCCACGTCTGCGCGTTCGGGCGCTTCGGGCGCCACAAGGCCTGGAAGACCAGCGAGCGCAAGGACACCGGCTTCGTCCACGACGTGGCCGCCGGGCGCGACGTGCTGACCGGCCTGTCCCATCCCCACACGCCCCGCCGGTCGGGCGACCGGTGGTACGTGTGCGAGTCGACCCGGGGCGCGCTGACCGAGCTGGACCTCGCCGGCACGCCTTTACGGCGCGCGCAGGTCAAGCGCTTCACCCGGGGCCTCGCCGTGCTCGGCCGCTGGGCGCTCGTCGGCGGCAACGCCCAGCGCGACGTCGAGGACGACCGGGGCGAAGTGACCGTCGTGGACCTGGCCACCATGGAGGTCGCCGAGCGCATCCCGATGCCGTGCCTCGAGATCTACGACATCGTTCCCGTCGACCCGGGGCTGGCCCGGGGCGTGGCCACGGGCTTCGGGGCGAACCCGGCGCGCGCCGTCGAGCAGCATCGCTCGACCGGGCGGCCGGTCGAGACCCACCCGGCGCCGCCGTCGGCCGCCGTGCGCCTCGCCACGCCGGCGGTGGCCGGCGAACTGGCGGGCATGGGGCTGCGGCTGGACCCGGAGGACGCCCGCCTGTGCGCGCTGAGGGGCCGGCTCGTGGCGCGGATCCCCGCCGGGGCCGCGGGCACGGCCCGGGTCGAGGTCGTCAACCTCTCGTCCCGGCTACTGGGCTCGGTGCCGCCGCGCGTCGTGAAGGTCGGCGCCCGCTGGTTTCCCGTGGTGGGCGGCGAGCGGGCCGACGACGACGCGGCGCTGCCGAACCCGCAGGTGCCGCTGCCGACGGTCGTGCACCCCGGCGACCGGACCACGATGGCCGTGCCCCTGGAGGCGCCCGACGATCCCGGCACCTACGAGGTGCGCATCGCGTTCCGCCAGCCGGGGGTCGGCTGGTTCGGCGTGCGCATCCAGGCGCTGGTCGAGGTCACGGCTCCCCTCGTCCCCGGCGCCTGAGGCCCGGCGAGCCAGCGGGCCATCGGAAGGCCGGGCAGACCGGAGGCTGCGCCCTCGCCCCCGGCGGCCGAGGATCGGCGAGCCAGCGGCCGCTCAGTACGGGTCCGACGCGGTGGCGGGCCCACAGGACCCCCGGGAGGGGTCGGGTCCTACTCCTGCTCGGGGCGCAGCGTCGGGAACAGCACGACATCGCGGATGGACGGCGTGTCGGTGAGCAGCATGACCAGGCGGTCCATGCCGACGCCCAGGCCGCCCGTCGGGGGCAGGCCGTACTCGAGCGCTCGCAGGTAGTCCTCGTCGACGACCATCGCCTCGGCGTCGCCCGCCGCGTTCCGGCGGGCCTGGTCCTCGAAGCGGCGGCGCTGCTCGTCCGAATCGGTCAGCTCGGAGAACGCGTTGGCCAGCTCGCGCCCGGCCACGATCGCCTCGAAACGCTCGACCGTCTCGGGCAGCTCACGGTGATCCCGGGCCAGCGGCGAGACCTCCTTCGGGTAGTCGGTCACGAAGACGGGCCCCCACAGCTCTGCCTCGGTCGTCTTCTCGTAGATCTCGAGGACGAGCTTGCCGGGCCCCCAGGCGTCGTCGGGCTCGACACCCACGTCGGTGGCGATGCGGCGCAGCTCGTCGAGCGGCATCCGCGGCTCGATGCGCACGCCGGCGTGCTCCTCGACCAGCTCGGTCAGCGAAACCCGGCGCCACGGCGGGGTGAGGTCGACCTCGCGGTCGGCGTAGGTGACGACGGTCGACCCGGTGACCTCGGCCGCCAGGGCGGCGATCAGCTCCTCGGTGAGGGCCATCATGTCCCCGTAGTCGGCGTAGGCCTGGTAGAGCTCGAGCATCGTGAACTCGGGGTTGTGCCGGGTCGACAACCCCTCGTTGCGGAACACCCGGGCCAGCTCGAACACGCGCTCGAACCCGCCGACCACGAGCCGCTTGAGGTACAGCTCGGGGGCGATGCGGAGGTAGAGGTCGAGGTCGAGGGCGTTGTGGTGGGTGACGAACGGCCGGGCCAGCGCCCCGCCCGGTATCGGGTGGAACACCGGCGTCTCGACCTCGACGAACCCGCGGTCCTCGAGGAAGCGCCGGGTGCACGACATGATGCGGCTGCGCGCCAGGAACGTGGAGCGGCTCGCCTCGTTGGCCCACAGGTCGGCGTAGCGCTGGCGGTAGCGCAGATCGGTGTCGGTGATGCCCTTCCACTTGTCGCCGAAGCCGCGGCGGGCCTCCGCCAGCAGCTCCCACGTGGCGACCTGCACCGACAGCTCGCCCTTGCGGGTGCGGACGACCTCGCCGGTGGCGACGACCCAGTCGCCGAGCGTGAGCGCCGTGAAGCGGTCGAAGCCCTCGGTTCCCTTGGCCGTGGCCATGAGCTGGATCGAAGCGCTCGAGTCGCGCAGCGTCGCGAACGCCAGCTTGCCCATCGAGCGCAGCAGCATCACACGACCGGCGACCGTGGCGGTCACGCCGCTGCCGTCGCCGTCGGCGAGGTCGACGTGGGCCGCGGGCAGGTCGGCGGCCCGGTCCGTGACCTCGACGCGGTAGGGCGGGCGCAGCTCGCTCATCGGTTCTTCTCGTAGATCAGGCGGAGGCCGTGCAGCGTCAGCCACGGCTCGTGGTGGTCGATCGTGGCCGACAGCGGCGTGATGAGCCCCGACAGGCCGCCCGTCGACACGACGCACGCCTTCTGCTCCAGCTCGGCCTCGATGCGGGCCACCATGCCGTCGACCAGGGCCGTGTAGCCGTAGATGACGCCCGACTGCATCGACTCGACGGTCGAGCGGCCGATGACGTGACGCGGTTCGACCAGCTCGACCCGCCGGAGGGCCGCGGCCCGCGAAAACAGGGCGTCGAGGCTGATGTCGATGCCGGGAAAGATGGCCCCGCCCAGGTACTCGCCGCGGGCGGAGATGGCCTCGAACGTGGTGGCTGTGCCGAAGTCGACGACGATGATCGGGCCCTTGTAGAGGTCGTACGCGGCCACCGCGTCGGCGATGCGGTCGGCGCCCACCTCCTTGGGGTTGTCGTAGAGGATCGGCACGCCGGTGCGGATGCCAGGCTCGATCACCACGGCGTCGCGGCCGAAGTAGCGCTCGTTCATGCGGCGCAGGGCGCCGGTCACCCGCGGCACCGACGAGCACAGCACCGTGCCGGCGATGTCCTCGTCGAACGAGAAGCCGTGGAAGCCCAGGAACTCCTGCACGACCAGGGCGTGCTCGTCGGCCGTGCGCTCGGCGTTCGTCGCCACCCGCCAGTGGTCGAGCAGGTGCGTGTCGGCCAGACGACGGTCGACGTTGTGCTCATCGTCGGGCTCGAGGTCGTAGAGGCCGACGACGGTCTGGGTGTTACCGACGTCGATGGCCAGCAGCATCACGGGGCGTGAGGCTACGCGGCCGCCGCGACGCCGGACGAACCCGTTGCCCGGCCGGCGGAAC
Source organism: Acidimicrobiales bacterium (assembly GCA_035296625.1). Classification (GTDB taxonomy): domain Bacteria; phylum Actinomycetota; class Acidimicrobiia; order Acidimicrobiales; family VFJN01; genus DATCLS01. The sequence continues at coordinate 14,838 of DATHAO010000006.1, read as the reverse complement.
CGCCCCGTGCCGGCCCGCTCACGCCGGGTCGACGTCGAGGCCGATGTCCAGGACCGGGGCGGAGTGGGTGAGCGCGCCGATCGACACCAGGTCGACGCCGGTGAGGGCGTAGGCCCCGATCCTGTCGAGGTCGATGCCGCCCGAGATCTCGAGCAGGGGCCGGTGCGGGTGCTCGGCCCGCACCTCGTCGACCACGGCCTTCACCTCGGCCGGCGCCATGTTGTCGAGGAGAAGGGCGTCCGCCCCGGCGGCCACCGCCTCGCGCACCATCGCGGCGTCCGCGCACTCGACGTGCACGGTGCGGCCGGGCCAGCGGTGCCGGGCGCGGCCCACCGCCTCGGCGATGCCGAACAGCTCGAGGTGGTTGTCCTTGAGCAGCACCCAGTCCGACAGGTTGCCGCGGTGGTTCGCGCCGCCGCCCGCCCGCACGGCTGCCTTCTCGAGGGCGCGGAGGCCCGGCGTGGTCTTGCGCGTGTCCCACACCCGCAGGTCGCCCCCGGCGTCGGCCACGGCCGCGACGAACCGGGCGGTCAGCGTGGCCACGCCGGACAGGTGGCCGAGGAAGTTGAGGGCCGTGCGCTCCGCGGTCAGCACGGGGGCCAGCCGGCCGGTGACCCGGCCGACCTCGTGGCCGGCCCGGACGCGATCGCCGTCGTCGGCCGACCACGTGATGGCCAGGTCGGGGTCGATCTGGCGGAACGCCTCGTCGGCGCAGAGCCGGCCCGCCAGCACGCCGTCCACGCGGGGGACGAACCGGGCCGTCGCCTCGAGGTCGGGCGGGAGCAGCAGCGACGTCAGGTCCCCGATCGGGGTCAGATCCTCGACGAGGGCCCGGGCGACGGCCTCGCGGACGGCGGCGAGCGGCGGGTGGGCGTCGTGCACGGGCGCAGTCTGGCGCGGCTCCGGGCGTCGGAGCCACCGCCGTCCGCACCCGGCGGACACGCTGAGTGCAACACCGCGTCGACCCCGTGGAAGACTCCGCTCATGGTGCGCTCGGTCGCCCCCGTCCTCCTCGGGGGGACGGACCGGGGGCCCACCGGGGAGCACGTGCAGGGCCGGCAGGGGCCCGGGCGCCGCCCGGGCGCCTGGCTACGGGCGGTGATGGCGCTGGCGTCGGCGCTGGCCCTCCTGCTCGTGGTCGCCGGCTGCTCGGGCGGCGACGACGGCGACCACGGCGACGACGGCTCGCCGCCCACGACCGCCGAGCGCGGGCGCCGGTCGGCCGACGAGGGCGCGGGTGACCGGCCTGCCGGCGAGGACGTCGGCGACCAAGGCGGCATCGACGGCCCGTATCCCGTGGGCCTGCTGGCGCTCGACCTGGTCGACACGAGCCGGCCGACGAGGGCCGCGCCCGGACTCCCCGGCGGCGCCCCCGACCGGGCGCTGCCCGTCGACGTGCTGTACCCGGCGACCGGCGAGGCGCCCGGCGCGACGACCATCCAGACGCCCGATGACACCGCCGAAACCACGGGCGGGACGGCGGGCGACGCGGTCACACCGATCGAGGGCGCGGAGCCGGCACCGGGCCGCTTCCCCCTCGTCGAGCTGGCCCACGGCACCGACGCCACGAAGGAGGACATGCGCCGGCTCGCCGCCGTCCTCGCCCGCGCCGGCTACGTCGTGGCCGTCCCCACGTTCCCGCTGAGCCGCGCCGGCGTGGGCGAAGCCGGCGACTACGTGAACCAGCCGGCGGACATGTCCTTCGTGCTCGATCAGGTGCTGGCCCGAGGGTCGGAGGGCGCCACGGGGCCGCTGTCCGGCCACGTCGACGGCGACCACGTGGCGGTGGCGGGGCACGCGCTGGGCGCGGCCACCGTCTACGGGCTCTCCTACAACTCGTGCTGCCTCGACGAGCGCGTGGACGCCACGATCGGGATCTCGGGCGGTGGCCTGCTGTTCCCGGGCGGTGACTACGAGGGCGCCCCGGCCACGCCACTGCTCGTGGTCCTCGGGGCCCGCGACGCGACGGTGCCTACCTACGTGGGTGACAACTCGTTCGCCACCGCTCAACCGCCGGCCTACTACCTGCTGCTGGAGGGCGCCGACCACACCTCGCTGCTGGACGCCGGGACGGACGGCGACGCCGATCTGCTCGTGGCCGCCGCGGTCGCGTTCCTCGACGCCCAGCTCAAGGCCGCGCCAGCCGGGCTCGACGCCATCGGCGAGCGGATCGAGGCGGGTGGCGGGGGCGAGTGGCGCTCGAAGGCCTGAGCGGCACCGCGACGGTCGACCGGCCCCCCGGCCGGTCGAGCCGACGCCGACCCGACCCGGTCAACCGAAGCCGCGGGCGTCCTGCTTGAGGGCGGTGTCGACTCCGAGAGCGGCGGCGACGACGAGCATGCGCAGGGGGTCCTGCAGCGGGCGGTGGATCTGCACCACGTAGTTGTCGGCCGTGGTGAACATCGTCTTGGCGAAGCCCTCCCACGTCTTGGTGATGCGGGCGACCTCGCCACCGGTGTGGTCCTGCACGTTGAAGTTCCACGCCCGCCAGTTCTCGGCGTTGATCGAGCCCCACACCTGGCCGCCGGCCTCGAGGTTGAAGCGGATCTTCCCGATGGCGTTCTGCTGGGTGATCTGGCCGATCTCGTTGCCCATGGCGTCCTGCACGATGACGCGGGACTTGAGGATCTTCGCCGGGCGGGTCAGCGCCAAGAGCACGTTCCCGTGGACGTCCACCACCTGCAGCTTGTGGGTCATGAACTGGTCGTACGAGCTGACGACCCGGATGACCTTCTTGAGGGCGCTCTGACCGACCTGGCGCACGGCGCCGAGCTGGCGGCCGCTCTGGTCGTAGATCGCGTACTCGTTGTTGACCTCGACGAGCTTGGCCTTCTGGTTCACCACCAGGATCGGCTCGGTGAAGATCGTGCCGCTGCCCTGGTGGCCGGCGGCCACGCCGGCGCGGGCCACGTCGTTGGCGACCTTCTCGCTCGAGCGGTTGATCTGAGGGATGTGGCCACCGCCGGCGGGCTGGTCGACGCCCTGGCGACCGTGCGAGGCGACGTGCTCGGTCCAGCGGACGCCGTCCCACCAACGGGTCTCGTGCCGCCCGAAGGGGTCGGGGTACCAGCCCTGCGGGTGCTGGCCGGGCGTCCCGGCGGGGGCGTACTGATCGCCTCCTGACATGGCGGCCGACTCTAGTGGTCGGTCCGTCGCCGCGACGGTCGCGCGGGCACCCCGTGCGGGGCACGCCGCGGAGGCGCGCCGCGGAGGCGCGGTCGGACCGGATGACTCCCCAGTTCCCATCCGGTCCGACCGCTGGTGGGGCCGGAGGCGCCGGGTTTCCGACGCCACTGTCGAGATAATCGATCGGCGGGCCCGCCGTGTCAATGGTTCGGGGAGGGACCGCCCGCCACCAGGCGCACCTGCGGGGCCGGCCAGCGGTCCCGGTGGTCCGTCCGGGCGTGGGCGCCGCGGCTCTCGGTCCGGACGGCGGCGGCGGTCGCCAGGACCCGTCCGACGCTGACGAGATTGGCGAGCTCGGCCCCGGCCGGGCCGGCGTCGCCGGCGGTCGCCACGACCGCGGCGGCCTCGCCGAGGGCGGCGGTGGCAGCGTCCAGCGAAGCCGCCGAGCGCAGGACGCCGGCGTGGGTGGTGAGCGCCCGCTGCAGGGCGTCGCGGGCGGCGGCGACCGCCCCGTCACCGCCCCGCCGGGCCTCGGGCACGATCGTGCCGCCGGCCGCCGGCGGGTCGGTCCGCGACGTGGCCGGCGCGGGCGGCGCCAGCGGCCGCCCCACGATCCCGTCCGGCTCGTCACCCGGCGGACCGCCCTCCACGCCGAGCACGCAGCGCATGGCGCCCGTGGCGTCGGGCCCGTCCTTGCCCCGGTCGACCGCCTCGACCACCCGCGGGGCGAACACCATGCCGTCGAGCAGCGAGTTCGAGGCCAGGCGGTTGGCTCCGTGCACCCCGTTGCACGCCGCCTCGCCCGCCGCCCACAGGCCGGGCAGCGTGGTCGCCCCGTCGAGGTCGGCGACGATGCCGCCGCAAAGGTAGTGGGCCGCCGGAGCCACCGGCAGCCAGTCGCGCCGGGCGTCGAGGCCGATGCGGGCCAGCTCGCGGGCGATCGTCGGGAAGCGCTCGCCGAACCGCTCGAGCGCTGTGGCGTCGAGCCAGACGTGGTCGCTGCCTTCGGCGAGCATGCGGGCCGTGATGGCCCTGCTGACCTGGTCGCGCGGCAGCAGCTCGTCGACGAAGCGCTCGCCGGCGGCGTCGCGTAGCAGGGCGCCGTGGCCCCGCAGCGCCTCGGACAGCAGCGGCCGCGGCATGAGCGGGTGGTGCAGGGCCGTCGGGTGGAACTGGACGAACTCGACGTCGGCCACCGCCACCCCGGCGCGCAGGGCCATGGCGATGCCGTCGCCCGTCGCCTCGGCGGGGTTCGTCGTCACGGCGAAGAGCTGGCCGGCACCGCCCGTGGCGACCAGCACGTGCCGGGCCCGCACCTCGGCCCGTTCACCCGCCGGCGTCAGCGCGGTCACGCCGGCGCAGTGCCCTGCCTCGACGAGCAGGTCGACGGCGAACCAGCGCTCGTGGACGGCCGCGGCGGTGCTCTGCACGGCCGCCACGAGCGCCCGCTCGACCTCGGCGCCGGTGGCGGCCCCGCCGGCGTGCACGACCCGGGCGTGGCTGTGGCCGCCCTCGCGTGCGAGCAGCAGCCGCCCGGCGGCGTCGCGGTCGAACGCCGCCCCCAGGGCGATCAGCTCCTCGACCCGGCCCGGCCCCTCGTCGACGAGCACCCGCACGGCATCCGCGTCGCACAGCCCGGCGCCGGCGGCCAGCGTGTCGGCCAGGTGCAGGTCGGTCGAGTCCGGATCCTCGGCGAGCACGGCGGCCACGCCCCCCTGGGCCCAGCGGGTGGTGGCCTGGTGCAGCTCGGCCTTGGTGAGCACCCCGACCCGTAACCCGTGGACGTCCGCGGCGCGCACGGCCGCGGAGAGGCCGGCGACCCCCGAGCCCAGGACCAGCAGGTCGAGTGGCGGGCTAACGGGTCGCCACCTCGACGTAGCGGTGCGGGGCCGGGCCGCGCTGCTCGGCGGCGATGAGCTCGGTGGTCACGGTGTCGACCTGGCGGTTGCCGGCGTCGACGTGCACGACGACCGGCTTGTAGCCGGCCAGCTCCTCGCGGTCGTAGTCGGCGTAGCTGATGACGATGACCATGTCGCCGGGGTGCACGAGGCGGGCGGCCGCGCCGTTGAGGCACAGGTCGCCCGAGCCGCGCCGGCCGGCCATCGTGTAGGTCTCGAAGCGGGCGCCGTTGTCGACGTCCACGATGGCGACCTGCTCGTGCTCGAGGACGTCGGCAGCCTCGAGCAGGTCGGGGTCGATCGTCACCGAGCCCACGTAGTGCAGGTTGGCGTCGGTGACCGTCGCCCGGTGGATCTTGGACTTGAGCATGCGTCGCCGCACGGTGGACAACCTCCTCCGGTGGGCGCCGTCAGACGGTCACCCCCACGTTGTCGATGAGCCTCGCTCGACCGAAGCGAACCGCGGCGAGCAGCCTCAGATTCCCGCTGAGCTGGTCCGGGACCGCGAACGAGTCTGCGCCCACCACCTCGGCGTAGTCCAATCGGGCGAGCGGCTCGGCCTCGATGATCGCGGCCACGAGCCCCCGCACGGCGGCTGGGTCCCGCTCGCCCGCAAGGATCGACGCCGCGCCGGCCCTCAGGGCCCGCTGCACGACCGGCGCCGCCTCCCGCTCCTCGGGGCTCAGGTACACGTTGCGCGACGACATCGCCAGGCCGTCGGGCTCCCGCCGGGTGGGGCACCCGACGACGTCGACGGGCATCGACAGGTCGCGAGCCATGCGGCGGATGACCGCGAGCTGCTGGTAGTCCTTCTCGCCGAAGTACGCGGCGCAGGGTCCCACGATCGAGAACAGCTTCGCCACGACCGTCGCCACCCCCGCGAAGTGGGTCGGCCGGCTGGCGCCCTCCAGCGGCTCCGACACGCCGGCCACCGACACCGTCGTGGCCATCGGCTCGGGGTACATCTCCTCGACGGAGGGCACGAACAGCACGTCGGTGCCCGCCGCCGCGGCCAGCGCACGGTCGCGGTCGAGGTCGCGCGGATAGGCCGACAGGTCCTCGCCGGCGCCGAACTGCAGGGGGTTCACGAAGATCGACAGGGCCACCACGTCGCTCGCGGCCCGGGCCGTCCGGATCAGCGAGGCGTGGCCGTCGTGCAGGTAGCCCATCGTCGGGACGAACCCCACGCGGGCGCCCCCGGCACGGGCGGCGTCGAGCGACGCCCGCAGCTCGGCGATCGTCTCGAGGGCCTTCACGCCGGCGTGGTCGCGGCATCGAGGTCGACGGGGTCGGGCCGGCTGCACCCGTCGCCGGTCGCCGCCCGGTCGCCCGACCGCTTCGTGCCGGAACCGTCGTCGATGTCGTCGGCCGGCGGCGGGTCGACCGGCTCGGCGGCCAGGCGCCGGGCGGCGTCGACCATGCCGCGGTAGGCCTTGCGCTCCTCGGGCGGCAGGGCTCGGAGGTGGCGGCGGATCGTGGCGTCGTCGCCCCGAGCGGCGGGCCCTGTGAGCGCCCGGCGGGGACCCAGCTCGGCGACGTTGGCCACGGTGGCCCGCACCAGGTCGAGGTAGGCCTCGAACGGCACGCCGACCTCGCCGGCCAGGCGCTGGACCTGCCCGAGCAGTGCGACCAGGTGGTTGGAGGCGATCGAGGCGGCGGCGTGGTAGGCGGCCCGGTCGTCGTCGGCGACCGTGAACGCCCGCCCGCCGAGCGCGGTCACCACGGCGTCGGCCATCGGGTCGCCGGCGACGGCGAACCAGGCGCCGAACAGCCGCCGCGAGCCCAGGTCCGGGTTGGGCAGCGCCACGAGCGGGTGGATCGCCGCCCGCCGGTCGTGCGGACCCAGCTCGGCGAGGCCGAGGGAGCCGGACAGGTGGGCGACAACGGTCGTGGGCACCGGCACCACGGCCTCGGCCACGGCGCCGATGGCGTCGTCGGGCGTGGCGATGACCAGCACATGGACGCCGCGTGCGGCCCCCGAGACGTCGTCGGACCGCCCGAGCACCGGGGCCACCTCCCAGCCCACGTTCGTCAGGGCGAGCGCAAGCGAGGTGCCCGCCCGCCCCGGCCCGATGATGCGCACCGACGTCACGCCGGCGAGCCTACGGCCGGCGACCCGCCGTCGACGGGCGGGCCCTACAGGCCCTCGAGAGGCCCGATGCACTCGGCGTGGCCGACCGTGCGCTCCAACGCCTGGCGGTCGACGAGGTCGGGGGCGAGGTCGTGGAGCGGCGCCAGCACGAACCGCCGCTCCCACATGCGAGGGTGCGGCACGACGAGGTCGGGCTCGTCGACCGTGACGCCGTCCATCCACAGCACGTCGACGTCGAGCGTGCGGGGCCCCCAGCGGACCTCGCGCACCCGGCCGGCGGCCGACTCGAGGCGGTGGCACACGCCGAGCAGTTCGAGCGGCGAACGGTCGGTGTCGAGCTCGGCGACCAGGTTGAGGAACGGGCCCTGGTCGCCCGGGCCACCCATCGGATCGGTCTCGTAGACCGGCGACACGGCGGTGAGGCCGACCGAGCCGAGCGTCACGACGGCGTCGCGCAGGTAGGCGACGCGGTCACCGAGGTTCGAGCCGAGGCCCAGGTAGGCCCGGGTCACGGCCGGTCCCGACGGAGGCGGACGCCCGAGGTGGCCAGCTGCTGTGGGACGGGCGGCCGTAGCTTGCGCACGCACAGGTCGACCGTGGCGATGCGGGCGTCGGTGGCGAAGACGGCGTCGACCAGCACGGCCGCCAGCCGTTCGAGCAGGGCGACGTGCCCGGCCGTGGCCGCAGCCTCGAGCGCCGCGCAGACGGCCCCATAGTCGACCGTGTCGTCCAGGTCGTCGCTGACACCGGCGGGCGCCAGGTCGATCCCCAGGTCGACGTCGACCTCCAGCGGCTGGGGCTGGGCCACCTCGTGAGGCAGCACGCCCACGAGGGCCACGACGTGCAGCCCCCGGAGCTCGATGAGGTCGATCACGGCCGTCACCGTACCGGCGGCGGCGCGACCGCCCGGTCAGCCGGGCTGGGGCTCGGGCTGGTCGCGCAGCTGCTCGGCGGTGGCCACGAGCTGGCGGCCGAGCGGACCGAGCTGGCGGCCGGTGAGCCGCTCGGTGATCGAGATCGCCTGCGGGCCGTAGGGCACGAGGCGAGCCCACAGCAGGTAGCCGGCGACGAGGCCACAGATCCGGTCGCCGACCTCCTCCTGGTGCAGCACGAGCTTCTCGCCCCGGGCGAGCAGCGCCCGCAGCTCCAGGTAAAGGTTGCGCTGGAAGATAACCGGGTCGTCCTGCGGGCGCTGGGGCCGGTGAAGCCAGGCGAGGTTGAGCTCGTCGTAGTTGTGCAGGTTGTGGGGTGCGGCGATGAGCGAGACCACCCGGGAGAAACCCTGCTCCCGGATCCAGATGATCTCTTCCTGGCGGCGCACGCGGCGGTGGTTCGGCCCGTAGCCGCCCGGGCGCTCGCAGATCGCCAGCTTGTCCTTGAGCACCCACACGAAGTTGCGGGGCGTGATGCCCTGGGCCCACTTGCCCTTCATCGGTGCCACCGCGCACCCTCCTTCGAAAAAGACCCTGCGCCGGCGCCCCCGGCGGATGCCACGACGGCCTCGGCGGCCCACACGGTGGCGGCCACGTCGTGGGCCCGCACCATGGTCGCCCCGCACCGGTACGCCCAGGCGGCGGTCGCGACCGAGCCGGCCAGGCGGTCGCCCGGCGGCGGCACGGCATCGGAGCCGTCGGCCCGAGCGGCGAGGCGCCCGAGGGTCGTCTTGCGGCTCGTGCCCACGAGCAGCGGGAACCCCGCGGCAGCGAGCACGTCGAGGTTCGCCAGCAGGTCGAGGTTGTGGTCGAGCGTCTTGCCGAACCCGATGCCCGGGTCGATCCACACCTCGCGCACGCCGGCGTCGCGGGCGGCCTCGGCCCGCTCGACCAGGAAGTCGCGCACCTCGGCGACGACGTCGTCGTAGACCGGCTCGGCCTGCATCGTGGCCGGATCGCCCCGCATGTGCATGGCGACGAAGGCGACGCCCGAGGCGGCCGCCACGTCGGCCAGGCCGGCCGAGACGTCGTTGATCATGCGGGCGCCGGCGGCCACGGCGGCCTCGGCCACCTCGGGCTTGCGGGTGTCGATCGACACCTGCGCCCCGGAGACGGCCAGAGCCTCGATGACGGGCAGTACCCGCCGCATCTCCTCGTCCGCCGGGACGGGATCGGCGCCGGGGCGGGTCGACTCCCCGCCGACGTCCACCCAGTCGGCGCCCTCCTCGACGAGGCGGCGCCCGTGGGCGACGGCCGCGGCGGGATCGATGAAGCGGCCCCCGTCCGAGAACGAGTCGGGGGTCACGTTGAGGACACCCATGACTCGACCGGGACGGAACTGCACGACCGTCCATCCTAGGCGCAGACGGCATCCTGTCGCTGACTTCACGAATGGTTACCCACCCGTACCGCGTTCAGCTGACCACTGAAAGTCAGCGTTGGCCGTTGATGAAGCGCATCGCCTCTTCGCGGGTGGCCACGCTGTGACGGAACAGCCCCCGCACGGCGGAGGTGACGGTCGTCGAGCCGGCCTTCCGGATGCCCCGCATCGTCATGCACAGGTGCTCGGCCACGATGACCACCATGACGCCCTGCGGGGCGAGCGTGGTCTCGACCTGGTCGGCGATCTGCCTGGTCAGCTTCTCCTGCACCTGGGGCCGCCGGGCGTAGGCGTCGACGAGGCGGGCGAGCTTCGACAGGCCGGTGATCCGCCCGTCCGGCCCCGGGATGTAGGCGATGTGCGCCTTCCCGATGAACGGCACGAGGTGGTGCTCGCACAGCGAGTGGAGCTCGATGTCGCGCACCATCACCATCTCGTCGTGGCCGGCCTCGAACGTGACCGCGAGGTGCGTGTCGGCGTCCTCGTGCAGGCCGGAGCAGACCTCGGCGTACATGCGGGCCACGCGCTGGGGAGTGTCGCGCAGGCCGTCGCGGTCGGGGTCCTCGCCGATCGCCTCGAGGATCTCACGCACAGCCTTGCCGATGCGGTCGAGGTCCATGGGGGTGTCGAGCGCGGGGAACTCGCGGGCCGGGGCGGGCCAGTCGTCGTCGGACGCCCCGTCGCGGAACGGCGTGCTGGGGGTGTCGGTGGTCATGGCCGGGCCATCAGGTGCCGCTCGGGCGGGGCGCCCGCACGGGCCGCCAGCGGCGCATCCGCCGCGACAGCGAGCGCATGACCTCGCCGATCGGCGCCTCGGCGGGCATCGCGGCCTCGTGGGCCGGCGTGGCCTCGGCGGCCGTCACGCCGATCGCCGAGCGCACCGGCGCCACCTGGCGCCGAGGCGGCGCCTCGGGCAGCTCGATGCCGGCGCCCTTGTCGATGTCGCCGAACACCTCGGCCAGCTCGGCGTCGTCGAGCGTCTCCTTCTCGATGAGCGCCGTCGCGAGCCGGTCGAGCGTGGGCCGGTGGGTCGTCAGGATGAAGCGCGCCCGGTCGTGGGCGAAGTCGACGAGCTGGCGCACCTCCTCGTCGATGAGGCCGGCGACCTCGTCGGAGTAGGTGGGCTCGTGGCCGTGGTCGCGGCCCACGAAGACCTCGCCGCCCTGCGAGCCGAGCTGCTGGGGGCCGAGCTTGTCGCTCATGCCGTAGGTCGTGACCATCGAGCGGGCGATCTCGGTGCAGCGCTCGATGTCGTCGCTCGCGCCGGTGGTCGGCTCGCCGAAGATCAGCTCCTCGGCCGTGCGCCCACCGAGCAGCATCGTCATCGTGTCGACCAGCTCGCCGCGCGTCTTGAGGTACTTGTCCTCGACGGGCAGGGCCAGCGTCCAACCCAGCGCCCGGCCGCGCGAGACGATCGACACCTTGTGGATCGGGTCGGTGCCCTCGAGCACGTGGCCCACCAGCGTGTGGCCGCTCTCGTGGTAGGAGATCACGCTCTTCTCGCGCTCGGACATGACGCGGGTCTTGCGCTCGGGCCCGGCCAGCACCCGGTCGATCGCCGCCTCCATCGAGACCATCGTGATCTCGTCCGCGCCCCGCCGGGCGGTGAGCAGCGCCGCCTCGTTCATGAGGTTGGCCAGGTCGGCGCCGGTGAAGCCGGGGGTGCGCCGGGCCAGCACGTCGAGGCGGACGTCGCTGCCGAGCGGCTTCGACTTGGCGTGAACGTCGAGGATCGCCTTGCGCCCCTCGAGGTCGGGCTGGTCGACCACGATCTGCCGGTCGAACCGCCCCGGTCGCAGCAGGGCGGGGTCGAGGATGTCGGGCCGGTTGGTGGCGGCGATGAGGATGACGCCGGTGCGCGAGTCGAAACCGTCCATCTCAACGAGCAGCTGGTTGAGCGTCTGCTCGCGCTCGTCGTGGCCGCCGCCCAGGCCGGCGCCGCGGTGGCGGCCGACGGCGTCGATCTCGTCGACGAACACGATGGCGGGCGCCGCCTGCTTGGCCTTTTCGAACAGGTCGCGCACGCGGCTCGCTCCCACGCCCACGAACATCTCGACGAAGTCGGAGCCCGAGATCGGGAAGAACGGCACCCCGGCCTCGCCCGCCACCGCCCGGGCGAGCAGTGTCTTGCCGGTGCCGGGCGGGCCGAAGAGCAGCACGCCCTTGGGGATGCGGGCGCCGATGGCCTGGAAGCGGGCGGGGTCCTTGAGGAAGTCCTTGATCTCCTGGAGCTCCTCGACCGCCTCGTCGCAGCCGGCCACGTCGGAGAACGTGACCGCCGGCTCGTCCTTGGACACCTGCTTGGCCCGCGACTTGCCGAACTGCATCACACCCTTGCCGCCGCCCTGCAGCGCGTTCATGACCAGGAAGAACGCGCCGATGAGCAGCACTGTGGGCAAAAGGCTGAACAGCAGGCCGGTCCAGATGGAGTCGCCCTGCTGGTCGGTGGTCACGTCGATCGGCGGGTCGGCCTCGTCGAGCTCGTCGACCAGCTCGTCGGCGAACTCGGCCGGGTAGGCGACCTTGTAGTCGGTGTCGTCGCGGAGCTTGCCCTCGACGACGTTGTCACGGTCCTTGATCTCGGCCGTCGCGACGTCGCCGTCGGCGACGGCGGTGCGGAAGTCGGACAGGTCGATGTCTTCGCGGTCGGTGCCCGGGCGCAGGAGCTGCGCGCCGACGAAGAGGACGACGAATCCGAGGGCGAGGTAGAGCAGCGCGGCTCGAGGGAATCGTTTCACGGTGCCGGCCAGGCTACCGGCGGGCCCGGCGCAAGAACCACGCGGGGACGACGAAACGCGGGGCGGACCGTCGCTCAGGCCTCACCCATGTACTCGCAGACGTAGGGGAGGTTGCGGAACCGCTCGGCCACGTCGAGCCCGTAGCCCAGCACGAAGGCGGGCGGGATCTCGAACCCGACGTAGCGCAACTGCTCCGGCGTCTTCTGGTTCCCCTGACGCACGAACAGCGCGCACACGTCGAGGCTGGACGGCTGGCGTGCGGCGAGGTTGCGGCGCAGGTAGGTGAGGGTGAGGCCGGAGTCGACGATGTCTTCGACGAGGATCACGTGCCGCCCGGCGAGATCGATGTCGAGGTCCTTGACGATGCGCACGACGCCCGACGACCGGGTCGATGCCCCGTACGACGACACGGCCATGAAGTCGATCTCGACGGGCAGGCGGATCGCCCGAGCCAGGTCGGCCATGAACATGAAGGCACCCTTGAGCACACCGATCAGCAGCGGGGGGCGGTCGACGTAGTCGGCGGCGATCTGGTCGCCCAGCTCGGCGATCCGCGCCTGGATCTCCTTCTCGCCCACGACGACCCCACCGAGCACGGGGTCCTCGAGGTGGTGGATGAAGTCGCCCTGGGGCTCGGTCGACATGCTGCGTCACGCTACTGGCCGTCGCTGCGCGGCGCGGTCGGCGGGGGCTCCATACGCAGCCGCCCCCTCGTGCGCGCGACCCGCCAGCCGCCCGGAAGCTCGCAAGCCACGACGTGCCCGCGGGCGACGGTGAGCACGCGCTCGACCGTCGCGGCATCGGGTGGATGATGTTCGTCGCCACCCGGTCCGCCGGACCGCAGCCACCGGCGTACGGCCCGCTGGGCCAACGCCGGCGGTGCGGCAGCGAGGGCGCGGGCGTCGGCCGGGTCGACCGCGGCCGCCAGGTCGTCGAGCAGCACGACATCGGCCCGGGCCACGTCGGCCTGGCGGGCGAGGACGGGCACGACGTCGCGCCCGGCGATGGCGTCGAGCAGCGGCAGCAACTCGTGGCGCACCCGGTTGCGGCGGAACGCCGGATCTGCATTGCTGGGGTCGTCGACGGGCTCGAGCCCCACGTCGACGCACAGAGCCAGGGTCTCGCTCCGGCGCAGCCGCCGGATCGGGCGCCGCACCGGGTCCATACCCACCAGCCCGTCGAGCCCGGCGCCGCGCAACAGGTTCAGCAGCACGGTCTCGGCCTGGTCGTCGGCCGTGTGGCCGGTCAGCGCGTCGGCCGGCAGCGCCGCGTACCGGGCCGCCCGGGCCCGGGCCTCGAGGTTGGGCCCCGGGCCCACGTCGACCCGCACCGACCGGAAGCCCGCCCCCCAGCGCGCCGCCGCGGCCCGGACCACCGCGGCCTCGTCCTCCGACCCCGGTCGCAGCCCGTGGTCCACGTGGACCGCCGTGACCTCACACCCCGCCTCCACCGCCAGCACCAGCAACGCCAGCGAGTCGGCGCCCCCGGACACGGCGCAGGTCACGCCCGTACCCACGGGCGGGAACTCACACCGCGCCAGCAGCTCGCCGACTCGGTCCGGCGCCGGTTCGTCGCAGGGACCGAGACGTTTCAACGCCGGATCGGAGCCGCTCGGGGTCAGCCGACCAGCTCTTCCGAGAGTCGGACCCGGTCCAGCCAATCCTGAGGGGCGCGGATCTCGGCGAGAGTGGGGAGCCACTCGGGGCCGCGCCAGGCGGCGTCGAGGGCGTGGGGACCGCCGTGGCGCTCGACGTGGGCGATGAACGACTCCCCCTGCGCGTACTGCTTGAACTTGGCGTCGATGCCGAGGGCCTTTTGCAGCAGCTTGGCGGCGCTCCCGCCCTGCTTGCGGCGCTCGCGCAGCGTCCGTGAGAAGCGGGGGGCCGACGGCACGTGGCCCGCACCGGCGCGGTCCATGGTCACGTCGCCGTGGCCCTCGAGCAGGCTCATCATCCCGCCGATCCGGCCGAAGAGCTCGCGCTGGTCCGGGCTGGCGAGCAGTGTGGCGACGCCCCCCTCGTCGAGCGGGTTCTGGCCCGAGCGCAGGTCGTCGACCACGCGCCCGAGGGCGTCGATGAAGCGCTTGGGATCGGGGTCGACGGCGTCGAGCGTCTGCTCCACCAGTGACAGGAAGTGGCCCCGCAGCCACGGCACCCCGGTGAACTGGGCCCGGTGCGTCACCTCGTGGAGCGCCAACCACAGGCGGAACTCCTGCGGCGGGAAGCCGTAGCGCTTCTCGAGGGCCAGCACGTTGGGACCGACGTAGTAGACGACGTCCTGGTCGTCGGGGTCTTCGTCCTCGATGACCAGCAGGTCGTACTGGCCGAGCACCCGTGTGGCCATCCAGCCGAGCAGCGCTCCGACCTCGACGCCGGTCGCCCGCCGCGTCATCGCCGCCGGGATGGCCGCGACGCCCCGCTTGTCGCCCACCCGCTCGGCCATCCTGTCGGTGAGCGGCCGCAGCAGGCGGCCGAAGCTCGCCAGATTGGCGCGGACCCAGTCGGCGCGGTCGACCACACGGGCACGGGCGGGCCCGCTGGCGGAACGCAGCCCGGTCTCGTCGGCGACAAGCGCCTCGGCCCGGGCGGTGAGCTCGCCGAAGTCGGCCGCCAGCCGGTCGTAGTGGTAGGACGCCGCGAGCGGCTCCTGCCCGGCGACCCGGACTGCCACC
>DATHAO010000005.1:0-33287 GCA_035296625.1 Acidimicrobiales bacterium | reverse complement strand
TCTCCCACGACCGCATGAGGGCGGTCGAGATGTTGCGCGGGCCCGACCAGACCGCCAGCCGGACCACCTGAGCGCTGGATGCCACCTTCAGCGTCGTGCCGCCTCGGTGACGTCATGCTCGATGGCGGCCTGGTAGAGCTGACGCAGGCGGTTCATGACCGGCCGGCTGTCACCGTCGCCGATCGCGCGTCCATCGACCTCGCGGACCGGCACGATGCCGGCGAAGGTGCCGGTTACGAAGGCTTCGTCGGCGCCGTAGACATCGGTCAGGCTGAAGTCGCGCTCGTGGGTCACGATGCCGGCCTCGCGCGACAACTGCAGCACGGTCCCGCGTGTGATGCCACCGAGGCAGAACGCGCCCGAGGACGTCCACAGCTCGCCACGCCGCACCAGGAAGAAGTGCGTGGAGTTGCACGTCGCGACGAAGCCGTGCGGGTCGAGCATCAGCGCCTCGTCTGCGCCCGCCGAGTAGGCCTGGATGCACGCCGTGACGTCGTTGAGCTTGCTGTGAGTGTTCAACTTGGGGTCCAGCACGTCCGGGTACGGGCGCCGGACGTGGACTGTGAACAGGCGGATCCCGGTGTCGAGGATGGCCTCGCTGGGTTGCTTGTACTCCGGGACGATCACGATCGTCGCCGGTCCCACGGTCATCCGAGGATCCTGGTACGGCGTGCGCTTCAGACCGCGGGTCACCATGAGGCGCACATGTACGCCCTCGGTCATGCCGTTGGCGCGCAGCGTCTCGTAGATCGCGCTTCGCAGGTCTTGTCGACTGAAGCCGATGTCGAGGGCGATGGCCTTCGAGCCCTCGAAGAGACGATCGAGATGCCGATCGAGGAACGCCGGGTGGCCGCCGTGGACACGTAGTCCCTCCCACACGCCATCACCGAGCACGAACCCCGAGTCGAAGACCGAGACCACAGCCTCGGCCCGATGCTTGAGGTGCCCGTTCACATAGACCAGCACGGCGTCGTTGCGCGGGTCGTCGTCATAGTCGTGCACCCCGTGGACCACCCGATCGGTCACCTCGAACCTCCTCGCCGCGCACCGCGACCGCAAAGCACGGGCAATTCTGCAGCGGCATTGGGTCCCACCCACGTGACCGCGACGAGGTGCAGAGCCGACTTCTGTCGGGTCGCCGTTGCGTGAGAGCGGTCCGCCTCGGGCCGCACACGGTCCGCTGCTTCGCCCCACGCCCGACGCCAAAGTCGCGAGTGGCGGCGAACGACTCCGCCCCGTCGAGGCTGGCCCACGTCGCAAGCGGGCGACCTCGGGGGATTCCGGAGTGGAGCTAGAGGGACTCGAACCCTCGACCTCTTCCATGCCATGGAAGCGCTCTTCCACCTGAGCTATAGCCCCGTCAGGGAACTCGCAGACTAGCAGAGCCCTGCGGCCCCTCAAATCAGCCGATGACGAAGTTGACGAGCCGTCCAGGCACGGCAACGACCTTCCGGACGGTGGCCCCGGCCAGCAGGTCGGCCACCTTGGCGTCGGCCCGGGCGGCGGTCTCGAGGGCGGCGCGGTCGGCCCCGGCCGGAACCCTCACGCGGGCCCGCACCTTGCCGTTGACCTGCACCGGCACCTCGAGCGTGTCGTCGACCAGCAGCGCCGGGTCGGCCTCGGGGAACGGGGCGCGGGCGAGAGAGCCGTCGTGACCCAGGCGCGACCACAGCTCCTCTGCCACGTGCGGGGCGAGGGGCGCCAGCATGAGCACCAGCGGCTCGATCACCGAGCGGGGTACCGCACCGTCCGGATACGTGGCGGTCAGGTGGTTGTTCAACTCGGTGATCTTGGCGATGGAGGTGTTGAAGCGCAGCTTCTCCATGCCGTCGCTCACCGCGGCGATCGTGCGGTGCAGGGCACGGCGGGTGTCCTCGGCCGGTGCAGCGTCGGTGACGGTGACCGCGCCGGTGTCCTCGTCGATCACGTTTCGCCAGATGCGCTGGAGCAGCCGGTAGACGCCCACCACGGCCTTCGTGTCCCACGGGCGGCTCTGGTCGAGCGGACCGGTGAACATCTCGTAGAGCCGCAGCGTGTCGGCGCCGTAGCTGGCGTACATGTCGTCGGGGGCCACGGCGTTTTTGCGGCTCTTGCCCATGCGACCGAGCGTGCGGTTCACCGGCCGGCCCTCGAACAGGAACGTGCCGTCGCGCTCCTCCACGGCGGCGGCGTCGACGTAGACACCGCGGTCGTCGGTGTACTCGAACGCCTGGACCAGGCCCTGGTTGTACAGCCGGCGGTACGGCTCGAAGGACGACACGTAGCCCAGGTCGTAAAGCACCTTGTGCCAGAACCGGGCGTACAACAGATGCAGCACGGCGTGCTCGGCCCCGCCGACGTACAGGTCGACGCCGCCGGCGTCGCCCTCGTGGCGCGGCCCCATCCAGTAGCGCTCGTTCTCGGGGCGGACCAGTTCGTGCTCGTCGACCGGGTCGATGTAGCGCAGGTGGTACCAGCACGACCCGGCCCAGTTGGGCATCGTGCTCGTCTCTCGCCGGTACTGCTTGGGGCCCTCGCCGAGGTCGAGCTCGACGGTGACCCAGCCGGCCGCCCGCGACAGCGGCGGCTCGGGGTCGGAGGTGTCGTCGCCCTCGGCGAAGGTCTTCGGGGAGTAGTCGTCGACCTCGGGCAGCACGACGGGCAGCATCGAGTCGGGCACGGCCCGGGGCAGGCCGTCGTCGGGGTCGTAGACAATGGGGAACGGCTCGCCCCAGTAGCGCTGGCGACTGAACAGCCAGTCGCGCAGCTTGTAGGTGATCGTGCGCTCGCCCAGGCCTCGGCCCTCGAGCCAGTCGGTGATGGCCGCCTTGGCCTCGGCCACACCGAGGCGGTCGAGGCTGACCTCGTCGTTGGCGCTGTTGATGGCCGGGCCCTCGCCGACGTACGCCCTGCCCTCCCACCCGTCGGGCGGGGCCACCGTCCGAATGATGGGCAGGTCGAACACCTCGGCGAACGCCCAGTCGCGCTCGTCCTGGCCGGGCACGGCCATGATCGCCCCGGTCCCGTAGCCCATCAGCACGTAGTCGGCCACGAACACGGGGATCTCGGTGCCGGTGGTCGGGTTCAGCGCGTACGCGCCAGTGAACACGCCGGTCTTCTCGCGCGACTCGACCTGGCGCTCGATGTCGGTGCGCCGGCTCGCCTGACGGCGGTACTCCGCGACGGCCTCGCCGGGGGTGGCGTGGCCGCCGGTCCAGCGCTCGGGCAGCACGGCCGGCCACACCTCGGGGACCAGCTCGTCGACCAGCGGGTGCTCGGGCGCCAGCACCATGTAGGTGGCGCCGAACAGCGTGTCGGGCCGGGTGGTGAACACCTCGATGCCGGCGCCGCCCTTGGTGGGGAAGATCACCCGCGCGCCCTCGGACCGGCCGATCCAGTTGCGCTGCATCAGCTTGATCGGCTCGGGCCAGTCGATGGCGTCGAGGTCGCGGACCAGCCGGTCGGCGTAGGCGGTGATGCGAAGCATCCACTGGCGCAACGGCCGGCGGAACACCGGGAAGTTGCCCCGCTCGCTGCGCCCCTCGGCGGTGACCTCCTCGTTGGCCAGCACCGTGCCCAGACCTGGGCACCAGTTGACCGGCGCCTCGCTGATGTAGGCCAGCCGGTGGCTGTCGACCACGGCCCGGCGCTCGGTGGGCGACAGCTCCGCCCACGGCTTGCCGGTCGGGTTCGTGCCCTCGCCGGGCGAACGGATTCCGGCGTCGAGCTCGGCGACCAGCTCGGTGATGGGGCGGGCCCTGTCGGCGTCGGTGTCGTACCAGCTCTCGAAGATCTGCAGGAAGATCCACTGGGTCCAGCGGTAGTAGCCCTCGTCGATCGACGAGATGGACCGGCGGCTGTCGTGGCCCAGGCCCAGGCGCCGCAGCTGGCGGCGCATCGTGGCGATGTTGGCGTTCGTCGTCTCGCGGGGGTGCCGGCCGGTCTGCACCGCGTACTGCTCGGCGGGCAGGCCGAACGCGTCGTAGCCCATCGTGTGCATGACGTTGCGGCCGGTCATGCGGTGGTACCGGGCGTAGACGTCGGTGCCGATGTAGCCCAGCGGGTGCCCCACGTGCAGCCCCGCACCGCTCGGGTACGGGAACATGTCCATCACGAACATCTTCGGGCGGCCGGCGACCGCCTCGAAGCCGTCGCTCAGCTCGCCGACGGGGTTCGGCGCCTGGAACGTGCCCTCGGCCTCCCACCGCTCCTGCCAGGCCGTCTCGATCTGGCCGGCGAGGTACGAGGTGTAGCGATGCGCAGGCGTGTCGGAGGTCGGCGACGATGCGGACATAGTCCGACCAGGGTACTGCCGGCGTCGACGTCGCCTCGTACCGGTATCGCCATGCGGCCGCCCACCCGGCGCGGCCCCGCGGCGATCAGCCGGCGGTCGGAGCCGCCGGGTCGGCGGCCGGTGCCTCGGCGTCGCCGTCGCCGCCGGTCGCCCCGCTCTCGCCGGAGGCCGCGGCGGCCGCCTCCTCGGCGTGCTGCTGGATCGCCGTCATGATGGCGTTGCCGGCCGCGCCGATGAACGCCGGGCGGTTCTCCGCCGCCCACTCGCGGCTGACCAGCGCCCTTTCGGCCGAGCCCTGGAACACGGGGACGACGTTGCGGGCGAACAGCTCGTAGGACCGCAGCGTCTGGGGCCGGTCGGCCCACTCGTGGGCCATCAGCAGGTACGTGCCGAACCCGCCGGACTGCTCCTCGAGCCGGCGGATCTGGGCGATCGCGTCCTCCGGCGTGCCGATCACCGCGAAGCCCGACGCGTTCAGAGCGTCGACCAGGCTGGCGTGGTCGGTCGTATCCGGCGCGAGCGGAAGGGCCGCCACCCGCTGGAAGTAGTCGACCCAGTCGGCGAGGCCGAACGCCACGTCAGCGACGGCCTGCTCGCGCGTGTCGGCCAGGTGCATCGGGCCCACGAGCCGCCACGACGCCCGGTCGACCGCCTGGCCGTGGGCCTCGGCCTGGTCGGCGAGCGCCCCCCAGTGGTAGCCGAGCGCGTCGAAGCCGCTGGCGCTGGTCGCGCCGATCGAGAGCATGCTGCAGCCGAACCGGCCGGCCGCCCGCGGCCCGCTCGGCGAGATCTGGGCGGCCACGGCGACCTCGAAGTGCGGCCGCTGGTAGGGCCGCAGCTGCAGCCGTGCGTCGTGCAACGTGAACCAGTCGGTCTCGCAGGTCACCGGCTCGTCGCTGCGCAGCAGCCGCAGGATGACGTCGAGCGCCTCGACCATCATGTCGCGCTGCCTGGCGATGTCGATGCCCATCATGTGGGCGTCGGACGGCAGGGCGCCGGGGCCCACGCCGAGCATGATCCGCCCCCGGGTCAGGTGGTCGAGGAGCACCATGCGGTCGGCCAGCATGAGCGGCTGGTGGTAGGGCAGCGACGACACGCCGGTCCCGAGCCGGATAGACCGGGTGCGCTCTGCGGCCGTGGCGATGAACACCTCGGGCGACGCGATTATCTCGAGGCCGGCGGAGTGGTGCTCGCCGATCCACGCCTCGTGAAACCCGAGGCGGTCGAGGTGTACGACCAGCTCGAGGTCGCGCTCGAGCGCAAGCGTCGGGTTCTGGCCGACCGGGTGGAACGGTGCCAGGAACATCCCGAACCGCTGCGGACGGACGGCTGAACCCGAAGTGCTCATGCGTGGGACCCCCGGGACCGTCACGGCAGCCCCCGGCCGGACCCTAGCGTCACCACTCCGTGACGGCCCGGTGAACGGATCGGACCCGCGGTGTAACGGCGGTCGTCGCGGGGGAGTCGGACGGACGTGGTCTCCCCTTCCCTCATCGACCGGATCGCGCGCGGCGCCGAACGCGATCATCCCGTCACCTTCGTCGTGGGCGGGGGCGAGGACGTCGTGTCCTGGCGCCGGCTTCACCAGGAGGCCCGTGGCTACGCCGCCGCCCTCCAGGCCCGCGGCGTGCGCCCCGGAGACCACGTCGCCCTGCTGTCACCCACCACCCGCGAGCTCGTCACGGCGATCCAGGGCACCTGGCTGGCCGGGGCCGCCATCGTGGTGCTGCCGCTGCCCATGCGCCTCTCCTCGATCGAGGAGTTCGTGGCGCAGACCCGCCAGCGCATCCATGGCGCCGACGTCCGCCTCGTCGTCGTCGACCCCGACCTCGCCGGGTTCGTCACGCCCGAGCCGGGCGACCCTCCCATGGTCCCCATGGCTCACCTGGCCGCCGGCGACCCCGCCGCCTGGGTACGGCCCGACGACGACCCCGAGCGGCTCGCCATCCTGCAGTTCACGAGCGGGTCGACCTCCGACCCGAAGGGCGTGATGCTTCCCGACCGGGCCCTGTGCGCCAACCTCGCCGGCGTGGCGCGCTCCGGCCGCCTCGAGCCGGACGACGACGTGCTCGTGTCCTGGCTGCCGCTCTACCACGACATGGGCCTCGTCGGTCTGCTGACGCTCGCCATGTCGACGGGCACCGCGCTCGTCCTCGGTGCCCCGCAGGACTTCACCGCCCGCCCGTCGCGATGGATGGAGTGGATCTCGACCTACGGCGGCACGGCCACGGCCGGCCCGAACTTCTCCTACGTGCTCGCCACCCGGGCGTTGAAGCGGGCGGACCAGCTCGACCTGTCGCGGCTGCGCATCGCGCTCAACGGCGCCGAGCCGATCGACCCCGACCAGGTCGAGGCGTTCGTGGAGGCGGGCCGGCGCCACGGCCTGCGCCCCGGCGCCGTGTTCCCGGCGTTCGGCATGGCCGAGGTTGCCATCGGCGGATCCTTCCCCGAGCCGCTCTCCGGCCTGCGCACCGACTGCGTCGACCGGAGGGTGCTCGAGACCGAGCGCTACGCGGCACCGGCCGATCCCGCCGACGTGGGCAGCCGGCGCTTCGCCCGCCTCGGCCGCCCGATCCCCGGTCTGGAACTGCGCATCGTCGAGCCCGAGAGCGGCATCGTCCTGCAGGACCGCGAGGTCGGCGAGCTCGAGATCCGCGGCACCTCGGTCATGTCCGGCTACTACCGGCGGCCCGACGTGAACGCGGAGACGTTCCACGGCGAGTGGCTGCGGACCGGCGACCTCGCCTACCTGCTCGAGGGCGAGCTCGTGGTGTGCGGCCGCATCAAGGACGTGATCATCGTCGGTGGCCGCAACGTCCTCCCCGAGGACGTGGAACGGGCGGTCGGCGAGATCGAGGGCATCCGGGCCGGCAACGTCATCGCCTTCGGCGTCGAGACCGACCGGCACCGCGAGTCGCTGGTGCTGGTGGCCGAGCTCAAGGCCGACGACCACGACACCGTGCGCCGCCGCGTGGGCGAGCGGGTGCGCGAGGTCGTGGGCGTGCCCGCCAAGGACATCGTGCTCGTCGAGGCCGGCACGCTACCGAAGACCAGCTCGGGCAAGCTGCAGCGGTCGCTGTGCCGGCAGCGCTACGAGGCCGGCCAGCTGCAGCTCGTCACGGTCTGACGTCGGGCGGACCGGGGGGCGGCCGGCGGCGGCCGCCCGACGCTCACGCCGCCTTGAGGGTGGCGATCACCTCGCCCCAGCGCACGCGGTCGATGTCGTAGGGGGCGTAGAACCCGACCCGCTGCAGCAATCCGCCCCAGCGGTCGGCGAGCCGGTCCGCGACGTCGTCGAGGCCGGCGACGACGGCGAACGTGGTGAGCATGTCGTCATCGACGAGATCGCCCATCTCGGCCCAACGGCCCTCCTTCGAGAGTCGGTTCAGCTCGTCCTGCAGGTCGCCCCAGCCGTGCAGCTCGAGGACAGGGCGGTACGCGGGGGTCGACCCGTAGAACGCGATCTGGCGACGCACCGCCGTGGCCGCCGTCGCCATCTCGTCCTCGTCCCGGCCGGTGACCACGAACATCGGGCCGTACAGCTCGAAGCCGTCCATGGACCTGCCGGCGGCGGCCCGGCCGCGCTCCAGCGCCGGGACCGTCACCTCGCGCATGTAGCGCTCGGTGGTGAAGCCGTGGCAGATGAACCCGTCGGTCACCTCGCCGGCCACCTCGGTCATCTTCTCGCCCACCCCGGCCAGGAAGACCCGTGGGTGGCCGAAGGCGTTCGGACCCGGGTCGAAGAACGGCGTCATCAGGGTGTGGGTGTAGAAGTCGCCGCGGAAATCCAGCTTGGAGCCGTCGGTCCAGCAGTCCCAGATGGCCCGGATGGCGAGCACCATCTCGCGCATGCGGGACGCCGGGTGTGACCACGGCATCGAGAAGCGCCGTGTGATGTGCGGCTTGATCTGGCTGCCGAGACCGAGCACGAACCGGCCATGCGAGGCGGTCTGCAGGTCCCACGCCGTCTGGGCGAGCGTCATGGGGTTGCGGGCGAAGGCCACGGCGATGCCCGTGGCCAGGTCGACCCTCGTGGTCGACTGGGCTGCGAGCAGCAGCGGCAGGAACGGGTCGTGGCTGGTCTCGGCCGACCACACCCCGTCGTAGCCCTGTGCCTCCTGTTCGGCGGCCGAGGCCGCGGCCCCGTCGAGTCCGCCTGCGATGCCACCGTCGACCTTCATGTCCCGGACCGTAGCCGGGCCATTGACCCGCCGGTCAAGAGCGGATTCAGTCGCCGCTCTCGCCGCGCAGGAACTTCTCGAGCTCGGCGGCCAGCTCGTCGCCGGTCGGCAGGTCGGTGGGGTTCATGCGTTCCGGCGCCGCCGACTCGTCGTAGGCGGCCTCGAGCTGCCGCAGCATGGCCTGGTGCTCGGGGTTGCCGGCGATCAGCTCGTCGAGCCGGGCACGGGTGGCGTCGGCCCGGGTCACCAGGTCGCCGAGCGGCAGGGTCAGCTCGCCGATGCGTCCCAGGGCCTCGATGAGGGCGACGCTGCCGGCCGGGTAGGGCATCGACGGCGGCGATACGAGGTAGTGGGGCACCTGCGCCCACAGGCCCAGGGAGGCGATGTCGCGCTGGTCGCACGCCTGCTCGATGGCGGCCTGGATGCCACCCGGGAAGTCGAGGGAGGCCCGCAGCAGCCCGCTGTCGGCCAGCGAGGGCGTCGAGGCCGTGCACGCCACGCCCGGGGCCCGGGTGTGGGGGGCCGGGGCGGGATAGGCGCCCAGCCCGATGCACGTGCGGGTTCCGAAGTCGACCGCCAGCTCGGTGACCTCCTCGGCGAACTGGTGCCAGAGCCGGTCGGGCTCGGCGCCCACGAGCATCAACATGTCTTTGCCGTCGAGGTCGGCTGCGGCGCGCAGCTCGATCGAGGGCCAGGTGAGGCCGCGCTGCACGCCGTCGACGAGGTGTACGACCGGGCGCCGGGCCCGGTAATCGAGCAGCTCGTCGGTCGAGAAGCGGGCCACGGTGATCGTGTCCAGCTGGTCGGTCAGCACCTCGGCGGCGCCGGCGGCCGACGAGCCGGCGTCGATCCAGCCCTCGAGCACCAGCACGAGGGCGGGCTCCTCGAGGCGGGGGCGGTCGATGATCTCGTAGAGGGCCATCAGGTGGCTCCGGGGGTCGTCGCTGGGCGGCAGCGGCTCGTGGCGGTCATGCAACGTTGGGGGTCGTCACCCGAGGCGGTCGACGGCGGCCTGCGCCGCCTGCGCCAGGAGCTCGACCTGCGTGGCGAAAAGCTCGAATCCCTCCGCTCGACCCATCGCCCCGCCGGCGTAGCGGGCGTACACGCCCTCCAGGATGCACGCGAGCTTCCAATAACCGAGCGCGACGTAGAAGTCGACGTCGCTCACGTCACGGCCCGAAGCGGCGGCGTAGTGGGCGATCAGCTCGGTCCTCGACGGGAAGCCGGGCAGCAGGGTGGCCGAGTCCGGCAGGGCGCTCCGTGTGTCGCCGGGATCGGTCCAGTAGACGAGCAGGAGGCCGACGTCGGCCAACGGATCGCCCAGGGTGCACAGCTCCCAGTCGAGCACGGCGGCGATGCGGCCGTCGGGCCCGAGCAGGCAGTTGTCGAGCCGGTAGTCGCCGTGGACGATCGTGGCCGGGCCTTGCTCGGGCACCCGGGCGGCCAGGGCGCCGTGAACCGCGTCGACGACGGGCAGATCACGGGTCTTCGAGTCGTTCCACTGGCGATACCAGCGCCGCAGCTGGCGCTCGACGTAGCCGTCGGTGCGGCCCAGGTCGCCGAGGCCCACCGATTCGGGGTCGACGGCGTGGATGCGGGCCAGGACATCGGCCAGGTCCTCGCCGGCCGTGCGGCGCTGGTCGGGGCTGAGCGACCCGGCGGCCTCGCGGTTGCGGGCCACGACGCCGTCGACGAAGCCCATCACGTAGAACGGCGCCCCGCTGACCGCGGCGTCGGTGCACAGCCCCACGACCGGCGGGACCGGCACGTCCGTCGCAGCGAGCGCGGCGATCACCCGGTGCTCGCGCCCCATGTCGTGGGCCGTAGCCAGCACCTGGCCGAGCGGCGGCCGGCGCAGCACCCAAGCCCCGCCAGCCGTGTCGGTGACCCGGTAGGTGAGGTTCGAGCGGCCGCCCGCCACGAGCTCGAATGTCAGCGGCGGGCGGACGCCCGGGGCGTGGGCCTCGAACCACGCCGTGACCCCGGCGACGTCGATGCCCTCCGGCCCGTCGGGGATCGGTGGGGTGGCGGTCGTGACGGGATCGGACATCGTGCGTCACCGTAGAGGCTGTCCGTGATCGCGAACAGGCGGACGGCATGGCTCCGCCCGGGCGGCCCGGGTCGGGACGCGTGGCGGCCGCCGATACCCTGCCCCCGATGACGACCATCGACGTCACGGATGCCACGTTCCAGACCGAGGTGCTCGACCGCTCGGAGACGACCCCCGTGGTCGTCGACCTGTGGGCGCCCTGGTGTGGCCCGTGCCGCACGCTGAGCCCCATCATCGAGAAGGTGATCGACGAGACCGATGGCCGCGTCGTGCTGGCCAAGGTGAACGTCGACGACAATCCCCAGGTGTCCGCCGCCTTCCGCGTGCAGGGCATCCCCGCGGTCTACGCGCTCGCCGGCGGGAAGGTGGTCGACGGGTTCGTCGGGGCCCAGGGCGAGGCGGCCGTGCGCGAGTTCGTCGAGCGGCTGCAGCCGAGCGAGATCGACCAGCAGGTCGACCGGCTCGTGGCCAAGGGCGACGACCTGTCGCTGCGCCAGGCCCTCGAGCTGCGCCCCGACCACCACGACGCCATCGTGGCGCTGGCCGAACTGCTGGCCCAGCGCCGGTCCGGCTCGGACGTCGAGGAGGCGCTCGCCCTCCTGGGGCGCATCCCCGAGACGCCCGAGACGCGGCGGGTTGCGGCGCTCGTGCGCACCGGCGCGGACCTCGCCGTCGACGAGGCCGGCGACGAGGTGACCAGCAAGCTCGACGCCTTGCTCGACCGGGTGAAGGGCGACGAAGAGGCCCGCCAGGAGTTCGTCGACCTCCTCGAGGTGCTGGGCCCCGACGATCCCCGCACCGCGGGCTACCGCAAGCAGCTCACCAGCCGCCTGTTCTGACGCGCGGGTGGGTCGGCCGGGCCGGCTCGCTGCCAGGCTTGCCCGGTGCGGTACACCGGTGGCGTGCGGCTCGAACGTCACGACGGCTACTGGCTGGTGATCGGCCCAGCTGCACCCGGGGCGGCCGCCACCACGATCTGGTCGGCCATCTTCATCCGGGCCCGGGCCGTGGAGAACCAGCGCCTGCTGCGCCACGAGCTGGTCCACGTCCGGCAGTGGCACGAGCACGGCTTCCTCGGGTTCGGGGTGCGCTACCTGGCCGCGTACCTGGGCTGGCGGCTGCGGCGCTACCCGCACTGGGCGGCGTACCGGCGCGTGCCGTTCGAGATCGAGGCCGAGTGGCAGGCGCGCCGCACGAGCGGTGTCGCCACGCTGGCCGGCGCCGGCGCGCTGCCGCCGTCGGGGATCGCGCCGCCGCCGGCGTCATCGGCGTCGGCGCCGGCCTCCCGCGCACCGGGCCCAGCTCGAGTCCCCCGCCGTGCTGTTGCCGGTGCCGGTGCGGGCGATGTTGCCGATTCCGGCCCGCGGAAGGCGGCCCCGGCCGACCGGGCACCCTCCGCGGGCGGTCCTGTGGCCCCGCCCGGACCCGAGCGCCCGGTGGCCGGGACCGGGCCGTCCGGGGGGTCCGCCGGTGCGCCGCAGGCCCTCCGCCGACGTCGCACCCGACGTAGCCGCCGCTCGCCCCACCGCTGACGCCGCTCACCCGCTCACCCGGCTGACCGCTCGCGGTGCGTTGCAGACCGGCGCGCCCGGACGTCAACGGGCGGTCGGCTGCTCGTCGTCGTCGTGTGGGCGGTCCGTCAGTCTGTCGTCGTCGGCTCCGTCGGTCGGTCGTCGTCGATCCGTGGTCGCCAGCGGGCTCCGGTGTCGATGGTGCGTCGTCGCCAGCGGGCACCGAGGTCGGCGGCGGCCGGGGCGTGCCGGTCAAGGGGGGCTGGGGCCGTCGTCGAGGGCGGCGATGATCAGGGCCCACGACGCCAGGCCATGCGCGCACCAGCCCTCGGGCGCCACGATGCACTCGTCGGGGCAGCGGCACACGCCGTCCGTGACCCACTCGTCGAGGGAGTCGGCATCGGGCGGTGCCCACCCGCTGTTCACCTCGAACCAGACGTGGGCATTGCGGACCGCCCGCTCGGCGTCGATGCCCTTCGCTGCGTCGTGCCCGTCCACCCCTCGATCATGCCCGCCGCCACGTCGCTCTCCGCACTCCGAGTGAGAGTGGTCGAAAGTGGTTGAGGGCCCGACGGTGCCCGGCTAGCGTCCCCGCAGGACTTCCCCTCCCGAGACGCTTGTCGCGCCTGGAGGGTTGCGATGTCCGATGGTCCCCCCGAGCTCGTCCGCCCGTCCGCCGCGCCCCCGTGGCGCGAGCGGTGGGCGGCGCTGGCCGAGTCGCTCGACCTGTCCGCGCGCCGCCTGGTCGCCGGGCTCGTGGCTCTGGCGGTCGCCGGATTCGTCGCCTGGCGGGTGCTCGCGCCTCCCGCCCCGGCAGCCGAGATGGAGCTGCCCTTCGCCGAGCCGGCGACGGGGCCTGAGGGTGCCGCTTCGGCCGGCACCGGCGGCCCCGGCGCCACCGGTGCCGGCGCAGCCAACGCCGGGCTCGCCGGTGCCGCGGCGCCGGGGGCAACGGTGGCGGGTGGTGCCGGCCCGGGGAGTCCGCCCGCCGCCGGCGTGCCCGGCGCCGAGGTCGTCGTCCACGTCGCCGGGGCGGTCGCCCGGCCGGGAGTGCAGCGCCTGGTCGGCGGCGACCGCGTGGTGGACGCGGTCGAGGCCGCCGGCGGGGCGGCCCCCGAGGCCGACCTCGGGCGCATCAACCTGGCCGCCCCGCTGGTCGACGGCCAGCAGATCTACGTCCCTCGCCTAGGGGAGGAGTCGCCGCCCGCCGTGGGCGCCACCGGGACGACGGCCGGCGGGACGGCAGCCGCACCGGGGCAACCGGTGAACCTGAACACGGCGTCGGCGGACGAGCTCGACACGCTGCCCGGCGTCGGCCCGACGACGGCCGCGGCGATCATCGCCCACCGTGAGGCCAACGGGCCGTTCACGGCCGTCGACCAGCTGCTCGACGTGCGGGGCATCGGCGACGCCAAGCTCGAGGCGCTCCGCGACCTCGTCGCTGTGTGAGGCCGGAACGTGTCCGATGCGTGGGCCGTCGTGCTCGCGGTGGTCGCCATGGCCGGGGCGATCGCCGGCAGCGACGGTCATGTCGTCGCCGTGCCGTTGGTGGTCGGCGCGGTCCTCGCTCCGGTGGCGCTCGCCGCCCGGCGTCCGGCCGTGCTGTGCCTGGGTGTGGCGCTGCTGGCGGTCGCCCTGGGCCAGCGGTCGGTAGCCGGTCTGGTGCCGCCGCCGACGGGACCCGTGCAGGGTGAGGTCACACTCGTCGGCGACCCCGAACCCGACGGTCGGGGCGGGGTCGCGGTCGACGTGCGCCTCGACGGGCACCGGCTGCGGGCCGTCGCGCACGCCGCTCCGGCGGCCGCGCTCGACGACCGTCTCACCGGTGAGCGGGTCACGCTAATCGGCACGGTGGCGCCGCCCGGCCGCTACGAGCGCCTGGTCCGCCACCGCCACCTGGTCGGGCGGCTCGAGGTGGACACGGTCGTGGGCTGGCGCCCCGGTCACGGCGTCACCGGGGTGGCCAACGCCCTCCGGCGCACGCTGGCGGCGGGCGCGGCCGACCTCCCCGCCCGGCAGCGGAGCCTGCTGGCGGGCCTCACGCTCGGCGACGACCGCGACCAGCCCGCCGACATGGCCGACGCGTTCGAGGCCGCCGGGCTCACCCACCTGCTCGCCGTATCCGGGCAGAACGTGACGTTCGCGCTCATGGCGGCGTCGCCGTTGCTCGGACGCCTGCGGTTCGGCCCACGGCTGGCGGCCACGCTCGGCGTGCTGGCGGGCTTCGCGCTCGTGACCCGGTTCGAGCCGTCGGTCCTGCGGGCCACGGCGATGGCGGCCGTGGCGGTGGCCGGCACGACGCTGGGCCGGCCCACCTCGTCGCTGCGGGCGCTGGCCCTGGGCGTGGCGGGCATGGTGCTCGTCGACCCGCTGCTGGCGTCGTCGCTCGGGTTCCAGCTGTCGGTGCTCGGCGCCGGCGGGATCGTGGTCGGCGCCCGCCGCCTGGCCGAGGCGCTGCCCGGTCCGGCGTGGCTGCGGGCGCCCCTCTCGGTCACGCTGGCGGCCCAGATCGCCGTGTCGCCGCTGCTGGTGGCGACCTTCGGCGCCGTGCCGCTGGCGTCGCTGCCCGCCAACCTGCTCGCCGAACCGGCGGCCGGGCCCATCATGGTCTGGGGACTCACCGGTGGCCTGGCGGCCGGCCTCGTCGGGGGTCCGGTGGCGGCCGTCCTGCACGCTCCGACCCGGCTGCTGCTCGCTTGGCTCGAGGCCGTGGCGCTCGCCGCCGCCCGATGGCCCCTCGGCGACGTCCGCGCGCCCGAGCTGCATGTGCTCCTCGGCGGTGCAGCTCTCCTCGCCGCCGCGCACGCCCTTCGCCGCGGGGCCCGAGCTGCGTGGGAGGAAGGGGCCGGCCCCCGGGATCCGAACGCCGAGGGCCGAGCGGATGCCGCGGCTCCCGCGCCCCCCGGGCCGTGGGCGGTCGTCGCACCGGCCCACCGCCCGCCGGCCGGACGTGACGGGAGGATGCGAGTCGGTCGGGCCGACTGGGTGTCGAGGGGCGCCCGGGTGCTGCATGTCTGCGGGTGGACGGTGCTATCGGCGGCGTGTGTGGCGGCCGTCATGGCCCACCCAATGGTGCGCCCCGGGCCGATCGGTGCTGGCATGGGCGCCGAGGCCTGGCACGCGGGCGACGCCACCGTCCTCGTCGTGGACGGGCGGGCGCACGACGACGTGGTGCTCGGGCGGCTGCGCGACGCCGGCGTCCGCCGGGTGGACCTCGTCGTGCTGCGCACCGGATCGCCCGCCACCGCAGAGGTCGCCGCCACCCTGCGGCGGCGGTGGCCGGCGATCGTCGTGCTCGTCCCACCGGTAGTGCGGGAGGCCGGACGGTCCGGGCGTGGCCCGCCCGCCGGTCCCATGGCGACGGTGACGGGGGCCTCGGTACCACCGGAGGGAGGGGCGCTCGACATCGGCGGGCTGCGGCTCACGGTCGACGGGGTCACGGCCGACCGGCTGGAGGTCTCGGTCGAGGTGCGCCCCGAGGGCGACGCCCGGCGGCGCGGCTGAGCGGTTCGCCACCACGTGACCCACTGACGAACAGTCATCGCTCGCCCTTCGGCCGCACCTGTCCCCTGCCAAGGAGCCGACACGGTCCCCGCTAGCCAGGTGTTCCCGCACCACGGAGCGGAGCGGTCCGCCGTTGGCGCCCCCGGCCCGGCGCCCCCGCGGCGCCGGTAAGTTGCCGACGTGTCCGGCGCGCCGCTCTCTCCCCTGACAGCGATCGCGCCGACCTTGCCGCAGGGCGCCGCCGCCCGGCTGGAGGTCGTCGGCACGGCCGTCGACCTGCGAACCCGGGCGGTAGTGGCGGCCGTCGTGGGTACGCCCCGGTTCGGGCGCGAGGGGGAGGTGCTCGCCGGCGTCGCCGCCGCCCGTGACGCGCACGCCGACCTCGTCGACGTGTCGCTCGGGCCCCGGCTGCTCGGGCCGGCCGCGGCGGCTCGCATCCTTCCCGTCGTGGCCCGGGCCGACGCCGCCGACGCCGCCCGAGCGGCCGCCGCGGCCGGCGCCGCCGTCGTGCTCGTCCCGCCGGTCCTCGCCACCGAGCTCGCCGCCGCCGGTCCGGGCGCGACCGTGGCCGCAGCTCCCACCGTCGGATCCGCCGGGTCGACCGCCACCGGGGCACCCGGAGGCCGAGAGGTCGGGGGCCCGAGCGACAGCGGGCCAGCCGCGGCCGGACCGGCCGGAGGCGATGGGCGGCCGGCCGTCGGCCGCCCGGCCGGTGGTGGGGCCGCCACCGGGGCGCCCGCCGCCGGCGCTGTCATCACGGCCGGCGGGGGCCGGAGCGTCGCGCTCGCCGTCGTGGTCGACGACGTGCGCGACATCGCCGCCGCCCGCCTGGTGGCCGACCAGCTGGGCGTCCCGATCGCCCTCGATGTGTCACGCCGGACCGGGACCGACGCCCTTGCCGCGGAGTCCGCCGGCATCATCGCCGGCTGCCGCCTCGTGCGCACGGGCGACGTCAAACGCACCCGCCGCGTCGTCGAGGTCGTCGCCACCCTGCTGGAGGCCCGCCGTGCCCGCTGACCGCCGCGGTCCGCCCGCCGCACCGATGACCGCACGCACCCATCCCCCGGGGGACCAGCCGTGACGGCCGTGAAGCTCGACGCGCCCGTCCATTTCGTGCGCGGCGACGACGAGGTGATCATGCGCGACGCCGTGCGCGAGCTGATCCACGGCCTGGTCGGCGACCTCGACCCCGGGCTCACGATCGAGCAGGTCGGCCGCGAGCGGTTCCAGCCCTCCGAGAGCGGCGAGGCGTCGATCCACCCGCTCGTCGACGCCGCCCAGACCCCGCCGTTCCTCACGGAGCGACGCGTGGTCGTCGGCCGGGACGTCGAGATGTTCACGAGGGCCGACCAGGTCGCACCGCTCGTGGCCTACCTCGACGATCCGCTGCCCAGCACGGCGCTCGTGCTCGTGTGGGCCGGCGGGCGGGTCCCGAAGTCGCTGCTCGACGCCGTCAACGCCAGCGGCGGCGTGCAGGTCGACACGAGCCCCGGCCGCAAGATCGCCGTCTGGGTCGACGAGCAGGTTGCGTCGTCCGGCCTCCGGCTCGACCGGGCCACCACCCAGCGGATCGTCGAGTGGCTCGGAGACGACCCCCAGAAGCTCGTCGGCCTGCTGGGCACGCTGTCGGGCAGCTTCGGCCCCGGCGCCCGGCCGAGCCTGGCCGAGGTCGAGCCGTTCCTCGGCGAGGCCGGCGGGGTGCCGCCGTGGGACCTCACCGACGCCATCGACAAGGGCGACATCCCCGCCGCCCTCGACAACCTGCACCGCATGATGGCGGGCGGGAACCGCCACCCCCTGCAGATCATGGCCACGCTGCACGGGCACTACGCCCGGATGCTGACCCTCGACGGCGCGCCCGTGGCGGGGGAGAAGGACGCCGCCCAGCTGCTCGGGCTGAAGGGCTCGACGTTCCCGGCCCGCAAGGCGCTCAGCCAGGCCCGCAAGCTCGGTCACGACCGGATCGTCCGGGCCATGGACCTGCTGGCCGCCGCCGACCTCGACCTCCGCGGCGGAAAGGCCTGGCCAGACACCCTCGTCATGGAGGTACTCGTCGCCCGCCTGGCCCGCTTCGGCCGCTGAAGGCACCGAGGCGGCGACCGCTCAGAGCGAGGCAGGAGCGAGAGCGCGACGATGCCGGGCCGAGGGCCCGGCATCCATCCGTTTTGCGTGCGAGGCGTGGCGGCCGGTGACGCGGAACGCCGAGGGCGGCCGGCCGCTCAGGCCTCGCCGGCCCTGCTCACCCGGGCCGCCAGGCGCGCCTTGCGGCGGGCGGCGGCGTTCTTGTGGATGACGCCCCTGGCGGCGGCCGTGTCGATGCGCTTGAACGCCGCGTTCAGGCGGGTCTCGGCATCGTCGGCGCCGGCCTCGGCGGCCGCGACAGCGGCCTTCGTGCGGGACTTCAGCTCGGAGCGCACGGACTTGTTCCGCTCGCGGCGCAGCTCGTTCTGCCGGTTGCGCTTGATCTGGCTCTTGATGTTGGCCACAGGATGGAACTCGCTCCTCGGACGCTTGATCAGCCGGGACAGGCTAGCGGCGCCCGCGCCGAGGTGTCGACAAGGGCCCGACCGACGCCGCCGGGCCTGCGGTCCGGACACCGGTGGCCAGTAGGCTGCGACGACCCCCTATGGACCTCGCGCGCATCCGGAACGTCTCGATCATCGCCCACATCGACCACGGGAAGTCGACCCTGGCCGACCGCATGCTCGAGATCTGCGGGGCCGTCGACCCTCGCGACATGCGGGCGCAGTACCTCGACTCGATGGACCTCGAGCGCGAGCGGGGCATCACCATCAAGCTGCAGTCGGTCCGCCTCGACTACGCCGACCACGTCATCGACCTGATCGACACGCCCGGCCACGTGGACTTCGGCTACGAGGTGTCGCGGAGCCTGGCCGCGTGCGAGGGCGTGATCCTTCTCGTCGACGCCGCCCAGGGCATCGAGGCCCAGACGCTGGCCAACTGCTACCTGGCCCTCGAGCACGACCTCGAGATCGTCGCGGCCCTCAACAAGATCGACCTCCCGGCCGCCGACCCCGACCGCTACGCGGCCGAGATCGAGAAGGTACTCGGCATCCCGGCCGACGAGATCCTGCGCATCAGTGCCAAGACGGGCGAGGGCGTGTCCGAGTTGCTCGACGCCGTGATCCAGCGGGTCCCGGCCCCCCAGGGCGACGCGAACGAGCCGCTCCAGGGCCTCATCTTCGACTCGCACTACGACGCCTACCGGGGCGTCGTCTCGTCGATCCGGGTCGTCAACGGCAGGCTCACCACCGGCCGCCGCCTGCACTTCATGCAGGCCGGCGTCGTGCACGACGCCGACGAGGTGGGCGTGCGCACGCCCGACAACCATCCGGTCCCCTCGCTCGGCCCCGGCGAGACCGGCTACCTCATCGCCGGCATCAAGGACGTGGGAGAGGCCCGCTCGGGCGAGACCGTCACCGAGACCCGGCGCCCGGCGGCCGCGGCGCTCGCCGGCTACCAGGACCCCAAGCCCATGGTGTTCTGCGGCCTGTTCCCGGTCGACGGCGACCAGTTCTCCGAGCTGCGCGAGTCGCTCGAGAAGCTGCGGCTCAACGACGCCAGCTTCACCTACGAGCCCGAGACGTCGGGGGCCCTGGGCTTCGGCTTCCGCTGCGGCTTCCTGGGCCTGCTGCACATGGAGATCATCCGCGAGCGGCTCGAGCGCGAGTTCGACCTGTCGCTCATCGCCACGGCCCCGTCCGTCGCCTACCGGGTCCTCAAGTCCGACGGCTCGCTGCTGGAGGTTGCCAACCCGAGCGCAATGCCCCCGCAGGTCGAGATCGAGGAGATCGAGGAGCCGTACCTCACCTGCACGATCCTCACTCCCACCGACTACACGGGCACGCTCATGGACCTGTGTCAGACGCGCCGGGGCGAGATGGTGAAGATGGAGTACCTGTCTGCCGAGCGGCTCGAGCTCGTCTACCGGCTGCCGCTGGCCGAGGTCGTGCGCGACTTCTTCGACCAGCTCAAGTCGCGGACCCAGGGCTACGCCAGCCTCGACTACGAGCCCACGGGCTACGAGGCGTCCGACCTCGTGAAGGTCGACGTGCTGCTCAACGGCGTGGCGGCCGACGCGTTCAGCATGGTCGTCCACAGGGACAAGTCCTACGACTACGGCAAGCGCATGGTCGAGAAGCTCCGCGAGCTGATCCCCCGGCAGATGTTCGACGTGCCCATCCAGGCGGCCATCGGCGGTCGCATCCTGGCCCGCGAGACGGTGAAGGCCAAGCGCAAGGACGTGCTGGCCAAGTGCTACGGCGGTGACATCACCCGCAAGCGCAAGCTGCTCGAGCGCCAGAAGGAGGGCAAGAAGCGCATGAAGAGGATCGGCCGGGTCGAGGTGCCCCAGGAGGCGTTCATCTCCGCCCTCCGCCTCGACAACTAGCTGTAAAGGAACGCCGTAGATATCCCCCACGGCCTGTCTAGGAACCGTGGGCCGGCGGGTACCGTCCCGACGTGGCGACCTCCGTGATGTGGTTCCGGCGTGACCTCCGCCTGTCCGACAACCCGGCGCTGGCCGAGGCGTTCCGGCACGCCGGCTCGGGCGGCACGGTCGTGGCGATCTTCTGCCTCGACGACGAGCTGCGCCGACCCTCCGGCGCGGCCCGTCTCGCCTTCATGTACGGGTGCCTCCGGTCCCTGGACGCCAGCATCAACGGCGCCCTCGCGGTGCGCACCGGGCCGCCCGCCCGCACGGTCCCGGCCCTGGCCCGAGAGGTGCGCGCCGATGGCGTGTTCGTCGCCGAGGACTTCGGGCCCTACGGCCGGCGCCGCGACGAGGAGGTCGAGCGGGCCCTCGCCGACCACGCCGTCGAGCTGGTCCGCGTCGGGTCGTCCTATGCCGTAGCGCCCGGCGACATCGTCAACGCCAGCGGCCAGCACTTCAAGGTCTTCACCCCGTTCTCGAAGGCGTGGCGCGTCCACGGTTGGCCGGATCCGATCCCCGCCCCCTCGGCCGTGCCGTGGGCCACGGGCGTGCCAGGCGACGGGATCCCCGAGCCCCCGAAGGTCGACGCCGACCTGCCCGCGCCCGGCGAGGCGCCCGCCATGGCGCGGGCCCGGGCGTTCCTCGACGGCCCGCTCGGCGACTACCCCGAGAACCGCAACCGGCCCGACCTCGACGCCACCTCCCGCCTGTCGCCCTTCCTCAAGTGGGGCTGCATCCACCCCCGCCAGTTGCTCGCACAGCTGGGCCGCACCAGGTCCCACGACGTGTTCCGCACCGAGCTGTGCTGGCGCGACTTCTACGCGGACGTGCTGTTCCACCGGCCCGACACCGTGCGCCTGGCCTTCAACGAAGCCATGCGCGCGATGGACGTCGACAGCGGGCCGGCCACCGACCACGCGTTCCGGGCGTGGCAGCAGGGGCGCACGGGCTTCCCGATCGTCGACGCCGGCATGCGCCAGCTCCTGGCCGAGGGGTGGGTGCACAACCGGGTGCGCATGATCGTCGCCAGCTTCCTCGTGAAGGACCTCCATCTCGACTGGCACCGGGGCGCCATGCACTTCATGGACCACCTCGTCGACGGCGACCTGGCGTCCAACCACCACGGCTGGCAGTGGGTGGCGGGCACGGGAACCGACCCGGCGCCCTACTTCCGGATCTTCAACCCGGTCAGCCAGGGCGAGCGCTTCGACCCCGGCGGCGACTACGTCCGGCGGTGGGTCCCAGAGCTGCTGGCGTGCCCGGCAAGCACGCCCACCAGCCGTGGACGCTTCCGGGCGGCCTGCCCGACGGCTATCCCGACCGCATCGTGGACCACGCCGAGGAGCGGGCCGAGTCGCTGCGGCGCTACGACGCCGTGCGGGGCCGCTGACCCGTCTCCACCAGGTTCCCGCAGGAGAACTAGCACTCTGTACAATCGAGTGCTACCTGGGTGCTTCGTGGGTGATGCGCACCGGGGCGAGCGACGGAGCCATGGCCGAGCGAACAACGATGCTGGACGAGCGCAAGGCGGCGATCCTCCGGGCCGTCGTCGAGGAGTACATCGAGACGGCCCAGCCGGTCGGCTCGGCCCACGTCGCGCAGGCGGACGGCGTCGAGGTGTCGTCGGCCACCGTGCGCAACGAGATGGCCGTCCTCGAAAACGACGGCTTCCTCCGCCAGCCCCACACCTCCGCCGGCCGGGTGCCCACCGAGAAGGGCTACCGCTTCTTCGTCGACCACCTGAGCCGCCCCGCCCGCTTGGCGGGCCGCCCGGCCGAGGAGGTGCGCAGCTTCTTCGCCCAGGCGCATCTCGAGGTCGAGCAGATGCTCTCCGACACCAGCCGGCTGCTGTCCGACCTCACGAACCTGACCAGCGTGGTGGTGGCGCCGGGCCCGGCCGAGGCCCGCCTCCTGTCGGTCCAGCTCGTGGGCCTCAGCACCACCGCGGCCCTGCTCGTCGTCGTGCTCAGCGACGGCACCGTCGAGAAGCACGCGATCGACCTGCCCGGCGGGGTCGGACCCGAGCGCCTGGGTGCCGCCTCCGCCCACCTCGCCGCCCACACCGTGGGGAGCCTGCGCACCGCCGTTCGCCCGGTGCCGGACACGGGCGACGCCGCGCTCGACGGCGTCGTCAGCCGGGCTGCGGCCGCGCTGGCCGGCCCGCCCCCGAGCGACCCCGAGCAGCTCTACGTGGGCGGTGCCGCCCGCATGGCCCAGGCCTTCGACGCCATCGAGACCGTGCGCGAGGTGCTGGGCATCCTCGAGCAGCAGTTCGTGGTCGTGTCGCTGCTGCGCGACGTGCTCGACCGCGGCCTGCACGTGGCCATCGGCACCGAGACGGGGATGGCCCCGCTCGCCGAGTGCGCCCTGGTCGTGGCCCCCTACGACGTCGAGGGTGAGCGGGCCGGCACGATCGGCGTGCTCGGCCCCGCCCGCATGAACTACCCGCAGGCGCTGGCGGCGGTTGCCGTCGTGAGCCACCGCCTGTCCGACCGCCTCACCGAAGGCTGACCGGGAGAGACCGTGGCTTCCGACCACTACGAGGTCCTCGGCGTGTCGCGCGACGCCGATCAGGACGAGATCAAACGGGCCTATCGCCGGCTGGCCCGCGAGCTGCACCCGGACACCGGGCACGGCGACCCCCAGGCCGAGGCGCGGTTCAAGCAGGTCACCGCCGCCTACGAGGTGCTGAGCGATCCCGAGAAGCGGCGCCGCTACGACACCTTCGGCCCCGAGGGCGTTGCCGCGGGCGGCGACCCGTTCGGCGGCTTCGGTGGCATCAACGACGTGTTCGAGGCCTTCTTCGGCGGGGGCAGCCCGTTCGGCGGCGGCCGCGGGCGGGCCTCGGCCGGGCCGCCCCGGGGGCAGGACCTCGAGGTCGTCGCCGACCTCGACTTCGAGCAGGCCGTGTTCGGCTGCCAGCACACGGTGACGCTGCGCACGGCGGTGGCCTGCAGCACCTGTGGGGCGACCGGCGCCGCGATTGGGTCGGAGGCCGCCGCCTGCGCAGAGTGCCGTGGCAGCGGCCAGGTCCAGCGCGTGCGCCAGTCGCTCATCGGACAGATGGTGACCTCGTCGCCGTGTCCCCGGTGCGGCGGCAGCGGCCAGATCATCGCCAACCCGTGCGTCGACTGCCGAGGCGAGGGCCGACGGGTCGAGGAACGCTCCTACACGGTCGACATCCCCGCCGGGGTGGACACCGGCTCGACACTGAGGCTGTCGGGTCGCGGGGCAGTCGGTCCCCGGGGCGGTGCCGCCGGCGACCTCTACGTGCACCTCCGGGTCAAGCCCCACGAGCGGTTCCAGCGCGACGGAGTCAACCTCCTGAGCGAGCTGCGTGTGCCCTACACCCAGGCCGTGCTGGGCGCCACGGTGCCCTTCGAGACGCTGGACGGGCCCGACGACCTCGAGCTGCCGCGGGGGACCGCCTCGGGCACCGTGTTCCGGCTGCGGGGCAAGGGGGTGCCCCACCTGGAGCGCCGCTCCCGGGGCGACCTGCTCGTCAACGTCGTCGTCGACGTGCCCACCGAGCTCGACGAGGACGAGGAGCAGGCGCTGCGCACGTTCGCCGAGATGCGCGGCGAGAGCGTCGCCCCGCCCTCGAGCGGCCTGATGACCAAGTTGCGCTCCGCCTTCAAGTAGCCCGTCGTGGTCACACCGCTGACGGCCCGCGCGCACGCGTACGTGGCGGATCTGGAGGCGCCGGCGCTGACGGAGGACGACCGCCACCACCTCGGGCGGGTCCTGCGCATGCCGATCGGGGCGGACCTCACGGTGGGGACGGGGGACGGGGCCTGGCGTGCGTGCCGTTTGCAGGACGGGCTCGCGCTCGCCGCCGCGGGGCCGGTCGTGCGGGACCCCGCGCCCGCCCCGGCCCTGACGGTCGGGTTCGCGCTCGTGAAGGGCGAGCGGCCGGAGTGGGCCGTACAGAAGCTCACCGAGTTGGGTGTCGATCGAATCGTGCCGTTCCTCGCCGAGCGGTCGGTCGTGCGATGGGACGACGCCAAGGTCGCGCGCCAGGCCCAGCGGTGGCGCGACATCGCCCGGGGCGCGGGCATGCAGAGCCGCCGGACGTGGCTGCCCGACGTGGCCCCCGTCGCCCCCTTCGCCGAGGTTGCGGCCCTGGCCGGCGCGGTGCTGGCCGACGCCGCCGGTGCGGGGCCGTCGCTGGCCCACCCCGTCGTGCTGGTCGGCCCCGAAGGGGGATGGAGCCCCGCGGAGCGAGCGTCCGGGTTGCCCACCGTGCAGCTCGGCGATCACGTCCTCCGGGCCGACACAGCCGCTATCACGGCAGGCGCGATTTTTGCCGCATTGCGTAGCGGCCTGGTAGCAACTACTTGACCCGCTCGCGCAACGCATCGCGTCGAAGAACCTGCACGGTTTGTGATTGTTTGATAGCGCTTCAGTGCGTAGAGTAGGGAAACGTCCCTCCCTGCGGTCTTCGGGGAACCGGACGAGGCTGTTTTCGCCGCTGGGGCGGCCAAGGAGGATCACATGGAGACCGACCTCGAAGCCGAACGCGAGAGCGGCTATGCGGCGAAAGTGGGCGCCCGGTTGCGCTCCATCCGCCGACAGAAGCACCTGTCGCTGCAAGATGTCGAAGCGTCGTCCGACCACGAGTTCAAGGCGTCGGTGCTGGGGGCCTACGAACGCGGTGAGCGCGCCATCTCGGTGCCGCGCCTGCAGCGCCTCGCCCGCTTCTACCGCGTCCCCGTCGACCAGATGCTGCCCACCGACGAGGAGTTGGGCGGCCGGGCCAGCGCAGACGAGCAGGTCGTCGACCTCACCGAGCGCCTCCGGGGCACCCGGCGCGACGACCGGCCCGTCACGATCGACCTCACCGCGGTCGAGCAACTCGGCGGCCAGGAGGGCGAGATGCTGGGCCGCTACCTGCGCATGATCCAGGTGCAGCGCGGTGATTACAACGGGCGCATGTTGACGATCCGGCGCGACGATCTGCGCGCCATCGCCTGCATCCTCGACTGCCACCCCGACCAGGTTCCGTCGCGGCTCGACAGCCTCGGCCTCTGCCTGGTCCGCTAGCACGCACCATCGCTCGACGCGCCGACGGTGTGTCGCTGTTCGCCTCCCGGAGGCGGACGGGGGCACACCGTCTGCCGCGTTCGGGCCGGAAAGGCCGAGAATGGTCGACGTGACAAGCCCGCCGTTCGGCGTCTATCTACACGTCCCGTTCTGCGCCCAGCGCTGTGACTATTGCGCGTTCGCCACCTGGACCGATCGCCACCACCTGCAGCGCAGCTACCTCGACGCCTGCCGCCTGGACATCGAGCGCCACGTGGCCGCAGGCATGCCGGCGGCCACGAGCGTCTTCGTGGGCGGGGGCACGCCGTCCCTGGTGGAGCCGGCCCGGCTCGTCGCCGTGCTCGACGCCGTCCCCCGGGCGCCCGGGTGTGAGGTCACGGTCGAGTGCAACCCCGACACCGTGACGCCCGAGCTGGTCGAGGCGTACGCCGCCGGCGGCGTCGACCGGGTCAGCCTCGGCGTGCAGTCGATGGTCGACCACGTGCTCGTCGCGCTCGGGCGGACCCACGACCCGGAGAACGTCCGCCGGGCGGTGGCGCTCGTGCGCGAGGCCGGCATCCCGTCGTTCAACCTCGACCTGATCTACGGCGGGGCGGGCGAGTCGCTGGACGACTGGCGGCGCACGCTCGAGGGCGCGCTCGAGCTCGACCCGCCCCACGTCAGCGCGTACGGGCTCACGGTCGAGCCCGGCACGGCGTTGGCCGACGATCCGTCCCGCCATCCGGACGACGACGACCAGGCGG
Organism: Acidimicrobiales bacterium; assembly: GCA_035296625.1. Lineage (GTDB taxonomy): Bacteria > Actinomycetota > Acidimicrobiia > Acidimicrobiales > VFJN01 > DATCLS01. Next base: position 7,529 of record DATHAO010000005.1, on the reverse strand, counting down.
ACAAGTACCTGCTGGCGGCGTCGGTGCTCGAGGGTGCCGGACTCGCCTGGTACGAGATCTCTAACTGGGCATGGCCGGGCCGGGAGTGCCGGCACAACCAGCTCTACTGGACGATGGGCGAGTATCAGGCGTTCGGGTGCGCCGGGCACTCGCACCGGGCCGGGCGGCGGTTCTGGAACGTGCGCACGCCCGAGCGCTACGTCGACGCGGTCATGTCCGGGCGGTCGCCCGAGGCGGCGGGGGAGCGCCTCGACCCGCCCGACCGCCGCCTGGAGGGCCTGCAGCTCGCCGTGCGCACGCGTGACGGCGTGCCCGCCGACGCGTTCCCGGCCGCGGCGCTGGACGAGCTCGACGGGCTGGTCGCTCAGCGGGGGACGCAGATCGTGCTCACCACCGAAGGCCGGCTCCTGGCCAACGAGGTGGCGTTGCGGCTGGCCTGAGAAGGCCTGGCTGGGTCGCGGGTCCTCGTGGGCGTGTGCACGGACGACCGTGGTCGTCCGATGCGTGACATGGACCGGCGTTGGTCGCCGGTGACCGGCGTTCGCGAGACTGCCGGCCCGATGCCGTTCCATCCCGTCGTCGAGGAGTGGGACGCCGGCCTCGTCGCCGGCGACCCCCTGGGCTTCCCCGGCTACGCCGCAGGTAAGGGCGTCCACGACGGCGAGTCCGTCCGCACCGGGCGCACCCGCGACTACGCCTTCGCCGACGGGCGCTTCGACGTCATCGGCGGGTCGATGGGAGCCGCGGCGGGCGAGAAGGTCGTGCGGGCCTACGACCGGGCGGTGGCCGAGCGCCTGCCGATGGTGCTGCACACCCGCAGCGGCGGGGCCCGGGTCCAGGAGGGCATGGTCGCGCTGGTCCAGCTGGCCCGGACCGCGTCGGCGGCCGAGCGCCACGCCGCGGCCGGGCTGCTGTCGGTCGCCTACCACGATTCGCCCACCACAGGCGGGGTGCTCGCGTCGTACGGGTCGCTGGTCGACGTGCGGGCCGCGCCGCCCGACGCCGTCATCGGCTTCGCCGGGCCCCGGGTCGCGGAGATCGCGCTCGGCGGGCACCTCCCGCCCGGGTCGCACTCGGGTCGCAGCGCCTACCGGCACGGGGTCGTCGACGAGCTGGTGGACCTGGCCGACGCCGCCGCCTGGGTCGAGGTGGTCCTCGGTCTGCGGCACCGGCCGCTGCCGACGCGCCCGCTGCCTACGGGGGACGACCCGCGGGAGCCCGGGGCGTGGGGCGAGGTGCTGCGCGCCCGGGCGATCGGGCGGCCGACGGGCATCGACCGGGCGGCGCGCCTGTGCCGGTCGTGGGTCGAGCTCCGTGGCGGCGACCCGACGGTGCGGGCCGGGCTCGCCACGATCGGCGAGCGGCGCTGCGTCGTGGTCGCCACCGACCGCTACTGGCAGGAGGGACGGCCGGCGCCCGCCGGCTACCGGCTCGCCCAGCGTGCCGTGGCGATGGCCGGCCGGCTGGGCCTGCCCGTGGTCAGCCTCGTGGACACGCCCGGCGCCGACCCGTCGCCCGAGGCCGAGGCCGAGGGCATCGGCCGGGAGATCGCCACCACGTTCCGGGCGTTCGCCGCCTGCCCCACGCCGATCGTGTCGGCGTGCGTGGGAGAGGGTGGCAGCGGAGGGGCGCTGGCGCTGGCCTACGCCGACCGGCTGCTGATGAGCGAGCACGCCGTGTTCACGGTCATCGCCCCGGAGGGTGCGGCGGCCATCCTGCGGCGCGACGCGGCGGCGGCGCCCGAGGTGGCCGACCTGCTCAAGCTGACGTCGCGCGACATGGTCGAGCTGGGCATCGTCGACGAGGTCATCGCCGAGGGCCAGACGGCCCTGGAACGGGCCGTGGTGGCGGCGTTGGAGACGGCGGTCGTGGGCGACCGCGAGCGCCGCTTCGCGGCGGCCACATCCCGCTGGCTGGTCGACTGAGCGCTGCTGCTTGCTCCGGCCCGGCGCCTGTCGGCCCGGTGGTGGTCGCCGTCCGCCCGCCGACGGTTGCCGTCGGCCCGGTTCGGTCAGCCCGGCGGCGGCAGGAGGAGCCGCTGGCCGGGCACGAGCAGGTCGGGGTTGCCCGGGTCGAGCAGTCCGTCCCGGTTGGCCGCCACGAGACGCCGCCAGTACCGGTCGACCACGGCATCGCCGACCGTGGCGCCGAGGACGTCCTCGGCGATCGACCAGAATGAGTCCCCCAGCTCGACGATCCAAGCCTCCTGCGGGCCCGCAGCTGATGCGTCGGCATCGGGGCCGGAGTCGGCGTCATGTGTGGACGTTTCCGCTGTCGGCGCCGCCGATCGGCGTGTCATGGTGGCGGTCTCGCCGGGGCTGCCGGTCCCGGCCCCGGCTCTGGCTGCGGGTCCGGCTGCGGCTCCAGGTCCGGGTTCGGCCCCGGGTCCGGCTTCGGCTCGGGGGATGGCCGGCGGTGCGGCGGCCGGATCGGTGGCCGTGGCCCCGAGCGCCTGATTGGTCCGGGTCATGGTCGCCGTCTCGCGGGCGGCCGGGCCGGCAGCGATGGGCGCGGCGACGAGGTGGCTGGCCGGGGGAGGCACCGGCCCCCGGGTCATCGTGGCCGTCCCGCTCGCCGGTGCCTCCGGGACGGGCGCGAGCAACTGCGTCGTGGCGGTCTCCATCGCGGTCGTGGGTCGGTCGGCGGCGCTGGCCGGGGTGAACGAGAGCGCAGCCGACAGCGGGGGCGGCAGCGGCGTGCCGGCAAGCAGCGCCCCGGCCGCCAGCCCCGCGCCGGCGCTGCGGGTGGCGATGTGGCGGACGAGCGGCGGGCTGACCGCGCCGGCCAGCCGCCGCAGTGGGCGCCACCCGATCATGTCGGCGGCGACGGCCAGGACGGTGGCGGCCACCAGGTACCAGGTCGCTGCGAGCGCGGCGAGACGCACGACGGCGAGGGCCATGACGGCGGGCGAGGTGCGATCGGCCCAGGTGTCGAGTGCGTCGAGCGACCCGAGCGGCACGGCGAGCTCGCCGAACGCCGGCCCGCGCAGCAGCCGGAGCGTGACGACGAGGAAGGCCGACCAGCACGCCAGGCGCACGGCACCGTTGGTGGCGGCCGCCCTCACGTCGGCTCCACGGCCACGACGACGGCGTCGCCGCCGGCCCGCTCGACCACCAGCTCGTGGCAGCCGCCGGCCGTCGGCCGGGCGCGCAGGGCGGTGCCGCCCGGCACGGCGCCCGCGGGTTCCACCGTCACGGGCCGGTCGGCGGGCGCCCACCCCGGGAAGACGAACACCGCCCCGCTGGCGGGGCGGAGCAGGGCCGGGGAGGAATCACCGTCGCAGTCCCAGTCGCCGACGGCGGCGAGGTCGCCGGGCTGCCCGAGCGTCCAGTGGGCGCCCGCGGCGGCGACCTCCCGCCCGTCGATCGTGACGGCGTCCGGGCACCCGTCCCCGTCGACCTCCGCCGCAGGCGGATCGACCGCCCGGCAACCCATCGTGCCGGCGTCCGGGCACGCGTCCGGGTCCATGTCGGCCGCCGGCGGATCGACCCCCCGGCAGCTGGCGTTCACAGCTTCCGTGGACCCGTTCGCCGGATCGATGTCCGGTGCCCCGTCGCCCCGCCCAGTCGAGCGCGTGGCCACCAGCCCGCCCGGCCACGAGCGCCAAGCCCACGAGCCCGGCGGCCCCGGCGTGGGCCGCGACGCGCCGCCTGCGGGTGCGGTCGGTCCCGCTTCGAGATCCGGTCGCCCAGAGTTCGTCGGTCGGGATGCGCCGGGCCTCCGCGGCTTTGCTCTCCGTCGTCGCCTCGTCACGCTGGCGGGCATCACCCTGCCCCGCCGCCGGCTCCTCGAGCTGGACGGTGCCTCCGCCTCCGGCTGCGGCCGGCTCGTCGAGGCCTGGACGGCTGCTTCCGCTGAAGGGGTTGGCGAACACGCCGGATCGTCGGGGTCGGCGCCAGCCGGCCGGCACGGGCCGCCCGGTTCCGCGGGGCCGACCGGACGCCGGGTGAGGCAACCCGAACCCCTGGGCCCGCATGTCGCCCAGGCGGGGAAGTGGGACCGGCCCCGTCGTCGGCGCCGGGGCGCGTGGTGCCGGCGTGGGCGAGTCGTCGGGGGATCCCACCCCGGTGAGCACGTGACCGTCCCACACGAGGTCGAGCCGGCTCGGCTGGTACGCACCGCCGGCTCCCGCACCGTCCGCCCGGGCGTCGTCGCGCTCGACGGTCGGGGAGACGGCGTCGCCCGAGGTCCCGTCGTGCTCCGCCACCACGTCGTCGGCGTCGCCGTCCGCCGAGGCGATCGGCTCGACGCTGTCCGCGGCACCGCCTCCACCCTCGGCCCGGCTGAGGGGCACGGGGGCGGAGCCGTCCGACGGGCCGGTCGCCGTCCCGTCGCACGTGGCCGCGAGCCAGTGTCGCAGTGACGACGGGCGGTCGCCCGGGCGGAGCGCCGCCGTCTCGCTCGCCGCCCAAACGTCGACCTGCCTGCTGCCGCTGGCGACCGACCGCTGGAGGAAGCCGAGGACCGGCGCCGCATCGCCCTGCCCCACGCCCTCCGATCGGTCGCCGTCGACCGACGCCGGATGATGGCTGTGCACCAGATGGGTCGCCTCGCCCGGTGCCGTTGGCGCGCCGGCGACGTCGGTGGGTCTGGCGGGCTCGGGGGTCGGTGGCTCGGCGGGGGCGGGCGGCGGGAGCTCGGCCGACGGGACGGCGGTGAGGACGGCCTCCGCCAGCGCCCGGGCACTGGGGCGGCGTGTGGGGACGAGGTCGCAGGCCCGGGCAACGACGGGGGCGAGGCGGCGGCGATCGGCGGCGCTGCGCCGCCACGGGATCGGCGCTGGCCTCTCGGCTCCGGGGCGACCGGTGCCCGGCCGGTCTACGAGCGAGGCCAGTAGCCGCCCGAGCGCGTCGACGTCGTCGGCCGGCGAGGCGCCGTCGCCGTGCGAGAAGCCGCACAGCCGGGGACGGCCGTCGGCCCCGACGAGTACGTGGCCGGCCTCTATGCGTCCGTGCACCACGCCGATGGCGTGGAGATCGGCGACGGTGGCGGCCACGGCGGCGCAGAGTCCGGCGGCCTGAGCGGGCGTTCCGGTCCAGCGCTCGAGGGAGTCGCCCGCGTAGCGGGTGCGGAGCTCGCCGAGCCCGCCCCGGACCGCTACCGCCGCACCCTCGCCGGGCATCGCACTCTCGCGGACGCCTGCCGCATCGCGGGCGGCCGTCCCGTCGCCCGCTGCACCGTCGAAGGGCGCACCGTCGCCGCCCGACACACCCGCCGGCGCCGACACCAGCGTGACCACGCCCGGGTGGTCGGCTCGGCGCAACCGTCGGGCCTCGGCGTGAAGCCGCTCCCTGTCGCCACGGGTGGTGGCGGTCTTGACCGCCACCGGCCCGTCGTCTCCCAGCGCGACGGTCACCTGCATGCTCATGTAGTGAAGCATGCTGAAAGAGCACGAAGGATGTCAAGAGCTACGAGCTATACCGAGTTGGGGCGATGATCAGTTTCCTCGGCCCCTGGACACGTTGGCCCCCGCCGAACCGTCGGCCTGACGGCGACGGTCGCCGCCGACCGCGCCGAGCCGGCCGCGACCCCCCGGGCCGGAACCTGGACCCGGAGCATCTGGTGCGAGCGGACGGATCGGGAGGTGCCCTGCCGGTGCCTGGACACCCGGCGGCATCCGGATCATCGGACCATCCGGCCGGCCGTGGCGCGCGACGACGGCGTGGAAGGTGTCCCGCCCAGACCGCGCCGACGCTTGGGCCAGCCGGGCGGATTCCTAGTCCGTCGCCGAAGAGGCGGTGTCGAGTTGGCAATCGACGTGCCGAGGAGTCCTGGATGAACACGGCCTTCGCTTGCGCGGCGGGGACTCGGTGTCATGGTGGCTGGGACTCCGTTGGTCCTGGCGCGCCATTCAACACTTGTGCGCCCCGGCGGCGCCTGTCGGCGTATGGGCCACGAGCCACAATTGTTCATAGGTCCGGGCGCCTTGATGCGGTTAGCGCTGCGACGAGCGGCTAATCGCGAGGCCGTCGCGAGATGGTGAACTCGAGCACCCCGATGTCTCGACACCGGCCCTGGCCAGGCTGATCGTCGGCCGTCCGCTGGATGACCGCCCGGGGTTGGCGGATGTCGGCTCTCGGAATCTACCGTGTGTCCAGCTCGTGGTTGCGCCAAGGGTTCCGCCTCAACCCGCACCTCCTCACCAGATAACCAGGGTCCCGGGGGACTGGTCCGAGCGGCGCCATGACCGTGACTCCACGGTCGCACACCTGACGGCACAAAAGGCTCGAGCGGCTGAAAGGGACGCGCCCAAGCAGGGCGGAGGTGGCCTCCGATGACCGCCGTCAGCCTCACATTCATCCTCGCCGCTGCAATCGCCCACGCGACCTGGAACCTGCACGCGAAGCGCGCCGGTGCTGCCGCCGGGCCCGCGTTCCTGTGGCTGTTCGGCGTCGGGTCCGTGGTCCTGTACCTGCCGGTGGTCGCTGCGTTCCTCGCGTGGACGAAGCCAAGCCTCGACCTCTCGATAGCTGTGTTCATCCTCGGCAGCGGCGGGTTGCACCTCGGGTACTTCTCGCTCCTTCAGCGTGGCTACCGCAAGGGCGACCTGTCTGTCGTGTACCCCCTCGCCCGGGGGACCGGCCCCCTGCTCTCGTCCTTTGGGGCCGTGGTGTTGCTCGACGAACGCCCCGGGCTCTACGGCTGGGTCGGGATCGGCTTGGCCAGTGGCGGAGTCCTCGTGCTCGCAGCCGCGGCGGATCCTGCCAACCGGGGCGGCACGTGGGGCACGGCGGCCCACGGGCTGGGAGCAGGCGTGTTCATCGCGCTCTACACCCTGTGGGACAGGCAGGCCGTCGCTGTGGCCGGCATTGCGCCGTTGCTGATGACTTGGTCGTCCGACCTGGCGAGAGTCGCTCTGCTTGGCCCGCGGGTCGCCCGCGACTGGGCGACCGTCCGAGACACCTGGCGCTCCTACCGCCGCGAGGTGCTGGCCGTCGCTGTCCTGTCACCTCTGGCCTACATGCTGGTGCTCAGCGCGCTGACCGTGGCACCGGTCAGTGCGGTGGCGCCAGCGCGCGAGGTGAGCGTGGTGCTTGGCGTCCTTCTCGGCTCCCATGTCTTGGCCGAACGCCACCTGGCCCCGAGGTTGGCGTCGGCAACCGCCATCGCTCTCGGGGTCATCATGATCACCCTCAACTGAGGGGCGACGCGGCAGTGGCTGGGGCTGCGTCGATCGACGCTGAAATGCGTCCGGGACCACGCTTCCGACCCGGGGCGTTGTTGGAAGAGCCGGTGTCGATGCTCATGACGAGCTCCTTACGGTGGATCGGCTATGAGATCCCGCCGCGGTCGGCGGGGTCTCCAGTGCAGCGACCAGCTCACACCCGGCCCGGAAGTCGCTCCTTTATCTCCTGCAGCTGCCAGCTGTTCCCGTCGGGATCGGCGAAGGACGCTCTGCTGAAGTAGGAGCGGCGCTGCGGATCGGGGCCGGACACGCGGCCCTTGTCGGGGTCGATGTGCCAGACCTCGCTGACGTCGACGCCGCGGCGGATCAGGTCGTCGCGGGCGGCGTCGATGTCATCGACGAC
>DATHAO010000004.1:0-21903 GCA_035296625.1 Acidimicrobiales bacterium | reverse complement strand
GACGCCACCCGGATCTGCTCGGCGACGAGGTCGAGGCCGGTGATCAGCTCGGTCACAGGGTGCTCGACCTGTAGGCGGGTGTTCATCTCGAGGAAGTAGAACTCGCCGTCCTGGTACAGGAACTCGACCGTGCCGGCGTTGACGTAGCCGCAAGCCTTCGTGACCTTCACGGCCGCCTCGCCCATTGCCTGGCGGACGTCGTCGGGGAAGAGCGGCGCGGGGCTCTCCTCGATGAGCTTCTGGTGACGCCGCTGGGCGGAGCAGTCGCGCTCGCCCACCCAAACGGCGTTGCCAAGGGTGTCGGCGAAGACCTGCATCTCGACGTGCCGGGGCCAGGTCAGGTAGCGCTCGACGTAGCACTCGGCCCGGCCGAAGCCCTTGAGCGCCTCGGACTGGGCGGACTCGAGCGCCGCCGCCGCCTGGTCGGCCGATGGCACGACCCGCATGCCGCGCCCGCCGCCGCCGTAGGCCGCCTTGATGGCGATCGGCCAGCCGTGCTCCTCGCCGAAGGCGACGACCTGGTCGGGCGAGGTCAGGAACTCGGTCGTACCCGGCACGCCGGCGACACCCGCCTCCTGGGCGGCGATGCGCGACGAGACCTTGTCGCCCATGATCTCGATGGCCTCGGACGGCGGACCGATGAAGGTCACGCCCCGGGCGGTGATGGCCCGGGCGAAGTCGGTGTTCTCGCTGAAGAACCCGTAGCCGGGGTGCACGCCGTCGGCGCCGGATCGCTCGATCACGTCGAGGATCTTCTCGGTGTCGAGGTAGCTCTCGGCCGCGGTCTGACCGCCCAGCGAGTAGGCCTCGTCGGCCAGTCGCACGTGCAAGCTGTCCCGGTCGAGGTCGGAGTAGACGGCGACCGAGGTGATGCCGAGCTCGCGGCAGGCTCGGATCACGCGCACGGCGATCTCGCCCCGGTTGGCGATCAGGATCTTGGAGAGCACGCCATATGTTTACGGGGATGGCGGGTGAACGTGCCAGTGAGCGCCGTGGCCAGCCGAGCGCAGGTGCGGCCGGTGTGACACCGGGCACGGCCACCGGGGACGCCCAGGCCGACACCGCCGGCCGGGGCCCGGGTCCCGGTTCGGGTCCCGGCGCTGGTCCGGACTCGGGTCCGGTCGACGCCGCGGAAACGGGCACGGATGGGCTTGCGGCGGGGGGACCGGTCGCCTCACCGCCCACGGCGGTCGCCGGGGACGACGCCCTGGCGGGGACCGGCTCGACGCGCGGCCGGTGGGCCGACGACGTGCGGGCCGCGGTGGCGGGCACGCGGTTCTCCGATGTTCGCTGGACGCCCGAGACGGGCTCGACGAACGCGGACGTGCTCGCACTGGCCCGCGACGGTGCGGGCGAGGGCATCGTCGTCGTCGCCGACCACCAGACCGCGGGCCGGGGCCGCCGGTCCCGCACGTGGGTCGCCCCGCCCGGCGGGTCGTTGCTCGTGTCCGTGCTGCTGCGCCCGCCGGCGCCCGTGGCCGGCGCCACGACGATGGCGGCCGCCGTGGCCATGGCCGACGCCGTCGACGAGGTGGCGGCCGCGTTCGGTCGCGGCAGGGCGGCCGGCGACGCGTCACGCGCCGGCGTCGATGCCGGCGCCGTGTCCGGTCCGGGGGGTGCGGTCGGCGGCGAAGTCCGGCTCAAGTGGCCGAACGACCTGGTGGTGGGCGACCGGAAGCTCGGCGGGATCCTCGCCGAGGCCGACTGGCCGGCCGGGGCCATCATCTCGGGCGGCTGGCGTCCGCCCCCTGACCACGCCAGGGTAGTCGTGGTCGTCGGCATCGGCCTCAACGTCGCCTGGCCGGGCGAGCTGCCGCCCGAGCTCGCCGAGGTGGCCGACACCGCCGTGTCCTTCGACCGCCTGCTCGGCCCGCCGGCCGGATCCGCGGGGTCGGAGCCCGGCACCGCCGCCGCCGGCGCTGGCGTCACGCCCGGCGGGCCGAGGGCGGTGTGGAGCGACGACGTGCGGGCGGCGCTGCTGACGGCGTTCCTCCGGCGGCTCCATGTGCACTACGGCGAGCTGGTCGCGAGCCGGTCGGCGGCGGCGGTGACCGCCGCCTGGCGGGCGCGGTCCGCCACGCTCGGTCGCCGGGTGCGTGTGGACCTCGGCGCCGACGACGTCGTGGGCACGGCTGTCGACGTGAACGCCGAGGGCCACCTCGTGGTCGAGACCGACGAGGGCGGCCGCCGGACCCTGGCCGTCGGCGACGTCGTCCACCTCCGCCGCGCCTGACCGTTGGCAGGGCCGCCGCATCCTGGCGGTCGGTGACGTCGTCCATCTCCGCCTAGCTTGACCGTTGGGAGGGCCGCCGCATCCTGGCGGTCGGTGACGTCGTCCACCTCCGCCGAGCTTCACCGCGGCGCGGCCGTACACCAGCCGCGGCGCAGGAATTCACGGCACCTGGCAGCGACAGCCGCACGGACGGGCCGGGCCCGCCGCAAGGGCGACGAGGACCCGTCCGGCGCCTGGTCCCGCGTTTGACCGTGTGCCTACGGGCGGCGACCCGTGAACGCGAGCAGCCGCGTCTGCTCATCGGCGCGTCCCCGACCGTGCGCCCGGGCGCAAGCGGGTCAGGGGTCGAGGTCGTGGGCCTGGAGATCGGCGAACGCGGCGGACGCCCGGCGGGCCAGCGGACCGTCGACCCCGGGCAGCGACCGGCCGTCGAGCATGCGGAGCGGCTGCACGTCACGGGTCGACGATGTGAGCAGCACCTCGTCGACCTCGCCGAGGGCCGACATCGGCACGTCGTCCTCGTCGGCGTCGGGCACGACCTCGAGCACGAGGGCCCGGGTGACACCGGCCAGGCAGCCCGACATGAGCGACGGGGTGAGCAGCCGGCCGCCCACGGCCACGAACACGTTCGTACCGGTGCCCTCGCACAGCAGGCCCCGGGTGTTGCCGACGATCGCCTCGGTGGCGCCGACCTTGCGGGCCTCGGCCAGCATGACGACGTTCTCGGCGTAGGACGTCGTCTTTGCCCCGGTGACGGCGGAGCGTTCGTTGCGCGGCCAGGGCACGGTGACGGCGGTCGTGTCGGGCTCCCAGGGCTCCTGTGGCCCGGCGGCAATGACCAGCGTGGGCGGCGCCTCGCCGCGGCCGGAGCCGAGCGGGGCGACGCCGCCGGTCACCGTGATCCGGAGGCGCCCGGCGTCGGGCCCGGCGGCGGCGAGCGCCTCGTCGATCGCGGCGGCCAGCCGGGTCCGCCCCAGCGGCACGCCGAGCCCGAGGGCGGCGGCCGAGCGCTCGAGCCGCTCGAGGTGCCGGCGCAGGGCGAACGGCCGCCCGTCCACCACCTTCAGGGTCTCGAACACGCCGTCGCCCACCGTGAGTCCGTGGTCGAACACCGACACCATGGCGGCGGCCGGGTCGACGACCCGTCCGCCGAGCCACACCGCTGTGGTTCCCATGGCCGCTCATCCTGGCCACGCCACCCGCCGCCGTCGAGCCCTATCGCCGTGTGGCCGTCCGTCGGGTGCCGGCCGCCGGGTCATTCGCCCCGGCCGCCGTCGGCCGGTGGGTCAGGCGCCGGGTGCAAGTGCCGGGACCGGTGTCCCGCTGGCGACGGCGAGCAGCCGGTGGGCCTTCAGCTCGGTCTCGGCCCATTCGCCGTCGGGCGACGAGTCCCACGTGATGCCGCCACCTGTGCCGAAGCAGAGGCGCCCGTCCTGCACCCAGAACGTGCGGATGGCGACGTTGAGGTCGCCCACCCGCCGGTCGGCGTCGACCCAGCCGATGGCGCCGCAGTACACCGCCCGGTCGACGGGTTCGAGCCGGGCGATGTGGTTGAGGGCGGCCAGCTTCGGTGCGCCGGTCACCGACCCGGGCGGGAACGTGGCGGCGACCAGCTCGGGCCACCCGACGCCCGGTCGCAGGTGCCCCGTCACGGTCGAGACCAGGTGCACGAGCCCGGGGTGGGCCTCGACGGCGCAGAGCGCGGGGACGGACACGGAGCCGAACTCGCACACCCGTCCCAGGTCGTTGCGGACGAGGTCGACGATCATGACGTTCTCGGCCCGGTCCTTGGCCAGAAAGCCGTCGGGCGTCGCTGCCGTCCCCTTGATGGGCGACGACGTGACGATGCGGCCCTCGCGCCGCAGGAACCGTTCCGGCGATGCCGACGCCACGTGGCATCCCGCAGCGGACAGCCGTACCACGGCGGCGTAGGGGGCCGGGTTCCCCCGCCCGAGGGCGGCGCCGAGCGCGGCGACGTCGGCTGTCCGGGGCAGCGGTGCCGACAGACGTCGGGTCAGGTTGACCTGGTAGACGTCGCCGGCGCGGATCGCGTCGCGAATGGCCACGACGCCGCTGCGGAACGCCGGTCCGTCCAGCGATGTGGTCCACGCGTCGGCGGCCGGCCCGCGCCACGGCGGTCCCGGCCACGGTCGCGCCGGGCGGACCTCGGCGAAGCGGGCGCACACCGGCTCTCCGGTGAACGGCAGCACGACCGCCCACGTGCCCCGGCCGTCGAGGGCGGCGAGGTCGGAGGTGACGTCGACGAGCCCGGTCAGCAGCCGCCCGCCGACCACCGCCAGGGCGGCGGAGTCGGTCATCCGTCGGAGGATAGGTCTCCCGCGGTCGTTTCCCGGTCCGGTGCGCATGACAGCCGGAACGCCGCCCGTTACCGTTCTCGGGGTGCGTCCACGCCGCGTGACCCGCGTTCGCATGGAGACGCTGCTGGGCGACGGCCGCCGGCTCACGTACACACTCGTCCGCGAGCGGGACGCGTACGGCAAGGTGATCGCCGCGCACGTGAGCGACGGCGCCATGGACGGCGAGACCATCGGCAGCTACGAGCTGCACGAGCTCCTCGACGACTGAACGGCGGGCCCGCACTCGGTTCGCGAGGTGCCGGAGCACCAACCGTCGCCCACGCCCCATGGCGCTCCGCGGGCGTGCCCCGGGATCCCGAGGGTCGCCGGGCCGGGGCCGGTGCCTACCCCGCATCCCCGGGCCGTAGCATCGGTGACGTGCACGTCGAGTTCACCGAGGAGCAGGAGGCGCTCCGCAAGGTCGTGCACGAGTTCGCCGACGGTGAGATCGCCCCCCACGCCGAAGCCTGGGACCGCGACCACACCTTCCCGGTCGACACCGTCCGCCAGATGGGCGACCTCGGCCTCTTCGGCATCCCGTTCCCGGAGGAGTACGGGGGTGGCGGCGCCGACCTGACCACCCTGTGCGTCGCCATCGAGGAGATCGCCCGGGTCGACCAGTCCCTCGCGATCACGCTCGAGGCCGGCGTCGGTCTCGGGGCCAACCCGATCTACCGGTTCGGCACCGAGGAGCAGCGGCAGCTCTGGCTCCCGGACCTGTGCGCCGGGCGTGCGCTCGGCGGGTTCGGGCTCACCGAGCCCGACGCCGGGAGCGACGCCGGGGGCACCCGCACGACGGCCGTCCTCGACGAGGCGGCCGGCAGCGCGGGTGAGTGGGTGATCGACGGGGAGAAGGCGTTCATCACGAACTCCGGCACCCCCATCACCTCGCTGGTCACGGTGACCGCCCGCACGGGCGGGCCCGGCAACACCGAGATCTCCACTGTCGTGGTGCCGGCCGGCACCCCCGGCTTCACGGTGCAGCCGCCCTACCGCAAGATGGGTTGGCACGCCTCCGACACTCACGGGCTCAGCTTCAGCGGCTGCCGCGTCCCCGCCGACCACCTGCTCGGTGCGCGGGGCCGTGGCTTCGCCCAGTTCCTCGAGATCCTCGACGAGGGGCGCGTCGCCATCGCCGCCCTCGCCGTCGGGGTCATCCGCTGCTGCGTGGAGCAGTCCGTCGCCTACGCCGGTGACCGCCACGCCTTCGGCAAGCCCATCGGCGCCAACCAGGCCGTGGCCTTCTCCTGCGCCGACCTCGCCGTCATGGCCCAGAACGCCGCCCTGCTCACCTACCAGGCCGCCTGGCTGCACGACACCGGCCGCCCGTTCAAGCGCCAGGCCGCCATGGCGAAGCTGTACGCCACCGAGTCCGCCGTGACGGCCACCCGGATGGCTACGCAGGTCTTCGGCGGGTACGGCTTCATGGACGAGACGGTGGTGGCGCGGCAGTACCGCGATGCCAAGATCCTCGAGATCGGGGAGGGGACCAGTGAGATCCAGCGGCTGGTCATCGCCCGCGACCTCGGCCTGCCCGTGGGCTGACCGGCGCCGATGAACTGGCGCCGCCTCCTCCTCCCCCGCGGCGCCCACACCGCCGGGGGCGCACCCACGACGGACGACGCCCGCCCAGCCGACGACGCCCACCCGGCCGACCCGGCGCACACCGCTGGTGCGGCCCACGTCGCCCCCGCCGGCTTCGGCGTGAGCGGGACCGGCGCTGCCGATGCCTCCGCCGAGTCCAGCGCATCCCCCGCCGCCGGCGGGACCGCCGCGAATCCCCCGGAGACGGCCGGTGCGGCCGACGTCGCGAGCGGGACCGAAGCGGCCGACGCCCGCGCTGTGACCGGAGGGGCGGACTCTGGCGGTGTGACCGGAGGGGCGGACTCTGGCGGTGGGACCGGAGCGGCCGACGCTGCCGGCGGAACCGAAGCGACGCAGGGGACCGGTGGGACCCGAGCGGCGGACGCTGGTGGTGAGACCGGAGCGGCGGACGCCACCAGCGGAGTCCGGGGGGGCACCGGAACCGGCGGGAGCGGCGGGACGGGGAGGAACCGGCCGGCGCACCTCGCCCGGGGTGGGCGTCGGCCGCGACGGACGTGGGGGCAGCGGCTGGTGCTGGCCGGCGGCTGCCTGGTCTCCATCGGCCTCGTGGTCAGCGCGTCGAGCCTGTCCTACGTGTACCGGAAGTTCGAGCGCCTCCCGCGCATCGAGCTCTCCGGCGTGCTCGACGAGGGTGTGGCCTCCGGCGAACCCGAGAACTACCTCATCGTGGGCGTCGACAACGCCGAGGGGCTCGACGACGACGACCCGGTCCGCAACGGGCGGGGTGCCACCCGGCTCTCCGACACGATCATGGTGCTGCGCCTGGACCCGGCGTCACGGCAGGCGGCCCTGCTGTCCCTGCCCCGCGACCTGTGGATCCCGATCCCCGGCACCTCCTCGAGCCAGCGCATCAACACCATGATCGAGCGGGGCGGCCCCGAGCTGCTCATCGAGGCGATCGACGGGTACTTCGGCATCGACGTCAACCACTACGTGCAGGTCGACTTCGCCTCGTTCCAGGGCCTCGTCGAGGCGGTCGACGGCGTCCCGGTCTACATCCCGCGCCCGGCCCGCGACCGCCGTACCGGGCTCTATCAGCCCACCGCCGGCTGCGTCACCCTCGACCCCGCCCAGGCCCTCGCCTACGTGCGCTCCCGCCACTACGAGCAGCTCATCGGCGGCGACTGGGAGGAGGACGCCAGCGGCGACCTCGGCCGCATCGACCGCCAGCAGGACTTCATCGAACGGGCCCTGTCGCGCGCCATCGACAAGGGCGCCCGCAACCCCGCCACCCTCGACGACCTCATCGACGTGGGCCTCGAGGGCATCACCGTCGACGACGACCTGACCGCCGACGACATCTTCAGCCTCGGCAACCGCTTCTCGTCGTTCGAGCCCAGCGACCTGATCACCTACTCGGTCCCGGTCGTCGGCGACACCGTGGGGGCCGCGCAGATCCTGCGTCTCGTCGACGACGAGGCCGAGCCGATCCTCGCCGTCTTCCGGGGCGGCGACCCGGCCGGCTCTGCGGGCGCCGGCGCCGACAACGACGCGAGCGGCGACGAGGACTCCTCCGGGGCGACCGGCTCGACGGCTGGCACGTCCGCCCGCGACTCCGAGACGGCCGGCGGCGGGTCCACCGCCGGAACGGGCGGCAAGGAGGTCACGCCCGCCGAGGTGCGGCTCCGGGTCGTGAACGGCTCGGGGGCCTCGGGCCAGGGCTCGTCGGCCGCCCTCGACCTCGGCGCCGCCGGCTTCGGCGTTGCGGGGGTGGGCGAGACGGACAGCTTCGACACCGTGACCACCGAGGTGCGCTACCCCACCGGCAACGAGGCCGCCGCCGAGGCCGTCGCCGCCTGGCTGGTCGCCGAGGCCGTACTCGTCGAGGACGACGCGGTCGACGTGGTCACCGTGGTCACCGGCGCCGACTGGCGCGGCGTGCGCTCCGAGTCCCGGCCGGCGACGACGGACGACGAGGGCGACGGCGCCCGGGGGAGCGACCAGAGCGGCACGACCGGCACCACGGCGCCCCGGGCCACGACGGCCACCTCTACCTCGTCGCTGACCACGGCCCCGCCCACCACGCAGGCGGGCGATCCGACCGGCACCGGCTCGACCAGCACCACGCTGGACCTGTCCGCCTACCCCTGCTGACCGCCGGTCGCCACCGCCGGCCGACCGCCGCCGGCCAACGCGACGACCATCGACAGGCTCCCGGCGGCCGACCGCCGTCGACCGGCCACCGCCGGCCGACCCCGCGGGCGAACGTGACGCCCGACGGGCGCCCGGGTCACGCTGCGTGGTGGTGTCGTCACTCCGGTAGAGCTGCAACACTGTCTCACCCGTGAAAGGCCTCATCCTCTCCGGCGGCGCGGGCACCCGCCTCCGGCCCATCACCCACACGAGCTCGAAGCAGCTCGTGCCCATCGCCAACAAGCCGATCCTCTTCTACGGCATCGAGGACATGGTCGAGGCCGGCATCAAGGAGGTGGGGATCATCGTCGGGGTCGCCACCGGCTCCGAGGTGCGCGACGCCGTCGGCGACGGCTCGCGATGGGGCATCGAGATCACCTACATCCCCCAGGCCGACCCGCTCGGCATCGCCCACTGGTGCGGCACATCCACGACGCGGTGGATGCCATCGAGCACCGACAGCCTCATCGGCCGCGACGTCGAGGTGACCCGCTCCGAGCGCCGGCCCAGGGCCCTGCGCCTCATGGTCGGCGACCACTCTGTCGTCGAGCTGCACTGATCGCACCTTCCACCCTTCGAGGAGCACGAGTGGCAACCATCGTCCCCTCCGGCGAGATCGACGGCGTCTACGTCGTCGAGCCGGCGATCCACGGCGACGAGCGTGGCATCTTCATCGAGACCTACCGGCGGCAGTGGTTCCCGAGCGGCCGCGAGATGATCCAGGGCAACCGGGGCGATCGCCGCGCCGGGGCCGTGGTCGGCCTGCACTACCACCTGCACCAGGCCGACTACTGGTACGTGCCGTTCGGTCGCGCCCGCGTCGTGCTGCACGACCTGCGCGTCGACTCGCCGACCGACGGCAAGACGATGACGATCGACATCGGCAGCGAGCCCGGCACGCCCGGCAATCAGCACGACCACCGGGGCGTCTACATCCCGCCCGGCGTGGCCCATGGCTTCGCCGCCCTGACCGACATGACGATCACCTACCTGGTGGACGGCTACTACAACCCCGCCGACGAGCTCGGCGTGGCCTGGGACGACCCCGAGATCGCCGCCGACTGGGGCGTCACCCAGCCCGTCCTCTCCGGCCGCGACCAGGCCAACCCGCGCCGGGCGGACCTGCCTGTCGACCGCCGCCCGTACGCCGCGCTGCGCACCTGAGGAGATGCACCGCACATGAAGCAGTTCGTCACCGGTGGAGCCGGGTTCATCGGCTCGAACTACGTGCGCCGGGTGCTGGCCACAACCGACGACGCGGTCACCGTCTACGACGCCCTGACCTATGCCGGCAACCTGTCGACCCTCAGGGACGTCGACGACGATCCCCGCTACAGGTTCGTCAAGGGCAACATCTGCGACCCGGGCGTGCTCGAAGAGGCGATGGCCGGCCACGACGCGGTCGTCCACTTCGCGGCCGAGAGCCACGTCGACCGGTCGATCCTCGGCCCCGACGACTTCGTCAACACCAACTGCTTCGGCACGAACGTCGTGATGGACACGGCGCGGCGCCTCGAGATCCCCCGGGTGGTGCACATCGGCACCGACGAGGTCTACGGCTCGGTCGAGACCGGCTCGTCGACCGAGAGCGACCCGCTCGAGCCGCGCTCGCCCTACTCGGCGTCGAAGGCCGGGTCCGACCTGATCGCGCTGTCGTACTTCTCGACCTACGGCCTGCCCGTGACCGTCACCCGGTGCACGAACAACTTCGGGCCGTACCAGTTCCCCGAGAAGGCGATCCCGCTGTTCACGACGAACCTGATCGACGGCGCCTCCGTCCCCCTCTACGGCGACGGGCTGAACGAGCGCGACTGGCTCTACGTCGATGACCACTGCTCAGGCGTGCAGCTCGTGCTGGACAAGGGCAACGCCGGCGAGATCTACAACATCGGCGCCGGCAACGAGACGCCGAACCGGGTGCTGGTCGACAAGCTGCTGGCGCTGTTCGGGGTGGGCGAGGAGAAGGTCCACTACGTCCCCGATCGCCTCGGCCACGACCGGCGCTACTCGGTCGACATCGCGAAGGTCACGGCGCTGGGGTGGTGCAAGCAGCGCACGCTCGACGAGGCGCTCGAGGAGACCGTCGCCTGGTACCGCGCCAACGAGTGGTGGTGGCGCCCCTTGAAGGAGCGGGCGGCGCTGCGATGAAGGTCCTGATCACGGGCGCCGGTGGCCAACTCGGGCACGACGTGGTGGCCGTGTGCGCGGCGGCGGGCGACGACGTCGCCGCCGCCGACCACGCCACGCTCGACCTCGGCGACCGCGATGCGGTGCTGGGTGCGATCACCTCCACCCGGCCCGACGTGGTCGTCAACGCCGGGGCGTGGACCGCGGTCGACGCTTGCGAGTCGGAACCCGACCGGGCCTGGCGGGTCAACGCCCTCGGCGTGCGCCACGTCATGGACGGTGCCCGCCGCGTCGGGGCCCACGTGCTCCACGTGTCGACCGACTATGTGTTCGACGGCACGAAGCTCGACCCGTACGTCGAGTGGGATGCCCCGAACCCGCAGTCCGTCTACGGCAGCTCGAAGCTGGGCGGAGAGACCGAGGTCGACCCCGGCCACACCATCGTGCGGACCGCCTGGGTGTGCGGCGAGCACGGCGGCAACATGCTCAAGACCGTGCTGCGGTTGGCCGACCGGCCCCAGCTGGCCTTCGTCGATGACCAGCGGGGCAGCCCGACCTTCACAGCCGACCTGGCCGTGGCGATCCGCCGGCTGGCCGTCGAGCGTCGGCCCGGGACGTTCCACGTCACGAACCAGGGCCAGGTCAGCTGGTACGAGTTCGTGCGTGACATCCTCGAGGCCGCCGGTCACGACCCGGGCAAGGTGCGTCCGATCAAGACGGACGAGCTCGACCCGCCGCGCCCGGCGCCCCGGCCGGCCAACTCGGTGCTCGACAACGCGGCGCTGCGCCTGTCCGACCTCCCGCTGCTGCCGCACTACCGCGCGAGCCTCGCCACGCTCGTCGGACGCCTGACGGCCTGAGCCGCGGGCGGGCGCGGTAGGGGCGCGGCGGTGCCGGCCGCACGCGGCGTCGAGGGACGAGGCCGTGCCGGCCGCGTCAGCCGGAGACCGCCCCGGCGGTCGATCGCCCGTCGTCGCCACCGGGCTCCCACAGCGTCGTGCGGTAGCTCTCCTCGAGGTCGGCCTCGATCGCCTCGACCGGCGCGTCGATCTGCATGTGGCCCTTGAGCACGGCCGCCGCCGAAGGGGTCTCGTCGTCCGCAGGCCAGGTGGCCGGGTCCCACAGGCGTGACCGGCGGAACGCCTTGGCGCAGTGGACGAAGCACTCCTCGACGTCGACGCCGAGCGCCACCCGTGGCCGCGTGCCGTCGATCGGGCAGGCGTCGAGCACGGCCGGGTCGTCGGTGAGCGTGGCGCGGCCGTTCACCCGCAGCGTCTCGCCGAGCCCGGGGACGAGGAAGAGCAGGCCCACGCCGGGGTTCGCCACCAGGTTTCCGAAGCTGTCGAGGCGGTTGTTCCCCGCCAGGTCGCCGATGGCCAGGCGGTGGTCGTCGAGCACGGCCACGAAGCCGGGCGGTCCGCCGCGGGGCGAGGCGTCGACGCCACCCGGCCCTGCCGTCGAGACGACCACGAACGGCGACGTGGCGATGAAGGCGCGGGCACCCTCGTCGATGTGGTCGATCGCCTTGCGCCGGACCACCGGGCGGGGCTCGCGGTAGATGCGGCGTAGGCCGGCCTCGTCGCGGATGGCATGGTCGAAGGGCATCGGGCCAGCCTGCCACGACCGGAACGCCGTTCGCCCGCGTGCCGCCGGGAGCCTACGGTGCGAGGAGGCGGCCGTGGGCGACGCCGCCGGGGAGGACCGACCTTGGACGCCGCCGACACCGACGACACCGCCGAGACCAGCGCCGCCGCCGCCACCGACGACACCAGCGAGACCACTGCCGCCGCGCTGGCGGAGCAGCAGGAGGCGCTGACCGACCTACTGGTCGCGCTCGACGCCGCCGACTGGGCGCACCCGTCGCGCTGCGAGGGCTGGTCGGTCGCGGACGTCGTGCTCCACCTGGCGCAGACGGACGAGATGGCGCTCGCCAGCGTCGAGGGGCGCTTCGCCGAGGAGGTCGACGGTCTGACCGCCGGGCTCGGCCAGGCGGCGGACGTCGACGAGGGCGCCGACCTCATGGTCGCCCGCGAGCGGGGCGGGCCGCCGGCAGCGATCCTCGAGCGCTGGCGCAGCGGGGCGGCGGCGCTGCGCCGGGCTCTCGACGCGGTCGACCCGCACACCCGGGTCACGTGGGTGGCCGGCGAGCTGTCCGCCCGAACGCTGGCGACGACCCGTCTGGCCGAGACGTGGATCCACGGCGACGACATCGCCCTCCCTCTCGGCCGTCCGTTGCCGCCCGGCGACCGGCTCCGCCATGTCGCCCGCCTGGCATGGCGGACTTTGCCCTACGCGTTCGCCCGCGCAGGGCGCACCCTGGCGGGCCCCGTGGCCTTCTCCCTGCGTGGCCCCGGCGGCGAGCCCTGGGAGCTCGCGCCCGAGGGCGGCACCGACCCGGCCACCGTGGTGCGGGGCGACGGGGTCGAGCTGTGCCTGGTCGCGGCCCGGCGGGTGGAGCCGGCGGACACCGGCCTCGTCGCCGAGGGTCGCGACGGCGCGGCGGTGCTCGAGCTCGTCCGCACCTACGCCTGACCGGTCCTTCCGCCGTTCTGGCGTTCCTGAGTGCGCCATGGCGTGTCCAGCGACGCCAGAACGGCCGGGCGGCCGGGCAGGCTGGATGGCCGGCGGACCGGGCGCGGACAGGGCCCGGTCAGGGCGGTGAGCCGAGGAGGCGGAGCCGCCGGGCGAGGTCGCTGACGAGCCGGCGGTCGGGATCCATCCGCTCGCGGATCTCGCGCCACTCGCCGAGCTGGGGGTACATCACCGGGACGAGGTCGGGCCGCATGCGGCTGTCCTTGGCGAAGTACAGGCGCCCGCCCACGCCGGCCACCTGGCGGTCGAGCCGGTCGAGCAGCTCGGCGAGGCCGGCGCACCGGCTGGGCACGTCGAGGCTGAGCGTCCACCCGGGGCCGGGGAACGACAGGTAGCCGGGGTCGGCGGCGCCGAAGTACTTCACCACCGTGAGGAAGCTGCCGGCGTCCTGGTTGGCAAGGGACTCGACCACCTCGCGCAGCGTGTCCTCGTGGCCGAACGGGATCAGGCACTGCCACTGCAGGAAGCCCTGGCGGCCGTAGATGCGGCTCCAGTCGCCGGCCAGGTCGAGCGGGTAGAAGAACCGCGTGATCGACTGCAGCTCGTCGCGCCGGCGCTTCGGCGCCTTCCGGAACCACAGCTCGTTTGCGGCCCGGATCGTGACCCGGTTCAGCAGGCCCGAGGGCAGCGGGGGCGCGGGCACGGGCTGCATCGGGTCGTAGTGCAGGGGGTCGACGCGCCGACGGTGGCCGTCGGGCAGGGCGTCGACCGTCGCGAAGTTGCCTTGGATGAGGATCGACCGGCCGAGGTTCGGGCCCTTGGCGAGCAGGTCGACCCATGCCACCGAGTAGCGGTGGGTCTTGCCGCCCTCGACGAGCAGGCCCAGCAGGGTGTCGAGGTCGCGGACCCGGTCGGTGTCGACAGACACCAGGCTCGTCTCGATGGGGTACAGCGCGACGGTGGCCTCGACGACCGTGCCGGTCAGTCCCATGCCGCCGCACGTCGCCCAGAACTCCTCGGGGTGCGTCTCCGGGGTGAGCGTCAGGCAGGTCCCGTCGGGCTGCGCCAGGACCATCGAGCGGACGTGCTTGCAGAAGCTGCCGCCGGCGTGGTGGTCCTTGCCGTGGATGTCGTTCGCGATCGCCCCGCCGATGGTGACGTAACGGGTGCCGGGCGTGACCGGTGGGAACCAGCCCCGGGGCACGACGGCCCGCATGAGGTCGTCGAGCGACGTGCCGGCCAGGACCCGGGCGAGGCCGGTGACCTCGTCGAGCTCGAGCAGTCCGGCGACCTCTGTGGAGACGACCACCGTGCCGCCGGCATTCATCGCCGAGTCGCCGTAGGCCCGGCCGAGGCCGCGGGCGATGATGCCGCGCGGGCCGGCCTGCTTGCCGGCCGAGGACAGGTCGTCGCGCGACGTCGGGCGCAGGACGTGGGACGCCGAGACCGGCGTGTTGCCCCACCCGCTCAGCAGCTCGACGGGACCCGAGGGGGGGTCGTCGGCGTCCGCGCCCAGGGGCGTCGGATCGAGGTCTCCGCTCATGCCGTGTACACACCTATCCCGAAGACGATGGCCCACGCGAGGCCGATGACCTGCAGCGTCCGGTCGCCGAGGATGATCTCCTCCGGCGCCGAGCCCCGTCCTTGGTCCAGCACCAGCGCGTACCGCAGCACGGCCATGACGAACGGCAGGATCGAGAGCTGGTACCAGGGGAAGTAGGCGGCCGAGGCGTCCGCCTTCTCGAAGGCCCACAGGCAGTAGGCCACGAGCACGGCGCCCGAGGTGACCGACCGCACGTAGGCCGTGTAGCTGGGGGAGTAGGCCTCGAGCACCGCCCGGAAACCCGAGGCGCCCGCGCCCATCTCCCGGGCCTCGGCGCCCCGCTTGCCCGACACCATGAACAGCGAGCCGAAGCTCGTGACGATGAAGAACCAGTCGGATATCGGCACGCCGGTGGCGGCCGCGCCGGCCACGGCCCGCAACACGAACCCGGCGGCGATGGCGACGAGGTCGACCACCGCGACGTGCTTGAGCACCGACGAGTACGCCGTGGTGAGCACCACGTAGCCCACGACCGTCGCGGCCAGCTCCGGCCGGGCGGCGAAGGAGAGCGCCACCGAGGCGACGAGCAGGGCGGCGCCCAGGGCGTAGGCGAGCGGGACGGGCACGACGCCCGCCGCAACCGGGCGGAACCGCTTCTTCGGGTGCAGGCGGTCGGCCTCGACGTCGCGCGCGTCGTTGATGTAGTAGGTGCCGGCGGCCGCCAGGCAGAACGCCACGAACGCTATGACCGAGTCGACGAAGGGCCCGCGGTTGTCGAGCACGCCGGCGGCGCCCGGCGCCGCGAAGACGAGCACGTTCTTGGCCCACTGCTTGGGCCGGGCGAGCCTGATCAGCCCGACGACCAGCGAACCGGGAGCCTTGCCGGCCGGCACGTGGGCCTTCGCGTCGTGGGCCGCGGGCGCGGAGCCGGTCTCGGCCCGGCTCGCCCCCTCGCCGGCGCCCGGGGCGTCGAGGGCCCGGCCCGCGGGCGCGGGCGGGCCGTCGCCGGCGCGGGAGGTGGCGGCGATGCCGCCGTCCCCGGTCATCGGTTGGCGGACACCTTGCGCCAGACGCCCCGCGGCAGGTGCCGGAACGCCACCATGAGCCACCGGAACGTGCCCGGGACCCAGACGGTGTTGCGTCGGGCGGCGAGCCCGTCGGCCACGGCCTCCGCCACCGCCTCGGGCGTGGTGGCGAGCGGTGCCGGCTCCTTGCCCTCGGTCATCGACGTGTGGACGAAGCCCGGCCGCACGACCAGCACGTGCACACCGGTGCCGACAAGGGAGTCGGACAGGCCCTGGGTGAACCCGTCGAGCGCCCCCTTCGTCGAGCCGTACACGAAGTTGGACCTGCGGATGCGCTCGCCGGCGACCGACGACAGCACCACGATCGAGCCGTGGCCCTGCTCGCGGAGGCGGCGGGAGACGTGCAGCAGCGTCGAGACGGGGCCCGTGTAGTTCACCGTGGCGAGCTCGGCGGCGGCCGTGGGGTCGTCCTCGAGGTGGGCCTGGTCGCCGAGCTGACCGGCGGCGAGCACGACGCAGTCGACGTCACCGCCGCCGGGCAGGGCGTCCCACGCCCGCTTGATGGCGTCGCCGTGGTCAGCCACGTCCGCAGCGTCCCACGCGACGATCGCCACCTCGGCGCCGGCGCCGCGTAGGCGCTCGGCCACTGGTTCCATGCGTTCGGGGTGGCGCCCGGCCAGGACGACCTGGGTGCAGCCGTCGGCCACCAGCCGCTGGGCGACCGAGGCCCCGATGTCGGAGGCGCCGCCGAGGACGAGCAGCGATTGCACGGCGCCGAGGGCGTTTCGCACGTCTGGACCTCGATCTCGTTGGTCGGTGATGGGCTCCGCCAGGGGGCGACGCATCCCCATGCTCCCCACCCGAGTGGTGCCACGCGGCCGGGGCCGCAAGAACAGGCCGTCAGGTTAGTCGGCAGTGGGACCGCGACCGAAGCGGGGCCCCTGACCTTGTCGGGAGGCCGGTTGGCGGCCCCCGGCGGCCAGGGCGCTACTTTTGGCCGGTACCACTGGCTCGGGAAGGAGCCGGCGCGCACCAGCGAGGCTGCGGGCACGGCTCGGGAGGTCCATACCACCATGGCGCAGATCGCCGTCATCGGAGCGGGCTACGTCGGTTTGACGACCGCGGCGTGCTTCTCGCAGCTCGGGCACGACGTCGTGTGCGCCGACATCGACGAGCGACGTGTCGCGGCGCTGTCGAAGGGCGAGGTGCCCATCGTCGAGGCCGGGCTCGACGCCATGGTGCAGGAGAACCTCGAGACGGGGCGCCTGCGGTTCGTGGTCGGCGCCGAGAACGCCGCCCGCACGGCCGAGTTCGCGTACCTGTGCGTCCCGACTCCGCAGGGCGACGACGGGTCGGCCGACCTGTCCTACATCGAGACGGCCGCCCGCCAGATCGGGCGGGTCCTGCCGGGCGAGGCCGTGGTGATCAACAAGTCGACGGTGCCGGTCGGCTCGACCCGGGCCGTCGAGCGGGTGCTCGGCCGCGACGACGTCGTGGTGGTCAGCAACCCCGAGTTCCTGCGCGAGGGCTCGGCCGTGCACGACTTCCTCAACCCGGACCGCATCGTCATCGGCAGCGACGACCAGTCGGCGGCCGTGCGGGTGGCGTCGCTCTACATCGGCGTGACGGCGCCGATCATCGTCACCGACCCCCCGTCGGCCGAGACGATCAAGTACGCGTCGAACGCGTTCCTGGCCACGAAGATCAGCTTCGTCAACGCCATCGCCGCGGTGTGCGAGGCCGTCGGGGCCGACGTGAAGGACGTCGTGCTCGGCATGGGCTACGACAAGCGCATCGGCCACGAGTTCCTGAAGCCGGGCCCCGGCTGGGGCGGCTCGTGCTTCCCGAAGGACTCGCAGGCGCTGGTCCACATCGCCGACTCGGCCGGCTACAACTTCGATCTGCTCCGGGGCGTGATCGCCGTCAACGAGGAGCAGTTCCACCGGGTCACGGAGAAGGTCGCCTCGGCCGTGGGTGGCTCGCTCGACGGCACGAAGGTGGCCGTGTGGGGCATCACGTTCAAGGCCCGCACCGACGACACCCGTGATTCGCCGGCGCTGCGGATCATCGAGCTGCTCGGCCGGCAGGGCGCGGACGTGCGGGCCTACGACCCCGCCGTGAAGGGCCCGATCGCCGGCATCGAACCGGCCGCCGACCCCTACTCGGTCTGCGACGGCGCCGACGTGCTGGTCGTGCTCACCGAGTGGGACGAGTTCCGCTGGCTCGACTTCGACAAGGTCGCCGGTCTGATGGCCACTCCCCGTGTGGTCGACGCCCGCAACCTGCTCGACAAGCACGCACTGGAGCGCCGCCGCTTCACCTACACCGGCATCGGACGCTGATCGTCGATGGGCCGCGTCGTCGTCACCGGCGGGGCCGGGTTCCTCGGGTCGCACATCTGCGAAGCGCTGCTGGCCCGCGGTCACGCCGTCGTGGCCATCGACAACCTGGTCACCGGCAGCGTCTCCAACATCGAGCCGCTGTTCGGCCGGCCCGGGTTCACCTTCGTCGAGCACGACGTCAGCACCTACGTGTGGGTGCCCGGTCCGGTCGACGCCGTGCTGCACTTCGCCAGCCCGGCGTCGCCGGTCGACTACCTCGAGATGCCGATCCAGACGCTGAAGGTCGGCAGCCTCGGCACGCACAACGGCCTCGGCCTCGCCAAGGCCAAAGGAGCCCGCTTCCTGCTGGCCTCCACCAGCGAGGTCTACGGCGACCCCCAGGTGCACCCCCAGACCGAGGACTACTGGGGCCACGTGAACCCGGTCGGCCCCCGCGGCGTCTACGACGAGGCGAAGCGCTTCGCCGAGGCCATGACGATGGCCTACCACCGCTTCCACGGCCTCGACGTGCGGATCCTGCGCATCTTCAACTCGGTGCTCGCCGACGAGCAGGTTCTCTACGACGATGGTCGTGCGCTGCGGCGGGAGCGCATCGGTGACCTCGCCGCGCGCCTCGGCGCCCGTGTCGACCTCGACGGCTACCAGGTGCCCGCGTTCGGACCGGGCGGCGCGGTCGGCGCGGCCGAGGCAAGCGCGCTCGTGGGCCACCCACCGACCGGTCCCTGCTACGAGGTGCGGACGCGCTACGGCCGTTCCATCAAGGTCACCGGCGACCACTCGCTATTCGTCGAGGGGCCCGGCGGCGAGCCGATCGCCAGGACGGTCACCGACCTCGCCGTCGGCGACCGGGTGGCGATCGCCGGACGCATCGACGTGCCGGAGCGCGATCGCACCGAGGTCTCGATGATCGAGGCGTGGGAGGCCACCGGCGGCTCGGCCGACGAGCTGCAGGTCAGCTGGATCGGCCTGGGCGAGCAGGTGTGGGAGCGCCGCCACGAACCGGCGGGCCGGCGCCTCGGCGGCCCGCGGTCGCGGGCGAACGCCCGGCGGGTCGCCGACGCCGGCATCCGCCGGGCGCGCCAGCGCGAGGCGATCACGCTCGCCGAGGTGCGGCACCTGGGGCTGCCCATCCCCGCCACCGCGCTGGTGCGGCGCCCGGGGTCCGGCCGGTCGCCGTGGCTGTCCGTCACCGTCCAGGTGACCGATGAGCTGTTGTGGCTGCTGGGGTTGTGGGTCGCCGGGGGAACGTGGCGGCGCACATCGCACGACGCCTTCATCTCGATCGCGTGCGACAGCGACACGCTGTGGCGGGCGGCGAAGGTCGTGGAGCGCGACCTGTGGCTGCGCCCGGCTGCCGTCGCCGCGTCCGATGCCCGGTCGCCGTCGGTGGTCGTCCGGGGCCAGCTGTTCATGGCCCTGCTCGAGCACCTCGGCTTCGGCGCCGGGCCCAAGTCGATCCCGGGCTGGGTCCTCGGCCTGCCGCTCGCCCGGCTCAAGTGGTTCGTCGAGGGCTACCGCGAGGGCGACGGCGTCCACCCGGGCCAGCGCTTCGACGAGGGCGTCCGCCACGAGTTCTCGGCGACGAGCGAGGCGCTGAAGGACGACCTGATCGTCGTCCTCGCCCGCTTCGGCATCTGCGCGTCGGTCGGTCGCTCCACGTCCGAGCAGCGCTCCGGCGACCGGCGCTACGCGATCTGGCGTCTGACGGTCCCGCACGTCAGCCCGTGGAGCCCCCTCGAGTGGGACGGCGGCGTCGAGCAGCACCTCCAGGCCCGCCGCACCGGCGACCTCGTGTGGGCGAGCGTGTCGGCCATCGACGAGGTCGCCCCGACCGCACTCGTGTACGACTTCTGCGTGCCGGGGCGCGAGAACTTCTGGGCCGGGACCGGCGTGATGGCCCACAACACCTACGGGCCGCGGATGCGGGCGAACGACGGGCGGGTGGTGTCGAATCTCCTCGTCCAGGCGCTGCAGGGCAAGCCGCTCACGATCTACGGCGAGGGGCGGCAGACCCGGTCGTTCTGCTACGTCGACGACGAGGTGCGGGGCATCCTCGCCCTCCTCGACGGCGACGTGGTCGGGCCGGTCAACATCGGCAACCCGGCCGAGTTCACCGTACGCCAGCTCGCCGACCTGGTGCTGGAGGTGACCGGCTCGTCGTCGGAGATCGTCCACGAGCCGCTGCCCGTCGACGACCCCACCCAGCGCCGGCCAGACATCACGCTCGCCCGCGAGCGCCTCGGGTGGGAGCCGACGGTCGAGCTGCGCGAGGGGCTCGAGCGTACGGCCGCCTACTTCCGCACCCGGCTCCACTGACCCGTGGCGCCCGGGTTCCGGCGACTGGTGCTCACACAGCGCTAACACCGGACCGTCACGATCCCCTCATACGTCGTCCATCGGGCTTCTCGGCACGGCCACGGTGGAAAAGGGAAGCGGCTCGCAGCGCCGACGTCTGAGGACCTGGCGGGGGCACCGCCGGGCGCGCCGCCGGGGAGCTACTTGTCTCGCTCCTCGGCGGCGCCCCGGTGGCTCAGGTACCAGTCGACCGTGCGGCGCAGGCCCTCGGCGAAGTTCGTCTCGGCACGGAACCCGAACGCCGCCGCCGCTCGGCTGGGGTCGACGCGGCGCCTGGGCTGGCCGTCGGGCTTGGAGGTGTCCCACTGGATCTCGCCGACGAAGCCGGTCACCTCGGCGATGAGCTTGATGAGGTCGCGGATGGGCAACTCCTCGTCGGTGCCGAGGTTGACCGGGTCGCCCTCGTCGTAGTGCTCGGCGGCCAGGAGGATGCCCTCGGCGGCGTCGTCGACGTAGAGGAACTCGCGCGACGCCGAACCCGTCCCCCACACCTCGATGTGGTCGGCGCCGGACTCCTTGGCGTTGACGCACTTGCGGATCAGTGCCGGGATCACGTGGCTGACCGCCGGGTGGAACTTGTCTCCCGGACCGTAGAGGTTGGTGGGCATGAGATAGACGACGTTCTGCCCGTACTGGGCCCGGTTCGCCTGGGCCTGCACGAGCTGGGCCAGCTTGGCGATGCCGTAGGGGGCGTTCGTCTCCTCGGGGTAGCCCTGCCACAGCGAGTCCTCGCTGAAGGGCACCGGCGTGTGCTTCGGGTACGAGCAGATCGTGCCCACGACGACCGACTTCGGCGTGTGGTTCAGCCGGGCCTGCTCGATGACGTAGGTGCCCATGAGGAGGTTGTCGAGGTAGAGGTCGGACGGGCGCGCCATGTTCGCCCCGATGCCGCCCACCCGGGCCGCCAGGTGGATCACCAGGTTCGGCTGCTCGATGGAGAACAGCCGCCCCACCTCGTCGAACCGGCGCAGGTCGTAGTCGGTCGACCGCGGCGTCACCAGCCGCCGCACGCCCCGCTCGCGCAGCTTGGCGCACACCCTGCTGCCGAGGAAGCCCGAGGCTCCCGTGACGAGCACCGTGCGGTCGGACCAGTAGCTGGGCATGACCACGGATCGTACCGGCCGTTCGACCCCTTCTCGGCCGGCCCGCGGCACTCGCCGTCGCCGTCGGGCGTGCGCCGGGCACGCGGCCGGGCGACCTCGTACAGCGCCCCGTGTCGCCGGGCGGTGGTCCACGCGCGAGGATTTCCGGCCATGCGTGCGGCCGTCGTGCTCGAGCAGTGCTGGCACCGGGTGCCCGGGGGCACGGCCACCGCGGCCCTCCGGCAGGTCGAGGCCGTCGCCAAGACCGGCCGGGTCGAGCAGATCGGCGTGGCAGCCCGCCATGCGCAGGCGCCACGCCGGGCCTACCAGCCGACGATCCCCGTCGCGCACCTGCCGCTGCCGCGCCGCGTGCTCTACGAGACGTGGCACCGCGTGAGCTGGCCCAAGGTCGAGCGGGCCACCGGGCCGGTCGACCTCATCCACGCTACGGGCTATGCCGTGCCGCCCCGCAGCCGCCCGCTGCTCGTCACGCTCCACGACCTGGCCTGGCGCCACGACCCGGCGAACTTCACCCGCAACGGCGTGCTGTTCTTCGAGGCGGGCCTGCG
>DATHAO010000003.1:0-20770 GCA_035296625.1 Acidimicrobiales bacterium | reverse complement strand
AGGGCTGGCTGCTGGAGACCCGCCGGTGGACGATGTTCGCCTGGGGCTTCCTCACCTTCGGCATCGTGCTGGGCGCCTGGTGGAGCTACGAGGTGCTCGGCTGGGGCGGTTACTGGGGCTGGGACCCGGTCGAGAACGCCTCGTTGCTGCCGTGGCTCACCGGCACCGCCTACATCCACTCGGTGATGGTGCAGGAGCGCCGGGGCATGCTGCGCGTCTGGAACCTGTCGCTGCTCTGCGCCACGTTCAGCCTCACGATCCTCGGGACGTTCCTGACCCGCTCGGGCGTCATCGACTCGGTCCACGCCTTCACCGAGTCGCAGATCGGCCCGTGGCTGCTCGGCTTCTTCGGCGTCGTCGTGGCGGTCACGCTCGGGCTGATCGGCTGGCGGGGCGACCGCCTGCGGGCCCCGGGGAAGATCGACTCGCCGGTGTCGCGCGAGGGGGCGTTCCTCGCCAACAACGTGCTGTTCGCGGCGTTCGCGTTCGTCGTCCTGCTCGGCACGGTGTTCCCCCTCGTCGTCGAGGCCATGAACGACGAGCGCCTGACGGTCGGCCGGCCCTACTTCGACCGCATGGCCATGCCCCTCGGCCTGGCGCTGCTGTCGCTCATGGCCATCGCTCCCGTGCTGCCGTGGCGCAAGGCATCGGGCGAGCTGCTGTCCCAGCGCCTGTTCTGGCCGGCCTGGGGCGGGACCGGCGCGGTTGCGCTCGCCGTCGCCGTCGGCGCCCGCGGCCTCGCCCCGCTGGTCGCGTTCGGGCTCGGCGGGTTCGCGGCCGGCGCCGCGCTACGCCAGGTCGTGCTCGCGTCCCGTCGCCAGGGATGGCGCGGTCTGGTCGGACGCACGAACGGCGGCATGGTCGTCCACCTCGGCGTGGTGCTGATCGCCGTCGCCCTCGCCGCCTCCAGCAGCTACGACACCGAGCGCGAGCTCACGCTGTCGGAGGGCGAGTCGGCCTCCGTGGCCGGCCACCGCATCAGCTACGAGGGCCTCGACGAGATCGACGCCGACAACCGCAGCGGCTACACGGCTCGGGTCGCGATCGACGGCGACACCTATGCCCCGGCGCTCAACCTGTTCGCCAACGGCGGCAGCGCCGTGGGGACCCCGTCGGTGAAGACGGGGCTGACCCGCGACGTCTACCTGGCGCTGCTGCGGATCCCCGACGGGCTCACGGCCGACGAGTCGGGCGACGCCGACGGGCAGCTGGCCGACGGCGACGGCGAGGGCACCACGCCCACGACCGGGTCCGACGCCACGGTCGAGGAGTCGACGGCCCTGGCCGACGACGAGGTCGTGATCCGCGTGATCGTCCAGCCGCTCGTGCTGTGGCTCTGGGTGGGCGGCGGCGTGATGGCGCTGGGCACGGCGCTGGCCGCCTTCCCCGGCCGGCGCCGCAACCCCGTGGATCCCGTCTCCGCGCCGGTGACCGGCGGCTCGCCGCGACTGGCCGGGCGCCCGCCGCGGGGTGACGGGTCCGATCCCGCCGCCCCCGATCGCCCCGGCGTCGGTGTCGACGCCGGCGCCGGCGGCCCGGACGACGACCGGAAGCCAGTCGAGGTGGGCGGCTGATGGAGCAGATCGACGAGGTCGCCGGCGCGGGCCCCGAGCCCGCCGGCGCTCCGGGCGACGACGGGCTGGAGGTCCCCCGCCGGGGGCGGACCGGCCTGGTCGTGTCGGCCGTCGTGGCGGTCGTGGCCCTCGGCTTCGTGGCCGTGCTCGCCACGCGGGAGCCGGCCGCCGACCGCGAGGCCGCGAGCCCCATCGTGGGCAAGGCCGCGCCCGCGCTCGCCGGCGAGACGCTCGACGGCGGGTCGTTCGACATCGACGACCACCAGGGCCGGTGGGTGGTCGTGAACTTCTTCGCCACCTGGTGCACGCCGTGCCGCCAGGAACACCCCCAGCTCGTCGCGTTCGACGAGGCCCACGCCCGCACCGGCGACGCCGAGGTGGTCAGCGTGCTCTACAGCGACCAGGCCTCGACGGCCAGGGACTACTTCGCCGACAACGGCGGCGAGTGGCCCGTTGTGATCGACCCCGACGGCCAGGTCGCCCTCGACTACGGGCTCGTCAAGGTGCCCGAGACCTACGTGGTCGCGCCGAACGGCGTGGTCGTGGCGAAGCTGATCGGCGGCGTCACGCGCGAGGGCCTCGACCAGGTGATCGCCGAGGCGAAGGGCACAGCCCCGGCCGCCGGTGGGGGCGGGGGATGAGCGCCACCGTGCCCGCAACGGCGCCCGAGGCCGCGACCGTCCCGTCCGCCGCCTTGCGCGGCGGCGACCGGCGGTTCCGGTTGGCCGGGTGGGTCGTGATGGCGCTCGTGTTGGCCGCCGCCCTCGCCGTGGGCGTGGCCGACGACGGCGGTCCCCGCACGGTCGGCGAGCGGGAGCGCGACATCGCCGCCTCGGTGGCGTGCCCGGCGTGCGACGGCCAGTCGGTGGCCGACTCCGATGCCACCGCGTCCCGGGGCGTGCGCACCTACATCGCCACGCGCATCGGCGAGGGGGCGAGCGACGACGAGATCCGCGACGAGCTGGCCGACCGCTACGGAGAGCAGATCCTCCTCACGCCCGGCCGGTCGGGCCTGGCCGGGCTGGTGTGGGTGCTGCCGGTGGTGGCGCTCGTGCTGGCGTTCGCCGGCCTGGCGCTCGCCTTCCGCCGTTGGCGGGGCCGCGCCGTCGTGAGCGCCACGGAGGCCGACCGCGCCCTGGTCGGCGAGGCCCTGGCCGCTCGCCGTCCCCCCGACGTCGCGTACCCGGACAACCTGGACGACCTGAGCTACCCGGACGGTTCCGCCGGCTCGGGCGACCGGGACGGTTCCGTCGGTTCGGGCGACCGGGACGGTTCCGCCGGTTCGGGCGGTGCGTCGTGACGCCCGCCGAGGACACGAGCACCGCGCGCTCCGCCGGGGATCCGGCGGTCGCGGCGGGCCGGTCCACGTCTGCTGCCGGCGCCGCCGACGCCGACGCGGCGGCGCCGTCCCCCGGGGCCGACATCGAGGAGCCGTCCCCCGCCGCCCACGTCGAGGGGCGGTCCCCGCCCGGCAACGCAGACGCGGCGCCCGCGTCGGCGGCCGGCGAACCCGGCGACGCTCAGCACACGCCCGTCGCTCCGACATCGGCGCGGCCGCGGAGCGGGCGGCTCGATCCCGACACGCTCGCCGCCCTCGAGGAGCAGCGCGACTTCCTGCTCCGCTCGCTCGACGACCTGCGCCGCGAGCACCATGCCGGCGACGTCGACGATGTCGACTTCCGGGTCCTGGAGGACGACTACACGGCCCGGGCCGCCCGGGTGATCCGGGCCATCGAGGCCCACGAGGCCCGGGTGATGGCCGCCCGGCCCCGCCGCTCCCGCGCCCGGGCGCTGGCCGTCGCCTGCGGCGTCGTCCTCTTCGCCG
This sequence comes from Acidimicrobiales bacterium, assembly GCA_035296625.1. Taxonomy (GTDB): domain Bacteria; phylum Actinomycetota; class Acidimicrobiia; order Acidimicrobiales; family VFJN01; genus DATCLS01. The sequence goes on along the minus strand of DATHAO010000003.1, from coordinate 17,371 downwards.
TGCTGGCCGGCCTGCTCGTTGCCCAGGCGGCCGGCCGGCGCCAGACCGGCGAGACCGCCACGGGCGGCGTCCGGGAGACGACCCGCACCGAGCTCGACGAGGCCGTCCAGCTGGCGGCCGAGGGCGACTACGACGCGGCCGTCGCGGTCTACGACCAGGTGCTGGACGAGCAGCCCGACAACGTCGAGGCGCTCACGTTCAAGGGGTGGTTCCAGTTCCTCTCGGGCGACCAGTCCGGCGTCGTGACGCTCATCGACGCCGTCGAGGCCGACCCCGAGTACCCCGCGCCGCACGCGTTCCTCGCCGTGGTGTTCCAGCGGCTCGGGCGCCCCGAGACCGCGCTCGCCGAGCTCGACCGGCTCGACGAGCTCGACCCGCCCCCGGAAATCGCCAACCTGGTCGTCGGCCTGCGCGAAGAGCTCGAGGCCGAGGCAGCCGCCGAGTGAACCTCGGGGCGGTCCGCGCCGGGAACCGCTCGCCTGGTCCCCGTCGTCCGACGGACATGCGACGTGCGCGACGCCGGGGTGGCCGCGGCCGCAAGCTGGCCGACACCGACTTCACGGCCGTGAGCGCCGCGGCCGACGCGCTCGACGGTGTGGCCGCCACGTGGTTGGCCAACGCCGAGGGCCCCGTCCACGAGTGGGTCTTCAACGTCGTGGTCACTGGCGACCCCGCCCCGTCGAGGCCAGATGGACTGAACGGGGCGGCTACGTCTCGGGCGGCGGCACGTAGCGGCCCGAGGCCCAGCGGTCGCCCGCCGAGGACACCACCCACGTCGAGGCCTTGGGCCACACGAGCGGGTCGCCGACCCGCACGCCGCGGTCGCGCAGCAGGCGCAGCAGGTCGGGGATGACGTCACCGTGGCTGCATACGACGGCGACCCCGTCCGGACCGGCCCGTCGCAGCTCGTCGGCGAGGGCCAGTGCATCGCCGCCCCGGGCGCCCTCCTCGATCCGCCTGTCGACCTCGACCGGCACGCCCAGGCGCTCGGCCAGCGGGCCGAGCGTCTCGACGCACCGGGCCGCCGGACTGCTGAGCAGCCGGCCCGCCCCGCAGCTGCCCAGCCGCTCGGCGATGCCCTCGGCCTGGCGGCGGCCCTTCTTCGACAGCGGTCGGGCGGCGTCGGGCCCGTCCCACGCCCCCCGGTGGCCCGCGTGGGCGTGGCGCACCACGTAGAGCCTCATGGGCGGCCGGGAGGGCTGGTGCGGCGGGCGACGGCGGGGCGGCGCGGCACTCGCCGATAATGCCACCCGGGCACACCGGCCACCGCAGCTCGGACGCTCTGGGTGCCTCGACACGGCAGCTCGACGCTCCGGGCACCCGGCATGGAGGGCTCAGCGGCCTGTGGCGAGGGATCGCAGCTCGGCGAGGACCGCGGGCAGCGCGGTGAGCAGGTGATCGACGTCGGCGCCCGTGCTCGACCAGCCCACCGACAGGCGCAGGCTGTGGTGGGCGTCGACGCCCATCGCCTCGAGCACGGGGGAGGGCTCGAGCGACTCGGACGAGCAGGCGCTGCCCGAGTGCGCGGCGATGCCGGTCCGATCGAGGCCCAGCAGCACGGCCTGCGGCTCGATGCCCTCGACGCCCAGGCAGACGACGTGCGGGAGGCGGTCGGCCTCGTCGGCCGGCCCGTAGAGAACCAGGCCGTCGAGGGGCGCCGTCCCGGCCACGATGCGCCGGGTGAGGCGCCGCTGGTCCTCGGCCTCGGCCTCGAGCCGGCTCGCCGGACCGGGTCCGCCGCCGACGTCCCGATCGCCGCTGGCGCCGGCGCCGCTGCCGTCGTCGTCACTACCGCCGTCGCCGCTGCTGCCGCCGTCGCTGCCGCTGCCGTCGCCGCTGCTTCCGCCGGCGCCGCTGCGGCGGTCGCCGCCGTCGCCGTCGGTGCCGGAGGGCGCAGGTGCGGGAGCGGGCGGTGTGGGGGCGGGAGCGGCGCCGGCGAGGGTGGCGCACGCCGCTCCGAACCCCACGACGCCTGCCACGTTCTCGAGCCCGGCGCGCCGGGCCCGCTCCTGGTCCCCGCCGACGAGGAGCGGTGTCAGCCGCACGCCCCGGCGCACGAGCAGCGCCCCCACGCCGGCCGGGCCGCCCAGCTTGTGGGCGCTCACCGACAGGAGATCGGCACCCAGCTCGTCGAACGCGATCGGTGCGTGACCGGCGGCCTGGGCCGCGTCGACGTGCACCAGCACGCCGCGGGCCCGGCACGCCGCCACCACGGCCGCCACGGGCTGCACGGTGCCGACCTCGTGGTTGCCCCACTGCACGTGGAGAAGCGCGGTGTCCGGACGCACGGCCGCCATCACGGCGTCGGGGTCGACCCGCCCGGCGCCGTCGACCGGCACCGCCGTGACGGCGCCGTGCCGGTCCGCCGCCAGGCGCACGGCCGAGTGCTCGACCGCGGTCACGACCTGGTGGGCCCCACGCTCCGCAGTGCCCCAGCAGGCTGCGGCGATCGCCTCGGTGGCGCCGCTCGTGAGCACGACCTCGCGGTTGCGGGCGCCGAACAGGGCGGCCACCCGGTCGCGGGCCTGCTCGACCGCCACCCGGGCGGTCAGCCCCTCGGCGTGGATGCGCCCCGGATCGCCCACGAGGTCGAGGGCCTCGACGAGCGCGGCGCGCGCCTCGGGGCGCAGCGGCGAGGTGGAGGCGTGGTCGAGGTAGGTCCGCACGCGGGGGCGGCCGGGCTCAGCCGCCCTGGACGGCGGTGACGCAGTGCTCGCCGCCGGTGGGCAGCGACAGCTCGGTTTCGGCGACGAGGCCCTGGCCGTAGAGCGAGCCGAGCATGCCCTGCACCATGCCCCGGTCGACGGCGCAGATGACGGGGTGCTCGATGGCCGCCCCGCCGAACGGGCAGTGCTCGGACACGATGCGCAGCCCGTCGCCGTGGCGCTCGGCGTGGGCGGCGAACCCGTGGGCGGAGAGAGCGTCGGCCACGGCGTGCAGCGCCGCCTGGAACGACCGGTGCCGGTCGGACCCCGGCGACATCGACGACGCCATGGCGGCCCCGTAGGTGGTGCCGACGTCCTCGGCGAGGCGCTCGGCCCGCTCGGGCCCGAGCTCGGCCAGCGCCCGCCCGAGTAGCGTGACCAGCACGTCGTCGTGGCGGAGCGGCAGCTCGAAGGCGATGCCGGAGTCGACGCCCCGGTAGCGCTTGGACGGGCGCCCGGCGCCGCCGCCGGCGGGGCGCGCCACGTCGACGACCACGTAGCCCCCGGACACGAGCTTGTCGAGGTGGTGGCGGGCGACGTTGGCGTGGAGGTCGAAGCGCTCGGCCACGGCCGAGGCGGTCACGCCGCCGTCGTGCTGGTGGACGAACAGGTAGATCTCACGGCGCGTGGGGTCGCCGAAGGCGGAGGTGATGGCCGTGACGGCGGACGAGAAGTCGGTGGGCGACAGCCCGGGTGGCGCGGGCGAGCCCGGCGTCGCCGACGGGTCGGGTGCCGCCTTCCGGGATGGGGTCCGCTGGTCCACGCCGGTATTCTACCTACGGTCGTAGTGTTAATCCCCTGGCGCCGCCCCGGGCGCCCAGGGTCGACTCGCCGGGAGCGACTCGAATGCCCGTCTCCGAAGCCCAGGTCCTCGACGCCCTGCGTCCCGTGCAGGACCCCGAGCTCCACCGCAGCATCGTCGATCTCGACATGGTGCGGTCGATCGCGGTCGAGGGCCCGCGCGTGGCCGTGACCGTGGCGCTCACCGTGGAGGGGTGCCCGCTCCGCAGCGAGATCACCCGCCGCGTCGACACCGCCGTGGTGGCGCTCGACGGCGTCGACAGTCTCGACCTCGACTTCACGGTGATGACCGACGAGGAGCGCGAGGCGCTGCGCCTCAAGCTGCACGGCGACCCGGCCTCGACCGCGGGCAGCCAGCACGCCCACGGCCACGCCGAGGGCCGGGCCATCCCGTTCGCCGATCCGGGCAGCAAGACACGGGTCCTGCTCGTCGCCTCGGGGAAGGGCGGCGTGGGTAAGTCGTCGGTCACCACGAACCTGGCCGTGGCGCTCGCCGCCCGGGGCCGGTCGGTCGCCGTGGTCGACGCGGACGTGTGGGGCTTTTCCATCCCGCGCATGCTGGGCGTCGAGCATCCGCCGGTCGTGATCGACCAGATGCTCGTGCCGCCAGAGTCCTACGGCGTCCGCTGCATCTCGATGGGCTTCTTCGCCCAGGAGGACCAGCCGGTCATCTGGCGGGGCCCGATGCTCCACAAGGCGCTCGAGCAGTTCCTCACTGACGTCTACTGGGACGAGCCCGACTTCCTCGTGGTCGACCTGCCCCCGGGTACGGGCGACATATCGATCAGCCTGGCCCAGTTCCTGCCTCGGGCCGAGGTCTACGTGGTCACCACGCCCCAGCCGGCCGCCCAGCGGGTGGCCCAGCGGGCGGCGTTCATGTCCCAGAAGGTGAACCTCGAAGTCAAGGGCGTCATCGAGAACATGTCGTGGTTCACCGGCGACGACGGCAAGCGCTACGAGCTGTTCGGCCGCGGCGGCGGCGACGAGCTGGCGCACCGCCTCGGCGTGCCGCTCGTCGGCCAGGTGCCCCTCGTGCCCGAGCTGCGGGCCGGCGGCGACGCCGGGCGGCCGATCGTGGCCGTCGATCCCGGAGCCGAGGCGTCGCGGATCTTCTCGCAGATCGCCGCGACCATCGACGTCGAGCTGGCGCCGACCAAGCGCTACCGCGCCGAGCTGAAGATCAGCTGACGCCCGGGCGTCGGTGGCCCTCGCGCCGGCCCTCTGCCGGCCCGCCGCCCGGTCAAGCGCCCGGTCAGGCGCCGCGGACCTCGGCCAGGAACGCCACCACCGCGTCGTTGAACGCGTCGTTGCGGTCGCCGGCCACCATGTGGCCGGCGCCGGCCACGTCGACCAGCTGGGCATGGGGCACCAGCGACTTCAGGTGGGCGGCGCCCTCCGGCGAGAGCACGTCGCTGGCCCGGCCCCGTATGAGCAGCGTCGGCAGGCGCAGCGCCCGGGCGGCGTCGTCGAGGCGGTCCTCGTTGCGGTACGACCGGGGCTCGTCGATGCGGCCGCCGGCGAGGAAGCGCGGGTCCCAGTGCCAGTACCACCGGCCGTCGTCGCGCAGGCGCACGTTCTTGCGCAGCCCCGACAGGTCGGTGGGCCGGGGTCGGTGAGGGTTGTAGGCGCTCACGGCGTCGGCCACCTCCTCGAGCGAGGCGAACCCGTCGAGGTTGCCCAGCATGAACGCGCCGATGCGCTCGATGCCCTCCCGCTCGAGGCGCGGCGCCACGTCCACGAGGACGAGGCCCGAGGCGACCGGCGCCGACCCGTCGGCCTCGGCCACGGCGACCAGCGAGGCGAGCCCGCCCAGCGACGCCCCGATCAGCACGGGCGGCGCGCTCTGGGCGCGGGCGACGGCCCGCACGTCCGCGGCGAAGGTGTCGATGTCGTAGTCACCGTCGGGCGACCAGTCGCTGTCACCGTGGCCGCGCAGGTCGACCGTCGTCGCCCGCCAGCCCTTGTCGCCCAACAGCCGGGCGGTGGCGCCCCAGGCGTGGCGGGTCTGGCCGCCGCCGTGGAACAGCAGGACCGGCAAGCCGTCCTCGGGTCCGTAGACGTCGGCGGCCAGGTCGATGCCCTCGCCACGGAGGCGCACGGTGGGGTCCATGGGCCTCAGTGTGCCGGGGTCGGGGCCGCGCTGCCCTCCGGCGCCCGGCGCGCTCCGCCGCTCAGCCGGCCACGGCGACCTCCTCCTCGGGCCTGTGGAACCCGACCGGGCGGGGCTTCCGGTGGGTCAGCACCTGGTCGATCATCCCGTAGTCCACGGCGGCGTCGCCCCGCAGGATGAAGTCCCGGTCGATGTCGGTCTCGATGCGCTTGCGCGTCTGGTTCGTCCGCTCGGTGAGCACGTCGACCATGCGCCGGCGCATCTCGACCATCTCGCGCACGGCGATCTCCATGTCGACGGACTGGCCTTGCGCCCCGCCGTGGGGCTGGTGGATCAGCACCCGGGCGTTGGGCAGGGCGGAGCGCTGGCCCGCCTCGCCGGCCGCCAGCAGCACGGCGGCCGCCGAGGCGGCCTGGCCGACGCAGACCGTGTGCACGGGCGGGCCGAGGAACTGCATTGCGTCGTAGATGGCGAACAGGGCGACCATGTCGCCGCCGGGCGAGTTGATGTACAGGTTGATCGGCTTGTCGGCGTCCTCGCCCTCGAGGTGCAGCAGCTGGGCGATGAGCAGGTTCGCCACCGTGTCGTCGATGGCCGAGCCCAGGAACACGATGCGCTCGCGCAGCAGGCGGGAGTAGATGTCGTAGGCGCGCTCGCCCCGGCTGGTGGTCTCGATGACGGTGGGGATCAGCATGGTCCGGCCTCCTCTACGAGCAACCGAGCGGTTGCGGATATGAGGCTACGGGTGGCGGGGGGACACTCGCAACTGTAAGGTTGCACGCATGCCGGACGAGCCTCGCCCCGCCGCCCCCGTGTCCGTCTCCGCCGCCGACCTCACCGGCGCCGCCGACCTCACCGGCGCCGCCGAGGCCCGGGTGACCCGGGCGGTCGACATCGCGGCCGGGGCCGACGACGTCTGGTCGGCGGTCGCCGATCCCGCCCTGCGGGGGACGTGGCTCGACGACCCCGACGCCGTCGACCGCACGGTCCGGGTCGACGAGGTGGACGCCGGCCGGCGCCTCGTGTGGACGTGGTGGCGGCCCGACGGCGACGACCCCGGCGCATCGACCGTCGAGATCGCCCTGCGGCCCCTGGACGGCGGCGGGACCCGGGTCGTCGTGACCGAGACGCTCGCCGTGACCCTGCCCGCCGCGGTGCTCGCGCCCGCCCCGCCGACCGACGCGTCGATCCGGGCCTCGGGGTCGGTCGCCGCCCGGCCGGTCGCCGCCGGCCGCGCCTGGGACCGCCGCCTCCTCGGCCTGGAGCTGCTCTTCGTGGGCGTCCTGGCCGAGGTCCGCTGACGGCCGCCCCCGGCCCCACCGCCCCGCTCGTGACCGGGCACCCACCCGGACCGGCCGCGCCGCCGGCCGGCCGCCCCGGAGGGTCGGCGTGATCCACGAGCCGCCCGATGCCGTGTTCGCCGCCCTGGCCGACCCCACCCGCCGGTCCATCCTGCGGGCGGTGGCCGAGCGCGGGCCCGTGACGGCGACCGCACTTTCCGACGGCCTGCCGATCACGCGCCAGGCCGTGGCCAAGCATCTCGGGCTGCTGCGCGCCGCCGGTCTCGTCGCCGCCGACCGGGCCGGGCGCGAGACGCGGTTCACGGCCGTGACCGAACCGCTCGACGAGCTGGCCGCCTGGGCCGAGCAGGCCGGGCGCCGCTGGGATGCCCGCCTGGCCCGCCTGCGCGGGGTCCTGGAGGGCTGAGCGTCAGCGGGTGGCCTTCGTGCGACGGATAGGCGGCCGGGCTCACAGGCGTGGCGGGGGCACGGTGCGACCCCGTCCCGCCGCGGATTCTTGCAGGTGGGTGACGCCAGGCGTCGCGCGCCGCCCCGCGGCGTAGCCTCAGGGGTGTGACCAGCACCGGCCGTAGCGGTCCACCGATCCTCGGCGGCGCCGGCGGAGCCAAAGCCGACGACGTCGACCTGGCCGAGGCCGACGGTCAGGGCGCACCCATCGGCCGGCGCATCGTGCTGGGCATGCTGGGCCTCGGCGTGGCCGGCGTGCTCGTCGGCGACAAGGTCCAGGCCGGCATCGAGCGGGCCCTGCGGCCGCTCTCGCAGAACGACCCCACCGGGCTCACGTCGTTCGTGCCCACCTCGGGCCGGTTCCGCATCTACTCGGTCACCGCCCACATGCCCGACCGGTCGACCGCCGACTGGCGCCTCGGCGTCGACGGCATGGTGGCGACGCCGCTCGACCTTTCCTACGCCGCCCTGCTCGACCTCCCGCAGACCGACGTCACTCACGACTTCCAGTGCGTGACCGGGTGGCGGGTGCCCGACGTGCCCTGGACGGGCGTAAAGCTCGCCGACTTGCTCGACGAGGCCGGCGTGCAGGACGGCGCCACGCACGTGCGCCTCCACTCCTTCGACGGGGCCTACACCGAGAGCCTCACGCTCGAGCAGGCCCACCGCGACGACGTGCTCGTCGCCCACCGGATGCTGGGGGCGCCGGTGACGCGCGAGCACGGCGGGCCGGTCCGCCTGTTCGTGGCCCCGATGTACGGCTACAAGTCGCTCAAGTGGCTCGAGCGGATCGAAGTGGTGGACACACTCGTCCCCGGCTACTGGGAGGAGCGCGGCTACGACGTCGACGCCTGGGTCGGGCAGTCGAACGGCCGCAGCGACGAGCCCACAGCGTGAGCGCCGTCACCCTCGGCGGCGGCGTCGCCGGGGCCGGGAGCCCCGGGGATGCCACGATCGCCCGCTTCAGCGCCGCCGAGCGGGCGCTGCACTGGGCGGTGGTGGTCGTGCTCGGCACCTGCGCCCTCACCGGCCTCGTCCTCTACGTCGGGCCGCTGTCCGCCGTCGTGGGCCGCCGGACCCTCGTGCGCGACGTCCACGTCGTCGCCGGGCTCGCCACACCCGTGCCCTTCGTTCTGGCCTATGCGGGCCGCTGGCGCGCCGCCCTGCGCCGAGACGTGCGCCGCCTGGCCCGCTGGAGCTCGTCGGACCGGCGCTGGCTTCTGTCGCGCGGCCGCTGCGAGACCGCCGAGGTCGGCAAGTTCAACGCGGGGCAGAAGGCGAACGCCGCGTTCATCGCCGGCGTGGTGCCGCTCATGGTCGTCACCGGCTCGATCATGCGCTGGTACAAGCCGTTCCCGCTGCCCTGGCGCACGGGCGCCACGTTCGTCCACGACTGGACGGCGATCGGCACGTGGATCGTGGTCGCCGGGCACGTGCTTTTCGCCCTGTCCCGCCCGCCGGCGCTGCGCAGCATGGTCACCGGGCGCATGAGCCGGGCCTACGCCGAGGACCACCACCCCCGCTGGGCGGAGGCCACGGCCGAGCGCGAGGGCGGCTGAGCACCGGGCGAGGTGCCGCGTGGCGGCGGCCGCCCCGTACGATGGCGGCCGCTCGACAACCGTGAGGCTGCGCCGGCGCAGTCCCGCAGGAGGAACCAGAAGCCGTGGACGTCCGCATCGGGGTGCAGAACACGCCCAAGGAGATCGAGGTGATCCTGTCCGACGACACCGACTCGGACGCCGTGCGCGAGTACGTCGAGAAGGCGATCGACACGGGCGGCACGCTCTGGTTCACCGATCGCCGCGGCCGTCAGTTCGGCGTGCCCACCGAGAAGGTCGCCTACGTCGAGATCGGCTCGTCGTCGGGCACCCGGCGCATCGGGTTCGGCGCCTGAGGACGGTCACCCCCGCCGTCGGGGGCCTGCCGTGACCGTCGACCTGCTCGACCGGCGCCTGCTGTTCGTGACCGGCAAGGGCGGCGTCGGCAAGACCACGATCGCCGCCGCCCTCGGGCAGCTGGCCGCCTCGCAGGGGCGCCGGACGCTGCTCTGCGAGGTCGACGCCAAGGGCAACCTCGCCGACATGTTCGAGACGGGCCCGACCGAGTTCCGGGAGCGCGAGATCTGCCCCGGCCTCTTCGCGATGTCGATGAGCACCGAGGAGTCGCTCAAGGAGTACCTCAGACTGCAGCTCAAGGTGCCCCTGGCCGGGCGGATCGGCCCGCTGGCCCGCACGTTCGACTTCGTGGCCAACGCCGCCCCCGGGGTCAAGGAGATCCTGATCGTGGGCAAGCTCTGCTGGGAGGTGCGGGAGCGCCACTACGACCTCGTCGTGGTCGACGCCGCCGCGTCCGGCCACATCGTCGGCCAGCTGGCCGCCCCCCAGGCCATCCGCGACCTGGTCAAGGTCGGCCGGGTGCGCGACCAGACCCAGTGGATGCTCGACATCCTGGGCGACCGCGCCCAGACCGGCGTCGTGGTCGTCGCCACCCCCGAGGAGATGCCGGTGACCGAGTCGATCGAGCTGGCCGAGCGGCTGCGCACCGAGACGGTCACCGACCTCGGCGCGGTGGTCGTCAACCGGGTGCTCCCGGAGCTGTTCACCCGCGGCGAGGAGGAGGTGTTCCGCGCCGTGCGGGCTCCGGAGCGGGCCGAGGCCCTCGCCAAGGCGCTCGGCGAGCCGGCCGAGCCGGTCCTCGACGGCGCCGAGCTGGCCGTACGCCTGCGCCGCACCCGGGCCGAGCACCTCGCCGGCTTGCGCACGGGGCTGGCCGACACCGACCTCCTCTACGTGCCCGAGCTGTTCCAGCGCAGCCACGGCGTGCGCGCCACCCGCCAGATCGCCGAGGCCCTCGGCGCCGAGCTGGGGTACTGACCGCCGTGGCCCGCCGCCGTCCGCCGTCCGCCGCCTCGCTCGACCAGCTGCTCGCCGCCAAGGAGATCGTGATCTTCTGCGGCTCCGGCGGCGTGGGCAAGACGACGAGCGCGGCGGCCGCCGCAGCGACGGCCGCCGCCCACTTCGGCGGCAAGATCCTGGTCATCACCGTCGACCCGGCCCGCCGCCTGGCCAACGCCCTCGGGCTCGAGACGTTCGGCAACGTCGAGACCCAGGTGCCGCCCGAGCTGTTCCGCGAGGCCGGCATCGAACCCCGGGGCGAGCTGTGGGCGGCGATGCTCGACACGAAGCAGTCCTGGGACGAGCTGGTCCGCTCCCACGCCCCCGACCCCGCCACCCGCGACGCCATCCTCGCCAACCCGCTCTACGACAACATCACGCGGCGGTTCGTGCAGAGCCACGACTACATCGCCATGGAGCGGCTCTACGACATCCACCGCTCGGGGCGCTACGACCTGATCATCGTCGACACGCCGCCGACCCGGAACGCCATCGACTTCCTCGAGGCGTCCGAGCGGATGGCGGACTTCTTCTCGTCGCGCCTGCTGCGCTGGCTGACGGTGCCGGCCCGCAGCCGCATCGTCACGATGGCCTCGAAGCCGTTCTACACGGTCGCCGACCGCATCCTCGGGTCGCAGTTCCTGCAGGACATCGCCGAGTTCTTCCTGCTGTTCCAGACGATGTACGACGGCTTCGTCGAGCGGGCCCGGGCCGTGACCCGCACACTGTCGGACAAGCGGACGACCTTCGTCGTGGTGTCGACGCTCGAGACCTCGCCGGTGCGCGAGGCCGAGTATTTCGTCGACGCCCTTCAGGAGCGCCGGCTGCACCTGGGCGCCGTCGTGTTCAACAAGGTGCTGCCCGAGTTCTTCACCGACAGCGGCGCCACCAATGCCGCCACCCGCCTGTGCCGCGAGGCCGAGGCGTTCACCCCCATCGTCGCGGACGGCCTCGACCCCGACGACGTCACCCGGGTGCTCCACGAGGTCGGCGAGAGCTTCCTCAACTTCCAGGTGGTCGCCAAGCGGGAGGCCGAACAGCGCGCCGAGCTGGCGGTGTCGGCCGACGTCGTCGCCACCGTTCCCTACGCCGACCACGACATCACCGACGTCGCCGGTCTGCTCGAGCTCGGTCGCGCGCTGTGGCGCTGAGTCGCGGGCGGTAGCTGCCAGACTCTTTCCCGTGGCCAGCCTCGCCGAGCTCGCACGCTTCTTCACCCGCCTAGAACCGGCGGCGGTCGGGCACCTGCAGCGGTTGTCGGCGAGCTGGGGTCTGCTGGCCGACTTCTGCTTCGCCGACCTGCTGCTGTTCGGCGTGGTCGGCGAGACCCGCGACTCGGGTGGCAACCGCTTCGTCGTGCTCGCCCAGGTGCGCCCGACGACCGCCCAGACCGTCTACCGGTCCGACTGGGTCGGAACGGTGCTGGAAGAGGAGGAGCGCCCGCTCGTCGCCCGGGCCTATCGCCTCGGCGAGATCATCGAGGGCGAGATCACCAGCTCACCCCTGAAGGAGCGGGTGCGGGTGCTGTGCATCCCGGTGCGCTACGAGGACCGGGTCATCGCCGTGCTCACCCGCGAGTCGGCCCCGTCGTTCGGCCGCCAGCCGGGCGAGCTCGAGCGCACCTACGTCGACGTCTTCAACCACTTCGCCCGCATGATCTCGACAGGCGACTTCCCGTTCGACGCCGAGGATGCGGAGAGCGACGACGCCCCCCGTGTGGGCGACGGCGTGATCGTGCTCGATGCGTCCGGCCGGGTCGAGTACACGTCGCCGAACGCCGTGTCGACGCTGCACAAGCTGGGCGTGCATGCCAACGCCGAGGGCCTGCGGTTCGCCGAGCTGGGTCTCGAGGAGAACGTCGTGCGCACGGCGTTCGCCGTACGCGCCCCCGTCACCGAGGAGCTACCCCGCGGCAACGACGTGACCGTGCTCATGCGTGGCATCCCGCTGCTCGACCACGGCACGGTGAGCGGGGCGGTCGTGCTGCTGCGCGACATCAGCGAGCTGCGGCGGCGGGACCTGCTGCTGCTCTCGAAGGACGCCACGATCCGCGAGATCCACCACCGGGTGAAGAACAACCTGCAGACCATCTCGTCGCTGCTGCGGCTGCAGGGCCGCCGGCTCGACAACCCCGAGGCCAAGCAGGTCATCGACGAGTCGGTCCGGCGGATCCGCTCGATCGCCGTCGTGCACGAGATCCTGTCGCACGGGCCGGGCGACGACGTGGCCTTCGTCGACATCGTCCGGCCGGTCGTCACCATGGTGGCCGACTCGCTCACCTCGCCGGACCACCCTGTGAAGTTCGAGATCGAGGGCGACGGCGGCATCCTGCCGGCCCGGGTGGCGACGCCGCTGGCCGTCGTGCTCAACGAGCTGCTGCAGAACGCCACGGACCACGCCTACCCGCCCCAGCTCGACCTCGCCGCCGTGCCGGGCCAGGTGCTCGTGCAGATCGAGCGCGACGAGACGGCGCTGCGGCTGCGGGTGTCCGACGACGGCATCGGCCTGCCGCCCGACTTCGACCTCGACAACGTGACCGGCCTCGGCCTGTCGATCGTCCGCACGCTCGTGACGACCGAGCTGTCGGGCGCCATCGAGATCACCCTCGGCGAGGGCGACGGCGACCGGCCGGGCACCACCGTGGCCCTGGCGGTGCGTGTCGACCCCGGCGAGGAGAGCTGAGTGCGCAGCGCCCCGCGGCCAGAACGACGACGACCTCGCCGGAGCGAGGTCGTGTCGTTGAGGAGTCCGATCGAGGCCGGGGCGACGGCCCGATCGGTGCTGGCGCCCCACCGGGGCCGGGCGCCGGTGTCAGGCGCTCGCCTTGCGGTTGCGAGCGACCCACTGGCGGCGGAGGGCCCGACGCTCCTCTTCGGAGGTGCCACCCCAGATGCCACTGTCCTGGTTCGTCACCAGGGCATACTCGAGGCACAGCGACCGCGCGTCGCAAGCCTGGCAGACGGCCTTGGCGTTGGCGATCTGCTCGATCGCCGGGCCGGTGGTACCGACCGGGAAGAACAGGTCGGGGTCGGTGTCACGACAAGCGGCGTTGTCTCGCCAGTCGTCGCGCTCGATGGACAGGGACATGCTGCGGCTCTGCGTCAGGGCCACGGGACCTCCACGGCGGATTCGGGTCACCGATTGTGACGAGTTTCACATGCCATCGCATAACGGCGGAGAGCGTGTGGCTGTGACCCCGGCAAAGGTACTGGACACAGTTCAACTCGGCAAGGCCCTATTTCCACCTGGTTGAGGAAAGGAACGCCATGGCGCTGGTCATTGGGCACCGCGGGGCCCCCCGTGAAGCCCCGGAGAACACGGTCGACGCGTTCCGCGCCGCTCGCCGGTTGGGCGCCGACGGCGTCGAGCTCGACCTCCGCCGTACCGCCGACGGCCATCCGGCGATCCACCACGACGCCCACCTGCCCGACGGCCGGGCGATCGTCGACCTGCCCTGGGCGGCGCTGCCCGCCGGCGTCTGCGACCTGACCGCGGCGCTCGATGCCTGCGCCGGCCTCGGCGTGGTCAACCTCGAGATCAAGAACTGGCCCCCCGACGCCGACTTCGACCCCGAGATGGCCATCGCCGGCTCGGTGGTCGAGCTGCTGGCGTCCCGGCCCGTGGCCGAGCGCGCGGCGGTGCTCGTGTCGTGCTTCCACGAGCCGACCATCGACCGGGTGCGAACCCTGGCCCCGGACCTGGCCACGGCCTGGCTGACGATCGGCTTCGCGGACGTGGCCGCCGACGTCGCCCGGGTGGCCGCCGGCGGCCACGCCGCCGTGCATCCCCACCACAGCGCCGTCGACGCCGAGCTGGTCAAGCTGGCGGCCGAGGCCGGCCTGGCCGTCAACACCTGGACCTGCGACCTGCCCGAGCGGATCCGCTGGCTCGACGAGCTGGGCGTCCACGGCATCGTGACCAACGACGTGGCCGGCGCCCTGGCGGCACTCGGCCGTTGAAGCTGCGACTCCGCCGCCTACGGCAGAACGAGGTCGAGCACGGCCTTCTCGTGACGGAACGTCAGCACGTCGGCGTCCCCGAGGTGGTCGCCGTCGACCTGGTAGGGAATCGGCCCGAAGCCGCGCACGGTCAGGCCGGGCAGGTCCGTCCGGTGGTCCACCCATCGCGAGCGCCGGAGCGCCCGACCCGACCCGAGGGCCGAGGCGATGATCCGTAGGAACCGGCCGAAGGCCATAGTCCGCAGCGTCACCGTCGCCAGGCCCCGGTCGAGCGTGGCCTCGGGCGCCAGGTCCAGCGGGCGGTCCCCCAGGTACGTGTACGGGTTCGTGTTGAGGACGATCGTCAGGTAGGCGTCGTCGACCACGGTTCCGTCGGCGTGGTGCACCGCGAACCGGGGCCGGGTGCGATCGTAGTGGCGGAACCACGTGGCGAAGCCCGCGTACACGAACAACGGGTGGCCGGCGTAGCGCTTCAGCTGGGCCCGCCGCTCGACCTGCTCGACGACCGCAGCGTCGAAGCCGACGCCCGTGTGGAACAGGAAGTAACGCCCGTTGACCGACCCGAGACCGACCCGCCGGATCGACCGCCGGGCGAGCGCGTCGAGCAACACGCCCGTCGCCTCGATCGGGTCGTTGGGCAGGCCGATCGTCCGGGCGAACACGTTCGTCGACCCGCCCGGCAGCGGGGCGAGCGCCGTGGCGGTTCTCGCCAGGCCGTTGGCGGCCTCGTTCAGCGTGCCGTCCCCGCCCAGCACGATGACCACGTCCGTGCCCTCGGCCGCCGCGCCCTGGGCCAGGCGGGAGGCGTGGCCCCGGCGGCTCGTCTCGGCCACGGTGACGTCGTGGTCGGCCGAGAGGGCCTTGCCGATCACGACGCGGCTGCGTGGCGTCACCGCCGACGCGGACGAGTTCACCAGCAGCAGCACCCTCACAGCGCCCGGGACGCTACTCCTGGGGCGGCGGAGCAGACGTTCTCCCACGTCATGTCCGGTTACCGCGCGGTCACTTGCGACCAGGCGAATGGCGCGACGATTTTGGTGAGGGGCCCCAT
The DNA here is from genome assembly GCA_035296625.1 of Acidimicrobiales bacterium. Classification (GTDB taxonomy): domain Bacteria; phylum Actinomycetota; class Acidimicrobiia; order Acidimicrobiales; family VFJN01; genus DATCLS01. Next base: position 2,103 of record DATHAO010000003.1, on the reverse strand, counting down.
CCGGGGCAGCATGGCTTCATGAACGTGGTCGTATGCGTGAAGCAGATCCCGGATCCCGCTGAGCCGGGGAAGCTCGAGGCCGACAACACCCTCGACCGCAGCGGCAAGCTGATCCTCGACGAGTCCGACAGCTACGGCGTCGAGATGGCTCTCCAGCTTGTCGACAAGGCGGGCGGCGGTGAGGTCACCCTCGTGTCGATGGCTCCCGGCAACGAGACCTCGGGCCTGCGCACCGCGCTCGCCATGGGTGCCGCCAAGGCGATCCTGGTCTCCGACGACGCCCTCTCGGGCGCCGGCGCGCTCGACACAGCCAAGGTGCTGGCAGCCGCCATCAAGCGGGCCGAGCCCGATCTCGTGCTCGCCGCCACCGAGTCGAGCGACGGCTACACCGGCACGGTCCCGGAGCAGGTCGCGGCGCTCCTGGGTCTGCCCTCGATCACCTTCGCGAAGGAGGTCGAGCTTGCCGACGGCAAGGTCAAGGTGCAGCGCCAGACCGAGGCCGGCTTCGACGAGGTCGAGGCCCCGCTGCCTGCGCTCGTGTCGGTGACCGCCGGCGTCGTCGAGCCGCGCTACCCCAGCTTCAAGGGGATCATGGCCGCCAAGTCGAAGCCGGTCGACCAGCTCGGGCTCGGCGACCTGGGCATCGACGCGTCCGCCGTCGGCAGCGCCGGCGCCGGGCAGGAGATCGTCACGGTCGAGGACGCCCCCGCCCGCGAGGCCGGCGAGATCATCGAGGACGACGGCGAGTCGTTCGGCAGGATCGTCGCTTACCTCGAGAACCTCAAGGTCATCTGAGCCTCGGCGCGAGACGGATCACAGGAGACGAAACGCATGGCCATCAACCGCATCTGGGTCCTCGCCGAGGCCCTCGACGGCACCGTCGCCCCCATCACGCTCGAGCTGCTGGCCAAGGCCCGGGAGCTCGGAGGCACCGTCGAGGCCGTGTACGGCGGCGAGGGAGCCGACGTGGCCGAGGCCGTGGGAGCCCACGGGGCCACCACGGTGTACGCCACCGGCGACCTCTCGGGCAGCCTGCCCGGCGTGCCTGTCGCCTCTGCGATCGCCGAGGCGATCGAGTCCGGCAACGGCCCCGACCTGCTGCTGTTCGGCACCACCTACGACGGGCGTGACATCGCCGCCCGCCTGTCGGTCGCTATCGACAAGCCAGTCATCACCAACAACACCGACCTCGCGGTCGAGGGCGACGACGTGGTCGTCACCGAGCCCGTGTTCGGCGGCACGAAGCTGGTCAAGACCCGCTTCACCGCCGGGGCGCCCTACATCGCCCTGTTCCGGCCGAAGTCGTTCGTGGCCGAGAGCACCGGCGCCGGCGCCGCCGAGGTGGCGTCGCTCCAGGTGCCCGACGCCGGCCAGGCCAAGGTCCTGAACCGCCACATCGAGGAGTCGTCCGGCCCGAAGCTCGACGAGGCCGAGGTGGTCGTGTCCGGCGGGCGCGGCCTGGGCGATGCCGAGAAGTACAGGATGATCGAGGACCTCGCGAAGGCCCTCAAGGCCGCCCCCGGCGCCTCGCGGGCCATCGTCGACGCCGGCTGGGTGCCCTACAGCTACCAGGTGGGCCAGACAGGCAAGGTGGTGAAGCCGACCGTCTACATCGCGGCGGGCATCTCGGGCGCCACCCAGCACCTGGTGGGCATGAAGGGCTCGAAGAACATCATCGCCATCAACAAGGACGCCGAGGCGCCCATCTTCTCGGTGGCCGACCTGGGCATCGTGGGCGACGTCCACAAGGTCCTGCCCAAGCTGCTCGAGGCGCTGCAGAGCCGCTGAGCCCGCCGCTCCGACCACCTGCCACGTTCTGCCCGCCGGTGCCGGGCCGGAGGCCGGCCACCGTCAGCGCGCCTGGAGGGCCTCGATGAGCTTCGGGAGCACCTTGTGGACGTCGCCGATGATGCCGAGGTCGGCGACGCCGAAGATCGGCGCTTCCTTGTCCTTGTTGATGGCGATGATGTTCTTCGAGCCCTTCATGCCGACCATGTGCTGGGTCGCGCCGGAGATGCCCGCGGCGATGTACACCGTCGGCTTGACGACCTTGCCGGTCTGGCCGACCTGGTAGCTGTAGGGCACCCAGCCGGCGTCGACGAT
>DATHAO010000002.1:0-86664 GCA_035296625.1 Acidimicrobiales bacterium | reverse complement strand
GGCGTCCATCATGCCCGCGCCGGTCGCCTGGCGAAGCGCTTGTACGTCCTTGGCGGTGAAGTCGGCCACGGGACTCATGACTCCTGGCTGGTGGTGGCGGTCGTGTCGTCGGTGGTGGCGGTCGTGTCGTCGGTGGTGGCGGTCGTGTCGTCGGTGGTGGCGGTCGTGTCGCCGGTGGTGGCGGTCGTGTCGCCGGTGGTCTCGGTCGTCTCGCTTGTCCCGGCGTCGGACGGGATCTCGGGGGCAGCGGTCGCCGCCGGGGCGGTGTCGGCGGCGTCCTCGGCCTCCTCCGCCGTCGCCGCCGGGGCGGGAGCGGGGGCCGGGGCCCCCTGCGTGGCGGCGACGCGGGCCTCGCGCTGGCGGGACTCGGCGAGCGCCTGGCGGCGCGCCTCGGCCTGCTCGGCCGCGACCCGCCGGCTGTCGTCGGCGGTGCGGGCCGGGGCCGGGCTGCGCAGCGAGGCCATGTGTCGGCCCTCGATGACGGCGTCGGCAATGACCCGGCACAGCAGGGTGCCCGAGCGGATCGCGTCGTCGTTGCCCGGGATGACATAGTCGATGACGTCGGGGTCGCAGTTGGTGTCGACCACGGCCACGACCGGGATGCCGAGCTTGTTCGCCTCGGTGACCGCGATGTGCTCCTTCTTCGTGTCGAGCACGAAGACCGCCTGGGGCAGCTTGTCCATGTGGCGGATGCCGCCGAGATAGCGCTCGAGCTTGTCGAGCTCGCGCCCGAGCAGCAGCGCTTCCTTCTTGGGCATGGCGGCGAACTCGCCCGAGTCGCGCATGCGCTCGTACTGGAGCATTTTGTTCACGCGCTTGGACATGGTCTGGAAGTTGGTGAGCATGCCGCCGAGCCAGCGCTCGTTGACGTACGGCATGCCGCATTTCTGGGAGTACTGCTCGATCGGGTCCTGCGCCTGCTTCTTGGTGCCGACGAACAGCACGCTGCCACCCTTGGCGGTGGTGTCGCGCACGAACGTGTAGGCGTTGGCGATGCGGGCGAGCGTCTGCTCCAGGTCGATGATGTAGATGCCGTTGCGCTCACCGAAGATGAAGCGCTTCATCTTGGGGTTCCAACGGCGGGTCTGGTGGCCGAAGTGGACCCCGGCCTCCAGCAGCTGCTTCATGGTGACGACAGCCACGTGTTCTCCTCTTTCGTCCCATCGGTTGGTCGTTGCCGGCCCGGCGCCCGAGGGCGACCGTGGGATGGACCGGCTGCGATGTGAAGATGCGGCCCGGGTGGGGACCCCGGGCCAGCTGGTGAGCTTACCGGCGCCGACCCCCGACACGCCACGTGGTTGGCGGGAAGCGCGCTCAGTGTCGTGCCTCCAGGCAGCGCCGCCGGAGCGCCGGTCGGATCGTCGTTCGTGCCGGCAGCGCACGGTCAGGGCCCCAGCAGCAGGCCGGTGTAGCCGGCGACCGTCTCGGCGGTGGCGATGCCGCGACTAATCGTGACGTCGGCGAGCACGTCGCCGACGCCCTCGCACCCCGGGGGCCGGCGGGCCAGTGCCCGAGCCAGCTCGGCGGTGGCGGCGTCGGAGCCGACCAGATCGCCGTGGGCGTCGCGCCCGCTGACCGGCACGGTCACGTTCGTGGCGCCGTCGACCTCGGTGGCCGGGGCGGCGACGACCCAGTCGCCCCTGGCGGCGATCGAGACCAGGTCGACGCCCGCCGGCACGCCAGCGACGGCCAGCTCGTCGATCACGTCGGAGGTCTGGGCCAGCTGGCGGACGGCCTCGGCGTCGGGGTCGATGCCGGTGTCGACCGTGGCTTCGACGGCGTCGAGCGCCAGGTTCGTGGCGGTGCCGGTGTTGGCCGCCAGGACGGCGGTCGCCAGGTCCGCGCCCCGGTGGGGCGAGCCGAGCGTGGCGACCGTGCCGAGGCGGGACAGGTCGGCGCCGCGGCGCTCGAGCTCCACCAGGGCGAGGCGGGCCACGACGCCGCCCTGGGAGTGGGCGAGAAGGTCGACCGTCGCGTCGGGGTCGTCGGCGAGCACGGCGTCGACCAGATCGGCGAGGCGGTCGCCGGCCACGCGGAGGTCGCCCTGGGTGTCGCCGCTCCCGTAGGCGGTGGTGGGCAGGTCGAGCGCGGTGCCGGTGCCGGGCGCCCGGCCGCCGGCGTAGCTGAAGCGGACGACGCGGTCGTCGTCGTAGCCGAGCTCGCCGGTGCGCAGGTCGTCGATCGAGCCGCTCGTGGCGGAGGTGCCCAGCCCGGCGACGGTGACGGCCACGCGGTCGGCGCCGGCGACGGGGGTGGTCGGTGGTGGCCCGTCGTCGCAGGGGCCGGGCGTGAGCAGGCGGTCACCGAGCTCGAGGACCGTGTCGGTGGCGACGCCGACGGGGTCCAGCCGGTCGTAGTACCAGTACGTGGCCTCGGCCCGGTCACGCAGCCAGTCGAGCGTGCTGTCGGAGGGGAGGTCGGCTAGGCCCGGCAGGTGAGAGAGGGACGGGAGGTCGGGCAGGCCGATGTCGATGCCGAGGCCGGCGCCGCTGCCGTCGAAGGCCAGCTCCGCGATCGCCCGGCGCTCCTCGTCGGGCGAGCTGCCGGGCGGGACCTCGAACGGGACGAGCGCTACGTCGGTGGCGCTGGCGAACAGGCTCGCCGGATCGACGTAGGCGTCGCCGATGCGGGCGCCGAGGTGGAGCAGCTCGCCGGCCGCGCCGAGCGTGTCGCCCTGGTGGACGCTCTGGCCGGTGACGACGTCGATGGAGGCGAGGAACGAGTAGCTGGTGCGGACGCCGTCGGCGTGGCGCAGCGTGACGTGGAGGGCGCCGCCGACCTGACCGGCGAAGACGACGGTGCCGTCCGCACTGGCCCCCACCGCTTGGCCCAGGTCCGTGTCGTACTCGATGCCGCGGTTGCCGGCACGGAACGGCCCGTCCGGCAGACGGAAGGCGTCGGTGACGGGCGCCACCACCGGCGGCACGTACGTCACGCCCGCTTCCCCGCCAGGCTGACCGGCTCGGAGGACTCGACCGACTCGGGCGACTGGGGGGACTCGGCCGGCGCCTACTCGGGCGACGGCGACCACCTCGGACGGGACGAGGGCGGAGGAGGCGACGACGCCCGGCGAGGCGCCGACGCCCGGCGAGGCGACGGCGAACGGGACGGTGGCGAGGGACGGCGTCCGTGCCGAGGCGACCGACTGGGCCGGTGCGGCGGCCGCGGCCGGGGCGGTGGCGACGATCGACTCCACGGCGGCCAGCACGATGGCAGCCGCGACGAGGGCGGCCGCGGGTCCCGCGACCACCCGCCACGGCGGCCGGCGCCGGCGCTGGCGGTGGCGCTGCCGGCGGCGAAGTCGGACGGGTCCGGTCGGGCGGTAGATCGGCGGCATGGCCTCTCCCTGGGGCGCTGCGGTGACGGGCGTGAGCCGCCGGGCGCGCAGGCGCCGTCGGGCGAGGGCCGTGACGGCGGCCGGTCCGGACCGATCGACGGGCGGGAACGGGAGGCACGGCAGGAGACCGGTGACGGCCGCCCTGCTGGGCGGCCATCACCGGCGATATCGGGCTGCTGTCACTGCGGACGGCGAGGCGCAGCGAGGGATGCCGATCGGGCGGTCGAGCCGTCGGTGAGGAGCACCCGGAGAGGGGTGTCCTGGCGGCGCGAGACGTGGTCGACGATGGGAACGCCGCCGGCGATAGGTGACGGGCGCACGAGCGGCCCGGCCGCCCCTCCGCTCAGACGGGCGGGCAGGGCAGGACGGCGGGCAGGGAGGCACGTATCGGGTGCCGAGGAGCCGTCCCTCCGATCACGCGGAGCAGTCGGCGGAGGACGTCGCCATCGGGCAGGACGGGACGACGAGTGGAGCTGGCGGTCGGCGGCCGGGACCGGGCCGCGTCAGGCCGGTTCGCGCTCGGCCGCGGCCATGCGCAGACGGAGCTGCAGCACGACCTTGCCGTGGATCTGGCAGGCGCGGCTCTCGGTCACGCCGAGCACCTCGCCGATCTCGGCCAGCGTGAGGCCGTCGAAGTAGTAGAGGCTGACGACCTGACGCTCGCGCTCGGACAGGCGGTCGATCGCGTCGGCCAGAGAGCGCCGCATCTCGGCGACCTCGACGACGTCGACCGGGCCGTCGGCGCGGTCGACGAGCGTGTCGCCCACGGTGAGCACGTCGTTACCGTCGATCGACCTGCTGACCATGGCGTCGAACGTGACGAGGTTGACGAGCGAGACCTGGGCCAGCGCCGTCTGGAGCTGGTCGAGGGTCATGTCGAGGGCGTCGGCCACCTCCTCGTCGCTAGGCGGGTGGCACAGGTCGGCCTCGAGCTGCACACAGGCGTCCTCGATGGCCCGGGCCTTGCGGCGCACCGACCTGGGGACCCAGTCGAGCGAACGCAGCTCGTCGACCATGTTGCCCTTGATGCGGGCGATCGCGTAGGTCTCGAAGCGGAAGCCCCGGGCGGGCTCGAACTTCTCGATGGCGTCGATCAGTCCGAAGACGCCCGAGCCGAACAGATCGGACCGGTCGACGGTGCGTGGGAGGTTCACCGCCACCCGTCCAGCGACGTAGTGCACGAGCGGCGCGTAATGGAGGATCAGAGCGTCGCGGGAGTCACGACAGGCGTGACCCTTGTACGCCTTCCACGAGGAAGTTATGTCGACGTCATTGTGCGACATTGTCCTAGGCCCTCGGATGGGTGGCGGCGTGCACCGATCGGAGCCGTTCCTTCGAGACGTGAGTGTACCTCTGAGTGGTGGCCAGGTCCGTATGACCAAGCAGCTCCTGCACCACACGAAGGTCGGCACCCCCGTCGAGCAGGTGCGTCGCGAATGTGTGACGCAGGGCGTGAGGATGGGTCGGGGTGGCCGATCGGCGGTCGACGATGCGCCGCGCGTCGCGGGGCGTGAGCCGCCGGCCGCGGGCGTTGAGGAATACGGCCGCGGGCGGCGTCGCCTCGGTCACCATCGCGTCACGGCCCAGCCGCAGCCACCGGTCGAGTGCTTCGGCGGCCGGCTCGCCGAGTGGCACGGCGCGCTGCTTCCGGCCCTTTCCCCAGACCACGAGGCGACGCTGGGCCAGGTCGACGTCGCCCAGGTCGAGCCCCGTCAGCTCGGCGATGCGGAGCCCGCTGCCGTAGAGGATCTCGAGCACGGCGTCGTCGCGCCACCGGCGCGCGCCCCCGCCCTCGGCCTCCGAGGCGGCCGCGGTCGAGGCGGCGCCGTCGGTCGAGGCGCCGCCGTCGACCAGGTCGGCTGCGGGCGACGGGTCGCCGAGCAGCGTGCGTAGCTCGTCGGGTCGCAGCACCCGTGGGAGGCGGGCCTCGCCCTTGGGCGCGCTGAGACCGGCCGACGGGTCGGCGGTCACGGCGCCTGTGCGCAGCAGCCAGCCGAAGTAGCGGCGCAGCGCGGACGCCCGCCGGGCGATGGTCCGCCGGGCGTGGCCGCGTGTGGCGAGGTACGCCAGGTAGCGACGGAGCGTCGTGCGTTCGACGCCAGCGGGCCCGTCGAGCCCGAGGCGTTCGGCCCAGGCGACGAACGCCCGGAGGTCGCGGCCGTAGGCCTCGACGGTCGCCGGCGCCACGCCGGTGAGCGACCGCCCGAAGTCGTCGAGCTGCCACGACATGGGTGCGACCGTACCGGCCGGGCCCCCGCCGACCAGCCATCCTCCGGACGGCGCCCGGGTCACGACCCGCCCTCGGCGACCCGCTCGTACCACCCACCGTGCTGCACGACCCACCCTGCCTGGATCAGCTGGTGGAGGGACATCGTCATCGCGCCGAGGTCGCGCTCGGATCGCAGGAGCAGCTGGTCGAGCGTGGCCGCCTGCCAGCCGAGCACGTCGAGCAGCGCCTGGTCGTCGGGGGCTGGCCGTGGTCGGCGGTCCGCCGGCGGGTGCCGCCCGGCCGAGCCGAGCCCGAGCGCCATGAGCACGTCGTCGGCGCAGGTGACCGGCGCCCGGCCCTCGGCGAGGAGGCCGTTCGTGCCGGCGGCCGCCGGGTTGCGAACCGACCCCGGCACGGCCAGCACGTCGACGCCTCGCCGGTCGGCCTCGTCGACCGTGTGCAGTGACCCGCCACGACGGTGCGACTCGATGACGACGACCAGGTCAGCCAGCGCGGCGATGATGCGGTTCCGGGCCGGGAAGCGCCAGCGCTCGGGCCGGATCCCCAGGGGTGTCTCGGACAGAAGCACGCCTGTGTCGACCACGGCCTGCCACAGCGCCGCCTGACCACGCGGGTAGACGACGTCGAGCCCGCTGCCGGCGACGCCGATGGGCGGCGCGGCACCGGCGGTGAGCGCTCCGCGGTGGGCGGCGGCGTCGATGCCGGTCGCCAGGCCCGACACGACGGCGACGCCCGCCCGGGACAGGTCGCGTCCGAGCTCGAGGGCGACGCTGGTCCCCGTCGCCGTGCAGCGGCGGGTGCCCACGATCGCCACGCGCGGACCGGTGATCACCTCGGGTGAGCCGAGGTGGAAGAGGATGGCCGGCGGCTCGACGTCGTCGGCGAGCGCCGAGGGGTAGGCCGGTGAGCCGAGAGTCGCTACGCCGACGCCGGCGTCGAGGACCCGCTGCCACATGGCCGCCGGGCTGATGTCACGGGCCGCGCGCTGCCACCGCTCGACCAGCCGATCGGCACCCCCGCCGAGTGCCTCCCGGACCTGGCGCTCGCCCCAGCCGCGCCCGGACCCGACGCGGGCCCACGCCGCCGCCGGGTCATCGAGGGCCAGCACCGCCATGAGCCGCGCCGGACCCATGCCGGGAAGGGCGGCCAGGCAGGCGGCGTACGCCTCGGCCGGCAGCCCGCCGCCACCACCCTCTGCTCGGCCGCCGCTGCCGTCGCCTCCCCCGCCGCCGTCGCGGCGGAAGCCCGCGCCGTCGCCCCGGGATGGGGAGTCGCCGCCGGCGTCGCCGGCGCCCGTTGCCCCGCCACCACCCTCGCTTCCGCCGCCCCTGCCGTCGCCTCCCCCGCCACAGTCGCGGCGGAAGCCCCCGCCGTCGCCCCGGGGTGGGGAGTCACCGCCGACGCCACCGTCGCCCGTTGCCCCCGCATCTCGGCGGGCGGGTGGCAGCAGTTCCGGGGACCGAAGCGGCTGCATCGCAACCACGCCGCTCCCCAGAAGCGCGGGCCCTCCGCCGACGGACCAAGGGCTCGGAACGGGGCAAGGCGGAGACGGGGTCATGCGGCACGCCCGGCGAGGAAGATGGGCTCGGCCCGCAGGGCGAGGGCGGTGCTGACGTGCTCGCCGATGAGCGGACCGGTGGCGCCCGCCAGGTCGGCAACCGTGCGGGCCACCCGGCGGACGCCGCCCAGCCCCCGCCCCGACAGACGACCGGCACCGAGCGCCAGCTCGAGCACGCGGGTGGCGACGGCGTCGAGCGGGGCGTCGTCGTCGAGGCGCCACGACGGCAGGGTGGCGTTCGCGTGCACGCCCCGGGCCGCCGCCCGCAGCCGGGCCTCGGCGACGCGAGCCGCCACGGCTCGGCTCGGCTCGCCCGTGACGGAGCGGAGCAAGTCGGCGATGTCGGGCCGCCCGACCTCGACCCGGAGGTCGAACCGGTCGACGAGCGGCCCGGAGAGCCGGCGCGCGTAGCGCTGGCGCGCCGCAACGGAGCAGCGGCACCCGCCCGCGGGGCCGCCCTCGCCGCACGGGCAGGGGTTCATGGCAGCGACCAGCAGGAAACGGGCGGGAAACGTGACCTTGGCCGCCGCCCGGGACACGCGGATCACGCCGTCCTCGAGGGGCTGGCGCAGGTGGTCGAGCACCCGGGGGTCGAACTCGCCCAGCTCGTCGAGGAACAGCAGGCCCCGATGGGCGAGCGACACCTCGCCCGGCTGCATGGCCGCCGAGCCGCCGCCGACGAGCGACACGGCGGACGCCCCGTGGTGCGGTGCGCGGAACGGCGGGCGGCGCAGCAGCCCGCCCGGCGGCAGCGGCAGACCGGCGGCCGAGTGGATGCACGTGGCCTCGAGCGCCTGAGCCGGCGAGAGGTCGGGTAGGACGCCCGCCAGCCGGCGCGCGAGCATCGTCTTGCCGGCACCCGGCGGACCGACCAACAGCAGGTGGTGGCCCCCGGCCGCCGCCACCTCGAGGGCGAACCGGGCGGCCGGCTGCCCGCGCACGTCGGCGAGGTCGGCCACGGGCGGCGGAGGGGGCGGCTCGGGCGCCGGCGGGAGCTCGGGCCATGGGCACCGATCGGTCAGCGCGCCGACCAGGGCCGACAGCGTCGGCACGGCCCGCACGCGGTGCCGGCCGACCAGGCCGGCCTCGACGGCGCACGCCGACGGCACCACAACCTCGGGCTCGTGCAACGAGTCGATGAGCGGCAGCGCCCCTGGCACCGACCGCAGCGAGCCGTCGAGGCCCACCTCGCCCAGGAAGGCGCGCTCGTGCACGGCCGTGGGCGGGACCTGCTCGGTGACGACCAGCAGGCCCATGGCCATGGCGAGGTCGAGGCCGGCCCCGGCCTTGCGCAGGCCGGACGGGGCCAGGTTGACGGTGACCCGCTGGGTGGGCCAACGCAGGCCGCTCGACAGCAGGGCGGCCCGCACCCGGTCGCGTGCCTCGCGGCATGTGGTGTCGGGCAGGCCGACGACGGTGAAGCCGGGCAGCCCGGACGAGGCGTGCACCTCGACGCGGACGGGACGACCCTCGACGCCGAGGAGCGTCGCGGACAGGACGGAAGCGTGCACGGGTGGTGCCTCCTCACGCGGGGCGGGTGGTGAGGTGGTCGACCCACCGATCCGACCCTGCGCGGGCATGCCCGGCAGCGCGTGCGGGACAATGTAGCGGCGGGGTGTGACACACGGAAGGGCGGAGCGGGCGCCGCCGTGGGCGATACTGGCGCCCCGTGGGCCTGAACCCGTTCCGCCAGCACCGCCGCTCGCCCGCCGACTACCTCATGGTCGCCGTCGCCGTCGCCGTGTGCCTGGCGCTCGTGCTGTGGGCGGCGCTGGGCTGAGCGCCCGCCGCTCGTGAGCGACTCGTCCGACGGCGAGGTCGAGGTCCGGCGTCTCCAGCCATACCAGGCCACGAAGGCCTACATCTGCCCAGGCTGCAACCAGGACATCCCGGCCGGCACCGGCCGCCTGGTGATCATCCCGGCCGCCGCCCCCGACCTGCGCCGACACTGGCACCACGCCTGCTGGCGGCATCGCCACCGGCGCCGCCCCGGCCGCTCCCGTCCCCGATGAGCCGCCGCGACACCCCGCGACGTCGGGACGGTCGGTGAACCGCCGGCGACACCCGGACGTCGGGACGGTCCGACCGACGACCCCCCGGCGGCCACCCGGACGCCGAGAACGACCGGCGCTCAGAACGCGGCCTCGAGAACCTCGGCCGCGCCGCCCGTCACGGCGGCCACGTCGAAGCGCATGGCCGCCGGCGGGCGACCGCCGGAGGAGGCGACCGACGCAACGTAGCGGGCCGCCAGCAGCCGAAGGCGGCGCTGCTTGGCCGGGGTCACCGCCTCGGCGGCGGTGCCGAAGCGGTCGGACGTACGGGTCTTGACCTCGCAGAACACGAGCTCGCCTGCTCGCCGGACGATGAGGTCGATCTCGCCCTCACGGCAGCGCCAGTTGCGGGCCACGATCTCGTAGCCCCGGGCCAGGTACCAGTCCGCCGTGAGCTGCTCGCCCCGGGCTCCGAGCCGCTGACGGTGACCGCCGGCCGTCAGCCCTCCCCGTGGTGGAGATCGTTGACATGATCCAGCTCTTCGACGTTCACGTCCTTGAACGTGACGATGCGCACGGATTGGACGAACCTGCTGGTGCGGTACATGTCCCACACCCAGGCATCCTTCAGCTCGAGCTCGATGAAGGTGCGACCGCCCTCATGGTGCACCGTCTGGTTCACCTCGTTCGCGAGGTAGAACCGCCGCTCGGTCTCGACCACGTGGGAGAACATCGGACAGACGTCCTTGTACTCCTTGTAGAGCTGCAGCTCGATGTCGGCCTCGTAGCGCTCGAGGTCCTCACTGGTCATGGGAGCACCCTAGTGGTGGTGCGCGACACGCTCAGCGCTCGCGCTTCTCCTTGACCTTCGCGGCCTTGCCGACGCGATCGCGGAGGTAGTAGAGCTTCGCCCGCCGGACATCACCACGGGTGACGACCTCGATCTTTGCGATCGTGGGGGCGTGCAGGGGGAAGGTCCGTTCGACGCCGACGCCGTAGCTCACCTTACGGACCGTGAAGGTCTCGCGGATGCCGGAACCGGAGCGGGCGATCACCACGCCCTGAAAGACCTGGACGCGCTCCTTCTGGCCTTCCACGACGCGCACGTGGACCTTGAGCGTGTCACCGGGCGCGAAACGTGGAACGTCGGTGCGAAGGCTGGACTGATCGATGAGATCGGTGGAGTGCATGGCGCGTTCGCTCCGGGGAAGCGTCGTTGGAGGCGGACGAGAGAGCTTAGCTTGGCACCGGCGGAACTCACAAAGCCCAGCTCAGCGGCCTGTTAGGTCGTCCGATAGTCCGTGTTCCGCCAACAGCGCGCGCTCCTCGTCGGTCAGCCCTCCGCGGTCACGGATGAGGTCGGGGCGGTGGCGCAGCGTGCGGTGCAGCGCCTGGGCGCGGCGCCACCGCGCCACCTTGCCGTGGTCGCCGCTGCGCAGCACCTCGGGCACTTCCCAGCCCCGCAGTGAAGCCGGACGGGTGTAGTGCGGGTACTCGAGGAGGCCGTCGCTGAACGACTCGTCCTCGGCCGAGACCACGTTGCCCATGACGCCGGGGACGAGGCGCCCGACGGCCTCGAGCACGACCATGGCTGCGACCTCACCGCCCGCCAGCACGACGTCGCCCACGGACAGCTCGCCGTCGACGAGGTGCTCGCGCACCCGCTCGTCGACGCCCTCGTAGCGCCCGCACAACAGGCTGAAACCGTCGAGCGTCGCCAGCTCGCGGGCCACGCGCTGGGTGAGGGGCCGCCCCGCCGGGCTCAGGTAGTAGAGCGGCCGGGGTGGGGCGACGGCCTCGACCGCGGCGAAGATCGGCTCGGGCATGAGCACCATGCCGGCACCCCCGCCGAACGGGGAGTCGTCGACCGACCGGTGGGGGTCGGTGGCGCACGATCTAAGGTCGTGGACCCGCACGTCGAGCACGCCGGAGCGCCGGGCCTTGCCGATCAGGCTCTGCTCGGCGAAGTTGCCGACCATGTCGGGGAAGATCGTGAAGACGTCGACGCGCATGGCCGGTCGAGCCTACGACCGGCGCCGCCCGAGGCGACCAGACCACGCCTGGAGCCGAGGCCCGAGCGGGTCCGGTCGGGCCCGGGGCCGACGCCAGCGGAGTGGGTCCGAGGGGCTGGGGCCGAGGCCGAGTGGGTCGGGTGGACGGGCGGCCACCCGCTCAGAGGTCGAGCAGGCCCTCGGGCAGGTCGACGGTAACCCGCCCGGGACCGCGGTCGACCACGAACACCACGGGCACGAGCGCCCCGGTGTCGAGCTCGAGGAGGTCGGAGGCGGGGTTGGCGACCACGGCCACGCAGCGGCCGACGAGGTCGCCGCCGACGGACACGACCTCGGCACCGACCAGGTCGTGGACCCACATCTCGTCGGGGTCGTCGAGCGCCTCGGCCCGGAGCACGAGGCCCCGCAGGGACTCCGCGGCGTCGCGGCCCGAGCGGTCGCGGAAGGCGACGATCCAACGGTCCTGGTGGGGCCGCGAAGTGACGACCTCCAGCTCGCCGGCATCGGAGTGCAGCACTGCGCCGGGGGCGACGCGCTCGGTGCGGTCGGTCGTCAGCGTGACGACGACCTCACCACGCAGGCCGTGGGCCTTGCCGATGCGTCCGACCTCGAGCAGCGGCGTACCGCCGCCCGGTCGATCGGCGCTCAATCCTCGAACTCGACCTCGACGTCGGTGCCGTCGCGCACGGCGGCGGCACGGACGACGGTGCGGATGGCCTGGGCGACCCGGCCCCGCTTACCGATCACTCGGCCCATGTCGGACGGGCCGACGCGGACGGTGAGGCGGGGCAACGACCGGCCCTCGGTGACGTCGATCTGCACGGCCTCGCGGTCATCGACCAGCGACGACACGACGTGGCGGAGCACGGCCTGGGCGGTGGCGAGCTCGCCACGGGCCTCGGTGCGCTCACCGGCCAGGTCGTCGGTGGGCAGGCCGGCGTCGGTGTCGGTGGTGTCGGTCACTCGGCACGCCCGGACGACGACGCCGAGGCGGCGGCCGGGCGGGTCGGCGCCTTGCCGAACGCCTCCCACGCGCCCGAGATCTCGAGCAGCTTCTGCACGGGCTCGGTCGGCTGGGCTCCCTTGCGCAGCCACTCGACGGCCTTGTCGTTGTCGATGCGGATGGCGGAGGGATCGCGGCGCGGGTCGTAGATGCCGACGATCTCGATGAAACGCCCGTCACGGGGCGACCGGGCGTCGGCCGCGACCACGCGGTAGGTCGGCTGCTTCTTCTTACCCACCCGCATGAGGCGGAGCTTGACGGCCACTGGTGTCTTCCTTCGTGTCTACGTGAAAAGGGGGAGCCGGGACAGGTTAGTCAGTTGAGGCCCGGCAACGTGAAGGGCGACTTGGGCACCGGTGCCGTGCCGCCCCGCGGGGTGACCCGGCCGCCGGCCTTGCGGCCGCCCTTCTTGCCCTTCTTCGCCTTGCCGCGCCCCGCGCCGCCGCCGGGCAGTCCCGGCATGCGCTTCATCAACTTCTGCATCTCGCGGAACTGCTTGATGAGCTGGCTGACGTCGTTGGGCTGGGTGCCGCTGCCCTGCGCGATGCGCGTGCGACGCGACCCGTCGATGACGGTCGGGTCGACGCGCTCGGACGGCGTCATCGATCGGATGATCGCCTCGACGCGGCCGACCTGGCGCTCGTCGATCTCGGCGTTGCGCAACTCCCTGGGCATGCCCGGCATCATGCCCATGAGGTTCTGGAGCGGACCCATCTTGCGCACCTGCTGCAGTTGGTCGAGGAAGTCCTCGAGGGTGAAGCGGCCCTCGACCAGCTTCGCCGCTGCGGCCTCGGCCTCCTGCTTCTCGTAGACCTGCTCGGCCTTCTCGATGAGCGTGAGCATGTCGCCCATGCCCAGGATGCGGCTGGCCAGGCGGTCGGGGTGGAAGAGGTCGAAGTCCTCGATCTTCTCGCCCGTGGATGCGAAGGCGATCGGCTTGCCGACGACCTCCTTCACCGAGAGGGCGGCGCCGCCGCGGGCGTCGCCGTCGAGCTTCGTGAGGATGACGCCGTCGAGCGCGAGGGTGGCGTCGAACGACTCGGCCACCGTGACGGCGTCCTGACCGGTCATGGCATCGACGACGAGGAACGTGTAGTTCGGGTTCGTCGCCTCGGAGATGCGCCGGACCTGATCCATCATCTCGGTGTCGATGGCCAGGCGGCCGGCGGTGTCGACGATGCACACGTCGCGGCCGAGCCGGCGGGCCTCGGCGACGCCGGCCCGGGCCGTGTCGACCGGGTCGCCGGGCTGGCTGAACATCGGCACGCCGACCCGCTGGCCGAGCGTGCGCAACTGCTCGACGGCGGCGGGACGCTGCAGGTCGGCCCCGACGAGCAGTGGGTTGCGGCCCTGCTGGAGGAACCAGCGGGCGAGCTTCGCCGCGTTCGTCGTCTTGCCCGAGCCCTGCAGGCCGGCCATGAGCACCACGGTGGGCGGCCGCGACGCGTAGGTGATGCGCATCGTGTCGCCGCCCAGCGCCTCGACCATGGCGTCGTTGACGAGCTTGACCACCTGCTGGGCTGGGTTCAGCGCCTCGTGGATGCGCTCGCCGACCGCCCGCTCGCGGATGCGGGCGAGCATGGTCTTGACGACGACGAAGTTGACGTCGGCCTCGAGCAGCGCCAGGCGGATCTCGCGCAGGATCTCGTCGACGTCGGACTCGCGCAGCGTTCCCTTGCTGCGGAGCCGCTGGAAGATGCCCTCGAAACGTTCAGACAGCGACTCGAACATGAAGACTCGAGGCTACCGGTGCCCGCGGTCAGGTGGGATCGACGGGCACGCCGACGACGAGCCGGCTGTCGATCTCGGCGACTCCGGCCACGGCGGCCGCCGCCTGCTCGAGGTCGTCCTTGCCGGTGGCGTGCGGGGCGGCGCCGGTCAGGATGGCCGTGCCGGACACCACCTCGACTCCGGGCTGGGGCAGGTGCCAGGTGCGGGGTGAGTGCGACAGTTCGTAGCGGACGCGCTCGGCGATCTCGTCGTCGGACGCGGGCGCACGGCGCTCGTCCAGCTTGCGGCGCAGCGACTCGCGCAGCTCGACCCCCGACGTGGGCGCGATCAGCAGGCCGATGCCCACGCCGGCGGCGAGGGTGGCCATGCGGCCGTAGCCGAGCAGGCGACCCGCCTTGTAGGTGCCGGTGACGGAGGCCTTGCCGGCGCGGTAGCCGGTGCGGGCTGAGAGCTTGCTGACGCCGTAGGTGAGGCGGACGGGGAAGAGAACGGTGCGGACGAGCATGCGGCCTCCTGGGGTCACGGTCAGGTGAAGAGGGCCTCGACGTAGTCGTCGGGGTCGAACTCGACGAGGTCGGCGATGGTCTCACCCAGGCCGACCAACTTGATGGGGATGTCGAGGGCGGTCTGGATGGCGAGCGCGATGCCGCCCTTGGCGGAGCCGTCGAGCTTCGTGAGCACCACGCCGGTGAGATCGACGGCCTCGGCGAACTGCTGGGCCTGGGCGAGACCGTTCTGCCCCGTCGTGGCGTCGAGGATGAGCAGCACCTCGGTGACGTTGCCGGGGTCGCGGTCGGCCACCCGGCGCACCTTGCGCAGCTCCTCCATGAGGTTGGACTTGGTGTGGAGGCGGCCGGCGGTGTCGGCGAGCACGATGTCGTGGCCCCGGGCGGCGCCGCGCTGTACGGCGTCGTAGACGACCGACGACGGGTCGCCGCCCTCGCTGCCCCGCACGATGTCGGACTCCGTGCGCTCGGCCCAGGTGGCCAGCTGCTCGGCCGCGGCGGCCCGGAACGTGTCGCCCGCGGCCATGATCACCGAGCGGCCCAGCGCCTGCTGCTGGTGGGCGACCTTGCCGATCGTGGTCGTCTTGCCCACGCCGTTGACGCCCACGAACAGCCACACGGCCGGTCGGGCGCCCTCGGAGCCGGGCCGGTCGAGGTGGAGCGCGCGGTCGCCCGAGGCCAGCTCGGACTTGAGCTGGGCCTTGAGCCGGTCGAGCAGATCCTCGGGATCGGAGACGGAGTCGGCCTCCGCGGCCGCGCGCAGGTCGCCGAGTATGCGCTGGGTGGCGGCCACGCCGACATCCGCGCGGATCAGCGCCTCCTCGAGCTCGTCCCACGTCTCGTCGTCGACCTTGCGTGACCGGATGGCAGCCAGGTAGCCGCTGACCGTGCCGCGGGCCTTGCCGAGGCGGTCGCGGAAGCTGGGCCGGACGGGGGGCGCGATCGGAGGCGCCTCGAGCTTGGGCGCGGTCGCCGTTGCGACACCGCCGGGCGCGATCTCGTCGGCCGGGATGGGCGGTTCGATCCCCGCCGGCCCCTCGCGCCGGTGGCTCAGGCCGATGCCGACGGTGACGCCGATCGCCAGCACCACGGCGGCCAGGGCGACGAGGACGATGACGATCTCCATGGTGGGGGCGAGCCTACCGGCCGCCCGCAGGCCGACCGGAAGCCGCGCGAAATGCCTCTTCAGGGCACGTGTGACGTCTCGGGGGCCGCTCTCGACCGTACCCTCGAAGGCCGTGACGACCCCGCACTCGATCGCCGACGACGCCACGCTCCTCGAGCAGAGCCTGTTCGAGGTCAAGAAGGTGATCGTGGGCCAGGACCGGCTCGTCGAGCGCCTGCTCGTGGCGGTGCTCGCCGGCGGCCACGTGCTGCTCGAGGGCCTGCCCGGCCTGGCCAAGACCCTGGCGGCGGAAACCCTGTCCACCGTGGTGGGCGGCACGTTCGCCCGCATCCAGTTCACGCCGGACCTGGTCCCCTCCGACCTGGTGGGCACGCGCATCTACCGGCCCGACACCGGCACGTTCGACATCGAGCTCGGCCCCGTGTTCGGCAACTTCCTGCTGGCCGACGAGATCAACCGGGCGCCGGCCAAGGTGCAGTCTGCGCTGCTCGAGGTGATGGCCGAGCACCACGTCTCGATCGGCGGCACGACCTACCCGGTGCCGGAACCATTCCTCGTCGTGGCCACGCAGAACCCGATCGAGTCCGAGGGCGTGTACCCGCTGCCCGAGGCCCAGCGCGACCGGTTCCTCATGAAGGTCGTGATCGACCACCCGTCGCGCTCGGAGGAGATCGAGATCGTGCGCCGCATGGGCGTCAACCCGCCCGTGGCGAACGAGCGCATCTCGCTCGCCGACCTGACGCGGCTGCAGCGATCCGCCCGCGGCGGTATCTACGTCGACCGCGGCGTGCAGGAGTACGCGGTCGACCTGGTCTGCGCCACCCGCCACCCCGGCCGCTACGGCCTCACCGAGCTCGAGCCGCTGCTGACCTACGGGGCGTCGCCCCGGGCCAGCCTCGGGCTGCTCGCCGCCGGCCGGGCGCTCGCGCTGCTGCGGCGGCGCAGCTACGCCCTGCCTCAGGACGTGTTCGACGTGGCGCCCGACGTGCTCGGCCACCGGCTCGTGCTGTCCTACGAGGCCCTCGCCCAGGGCGTCGAGGTCGATCACGTGCTGAACCGGCTGCTGGCCACCGTGCCGGCGCCCCGCATCACCCCCACCCAGGACGCCACCGCCCGACCCGTGCCGCCGGCGCCGAACGGCGCGGGGCGGGCCGCCGCCGCCGTCGCTCCCGACGCCGGGTCGTCGACTGCTCCCCCCGTCGGCGCCGCCGGGGCGGTCGACGCCGGCGGCGAGGGCGGCGACGGCGACGAGGGCCAGGCGACCCACCGCGTCGTCATGCAGCCGGAACCGCCGTCGTGAGCCCCAACGTCCCCCCCGCCTCGGGCGCCCAGCGACCCGACGAGGTGCTGCGCCGCCTCGAGCTGGCCGTGAGCCGGCGCCTCGACGGTCTGCTCCAGGGCGACTACCGGGGCCTGGTGCCCGGTCACGGCAGCGAGTCGGGCGAGACCCGCCGGTACCTGCCGGGCGACGACGTCCGCCGAATCGACTGGAACGTCACCGCCCGCATGCAGCAGCCGCAGGTGCGCGAGACGATCGCCGACCGCGAGCTCGAGACCTGGCTGCTGGTCGACCTGTCGCCCAGCGTCGACTTCGGCACGGCCCTGTGCACGAAGCGCGACCTGGCCGTGGCGGCCGCCGGGGCCGTGGCCTTCCTCACGGGCCGCTCGGGCAACCGGGTCGGTGCCCACATCCTCACCGGGCAGGGCATCGCGACGGTCCCCGCCCGCAGCGGCGGCGTGCACGTGCGCGCGCTGATGCACCGCATCCTCACGGCGCCTCGGGCCGACGGCGGGCATACCGACCTGCCCGACGGGCTCGCCAGGCTGGCGGCGCCGTCCATGCGCCGGGGCCTGGCGGTCGTGATCTCCGACTTCCTGTCCCGGTCGCCGTGGCATCCGGCGATGCGCCTGGTGGGCGCCCGCCATGAGACCCTGGCCATCGAAGTGCTCGACCCCCGCGAGCTGGACCTGCCCGATGTCGGCCTGCTCATGGTCGTCGACCCGGAGACAGGGGCCACCCGCGGCGTGCGCACCGACAAGGCCGACCTGCGGGCCCGCTACGCGGCGGCGGCCCGCGCCCAGCGCGAGGCCAACGCCCGGTCGCTGCGCGAGGCACGCGCCGACCACCTGGTGTTACGCACCGACCGCGATTGGCTCGTCGAGCTGGTCCGGTTCGTGGCGCTGCGCCGGCGCCGCATCGATCACCTGCGGCGCAGCCAGGCGATGGCCGGGCAGACGGCGGGGGCGCTGTCGTGAGCTTCCTGATCGCCTGGCGCCTGTGGCTGCTGCTGGCGGTCGGCGCCCTGGCGGGAGGGTGGGTGGCGTCGCTGCGCCAGCGGCGGCGCGACATCATCCGCTTCACGAACGTCGACCTGCTCGACGTGGTCGCCCCGCACCGCCCGGACTGGCGCCGGCACGTGCCGCCCGTCCTGTTCCTCGTGGCCCTGGCCGCCCTCGTGCTGGGCTTCGCCCGGCCGGTGAGGGCCACCCAGGTGCCCGACGAGCGCGCCACGATCGTCCTCGCCATCGATACGTCGCTGTCCATGGAGGCCGACGACGTCCGGCCCAACCGGGTCGAGGTCGCGCAGGCGGCGGCGCTCGATTTCGTCGACGAGCTGCCCGAGGAGATCAACCTCGGCCTCGTGACGTTCAACGGGGTGGCCACCGTGCCCGTCGCCCCCACCGACGACCGCAGCGTCACGCGCACGGCCCTCGAGGACCTCACTCTCGGCGAGTCGACGGCCATCGGCGAAGCCATCTTCACGGCCCTCGACGTCATCGAGGCGGCGCCCGGCAGCGGCGAGGGCGAGACCGCCCCGGGCCGCATCGTGCTCATGTCCGACGGCGAGACGACGGTGGGGCGGCCCGACGCCGACGCCGCCGCGGCGGCGGCCGATGCCGGCGTGCCGGTCTTCACGATCGCCTTCGGCACCGAGGACGGCATGATCGTGACGCCGGACGGGCTCGAGCAGCCGGTGCCGGTCATGCCCGAGCCTCTGCAGGACATCGCCGACGAGACGGGCGGCCAGGCCTACGAGGCTGGCTCGCTCCCCCAGCTCAGCGACGTCTACAGCGACATCGGCACGGTGATCGGCTTCCGCGATGTCGACCGCGACATCAGCGGCTGGTTCGTCGGCCTCGGGCTGGTGTTGGCCGCCGCCGCCGGCGCCACGTCGCTCGTCTGGAACCAGCGCCTCCCCTGAGGCGCGGGGTCAGGTGCCCGCGCCGACCTTCTCGCTGACGACCTTGGACGAGCCGCCGGGCTGCATGGTGACGCCGTAGAGCAGGTCGGCGGCCTCCATGGTGCGCTTCTGGTGGCTCACGATGATGAGCTGCGCCTCCTGGCGGAACTCGGCCACGAGGTCGAGGAAGCGATGGAGGTTCACGTCGTCGAGGGCCGCCTCGACCTCGTCCATCACGTAGAAGGGCGACGGCCGGCTGCGGAACACGGCGAACAGGTAGGCGAGCGCCGTCAGCGACCGCTCGCCACCGGAGAGCAACGACAGCTTCTTCACGTTCTTGCCCGACGGCTTGGCCTCGACCTCGACGCCGCAGCTGAGCAGGTCGTCGGGGTCGGTGAGGCGCAACCGGCCCCGCCCGCCGGGGAACAGCATCTCGAAGAGCCGCTCGAAGTTCTCGCTCACGTCCGCGAACGCCGCGGCGAACACCCGCACGATCTCGTCGTCGATCGCCCGGATCACCTTGGACAGGTCGCGCCGCCCCGCCTTGATGTCGTCGAGCTGGCCCTGCAGGAACTCGTGGCGCTCGTGCAGCGCCTCGAACTCCTCGAGCGCCAGCGGGTTCACGGGACCCATGACACGCAGCTCGCGCTCGAGCTCGGCGACGCGCACGGTCGGCGTCATGCCCGGTGCGAGGTCGGGCGCCCGGGCGGCGACGGCCGCCTCGGGCTCGACGTCGAGCTGGGTCCGGCAGGTGGCCACGGTCTGTTCGAGGCGCATGCGCACCTCGGCCTCCTCGATCTCGACGCGCCCCGCCCGCTCGCGGACCTGCTCGAGCCGGCGCTCGGCCGCGCCGCGCTCCTTGCGGAGGCCCTCGAGCTCGGCGGACAGCGCACGCTGCGACTCGGTCTCGGCCCGGCGCCTCTGCTGCAGGTGGCCGAGGCGGGCCTCGATGTCGGTGAGCCGGTCGCCCACGAACGCCGCCAGCCGGTCGAGCGCTCGTTCACGGGCGTCGAGCTCGACGCGGCGGGCCTCGGCCTGCCGGCGGGCCTCCACCGAGCCGGCCAGGCGCTGCTCGACCTCGGCCAAGCGCCGGTGGAGGAACGACCGGCGGTCGTCGAGCCCGGCCGCCCGCACCTCGAGGTCGGTCCGGCGGGCGCCGACGGCCGCGCCCTGCTCGTCGAGGCGGCGGCGGGCGTCGGCCATGGCTCGGGCCCGGTCGGCCAGCACCGCCTCCTCGGCCTCCATCTCGGGGAGGCGACGTTCGAGCTCGGCGATGCGCTCGCGGTCGCGCTCGTGGCGGTCGGTGGTGTCGCCCTCCTGGTCGCGCAGGGCGGCGATCTCGCCCGCGGCGTCGTCGCGCTGGGCGGTCACCCGATCGACCGCGGCTCGCGCCGCCGCCAGGACCCGGTCGTTCTCGTCGAGAGCCCGACCGGCGGCACCGGCCGCCCTGCGGGCATCCTCGGCCTGCTGGCGGGCGGTCCGATAAGCCTCGGCGGCCTCCTCGGCGGCGGCTGTGGCGATCGCGGCCCGCTCGATGGCCTCGTCGAGCGCCGCTCCGGTCGCGCCGGTCGTGGGCGTGGCGACCCGCCAGCCGGTCACGCCGAAGCGCCCGCCGGTGCGGGTCACGACCACGGCGTCGCGGTGAGCGATGGCGGCGTCGAGCGCGCCCTCCCACGAGCCCTCGACCGCCACGGCCCGGGCGAGCAGGGCGTCGAGCAGCGGCTGGACCTCGGGGCTGCGGGGCCGCACGTGGGCCAACACCGGCTCGCCCACCGGCGGCGGCTGGACGGCGCCGCCGGCACCACCGGCACCACCCGCAGGGCCGGACCCGGCGCCGAGGGCTCCCACCGCCAGCACGGCACCTGCCACGTCGCCCTCGGCCAGCACGGCGAGCGCTCGCCGCCCGGCGTCGACCGACCCCACGACGACGGCGGCCAGCGCCTCGCCGCACGCGGCCTCGGTGGCGGCCTCCCACCCGGGGTCGACGTCGACGAGCTCGAGCAGCGTGCCGCGTACGCCATCGACGCCGGCGAGGCGCTCGGCGCCGGCCCGCGACCGGGCCTCGTCGAGGGCCAGTGTCAGCGCTTCGACCCGGGCCGTCCAGGCCTGGCGCTCGGACCGGGTCTCGTCGCGCACGGTCTCGGCTGCCGCCAGGGCCTCCTCGGCGGCCGAGCGCTGGGCTCCGGCGGTCTGGGCGGCCGCCGCCAGCTCCGGAGCGGCCGCCTCGGCGCCGGCGACCCGGGCGGCGGCATCCGCGGCCTCCGCGTCGAGCCTCGCGATGCGCTCGTCGAGATGGGCCAGGCGACCCTGCGCGCGCTCGTGGTCGGCGGTGGCCCGGGTGAGGGCGTTGCGCAGGGCGCTCAGCTCGCCGCGGATCTCGGCCGTCCTACCGGACGGCGGGGGCACCCCGTCGGCCCACTCGCCCTCGAACGCCGCCCGGGTTCGGCCCAGATCCGCCTCGGCGTCGGCCAGGGCGGCGGCCGCCGGCGCCAGCTCCTCCGCCTCCGCGTCGGCCTCGGCGACCTCGACCCGCAGACGGGCGGCGTCGGCCTCGAGCGAGGCGACGACCTCCTGGCTGACGAACGCCGCTCGCTCGCGCTCGATGCTGCGGCGGCGCTCGGCGATGACGGCGAGCTGACCCCGGGCCTTCTCGCGCAGCGCCTCGAGCTGCGCGAGCGCGTCGCCGAGGTCGCTGCCGCCGAGGGCGCCGAGCTTGGCCTCGGCGGCTATCACCGCCAGGTCCAGCTCGGACAGGCGCCGTTTCAGCAGCGTCTCCTCGTTGCGCTGCTCGGCCCGGGCAGCGCTCGCGTCGCCCAGGCGCCGCTTGAGCGTCGACAGCTCGCGCCCGATCACGTGCACCTGCAGCGCCCGCAGCTCGGCGATCAGGTCGCCGTGCCGGCGGGCGGCCTCGGCCTGCTTCTCGAGCGGGCGCAGCTGGCGGCGCACCTCGCGCACGAGGTCGGCGAGCCGCAGCAGGTTGCCCTCGGTGGCGGCCAGGCGGCGCTCGGAGCGCTCCTTGCGCCGGCGGTGCTTGAGCACCCCGGCCGCCTCCTCGATGATGAGGCGCCGCTCCTCGGGGCGCGCGTTGAGCACGGCGTCGATCTGGCCCTGCCCCACGATCACGTGCTGCTGCCGGCCCACGCCGGTGTCGCTGAACAGGTCCTGCACGTCGAGCAGGCGGCATGCCACACCGTTGAGGGCGTACTCGCTCTCGCCCGAGCGCCACAGCGTGCGGGTGACGGTGACCTCGCTGAAGTCGATGGGCAGCAGGCCGGCGCCGTTGTCGATCGTGAGGGACACCTCGGCCCGGCCCAGCGCCTGTCGCCGGGTGGTGCCGGCGAAGATGACGTCCTCCATCCTCTGGCTGCGCACGGCGGAGGGGGCCTGGGCGCCCAGCACCCAGCCGATGGCGTCGACGACGTTGGACTTGCCCGACCCGTTCGGCCCCACGACGACCGTGACGCCCGGCTGCATGTCGAGCGTCGCCGTCTCCGCGAAGGACTTGAAGCCCTTGATCGTCAAGGCCTTGAGGAACATCGGGACAAAAGTAGGCGCCCACCCGCACCAGGGCGCGCAGCCCCGCCGTCGGGGCCGCCCGCCGGTCAGGTCTCGGGGCTCAGACCTGGCAGTTGGGGCACCAGTAGGTGACGGTCTTGCCGCCCCGCTGCTTGGCGATCACGCCCCGGCAGCGCCGGCACGGCTCGCCGTCGCGGCCCCACACCTCCAGCTCGGCCTGGAAGGCGCCCTCCTTGCCGGTCAGGTCCGTGAACGGGCGCTCCGCGGTGGAGGCGCCGTGGTGCTTGGTCGCCTCGTGCAGGATCTCGACGAGCGACCGGTAGAGCCGGCGGATCTCCATCGTCGAGACGGTCGAGACCTCGCGGTCCGGTTTGAGCCCGGCGTCGTAGAGGATCTCGTCGGCGTAGAGCGGGCCCAGGCCGACCACGAACGTGGGGTCGAGCAACAGCTGCTTCAGCTTGGCGTTGCGCCGGGCCACGAGGGCGTGCGCGAAGGCCGTCCACGACACCGGGGAGGCGACCGGGTCGAGGCCCAGTTCGGCCAGGGCCGGAACCTCCGCCGCCAGCAGCTCGGGGGCGACAACGAACGCCTCGGCCTTGCCCTCGGCATCGGACAGGCGCAGCACGCCGCCCTGGGTGAAGCTGATCGTCACGGCGAGGTCGGGGCCGGCCGGGTCCTTCGGGGCGGCGCGCAGCAGGCGGCCCGAGTCGCCGATGTCGAGGACCAGCAGGTCGCCGCTGTCGAGGGTCAGCGCGAGGAGGGAACCGCGGCGCTCGACGCTCTTGATCTTCGTGCCCTCGAGGCGGGTCTCGAAGCCCTTCTTGCCACCGTTGCGCCTGACGGCATCGGCCACGGTCACCTCGGCCGACTTCACCCGCCGGCCGACGGTCTCACGTTCCAGACCGCGGCGCAGCGTCTCGATCTCGGGCAGGTCAGGCATCCTCGTCGTCGTTCCTCACCTCGGCCGCCAGCGTGGTGAAGGCAGCGCGGGCGGCGACCTGCTCGGCTTGCTTCTTCGACCGGCCGTCCCCGCGCCCCCGGGGGACGCCGGCCACGGACACCGTCACGTGGAAGCGACGGGCGTGGTCCGGGCCCTCGGCGAGGGTCTCGTACTTGGGCGCCTCGTCGAAGAGACGAGCGGCCAGCTCCTGGAGCCGGCTCTTGTAGTCCTGCCCACCCGGCCCCCCGGCGTGCGCCTCGGCGACCCGCGAGCCGAGCAGGCGCAGGACGAGGTCGTGCGCGGTCCGCATGCCGGCCGACACGTAGACGGCGCCCAGCACCGCCTCGAGCGCGTCGGCCAGGATCGACGGCTTCTCGCGCCCGCCCGACTGCTCCTCGCCCTTGCCGAGCAGCAGGTGCTGGCCGAGGCCCAGCTCGTCGGCCACCTCCGCCAGCGTCACGGCGTTGACGACGGCCTTGCGCACGTCGGTCAGCTCACCCTCGCTCAGCGCGGGGTAGGCGTGAAAGGCGTGATCGGTGATGATCACCCCGAGCACGGCGTCGCCGAGGAACTCGAGCCGCTCGTTCGAGTTGAAGCCGAGGTTCTCGGCGCACCACGAGCGGTGCACGAGCGCGGGCGCCAGCACCTCGGGTTCGGGGAGCTCTACGCCGAGACGCGCTGCCAGTTCGTCGAGGGCCGGGACGGGAAGTGGTATGACCGGCCCCTAGAGCCGCGCGAGGACGTAGTCGACGGCGTCACGCACCGACTTGATGTCTTCCAGGTCCTCGTCCTCGATGCGGAAGCCGACGCTCCGTTCGCCGATCTCCTCCTCCAGCGCCTCCGCCAGCTCGATCAGTGCGAGCGAGTCGGCTTCGAGGTCGTCGGTGAACGAATCGCCTTCGTGGATCGTCGCCGGCTCGACCTCGAGGATGTCGGCCAGGCGGTCACGGATCAGCTCGAACACCTGCTGGCGATCGAGCGGACCACGCTCGACATGGGTTTCGGCAGGCACGTTTGTCTCCTGTTTCGGGCCGGTGCGGGCGGCAGTGTAACGGGACCCCCAACCCGGCGCCCCAGATGTGGACGGGTGGCGGCGGTGCCGCAGGTCAGCCGGCGGCGATCGCCTCGCGCAGCCGCTCGACGACCTCGCCCTCGACCATCTCGCGCGCCACGCGGGCGGCGTTGACGACGGCGGTGGCCGACGACGAGCCGTGGCTGATGATGCAGACCCCGTCGACGCCGAGGAGCATGGCGCCGCCGGTGCTGTCGGGATCGAGCTCGGCGTAGAGCGGTAGCAGGGCCTCGACGGCCCGGTCGCCCACGTCGCTGGCGCCGAGCGTCTCGAGCACGGCGCGCACCAGGGCCTTCATGCCGCCCTCGAGCGTCTTGAGGGTGACGTTGCCGGTGAAGCCGTCGGTCACGATCACGTCGACGTCGGGCGTCATGATGTCGCGGCCCTCGACGTTGCCGACGAAGCGGGCACCGGAGCCCGCCAGTGCCCCGGGCTCGGCGAGCAGCGCGTGGGTTTCCTTCACCAGGTCGTTGCCCTTGGTGGACTCCTCGCCGATCGAGAGCAGGCCGACCCGGGGCTCGGCGATGCCGTAGCGGTGGCGGGCGAACACGGCTCCCATCTGGGCGAACTGCACGAGCCAGGCGGCCTGGCACTCGGCGTTGGCGCCGGCGTCGAGCAGAACCGTCGGGGTCGAGCCTACGACCGGGATGGGCGTGGCGATCGCCGGGCGGGCGACGCCCTTGATGCGCCCCATGCGCAGCAGCGCCGAGGCCATCGTCGCGCCGGTGTTGCCCGCGCTGACCATGGCCGAGGCCCTGCCGTCGCGCACCGCCTCGGCCGCGCGCACGAGGGACGAGTCCTTCATGCGCCGCACGCTGGCGCCGGCGTCCGCGTCCATGCCGATGACCTCCGAGGCCGCCAGCAGGTCGAGGTCGCCGCGCAGCGGGTCGGTCTCGTCGGGTCGCCCGACCAGCACGATCGGGATGCCCAGCTCGTCGGCGGCCCGGCGGGCGCCCTCGACGATGGCGCCGGGCGCGTTGTCGCCGCCCATGGCGTCGACGGCGATCGGCAGCATCGTGGTGGTGCGTGACGGCGCCAAGGGCGCCGTCAATCGACCTCGATGGCCTGGCGGCCGCCGTACCAGCCGCAGTTGCCGCACACCACGTGGGGCAGCTTGGCGGCGCTGCAATGCGGGCAGACGCTGCGCGACGGGCGCTCGAGGCGCCAGGCGGCCGCCCGCCGGCTGCGGCTCTTGGCCTTGGAGGTCTTCTTCTTGGGGACGGCCATGGGTCTTCCTACGCGACTCGTCGTTCGTGGGAGAGAGTGGACGCGCCCGCGGGCGCAAGGAGGAGATGCTAGCGGGTCCCGACCGCCACCCGGTAACCCGGCGACGGCCTGTGCGAGGTGCCGCTACCGGTCGAAGCGGAGCTGATCGAGGGCGGCCCACCGGGGATCGGCGGCCGCGCCGTCGACCCCCCCGGCCTCGGCCTCGTCGTCGCCGGCCTCCTCGCCCACGGGGTGGCCCTCGGGGTCGGGGCCCCCGCAGGCCTCGTCGCACAACGGGGCGAGCGGCAGGGCCAGGGCGATCGCCTCGCGCACGGCCGGGGCAAGGTCGACGTGGTCGGTGCCGAGCGGGTAGGTCTCGCCCTCGACGGGCTCGGGTTCGAACACCTCGTGCAGCTCGACCACCAGCTCACCACCGGTCGGCTCGAGGCAGCGGCGGCACTCCCCCAGCCACCGGGCCGTGGCCGCGCCGTTGGCGATGAGTGTCTGGCCCTGCGCCTCCAGCGTCAGCTCGACCACGACGTCGTCGTCGGTGAGGCGCGAGGCGCTGAGGCCGAGGCCGGGGAACGGGCCGGCCCGCTCGACGTGGTGGCGGGCGCCGCGGTGGCGGAACAGCTCGGCAGTCGGGACGAGGAACGGGTTGGCGCTCATCGCCAGTCGTCCTGGTCGTAGAGCGCGCCCTCGGCCTCCTCGGCCTGGTCGCCGTCGTCGGCGTCGTCGTCCTCGGGGGCCGGCTCGGCCTCGGGGATCGGTCCCCGCAGCTTGACCCGGCCGGCGGCCACGACGCCCATGGTCCGCTCGAGCACGGTCTCGAACTGGGCGAGGCGCCGGTCGCAGAAGTCGTCGCACTCGTTGCGCAGCCGGCTCGCCTCGAGCTTTGCCTGCTCGACGATGCGTCGCGACGTGGCCTCGGCCGCCTTGAGGACCTCGGACCGCTGCACCATCCGCTCGGCCTGGCCCCGCGCGGCCGCGAGGATGTCATCGGCCTCGCGCTGGGTGCGCTCGAGGAACTCGTCGCGGTCCTTCATGAGCCAGCGGGCCGCCCGCACCTCGTCGGGCAGACGCTCGATGGCCTGGTCGAGCAGGTCGAGCAGCTCGTCGCGGTCGACCTTGACCTGCGTGGACAGCGGTGCCGGGCGGGCGGTGTCGATGACCTCGTGGACGCGCTGGAGCAGCGCCTCGACGTCGCCACCGGGCACCCGCTGGGCCACCCTGGCGTCGAACGAGCGGTCGTCGGTGCTCATGTGGACCGGTACTTCTCGCGCAGGCGCTTGCTGACGGCCTCGGGCACCATCGACGACACGTCACCCCCGAAGCGGGCGATCTCACGGATGAACTTCGACGCCAGGTACGAGTGCTCGGACGTCGAGGGCACGAACATCGTCTCGATGCCCGACACCGCCTTGTTCATGCGCGCCATCATGAGCTCGGACTCGAAGTCGGCCACCACGCGCAGGCCCTTGATGATGAAGTCAGCCCCGACCTCGCGGGCCAGGTCGACGACCAGGCTGGAGAACATCGTGACCCGCACGTTGCCGAGGTGCGCCGTCGACTCCTCGATCATCGCCTGGCGGTCGGCCAGCGTGAAGAGCGCCTCGCCCTTTTGTGGGTTCCGGACCGCGGCCACGACGACCTCGTCGAACAACCGCGACGCGACCTCGATGATCTCTCCGTGGCCGTTGTGGATGGGGTCGAACGATCCCGGATAGAGGACGGTCGTCACTGTCGCGCTCCTGATCGCGGGGGCTGGCGCCGCACCTGCGCCAGTACGGTACCCCCGAGGGCGCCCGCACCTTCACCTTCCGTCGTGGTCAACGGCCTCGAGGAAGCCCACCCACGTGGTGCCGTAGCGGCCGTCCCGCACGAGCCGCCACCCCGCGGGCGGGTCGACGGGTTCCCCGGACTCGGCGACGACGAGCTCGGCGGGGCGGCGTGCGAGCAGCGCGTCCCACCCCGCGAACCCGTACGGCGGGTCGCAGAAGGCCAGGTCGGCCGGCGCGGTGCCCGCGTCCGCCCGGCGGGCGAGGAACCGCTCGACCGGGATACCGACGACCTCGGCGCGTGCCGCCAGGCCGCAGGCCGCGAGGTTGGCGGCCACGGCACGGCGGGCGGCGGCGTCGGTGTCGACGAACGTGGCGTGGCGCGCCCCGCGGGACAGCGCCTCGATGCCCAGCGCCCCGCTGCCGGAAAACAGGTCGAGCACGTCGGCGCCCTCGACGGCCCCGCGGCTCCACAGGGCGTTGAACACCGCCTCACGCACCCGGTCGGTCGTGGGCCGGGTGCGGTCACCAAGCGGCGCCACCAGCCGCCGGCCCCGGGCCGTCCCTCCCACCACGCGCACCCGCGCACGGTACCGAGCGCGGTGGCATGCTCCCGCCATGACCGAGCAGGCCCCCGCCGTCCGCGTCGTGCGCATCGACCAGGGCCACGCCCGCAACGCCATCAACAGCGAGACCGCCGCCCGGCTCCACGACGAGCTGGTCGCCTTCGACGCCGACGACGGCGCCCGCGTGGCGGTGCTGACGGGCGACGAGGCGGCGTTCTGCGCGGGCGCAAACCTGCGCGACCTGCCTCGCCTGCGTGCCAGCGGGCCGCTCGGCCCGACACGCCTGACGCTGTCCAAGCCGGTGATCGCCGCCGTCGAGGGCTGGTGCGTGGCGGGCGGCATGGAGTTGGCCGCGTGGTGCGACCTGCGGGTGGCGGGCGACACCGCCCGGTTCGGGTGCCTGGAGCGCCGGTGGGGCGTGCCGCTCGTCGACGGCGGCACGTACCGCCTCCCCCGCATCGTCGGCCTGGGCCGGGCGCTCGACCTCATCCTCACGGGGCGCGAGATCGACGCCGCCGAGGCCGAGCGCATGGGCTTCGTCGACCGGCTCGTGCCCGCCGGTACCGCCCTCGACGCCGCCGTCGCCCTCGCGGCCGACATCGCCGGGTCCCCCTGGCTGGCCGTGGTCAACGACCGCAGGGCCGTCTACGACGGCCTTGGCGTGAGCCTCGACGAAGCGCTGGCCAACGAGGACCGGCTCGGCCGCGAGGTCATCTTCGCTGAGGGGTTCGCGCAGGGCGTCACCGGGTTCGAGCAGCGGCCCCGCCGGTAGGGTCCGGCCGTGGAGATCGAAGCGGTCATCACCTGCATCGACTGCGGGGGACGCGCGCACCTGAACTCCTACCCGCCCAGCGAGCGCGACTGGTTGCCCGGGGATCTCGTCAGCTACCGCTGCGAGGACTGCCTCGACCGCTGGGACCTGGTCGTCCCCGGCGAGGACGGCGACCTCGACCCCGAGGCCGAGGGTCCGGTGGAGGGTTTTCCGCACTGAGGGTCATCCGCCCGGCCGACGGTTTCGAACACATCGCAATGGAACAGATCCCTGCCGTCGACGACGACCCACGAGGGAGAGCGATGAAGA
Organism: Acidimicrobiales bacterium; assembly: GCA_035296625.1. Classification (GTDB taxonomy): domain Bacteria; phylum Actinomycetota; class Acidimicrobiia; order Acidimicrobiales; family VFJN01; genus DATCLS01. The sequence goes on along the minus strand of DATHAO010000002.1, from coordinate 57,829 downwards.
TCGTGCGCGAGACGCATCGGGCTACCGAGCCGATCTCACCGGATACCGTTCCGACCGATGTGCGGCGGCGCATCGCGCTGGCGCACCAGCGGGCGCAGCGCCTGCTGGCCGAGGCGAGCTCGCTGGTGCTCGAGCAGCAGCAGCTGGAGGGCTCGATCGTGGCCGTCGGCGCCGTCGCTGGCGAGGATGCCTGGGACGAGCTCCGCAATGCCACGGGGCTGGCCGCCCTGGACAGCGTGCTGGGCAACGTGGCCGCCGACATCTCGGCCCCGGGTGGCGGGCTCTGGTGCGGGGGCCCGCCCCGGCCGTGGCCGGCGACGGCCTGGCCGGTTCCTCAGCCCGCGGGGGCGGCCGCGGGCTCCGAGGCTGCCGGCGGCTGACCGGTCCCCGAGCGCGGCACCTCTCGGCGCAGCCCAGGGCTGGGAGGTGCCGACGCCTCGCGCCGGCCCGTGGTGCACGACCACGCAGGCCGGCACGATGCCCGACGCGTCGATCGGCTGCGGGCGGATCGATCGGCCGTCGGGCACCGCGAGATCGGGAGGGGACGCGCGACGGGAGCGTCCCCTCCCGGTCGGTGTCTCAGGGCGAAGGGCTTGACACGGTACCGGGGTACCGGTCGCTATCCGAACCGTCAAGCTCATGGGCCCGACGCCAGGGCCCGTACCCGCTACGGGGTCAAGCTCACCCGTCCTCGACGGCGATCCGGACGCGCTTGTTGCCCTTGCCCTTGGACTCGGTCTTTAGGACCCTCACGTGGCCCACCTCGCTGGTGGAGCGCACATGCGTGCCGCCGTCGGCCTGCTTGTCGAGGCCGACGATGTCGACGACGCGGACCTCCGCCACGGCCTCGGGGACCAGGCTGACCTTGGTGCGGATCAAGCCCGTCGCCGGGGACGACGCCTCTTCGGGGGTCAGGAACGACACCTCGATCGGGCGGTCGGCCGCCAGCTCGGTGTTGACCAGCTCCTCGACCCGTCGGCCGAACCCCTCCGGCAGAGGATCGAACTCGAAGTCCATCCGCGCCGAGAGTGGCTCCATGTTGCCCCCGGTGACGGCCTTGCCCCACTCGTTCCAGATGACCCCACAGAGGACGTGCAGCGCGGTGTGGGTGCGCATCAGGGCGTGACGCCGCTCCCAGTCGACCGCACCGTGCACCGTGTCGCCCGTCGCCGGAAGGGCACCGTCGCCCCCGAGGGTGTGCCACACGAGGTCGCCCTCCCCCTTGCGCACGTCGGTGACGCCGAGACCGGAGAGCTCCCCGGTGTCGTGAGGCTGGCCACCGCCGGTCGGGTAGAACGCCGTGCGATCGAGGGCGACCCGGCGGCCCTCGGCATCGACGTCGACCACGGTGGCGTCGAAGTCCCGCATGTACGCGTCCCGCAGGTACAGCAGCTCGGTAGGCATCGCCGCCATTCTGGCGGACCCGCCGATGTCACGGGCTCGGGCACGACGGTCGCATCACGGGTCTCGGCGAGCCGGGCGCCCGGCCGGGTCCTGCCGGTAGAAGTCGCGCAGCACGCCGTAGAGGGCCGGCTCCCGCTCATGAAGGGTCTCGGGCACGACGAAGAAGGCCTCGGTGGCGACGGCGAAGAACTCACCCGGGTTGATCGCTCCGTACGCGCTGAGCGGGGTCTCGCGGTCACCGGCCCGGAGGGACTCGTACGCGGCGGTGCACACCTCGATCCAGCGCTGGCGTACCGACGCGTCGCGCAGGGGCGGGGTCCCGTCGACGAGCCCATCGAGCATGTCCAGCTTGTGGGCGAACTCGTGGAGCACCACGTTGTGACCCGTGCCCGGCCGGCGGGCGTCGGCGCGGGCTGCGTCCCACGCGATGATGACCGGACCGCGCCGGGCGTGCGCCTGTCCGAGGACCGACAGCGGCGAGTCGGTCACCACGCCGCGAGCCGGGCCGGGGCGCTCCCCCCGCATCGTGACCGTGGACGGGTGCAGGATGATCGCACTGACGTCCCGGTAGCAGTCGATGTCCAGGCCGAGGACGAGCAGGGAGGCCTCGGCGGCGACGACGATCCGGATCTCGTCGGTCAGCTCGAAGCCCCGCGCCGCCTCCCACCGCTTGGTCCGAAGAAGCTCGTCCATCAGCCCGCCGAGGTGATCCCGCTCGTCGTCACCGAGCACCGCCCAGTGACCGACAGAGCGGGCCGTGACGTTCCGCCACCCCTCTGGCAGGGCCGAGACGCGACGGAGCCGCCAACCGCCCCACACGTCACATCACCCCTTCCATCACCTCTGGCATCGTGCGCCGATCCCGAATCCATCGCCAACTCGACGGCCCCGCCAACCGGCGCCGGGATCGATGGTGTGACAGTCCGTCGGTGGGCTGCCCGGCCACGGGCGGGGCCGCGGGGCATCATCGGTGTCGTGTCGCGAGCGCGGGCGTTGCGTGCGGGTCTGGAGCGGTGGGACGCGACGCCGGTCGTCGTGATCGCGGCGGCCGTCGTCGCGTTCCATGCCGTGCTCAGCGGCCGCTACGGGTTCCACCGCGACGAGCTCTACTACCTCGCGGCCGGCCGGCGGCCGGCCTGGGGCTATGTCGACCAGCCGCCGGTCGTGCCCCTGCTCGCGCGGGTGATCGCCGTCGTGGCCGGCGAGCACCTGTGGCCGCTACGCCTCGTGGCCGGCGCCGTTCATGCCGGCGTCGTGGTGCTGGCCGCCCTCGTGGCGCGCGAGCTGGGTGGTGATCGGCGCGCCACGGTGCTCGCTGCGGTGGCCACGGCGACGGCTCCGCTCTTCGTCGCGACCGGCTCGCTGTTCCAGACGGTGCCATTCGACCAGCTGGCATGGGCACTGGTGTGGGTCCTCGTCGTGAGGCTCCTGCGCGGCGCGGATGCCCGGTGGTGGCTGGCGGTCGGCGCCGTCTTCGGGCTCGGGCTCGAGACGAAGTGGACCATCACCCTGCTCGGCGGCGGCCTCGCGGTGGGCTTCATTGCGGTGCCCGACGCCCGCCACCACCTGCGCAGCGTGTGGCCGTGGGCGGGTCTGGCGGTCGCGCTGGCGCTGTGGTTGCCGAACCTCCTGTGGCAGGCGTTCAACGACTGGCCCACCCTCGAGTTCGCCCGCAACAACAACGCAGACGTGCGGGCCGAGGACGGTCGCCTCGGGTTCCTCGCCCAGCAGGTCGCCCTCGTCGGTCCGCTGGCTCTCCCGCTCGCAGCCGGTGGCCTCATCTGGATGTGGCGGCGTCGACCCTGGCGCGTGCTGGCGATCGCGGTCGCCGCGGTCGCCGTCGTGCAGTTCGCCCTCGGCGCCAAGGCCTACTACCTGGGGCCCGTCTATCCCTTGGCGTTCGCCGCCGGCGGCGTGGCGGCCAAAGGCTGGGTCGCGGGAGCCGAGCGCCGCTGGAGGTGGGCCCTCGGCGCGCTCCTGCTCAACGGCATCATCGCCCTCCCCGCCGTCGCCCCGGTCGCGCCGGTCGACCTCTACGCCGAGGTCTTCCACGACGTCAACGACGAGCTCGGCGAGGAGGTGGGCTGGCCGGACATGGCCGACCAAGTCGCCGCGGTCATGCACATCCTGCCCGCAGACGAGCAATCCGAGGCGCGCGTCATCACGGCCAGCTACGGCGAGGCGGCAGCCATCGATCTCTACGGCCCGGCCCGGGACATGCCTCGGGGCACGGCGCTGTCGGCCCACAACAGCTACGCCGACTGGTGGCCCGACGGCGAGCCAGCCGGCACCGTCGTCACGGTGGGCTACCCCCTACACCTGCTCGACCGGTACTGCGACGCACTGGGTCCGGCCGCCATCGTCTCGAACCCTTGGGACGTATCGAACGACGTCGCCGGAACACCGATCCTCGTGTGCCGAGACCTGCGCGTCTCCCCGGAAGGTCTGAGACGAGCCCTGCAGCACTACGAGTGACGCACCCGCGAGCCCGCCGACGTGTGCGGGCGGATCTCGTGGGCCGGGCCGGTTGGCCGGCTGCTAGACAGCTCGTGTGGGCCTCGATCCCGGCCGAATTCGTCGCTCGTACGACCGGGTGGCCGCACGGTACGCGGAGGAGCTCATCGACGAGCTGGACCACAAGCCGCTGGATCGAGCGCTGCTCTCGGTGATCGCCGAGGATGCGCGCAGTCGAGGCCTCGGACCGATCGGGGACCTCGGTGCGGGCCCGGGTCATGTCGCGGCGTTCCTGGCTGGGCTGGGGGCGACCGTCGTGACCTTGGATCTCTCCCCGGCCATGGCTGCGATCGCGCGCCACCGGCTGGGGTTGGCCGCAGTGGCCGGGTCGCTGACATCCCTGCCCTTCGGCCGTGATGCTCTGGGTGGCGCCGTGGCGTTCTATTGCCTGATCCACTTGGACGAGGACGGCTTGGACGCCGCCGCGCACGAGCTGGCGCGGGTCGTCGGTGCGGGTGGCCCGTTGCTGGTCGCCTTCCATGTAGGCGAGGAGGTACGCCACCTCGACGAGTGGTGGGACGAGGAGGTCGATGTCGACTTCCGCTTCCTCGAGGCCGCCCCGGTGGCCGACCGTCTGGAGCGGGCCGGGTTCGCGGTCGAGGCAGTGCTCGAACGTGCTTCCTATCCCGAGGAAGTCGAGACACGTCGCAGCTACATCCTCGGCCGGCGAAGGACCAGCTGACCTCAGCGACACCGGCCGCGGGCGGTGGCCGGAGATCTTCAGAACTTGACCACGTCGTCTCCAAGGACGTGGCGCGCCCGTCCGTCAGAGTCCTGGTCGTAGACGCAGGCCCCGCCGACGACCGCCAGGAGACGATGACGATGGGCACCGCGAAGCGCAGTCGACATGACGTCGCCGTCGTCGGCGCCCGAGCCGGAGGCGGCGCCCTTGCCCTGCTGCTGGCCCGCCTCGGCCACGACGTGGTCGTGCTCGAGCGCGCGCTGCTGCCGAGCGACACGCTGTCGACACACTCGATCGCCCGGAGCGGCGTCGTCCAGCTCCACCGCTGGGGCCTGCTCGACGAGGTCCTGGCCAGCGGAGCCCCCGCCATACGTCAGGTCACGTTCCACACTCCCGCCGGGTCGGCCACGCACACGATCAAGGACCGGGCGGGCGTCGACCTCCTGGTCGCCCCCCGGCGCCACGCGCTCGACACGATCGTCGCCCGGGCGGCGGCGGACGCGGGTGCGGCGTTGCGCCTCGGCGTGACGGTCACCGACGTGCGCCGGGACGCGATGGGCGGCGTCACCGGGCTGAGCGCCCGCAGCCGCGGCGGCGAGACGACGGAGGTCGACGCCACGGTGGTGATCGGCGCCGACGGCCTTCGCTCGCACGTCGCCCGTTCCGTCGGCGCCCCGCTCGTCGACGTGCGGCCGGCGGACAGCGCCACCTATTACGCCTACTACGGCGCAGCGTCGTGGTCGGGGATCGAGTTCTTCGTGGCCGAGGGGGCGATGGCCGGCGTGTTCCCCACGAACGGCGGCGAGGCGTGCATCTGGGTCTGCGTCCCGGCGGAGGATGCCATCGGCGCCCGCCGAGACACCGGGTCCCTCACCGCCGGCTTCGTGGAGATGCTGGAGCGGATCGCCCCGGCGCTCGCCACGCGCCTGCGCGCGGCGCGGCGGACCTCGCCGGTGCGAGGCGCGGTGCGGCTGCCCAACCAGGTCCGGCAGGCGTTCGGCCCCGGCTGGGCGCTCGTCGGTGACGCCCTCTACCACCGCGACCCCATCACCGGGCACGGCATCAGCGACGCCTACCGCGACGCCGAGTTGCTGGCGACCGCGCTGGACGCCGCTCTTCGGGGCGACCGGCCCTTCCCTGCGGCGCTCGGCGACTACCGGCGCCAGGCCGACGAGGCCCGCCGCGAGATCTTCGACATCACATGCGCCCTGGCGGACTTCCCGCCCGTCGCCCGGTTCATCGAGCTCCAGCGGCAGCTCGCCGCTGCCATCGACGTGGAGGCCACCGCGCTGGCCGCCCGTCCCGTCCTCCAACCCCGCCGGCTGGCCGTCGCCTGACTCGTGCGCCGACCCGCCCCGACCACCAACAACCCACAGGAGCAACCGATGCATGCCACCTACACCGTCGACATCGCCCGTGCCCTCGTCGCCGAGCGCCACGCCGAGCTGCGGCGGGCCGGCGGCCCCGTCCACGCCCGCCGCTCCGCACGGCCGCGCCGGTTCGGCCGGCGGGGACGCCCGTCGCCCCCCGACGTCTCGACGTGACCCCACGCCGAGCCGACAGACAGCCGGTCGAACAAGTCACACACACCAGTCACACACACAACGGAAGGACAACGAGATGAGCATCACCGAGACCAGCGATCCCGTCCGCAACGGCGTCGACACCGCGACCCTCTTCGCCACGCTCGACGCGGTGAAGGCGGCCCCCCAGGCCGCGGAGTTCCAGTTCCGGGCCCGCAACGAATGGGTCGGCGGCACCCACAGCCGCAGCACCATCGGCGATTTCTTCGGCGTCGGCGAGGAGCGGGCCCACGAGCGGACCTGGGTCTTCGACGCCGACCACCCCGCGGTGCTGGTCGGCAAGGACAACGGCCCCACGCCGGTGGAGTTCGTGCTGCACGCGCTGGCTTCCTGCCTGACCGCCGGCCTGGCCAACATCGCCGCTGCCCGGGGAGTGACGCTCACCGAGGTGCGCTCGACGGTCGAGGGCGACATCGACCTCAACGGCATCCTCGGGCTGAACGCGTCGGTCCGCAACGGCTACCAGGGCATCACGGTGCGCTTCACCGTCAAGGGCGACGCCCCGGCCGAGAAGCTCCGCGAGATCGTCGAGCAGTCCCGGGCCCGCTCGGCCGTCTACGACATCATCACCAACCAGGTGCCGGTGGCCATCGAGGTCGACGCCGGCTGACAGACCCCCGACCGACCGATGACCGGCCCCCGGAGGCCGTCATCGGCGCGTCGCGCCGGACGGACCACCCAGGCCATCCGCTCGGAAGGCCTGGCCACGTCACATCTCGGCGACGGTCTCGGACGCCTCCCGGCATCGGTGGGCGTCCAGTGGCTGGCCGGCGGCATCGAACAGGGCCGCGGCCTCGGCCAGCAGTCGGCGGGCCGCGACGGGGCCGCCCTCGGCGCGACACAGGTGGGCGCGGGCCTCGCTGACGGCGCCCTGCCATGCCGTCCCCTGCCAGAGCGCCGCGGAGGCGACCGCCTGCGCCAGCCACTCGCGTGCCTCGTCGAGTCGGGCTCCCTCGGCGCAGGCGATCGCGGCGGGGACGGCGATCATCACGTGACACACCATGCAGGTGTTGCGCTTGTCGGAGGCCTCCACTGCCTCGTCCACGATGGCCAGTGCCGCGTCCCGGTCGGGAGCGGCGGCGACGAGCGTGCCGTAGACCCGCTGCAGGAGGTGGTGCACAAGCGGCGACCAACGGGCCAGCGGCAGCGCCCGCCGGAGCAGTCGCTCGGCCTCGGCCCGGTTGCCGGCGGCCAGTTCGAGCTCGGCCAGCCGCTGGAGGGCGTGGGCGGTCCCCGTGTCCGCGCCGATGGCGGCGTGCATGTCCACCGCCTCGCTCAGCTCGGCACGGGCCACGTCGAGGTCGCCGGCCAGCAGGGCGGCCTCGCCCGCCACGACCGTGGCGAACGCGGCGGCGGGGCGGGCGCCCATCTGGTCGGCCTGCTCGCGGAGCTTGCGGGTCAGAGCGATCACCTCGGCGTACGGTGTCGGCCCGTAGAGCAGGAACTCGGCCACGCACAGGTGCGAGTCGAAGACCGACGAGGCCAGCGCCGGGTTCTCGCCCGTGGCCCGCAGCTCCCGCCGGAGCCGGTCGAACCACTCGCCCCGGTTGTGAGCGACCAGGCCCTGCAGAGTTATGGCGTCGAGGAGCTGGGTCGGCGTGCCGCTCGTGTAGGCCGAGCTGCGGGCGGCGTCGACGGCCTCCCCGGCGGCGTCCATGTCACCCAGGTAGTAGGCGAGCAGCCCCCGGACGTACAGCACGGCGGTGTCGTCGGGGCCTCCGTCGGGTTCGATGCCGGCCAGCGCCTCCCCCGCCGTGGCGATGTCACCGGCGTACAGGCCGGCACGGGCGAGCCGGGCCCGCAGCCCCCGGGCGCCGTCCGGGCGGCAGGCGGCCAGGGCGGCGCGGTAGGCGGCCACGGCTCCCGGGTCTCCCACGGCGGCCAGGGCGTCCGCCCGCAGCGACAGCAGGTCGGCTTCGTCGTCGCCGGTGACGTGGTCGCGGGCTAGTTCGGTCCACCGCAGCACGTCGCGGTGGAGCTGGACGGAGGCGGCGCGGCGGGCGGCGTCGAGGGCGAACGGGGCGGCGGCCGGCGCCCGGCCGGCGGCGAGGAACCGGTCCGCCACCCGCTCGGGCGGCGCGCCCAGCTCGGCCAGGCGGCGGGCAGCGCGCTCCAAGGCCCGGGCGCGCTGGTGGGGCGCCCCGCCGGCGGTCAGGCCGGCCGCTGTGATCCCGTCGGCGAACTGGTAGCCGGCGGCGTCCGGGACGATCGCCCCGGCTCCGAGCGCGATCTCGATCACGCGGTGGGTCACGTGCTCGTCGTGTCCCGTCGCCGCCCGCAGCTCGAGCTCGTCGAACCCGTCCCCGGACAGGGCCACCTGCCGCAGGGCGTCCGCGACGTCGCCGGGCAGATCGAGCTCGCGGAGCAGGGCGGACGCCGTTGCCCCCGGCGGCTCGTCCGGGTGGGTCGACTCGGGTCGCCCGGTCGCATCGGGGAGCTGGACGACCTCGAACCAGTCGGGCGCCGCCCCCGACCAGGCGTCGGGACGGGCGTGCGGCCGGCCGGCGAGGACGACCGCCACGCGGTGCCCGCGGGTCAGCCGGGCCACGTCGTCGACCAACGCCAGCGTCTCGGGCGACGCCTGGTCGACGTGGTCGACCAGCAAGAGGGCACCGGACCTTTCGGCGGCCGCGACCAGCAGTTCGCGCACGGCCACGAGCCAGCGCTGGCGCGTCGTGGGCAACCCCGCCCGGAACACCTGCTCCAGCTCCGTCCGGCACCCCTGCGGAATGGCGTCCAGAAGGTCGGGTCGCCGCTGGGTCATCTCGTCGAGCGCCTCGGCGACGCAGCCGAAGGGGTCGGCGCCGAGGATGGACGGCGCCGACGACCCCACGACGATCGACCGGTCGCGGGCGGCGTCGGCGAGGCGGCGCAGCAGCTCGGTGCGCGCCGACCGGGAGCCGCCCTCGACCCGCACGGCCGAGCCCCGTCCGGCGGCCAGGTCGTCCAGCGCCCGCAGCACGCGGCGAATCGTCGGGGGGTTGTCCCCGCCCGGACCAGCGCCGGGGCCGCCGGCCCGGGCGTCGAGGCCCTCCCGGCGGGCCACAGCGCGTGCGTCATGGGTGTCCTCGGCACGCGCCGCCGCCACGGCGAGATCGGCGTGGCCGCCGTCGGGGCGGTCGGCGGCATCGACCACGTCGGCGACGAACCGGTAGCCGCGACTGTGGATCGTCTTGATGACGCGCTGATCACGACCGGTGTCGCCGATCGCCCGCCGGGCGGACTTGATGCGGGTGGTCAACGCGGACTCGGAGACGAACCGGTCGCCCCAGACCTCGTCCAGCAGCTCGGACTTGGGTACCACCCTGTCCCGGTGGCGTACCAGGTACGCGAGGACGTCGAAGACCTGGGGCTCGACGGCAACGATGTCACCGCCACGCCGCAGCTCCAGGCTCTGGACGTTCAACTCGCACTCGCCGAACCGCACCGCCACTAACGCGTCATCGTTGCACACCGGCTGCCAGAGAACGCCCGAAGCTGTCGTCGGCGTCATCGAGGGACTCGCGCCAGGTGACGGCCCGGCCGTCGAGCACGATCCGCCCGTCCTGGTCGGTGACCGTGGTGCGCAGCGTGACGATGGGCTTGTCCTGGCGCAGCCCGATCACCTCGACCTCGGCGGTGATGCGGTCGCCGGGCCGGACCGGGGCGAGGAAGCGCCAGTCGGTGTGCAGGAGGACACTGCCCGGCCCCGGCAGTTCCTCGGCCACGACCGCAGAGAGCAGGCCCGAGGTGACGCCGCCCTGGACGATGACGCCGCCGAAGCGGGAGCGGCGGGCCGCGGCCTCGTCGCAGTGAAGCGGGTTGCGGTCGCCCGTCATCTCGGTGAACAGCTCGATGTCGCGGGCCGTCACGGTCCGGGTGCGGCGGGCGGCGTCGCCGACGTGCATCGTGTGGTCCTCGGGAATCAGCTCGCGAGCCGGACGGTCGGCTTGGGGTCCCGCCGGGGTGACGGCGACGCGCCGGGCCGCGAGGCCGACAGCGACGCCGGCGGTGCCAGCTCGGCGATGCCTTCGGCCAGCGCCCAGCGGACGGCGGGGCCGTTGACCACCACGACCTCGAGGGCGGACGTCGCCACCACGGTGGCGGCGTGGCGCTCGCGCCCGAGCAGTTCGCACCCACCGATCTGGGCGCCGGGCCGCAGCACGGCCCGGGTGCCGTCCGCTCGCAGGACGGCGGCCTCGCCCGCCAGCAGGACGATCAGCTCGCGGGCGGTCGCACCCGCCCTGACGAGCGTCCGTCCGGGCGGCAGCCGCAGGATGTCGGTGTGGCGTGCCAGCTCTGCGAGGCGTCCGGGGTCGCCGTGCGCGAAGGCCGGGACCCGGAGAAGGGGGCCGACGTCGGGTCGGCGTCGGCGGCGGGTGATGCGGGGAAACGTGAACATGCCCTCAGCATCGGGGAACCAGGCACCGGGAGCTTGGAGCTTCCGTGGAGGATCCCTGGGGTTTTCGGTCGGCTCGCCGCGACGCGCCGGACGGCCACGTCGTCGAGGGCCCGCGGTCCGTCGGCCGAGCGATCCGGTCTTCGGTGAGCGCCGACGCGAGCCGCCTGACCCGCCCGGCTATCCGATCGGTTCCCTCGGGCGTTCAGCCACCGCTCCTGCCACCGGGTGGAACCCCGCGGCCCGGGTGATGCCGTACTCGGCGAGCGCTTGGGCCGGTGTGCGCGCACGCCCGCGCACCATCGCATCGGTCATGGGAGCGGGGTCGAGCTGTTGGCGAAGCGGCCGGTCCAGGACGGCCCGATACAGCACGTAGTGCGCCGTGGCGTTGAACCGGCCCTGCACCGCGGTTCCGATCAGCTCGGCGGCGACGTCCCACCGCCCCGCGCACATCTCCGAGTACGAGAGCACGAGCACGCAGTCCGCGTCGGCGTGGTAGCCCTCCCGGTCGGCGAGGACGAGGGTGTGAGCCAGCGTCGTCCCGACGTCGCTGCCGTCGATGGCGTCGCACATGGCCGTCGAGAACGACGTGATCCAGGTCTCGACGATGCCGGTGCGGTCGAGGTAGTCCTGCTGGAGGCTCATCCAGCGCCGCGCCGCCCCGGCGTCCCGCTCGGCCAGCCCGAGCATCCAACCGGCCCAGTGGACGATGAACCGGTCGTACCCGTCCTCCGATGCCCCCCGATCGAGCCCGGTCACCGCCGCACGGGCCTCGTCATATTGCCCGGCCGCCACGTCGGCCACGGCGACGAACGCCTCGATCAAGGTGATGAGGCGCAGATCACCCGACCGGTGTGCGAGCTCGAGGGCTGCGGCGAGGCGGCCTTTGGCCTGGCCGGCCTCGCTGAGATGCGCAATGGCGTCGTAGTGCGCGGCGAGGCATGCGCCAGCCGGATCGTCGGTGCGGTCGACGAGGCCCTTGGCCGACGAGGCGGCGCCGAACATCTGGTGGTGGTCACCTCGGCCCTGGCCCACGTCGGCGCGGAGGATGTGCGCCCAGAGCTGGTCGTGGGGGGACAGGCCCAGCTCCAGGAGATCGTCGACCCACGTTGCGCCCTCCGCGCAACCCATGGCGTTCCGCCAGAGGAACGATGCCCCGACAGCGATCTCGACCGCATCGTCGACGGCGCCTCGGTCCAGGCTGAGCCTGAACGCCTGCCGCGCGTCCTCCAGACGGGTGCGGAGCTCCGCTGCGAGGCGCGCCGACATCCACCGGTCCAGGCGCGACGCCGACCCGATCCGTTCCCGCACATGGCGGCGGTGGCGCTCGAAGGCCGACGCCGTCTCCGCGGATTCGTCCAGGCGGTCCCTGGCGAACATCTTGACCGTCTCGAGGAGCCGGTAGCGGCCCGAGCCCGGCAGGCGCACGACCAGGCTCTTGTCCACGAGCTGACCGAACACCGTGACCGGCACGGCGCCCGAGAGCGGAGGGGCGCATGCCTCGACGGCACGGACGTCGAACGACGCCGGGAAGACGCTGAGCTGCCTGAGCAGGCATTGCTCGGTCCGCTCGAGGAGCCTGTAGCTCCAGTCGATCGCCGTCTCCATCGTGGCGTGCCGCGGTGCGTCGCCCGAAGCACGGCCGGACAGCAGTGCGAGGCGATCGTCGAGGCGCCGGATCAACTCGTCGAGGTCGAAGCGGCGGAGTTGGCCGGCCGCGAGCTCGAGCGCCAGGGGCACGTCGTCGAGCCGGCGACACAGCTCGATCACCGCGGGGTCCGTCGGGTCCCAGTCCACCCGCGGTTCAGCGGCGCGGGCCCGCTCGACGAAGAGCGCCGGCCCGGCGTCGTGGAGCGGGCCGACCGGCCACACGTGCTCACCCACCACACCGAGCAGCTCGCGGCTGGTGGCGAGGATGCGTGCCGTCTCTCCACGCTGGAGCATCCGGTCGACGAGCTCGGCCGAGCGTTCGAGGACGTGCTCGCAGTTGTCGAGCACGAGAAGGACCGGCCGATTCGCCAGGTGGTCGGCCACGCGCTCGATCGTCTCGGACGGGGTGCCTTCGACCCCGGCCGCCTCGGCCACGGCTCTCGTCACGTCCTCCTGCGGTGGCACCGGCGAGAGATCGGCGAACACGACCCCGTCGGCGTAGTCGGCCTGCAGGCGGTCGGCGACCGCCAAGGCGACGGTCGTCTTCCCGATCCCCCCGACCCGGTGACCGTCACGAGCGGAGCATCGCGGATCCGCTCGACGACGCGCGCGATGTCGGCGTCACGGCCGATGGGCGCGTTCCGTAGCCGCGGGAGTGCTCGCCGGATCCGGCCGGCGTCGACGTGCACCTCGGCGACGAACTGGTACCCGCGGGCGTGGATCGTCTTGATGACACGCTGGGCCTGGCCGTCATCGCCGACGGCCCGCCGGGCGGCCTTGACCCGCGATGTGAGCGCCGACTCCGACACGAACCGGTCGCCCCAGATCGCATCGAGCAGCTCCTCCTTCGACACGACCCGGTCGTGGTTGGACATCAGGTGGTGGAGCAGCTCGAACACCTGAGGCTCGACATGGACGGCACCGGTGGGCCCGGACAGCGTGAACCGCTTGTCGTCCAGCTGGAACTCCCCGAACCGGAAGCGCACCCAGCCAGCGTCCCACAGCGTGCGATCCGGCGAGGCCGACGGCGTCCTCCTCGACGGTCCGAGCGGCCACCGATCGTCGGCACGGTGCTCCGAATCACCGATCACCGGACGGCGATCCACAGCGGGCCCCATGTCCGCCCTCACCCGTGGCAACATGATCGAACCCCGTGGTGACACAGCCGGGCGTCGCCTCGGGGCCACCCGAGGAGGGCCACATGCGCACCTACCTGGTCGTCGCCCACCGCACGCTGGTCGGCCGGTCGCTGATCGACCACGTGAGGACGCTGGGGCCGCCGGACGAGTGCCATCTGCACCTCGTCGTGCCGGTGCGGCATCCGGCCAACCACGCCTGGACCGACGGCGAGGTCGAGACCGCGGCCCGCGCCAGGCTCGAGGAGGGCCTCACCGCCTTCCGAGCGCTCGGTTTCGAGGTGAGCGGCGAGATCGGCGACGCCAACCCCGTCTACGCCGTGACCACCGCCCTGCGCACCTCACCTTTCCGCTACGACGGCGTCATCGTCTCGACGCTGCCCTCCGGCGCATCGCGGTGGCTCCACCTCGACGCCGTGAGCCGCATCCGCCGCGAGGTTGACCTCCCCGTCACACATGTCGAGTCCAGCGAGGTGACGGCGCCCAACTGACCCGCTGCTGGTCGACCTCCGCCACGCCCCGACGACCGTGGCGGCGCTGACTCGCGGCGCCGGCGCAGACGTGTTCGGCGTTGTCCGAACGCCGGCCGCGACCGTGTGCGCCGCGAGCAAGCTCGCACGTCAGGAGCCGCCCGTTCAGGTGCGACCGGCCGACCGCTTCCGCATCACGAGCGTGCTGGGCGCGACCTCGTTCCCATCGAGACGCGATGGATGGTCGGTTCGCGCACGGCTACGTCGGTAGGGGGCTCAGGCGTGGCACTCCCGGCTCCCGGCTACCGCAACATCGTGCTGGCAAGCCCGGCCGGCGCCCGTGTCGTCTCGGTCACGGTGGACATCGACACCGCACACGTCTCGTGGAGTGTGCTCGAAGGAGACGCCAGGGCGGCCATGTGCGCGGGGTAGTCGACGGCACGGGACCCTCCGTGGTGACACGCTGCAGGGGTGGGCATCGACCCGTATGAGCCCTATGGGCCGGTCGTCGGGACGACGATGCGCGTCGTCACCTGGAACGTCTGGGGGCGCTACGGGCTTGGCAGGGGCGCCAGGCCATGATCGAGGAGACCTTGGCGACGGTGGCACCTGATGTGGTGTGCCTGGTGGAGTCCTGGTCGGGTCCGCAGGCGAACCAAGCCGAGCTGATCGGGAAGCGACTGGGCCTCCAGCACAGCCTCTTCGTCGGCGACTGGCAGCAGGAGGACTGGGGTGTCGGGGATCGGCCTTGTCTCAAGCTGGCCCATCGCAACGCACGAACGCCGCCCTCTGCGAGGCCAGGACGGCTCCGGGCTTGGAGAGGCCTTGTTCACGACACTCGAGGGCGACCGCGGGCTCATCCAGCTCTTCGTGGTGATGCTGGACGCACCGCTCGACGCCAGCGTCCTGCGGCAGGCCCAGGTACGTCAGTTGGCCGGCTTCGTTCAGGAGCGGACCCGCCGCCGCCACCCGACTGTGGTCTGCGGCGACTTCAACGCCGGGCCCGACGCCGACGAGATCCGCATGCTGACCGGCCGGTCCGCGACCGCCGCTCCCGGCCTGGTGTTCTATGACGCCTGGGAGATCGCCGGCGACGGGACGCCCGGCGTCACCTGGTCCAATCAGAACCCCCTTGCGGCCGTAGCCATGTATCCCGATCGGCGCTTCGACTACGTGCTGTCCGCCTGGCCCCGGGCGAGCGCCGTCGGTCATCCGACCCATTGCGAGCTCCTCGGGGTCGTCGCAGCGGATCAGCCCCAGCTGTCCGACCACTACGGCGTGCTCGCCGACCTCCGCTACTAGGAGCATCCCGTCCATAGGCGCCCGTTGCCGTCCGCACGCCGGTGCAAACCGTCCGATCGGCGATCGACGCCGCCTGAGCGCGACGCGGGTCCGGCCGGCCGATTCCGCTCGGCCGGCCGGAACTATTACGTGTCGCTAGGGATGGACGAACTGGCCCGACGCCACAGGACCTGATGGACCCCCCGCGTCCAGGGAGGGGTGGAGGCGGCCACGTCAAGAGACGGTCGCGCAGCCCTACAGGAACTGGGTGATGAAGGCGAGGGCCTCCGCCGTGTCCACGCGGGTGGCGTAGTTCTGTCCGGCGCAGTTGTAGTTGGTGACGAAGGCGTTGACCCCCACGATGACATTGGTGTCGTCGAGGAAGACCGGCCCACCCGAGTCGCCGAAGCAGGTGCCGCCCTTGCCGCCGCCGGGGTTGCTCGTCAAGTGCAAGAACTCCTCACCGACCTGGGACTGCCCGGCCGGGATGCTGATCAGCCGCTCCGTCGCCCGGTACCGGGTGCCGTACTCGCTGACCTGCCGGCCACCCGGGCCGGATGCGAACTCCTGGACCCCGTAGCCCACTGCGGTGAACGTCTGACTGCTCGTGAACGAGGAGGCCAGGCCCTCATCCGGGAGCGCCCCGTAGGTCTCCATGTAGACCGGTTCGGCGAGGATTGCGATCCCGAGGTCGTTACGGGAGTAACCGGTCAACTGCGGGAACACCTCGCCGTAGCCCTCCATGGTGTAGACGTCGGCCACCGCGACGGCATTGTCCGTGTAGAACCAGGGTTGGGTGGGATCCGGGTTGACGACGGGCTCCGACTCGAACGTGACGTAGGTCGGGGTGCCCTCGAAGAGCACCGTGCAATGCCCGGCGGTCAGGAAGACCGTGGGCGAGAGCAGCGTGCCGGTGCAGAAGGTGTCGACGTTGAAGATGATTCCGACGTAGGGATGGGCACCGTCGTCCGGCTCACCATTGGTGATGGCGCTGGCCGGCACAGGGAGGAGCAGCAGGAGCACCGCGGCGAGCAGCGGGATCAGAAGCAGCGCGCGACGACCAACGATCCGGTGCATAGTGCATCCCCCTCGAGTCCTGTGGCTCTGTGGCTCGGAACACTACTTGTCGGCCCACAGGCCGTCGAGCGCAGCAGGCGGGTCGGCCAGGTCACGGGGGCGTCGAGCTCGAGGTCGTCGACAAGGTCGGCGCTCACCGCCCAATTCACGACGTTGAAGCTGTATTCCGGCCTGTGGCCGGGCGATGAGGACCGGATCCGGCTCGCTGTGGAGCGGGCGTTGAAGGCGACGCCTGAGGACCGGCTGACGACCGAGGGGGCGGCGGAGTGACCTGGCCCCCTGTTGAAAGCACCGCCATGGCGGCGAGTCAGCCCTTGAGCAGGAACTCCTGGTCGACGTCGTCGAGGAGGAGGCCGACCTCGTCGGCCAGGTCGGGGTGGGCGTCGAGCCCGTCGCCGTCGACGATGGCGAACGCCACCTCGCGGGCCCGCTCGACCCACGAGCGGTCACGTCGCAGCGACGCCAGCTTGAGGTCGCTGCGGCCCTTCTGGCGCTCGCCCATGATCGTGCCTTCCCCCCGCAGGTCGAGGTCGACCTCCGCCAGCTCGAACCCGTCATCGGACCCGACGAGCGCCCCCAGCCGGGCCTCGGCCTCCGGCGTGTCCGACCGGCTGACCAGGTAGCACCATGACGCCTCGCTCCCGCGCCCCACCCGGCCCCGCAGCTGGTGAAGCTGGGCGATGCCGAAGCGGTCGGCGTCGAGGATCGCCATGACCGTGGCGTTGGGCACGTCGACGCCCACCTCGATGACCGTGGTGGCCACGAGGACGTCGAGCTCTCGGGCCCGGAACCGGGCCATCACGCCGTCCTTGTCGGCGGGGGCCAGCCGGCCGTGCAGCAGCCCGAGCCGCACCTCGGACAGCTCGCCGGCGGCCAGCTCGGCGTAGGTGTCCTCGGCCGAGCGGGCCTCGAGCTTCTCGGACTCCTCGATGAGCGGGCAGACCACGTAGGCCTGGCGACCGGCGGCCACCTCGCGGCGCACGGCGTCCCAGACGTCGACCTCGTCGGCCTCGGTGCGGGCCCAGCGGGTGACGATCGGCTGCCGGCCCGCGGGCCGGGAGCGGATGACGGTGACGTCGAGGTCACCGTAGACCGTCATCGCCGCCGAGCGCGGGATGGGCGTGGCGGTCATGACGAGCACGTCGGGCACGGCCCCGCTGCCGGACTTGTCGCGCAGCGCCGCCCGCTGCTCCACCCCGAAGCGGTGCTGCTCGTCGATGACGGCGACGCCGAGCGAGCGGAAGGCGACCTCGTCCTGTATGAGCGCGTGGGTCCCGATCGCCACGTCGACCTCGCCGGCCGCCAGCCCGGCCAGGATGCGGCGCCGGTCGGACCCCGGCACCCGATTCGTCAGCAGCTCGACCCGCACGGGCCGGGCCCCGAACAGCGACGTGCCGTCGTCGGGCACCTCCACCCCGTCGAGCAGCGCCCGGATGCCCTGGGCGTGCTGCTCGGCCAGCACCTCGGTCGGCGCCATGAACGCGCCCTGGTGCCCGCCCTGCACGGCCGCCAGCAGCGTGGCCACGGCGACGACCGTCTTCCCGCTGCCGACGTCCCCCTGGAGCAGTCGGTGCATGGGATGGGGGGCGGCCAGGTCGGTGGCGATCTCCGCGATGGCGGCCCCCTGGTCGTCGGTGAGGGCGAAGGGCAGCCGGGCCCGGAACGCCTCGACGAGCGGGCCATCGAGCGTGTGGGACAGGCCGGGGGCCGTACGCTCGATCTGGCGCTTCCGCTGGACCAGGGCGAGCTGCACCCGCAGCAGCTCGTCGAGCACCAGGCGCTTCCGGGCGGCCTGCATGTGACGCATGGAGTCGGGAGCGTGGATGCCGGCGAACGCCTCGGCGCGGGTGATGAGGTCGTAGCGGTCGAGAACCCACTCCGGCACGGGGTCGGCCAGACCCCGGACCGCCGAGCGCCGCAGGGCCTCCGCCACCCAGTCGCCCACCTCCCAGGTGGACAGCCCGGCTTTCTCGGACTGCGGGTAGATCGGCACGATCCGCCCGGTCTTGTCGCCGATCAGGTCGACGATCGGGTTCGTCATCTGCTTCGCGCCCTTGTAGACGTCGAGCTTGCCGAACAGTGCCACGGTCGTGCCGGGCCGCAGCTGGCGCTCGCGCCAGGCCTGGTTGAAGAACGACACCCGCAGGCGGCCGCTGGCGTCGCTCACGTCAGCCAGCACGAGCGTCTTCGGCGGCCGGCCCCGGGTGCGGCGCGCCTGGGTGCGCTCGACGGTGACTATGACCATCGCCTCCTCGCCGACCACCAGGTCGCGGATGCGAGCCTCGTTCGTGCGGTCGACGTAGCGCCGCGGGTAGAAGGTGAGCAGGTCGGCGAGCGTCTCGACGCCGACCATGGCCAGGCCCTCGGCCTTTTTGTCACCCACGCCTTTCAGGCGCGTGACCGGCATCCCGTCGAGCTCGCGCAGCGTGATCGCTCCGTCGCTCACGTGCGGGTCACCCCCGTGTCACTCGATCCCGACGAGGTAGGGGTAGAGCGGCTGGCCGCCGTGGTGGACCTCGGGCGACACGTCGGGGCGGTGCTCGGCGAGCCACTCGGTGATCTGGCGCGTGTCGGCCGGGGTAGCGCCCTCGCCCTCGATCAGCGTGACGATCTCGTGGCCGTCGGCCACCAGGGCGTCGAGCAGCCCGATCATCGCCGCGGCCACGCTGGCCTCCACGGCCCGGATGCCGTCGGCGGCGATGCCCAGGTAGTCGCCCTCGCGGATCGGGCCGATGTCGCAGGTCGACTCGCGCACCGCCCGAGTGACCTCGCCCGCCACGACGTTGGTGGCCAGCGCCGCCATCTCCTTCGCGTTCTCGTCGGCCGGCGACTCGGGGTCGTAGGCCATGAGGGCCGCGAACGCCTCCGCGATGCCCCGGGTGGGCACGACCTTCACCCGGCGCCCCGTCTGGGCGTCGACCTGCTCGGCCACCGGGATGATGTTCTTGTTGTTCGGCAGGATGACCACCTGCTCGGCGGGGACCCGCTCGACGATCTCGAGCAGCTCGGCCGTCGACGGGTTCATCGACTGGCCGCCGGCCACGATGCCCTGCACCCCGAGGCTGTAGAAGATGCGCTTGATGCCGTCACCGGCGGCCACGGCCACCACGGCGGTCGTGACCGGCTCGCTGGCGTGGGGCGGCTCGTCGACGACGCCGCCGGTCTCGGTGGCGTCGCGGACCCAACGCTCCTCCTCGACCTGCTCGTGGAGGTCGGTGACGCGGATCTTGCAGGGCCGGCCGGCATCGAACGCGGCCTCGATGGACGCGCCGATGTCGTCGGTGTGGATGTGGCAGTTCCACAGGCCGTCGCCGCCCACCACCACGATCGAGTCGCCGATGCCGGCCCACACGTCCTTGAACGCGGGGATGGCGCCGTCATCGGCATCGAGGAAGTACATGACCTCGTAGCGCGGGCCGGAGCCGTCGCCGTGGTCGTCGGCGGTGTGCATGACGAAGTGCGCGTCGCTGCGCACCGCGCCCTCGCCGATGCGCGGCTCGGGCACCGGGCGCCCGTCGACCACGGCCAGGAACGCGTCGATCAGCAGCACGAACCCCGTGCCGCCGGCGTCGACGACGCCCGCGTCGGCCAGCACCGGCAGCAGCTCGGGGGTCTGCTCGAGCGACTCGTGGGCGCGGACGCTCGCGGCGTCGAGCACCCCGACCAGCTCGATGGCGGCCTCGCCGCCGGCGGCCACCGCCGCCTCGGCGGCCTCGGCGGCGCTGCGGACGACTGTCAGGATCGTGCCTTCGACCGGGCGCATCACGGCCTGGTAGGCCGCGTCGGACGCAGCCCGCAGCGCCCGGGCGAGGCCGGGACCGTCGAGGCCGCCGGCCTCTTCGGCGGCGCCCACGAGCCCCCGGAGCACTTGGCTGAGGATCACGCCCGAGTTGCCACGGGCCCCCATCAGCGAGCCGTGGGCCACGGCCCGGCACACCGCTGACAGGTCGTCGCCCTCGACCCCGGCCAGCTCGTCGCTCACCGAACTGAGCGTCAGCGCCATGTTCGTGCCGGTGTCGCCGTCGGGGACCGGGTATACGTTGAGGCGGTTGATGGGCTCGCGGTGCGCGGCCAGAGCGTCGCGGTAGGCGTCCACCACCGCGCGCAGCTCGGCAGCACCCAGGTGCTCGAGGGCGGTCACCCGGGCGATGCTAGGGGACGCGCCCCTGACCGCAGCACCTCGGTGAGTTGTCGCCACCTCCGGACCGCCGGTAGTGTCATCCGGTTCCCTTCTCGATCCAAGACCCGAGGTATCCGTCATGGCAGCCGTCTGCGAGGTGTGCGGCAAGCACCCGTCCTGGGGCATGAGCGTCAGCCACTCGCACCGCCGCACCAAGCGCCGCTGGAACCCCAACGTCCAGCGCATCCGCGCTGTCGTGAACGGCTCTCCCAAGCGCGTTCACGTCTGCACCGGCTGCATCAAGGCCGGGAAGGTCACCAAGCTCGTCCACTGAGTCCGGGCGCCGCGGCGTTCGCCGACATCGTGCGACTGGGGCGCCCGCCGGGCGCCCCAGTCGCGTTCGCCCGCAGGTCAGACACCGTGCGGTCACGAGGCGGACACGGACGCGACGCCCCGACCCCGAGAGAGGGGTTGCACCGCCACCGCGAACGGCATTGGTCGCGTTACCGACGGTTCCGGTACGGTGGCGTGCACCCAATCGTGGCGAACCCGCGAACACAAGGGAGTCCCTTCAAGGTGCAAGGCGTGATCAAGTCGTACGACCCCGGCTCGGGTGACGGGATCGTCGTGCGAGACACCGACCTCAGCGAGGTCGACCTGGCCACGGACGCCCTGTCCGGGTCCGTGTTCCGCCTCTTGCGTCAGGGACAACGTGTGATCTTCGACCTCAACGGCGAGGGCCAAGCCACGCATCTGCGGTTGGGGTCGGAGGTCGACATGGGGACGCCAGGGCTCGATCCCGAGCGCGGCACGCCCCCGTGAACCCACGCGGCCTCCGACTGACCGGCTCAACGAGCACACCGACCGGAGGATCATGGCCGCAACCACCAGCAACCAGAAGCTCAACGACTGGGTCGCCCACTGGGAAGGCGTGTTCCAACCGGACCGGGTCGAGTGGTGCGACGGCTCCGACGCCGAGTGGGAGCGCCTGACCAAGCGGCTGACCGTGGGCGGCACGTTCGAGCGGCTGAACTCCGAGAAGCGTCCCAACAGCTTCCTCGCGCTGTCCGATCCGGGTGATGTCGCCCGCGTCGAGGACCGCACCTTCATCTGCAGCGAGAGCCCCGACGACGCCGGACCCACGAACAACTGGCGGGACCCGGGTGAGATGCGCGACGAGCTCGTCGCCCTCTACACCGGAGCGATGCGGGGCCGCACGATGTACGTCGTGCCGTTCTCGATGGGTCCGCTGGGCTCGCCGATCGCCCACATCGGCGTGCAGCTGACCGACTCGGCCTACGTGGCGGCCAGCATGAGGATCATGACGCGCATGGGGCAGGGCCCGCTCGACGTGCTCGGCACCGACGGCGACTTCGTCCCCTGCCTGCACTCGGTCGGCTACCCCCTCGTGGATGCCGAGGGCAACCGGCGCGACGACGTGCCGTGGCCCTGCGACGCCGACAGCAAGTACATCGTCCACTACCCCGAGACCCGCGAGATCTGGTCGTACGGCTCGGGCTACGGCGGCAACGCCCTGCTGGGCAAGAAGTGCTTCGCCTTGCGCATCGCCTCGACGATGGCGCGCGACGACGGCTGGCTGGCCGAGCACATGCTCATCCTCGGCATAACGCCGCCCGAGGGCGAGAAGCGCTACATCGCCGCCGCGTTCCCGTCGGCGTGCGGCAAGACGAACATGGCGATGATGATTCCGACCCTGCCGGGGTGGAAGGTCGAGACGGTCGGCGACGACATCGCCTGGATGAAGTTCGGCGACGACGGCACGCTGCGCGCCATCAACCCCGAGTACGGGTTCTTCGGGGTGGCGCCGGGCACCGGGGCGGACACCAACCCGAACGCCATCGGCACGCTGTACGGCAACTCGATCTTCACGAACGTGGCGAAGACCGACGACGGCGACGTCTGGTGGGAGGGCCTCTCCGAGCCGCCGGCCCATGTGATCGACTGGAAGCGCCAGGACTGGACGCCCGAGTCCGACGCCCCGGCCGCGCACCCGAACGCCCGGTTCACCACCCCGGCGTCGCAATGCCCGTCGATCTCCCCCGAGTGGGAGGACCCGGCGGGTGTGCCGATCTCGGCGATCCTGTTCGGCGGGCGTCGGGCCACGAACGTGCCGCTCGTGACCGAGTCCTTCGACTGGACCCACGGCGTGTTCCTCGGCTCGATCATGAGCTCGGAGACCACGGCGGCCCAGACCGGCGCGGTGGGCAAGCTACGGTTCGACCCCTTCGCCATGCTGCCCTTCTGCGGGTACAACATGGGCGATTACTTCGCCCACTGGCTGGAGATCGGCAAGACCGGCGACTCCACCAAGCTGCCGAAGCTGTTCTGGGTCAACTGGTTCCGCCGGGGCGAGGACGGCTCGTTCCTGTGGCCCGGGTTCGGCGACAACAGCCGGGTGCTCAAGTGGGTCGTCGAGCGCCTCGACGGCGCCGGCGAGGTCGTCGACACGCCGATCGGGCGGGTGCCGGGGGCCACGGCCATCGACGCCTCCGGCCTCGACCTCGACGAGTCCACGTTGGCCGAGTTGGTCGCCGTCGACCCCGAGTCCTGGCGCCAGGAGCTGCCCCAGCTCGAGGAGCACTACCGGTCGCTCGGCGACCACGTGCCGGCAGCCCTCAAGGAGCAGCTCGAGGCGCTCGAGAAGCGCCTGGCCGCCAGCTGACCGGCCGCGAAGAAGGATCCTGCGCACGGTGCCGCCCTCCGGGGCGGCACCGTCGCGTCCGGGCCCATGCTCCCAAACTTGAGTTGCACACACTCAGCTTTGGCCATATCATGTTGTGCAGGTTCCTAACTGAGAGGCAGCCTGACAGAGCAGGAGGTTCACCCAAATGCTGATGCGCTTCGATCCCTTCCGTGAGCTCGATCGGGTGACCGAGCAGGTAGACCAGGTGCTGCGCCGGACCGGGTCGTCCATCCCGATGGACGCGGTCCGCCACGGCAACCAGGTGTTCGTGAGCTTCGACCTGCCCGGTGTCGATCCCGACGCCATCGACGTGACCGTCGAGCGCGACGTGCTCACCGTTAACGCCAGCCGCCGCTTCGAGAGGGCCGAGGGCGACGAGGTGCTCGCCGGTGAGCGCCCCCAGGGCACGTTCACCCGCCGGGTGCTGCTCGGCCAGAGCCTCGACACCGGCAAGCTCGAGGCGGCCTACGACCACGGCGTCCTCACCATCACGCTGCCGGTCGCCGAGCAGGCACAGCCTCGGAAGATCGCTGTCGGCGGTTCGCAGCGCCCGCAGGCGATCGAGGCCGAGGTGACCGACTCTTCCGAGAGCTGATCCAGTAGCCGTCGGGGGGCGGACGTCCCGTCCGCTCCCCGCCTCCGCCGCCACGAGGGCGCACCTACGCGGGTGCGCCCTCGAGCGTCGCGCGGGGACCCGTCACCCGGCCTTCGATCGGCGGGCCTATACGATGCGCCCTGCCTGGAGGGAGGCCCCGATGCCCGTGAGCGCGTACATCCTGATCCAGACCGAGGTCGGCAAGGCCGCCGAGGTCGCCGAGGAGGTGGGGGGCATCGAGGGGATCGTCTCCGCCGACGACGTCACCGGCCCCTACGACGTCATCGCCCGGTCCGAGGCCGATTCGGTCGACGAGCTCGGCAAGATGGTCGTGAGCCGCGTGCAGATGATCGCCGGCATCACGCGGACGCTCACCTGCCCCGTCGTGCACCTGTAGCGCCGGACCGGGCCGGGGTGGGCGATCAGCCGCCGCCCGGCGTCGCGGACGTGTGCCCGGGGGCTCAGCGGTTGCCGCCGATGCTCATGGCCCGCAGGGCGAGCCCCATGAGGAACAGCCCACCGAGCCCGTAGAGCAGGTAGAGGCGGGACGCGAGCTGGTGACGGTAGCTGTAGATGATCGCCACGGCCACGATGCCCGAGAAGCCGTAGAGCATGTGGAACTGCGGCGGCTCGACGTCTTCGGCGTTGACCAGCGCCACGCCCAGGATGACCTCGACGAACACGGTCAGCTGAGCGAGGCCGGTGAACCACCAGAGCGCCGGGGTGCGCAGCCGCGTCCACCGGTGGGCGCCGAGCGCCCACAGTCCGGCGAGGGCGTTCGCCACCACCACGACCCACGAGAGCGCGCCGTGGGCGTCGTGCAGGCCCACCGGGTGTGCGGGCGTCGCTGGGGGACGGTCCGGGCGGCTCAGCCGCGGCCGGGTGACGAGGTCGACACCTCGTAGGACCACAGCTCGCTCGACATCGCCACGGGCGCCGCCCGCTCGCCGCCGCCGGGGGCCCCCGGTCCACCTTGGCCGCCCGGTCCACCCGGGCCGCCGCCGGGCCCGCCGTGCCCACCCGGGCCACCGGCGCCCCCGCCCGGGCCGCCGTGGCCCTGGCCGAACGACGGGCCGCTCACCCACGCCTGGAACGACTCCTCGTCACGCCAGCGGGTGATCACCAGCCACGTGGTGCGCTCGTCGGTCGGCTTGAGCAGCTCGAAGCCCTCGAAGCCCTCCTGCGCGTCGACCGCACCCGCCCGGGCGGCGAACCGCTTGCCCAGCTCGTCCCCGGAGTCGGCGGGCACGGTGATGGCGTTGATCTTGATGACGGTCACGGGGCGACGCTAGCCACCGTCACGCTGACTCAGCCATCGGCGGCGTGATATCGAGGATGCCTGCTCGCCGATCGCCACAGCCACCACCCGCCGGCGCCGGCGAACGCGAGACCTAGGATCCCGGTGAAGAGGGCGGCCCCGTTGCGCGCCACGAAGGCGCCCAGGGCGAGCACCAACAGCAGCGCCGAACCCATGCGCACGGCGTGAGGGTGGACGGGGCCATCCCGGCCTTCCCCGGCGGTCGGGCGAGCTGGTATCCCTGGGCGCCTGCGCATGCCGACCGCCACGACGACCGTCGACCGCCGGCGCCGCGCGGTGCGAGCCCTCGTGGCGCTCGGCGCCCTCACGCTCGCGCTGCCGCTCATGCTCAGCCCGTGCACGCGCACGCGCGACGACAGGCTGCCGTCGGGCTACCGGCTCGTCTTCGAGGACGACTTCGACGGCACGGGGCTCGACGCCGCCGTGTGGCAGACGGCGCCCTTCGGCGGGTCCCTGCCGGCCGTCGTGGCCGACGGCGTGCTCACGCTGCGCACGACCGCCGCCAACGGTCGCCGGTGGGGCCACGTCGCCAGTACAGGGCCCCGCAGCCCGGGCGAGCCCAGCTACCCCGGCATGCGGGCGTGGCAGGGCGGCTTGTTCGAGGCCCGCCTCCGCTACACCGACGACCGCTGGGCGTGGCCGGCGTTCTGGCTGTTCAGCGCGGCCAAGACAGAGGCGTGGCGGCCCGACGGGGCCGGCGAGGACTGCCCGCCCGACGGCGGCCTCAACGCCGAGTGGGACATCGTCGAGAACGGCGTCGACAACGGCGACGGCGACCGGCCGGCGTCGAGCTGGTACGCCACGTTCCTCCACGAGAACACGACGGACAACACGCCCGACGGATACTGCGGCCGGGCCGACCGCCAACGCGCCCACCGCCTGCACTTCCCGAACGTCGACCTGGCCGACTGGCACGACTGGGCCGCGCACTGGACCCCCGACCACCTCTGCACGTTCCTCGACGGCGTGCTGATCCAGTGCACGGAGCCGTTCGCGTCGACGGCCCAGCCGATGCACCTGGTGTTCACGATGCAGTACCTGGGCCGCTGCGCCGGGTGCCCGCCCCGGCCCGACGAGCTCGTCCTCCAGGTCGACCATGTGCGCGTGTGGCAACCCGAGCCGGGGCCCGACTGAACCCGGAGCCGCCACGCAGGTCCGTTGCTTGACGGCGACACCCCCGGTCGCACAACATCTGGCGGGGTGCATGGGCGTCCACTGGGGGCGGACACCCTCGACGACTGAGGATGGCATGGACTCCGTCGACCACGTCAGACCGCGTCCGCGGCCCGCTCCCGTGCCGGTCCCTGGCCCAGCCCGGCGACGACGCTGGCGACACGCCACGGCCGCGGCGGTGGCCGGGCTCGCCGCCACGGCGATTGCGTGTATCCCCGCGCCGGTGACGAAGCCCGAGCCCACGCCGGGATCCGTCGACGTCGCCGGCGACAGCCTGACGATCCAGGCGTTCTACCGCTACGGCCTGGGTCTGGGCGCGCCGACCGACGTGAACGTCATCGCCTACCTGGGCTGGGAGGTCGGGGATGTGCAGGGCCCGGTCGCCGCCGACGTCGCGGCCGGCCGCCCCGAGTTCCTGGTCGTGGCGCTCGCCACGAACGACGCCAACCCGGTCGACGGTGGCGGTTGGACCGGCGCCGACGTCGACGCCTTTCGCAACTTGTTCAACACCCCGCACCCGAGCGCGTGCGTGGTCGTCGTCCTGCCCGGCTGGGGTGCGGGCGTCAGCAGCGCCTGGCGCACCGAGCTCGTGGAGTCCCGCGGCGGCCTGTCGCTGCTCGCCGCGCAGCGCGGCGGGCGCACCGTCACCGTCGACTGGCTGGCTGTCGTGCAGGCGCACCCCGAGTACCTGGGCCCCGACGGCATTCACCTGCGCCAGGAGGGCGATGTCGTCGACCCCCAGGCGGCGAACGCGCGTGCGCAGCTCTACTGGTCGGGCGTGGCCGCCTGCCCGGCCTGAGCCGGGAGCCTCACGCCGGCGAACACGTCGTCGTCGCGGTGCCCGGCCGGCACGCCCCGGCGGATGTAGAACTCCCGGCCCATCGCGGCGGCGAACGCCTCGGGCGGCATGGAGAGGAAGGTGCCCGTGTCGCCGACCTGGCTGGCGTGGGCCGCCATCGACGCCCGCTTGCGCTCGAGCCAGGGCGTGACGTCGACGCGGGTGGTGATGACGGCGTCGGGCACGCCGACGACGAAGTCGGACCCCTCGGCGTTCGGCAGCTCGGCCGGGTCGACGGCCGCGGACTCGACCGCCTGCTCGATCAGCCGGCGGATGTGGTCGCTGCTCCAGGTCGCCTCGAGCACGTGTGGCGTGCCCGCCAGCTCGGCGGCCCGGGCGCCCACGCGGTGCACCTGCACGTGGTCCGGGTGGCCGTAGGTGCCCCGGGCGTCGTAGATCGTGATGACGTCCGCGGCCTCCTCGCGGAGCACGGCGGCGACGCGGGCGGCGGCCTCGTCGACGTCGGCCCGGGCGAAGGACCGCGGGTGGTCGTTGGCCGGGGTGCCGGCCATGCCCGAGTCGCCGTAGCCGAGCCACACCAGCCGGTGCACCCCGATGACCTCGGCCGACCGGCGAGCCTCGAGAGCCCGGCGATCGAGCAGCGACTCACCGGGCGCCAGCAGGCCGTCGGGCACCTCGCCGAGCTCGCCACCGGTGGCGTAGACGAGGACCACGCGGTGGCCGTCGTCGACGGCCTTCGAGAGCGAGCCCGACTGCATCATGCATTCGTCGTCGGGGTGGGCGTGCAGGGCGACGAGGGTGGCCACGCCGCTCAGGCTATGGCGCCCGACGCCCGGAGCTTGGCGATGCGCTCGGCGTCGAACCCCGCATCCGCCAGCACGTCGTCGGTGTGCTGGCCGGCGTGGGGCGGCGGGGCACCGATGGCGCCGGGCGTGCGGCTGAACCGGGGGGCCGGGCCGGGCTGGGTGATGCCCGCCACCTCCACGAACGTGCCGCGCTCGACGTTGTGGGGGTGGTGGGTGGCCTCGGGGATCGTCAGGACCGGGGCGAAGCACACGTCGGTGCCCTCCATGATCTCGCACCACTCGTCGCGGGTCTTGGTGCGGAACAGGACGGCGAAGCGCTCCTTGAGCGCCGGCCACTGGGACCTGTCGTGCTGCCAGGGCAGCTCTTCGCCCTCGAGCCCGGTGAGGCGCAGCAGCTCGGCGTAGAACTGCGGCTCGATCGACCCGATCGACACGTATCGGCCGTCCGCCGTCTCGTAGACGTCGTAGAAGTGGGCACCGGTGTCGAGCATGTTCGTGCCGCGCTCGTCCTCCCAGATGCCCATCGCGCGCATGGCGTGGGTCATGGTCATGAGCGAGGCCGCGCCGTCGACCATGGCGGCGTCGATGACCTGGCCCTGGCCCGAGCGCTGCGCCTCGACGAGGCCGCAGGCGATGCCGAAGGCGAGGAGCATGCCGCCGCCACCGAAGTCGCCCACCAGGTTGAGGGGTGGCACGGGGGCTTCGCCCCGGCGGCCGATCGGGTCGAGGGCGCCGGCCAGGGCGATGTAGTTGATGTCGTGGCCGGCGGCCTGGGCGTAGGAGCCATCCTGGCCCCAGCCGGTCATCCGCCCGTAGACAAGGCGGGGGTTGCGGGCCAGGCACTCGTCGGGCCCGATGCCCAACCGCTCGGCGACCCCGGGCCGGAACCCCTCGAGGAGGGCGTCGGCCATCTCCACCAGAGCGAGCACGACCTCGACGCCCTCCGGGCTCTTCAGGTCGACGCCGATCGAGCGGCGGCCTCGGGCGAGGAGGTCGGCCGGCGGGAGCGCCGGGTCGCCACCGGACACGTTCTGGGCCCGATCGACGCGGATCACGTCCGCGCCCATGTCGGCCAGCATCATGCCGCAGTACGGCCCGGGGCCGATCCCGGCGATCTCGACGACCGTGAGTCCGGCGAGGGGTCCCATCGTGGGTTGCTCCTGTCTGCAGGCGGTGGGGTGGCGTGCTGTCGCCCGGGGGGCGTCGGCGCGGGCGCAGGCCGGCGGGCTCAGTCGCCCGGGTTCTCGGCGATGTGGCCGACGATGGCCTCGACGAGCTGCGGCCAGAGGGCGGGGGGCAGGTCGTGGCCCATGCCCTCGACGAGGACCAGCTTGGCGTCGGGGATGACCTCGGCGGTGCGCTCGCCACCCGAGGGCTGGACGAGCCGGTCCTCGGTGCCGTGGATCACGAGCGTCGGCACGTTCAGCGTGCGCAGGTGGGGCGTCCGGCTACCGGACGCGACGATCGCAGCCATCTGGCGGGCGGTGCCGGCCGGGTCGTGGTCGCGCTCCCACAGCTCGCCGGCCCGGCGCCGCACGCGGTCCTCGTCGATGTGGTCGGGGCTGCCCCACGTGTGCGCGTGGAGGACCTGGGCGTCCTCTGCGGCGGCCCGGTCGGCCGCCGGCTTGGCGAGCAGCACCCCCATCGCCTCGGCGGTGGCCTGACCGACGTCGTGGTCGCCCGTGGTGGACATGATCGAGGTGAGCGACCGGACCCGGTCGCGGTGCTCGATGGCCATGGTCTGGGCGATCATGCCGCCCATCGAGGCGCCGACCACGTGGGCCCGGTCGACGCCCAGGTGGTCGAGCAGGCCGACGGCATCGGCGGCCATGTCGGACAGCAGGTAGGGCACCTCGACCGCCTCGCCGGCCCCGACCGCGGCCATGACGGCCATAAGGTCGACCCGCCCGTCGAGGTGCGTCGACAGCCCGACGTCGCGGTTGTCGTAGCGCACCACGTGCAGCCCTCGATCCGCGAGCGCCCGGCAGAAGTCGACGTCCCAACTCGTCATCTGGCCGCCGAGGCCCATGACGAGCAGGGCCGTCGGGTCGGCGGGGTCGCCGATCGACTCGTGGCAGATCTCGACGCCGTTCACCCGTGCGTATGCCATGCCCGGCATCGTGTTGCCTCTTGACCTTCCGGTCAAGCCGGGGCCCGCCGCGGCGCACGGACCGCACCCGGCGTTCTCCTAGGGTGACGCCCATGCAGACGACGGGGGTGCAGGCTGGAGATCTGCGGTTCGACGAGCTGAGCGGAGCGCCGGTGATCGTCGCCCCGGACCGCCAGCAGCGTCCCAATCTGCCGGGAACGGGCTGCCCCTTCTGCGTCGGCGGGCTCGAGGCTCCGGAGCCCTACGAGACGAAGGCGTTCGCCAACCGCTGGCCGTCGTTCCCCGAGGGCCGGTCCGAGATCGTGCTCTACACCCCCGACCACGACAAGGCCTTCTGGAAGCTCGGCCACCGCGGTGCCGGGCGCGTCGTCGACCTGTGGGCGGAGCGCACGGCCGTGCTCGGGCGGCGCGCCGACGTCGACTACGTGCTCGTGTTCGAGAACCGGGGCGTGGAGGTGGGGGCCACGATCGACCACCCCCACGGCCAGGTCTACGCGCTGGCCGAGATCCCGGCGGTGGCGCTCACCGAACTCCGGCGCGCCGCCCGTCACGACTGCAGCCTGTGCCGGCGCCCGCGGCGCGACCTGGTGGTGTCGGAGTCCGACGGGTGGACGGCCTGGGTGCCGCGGGCCAGCGCCTACCCTTACGGCCTGCTGCTCGCCCCCGACGTCCACCGCCCCGACCTGCCGACGCTCGACGGTCCGCAGCGCGACGGCCTCGCCGCCCTGCTCGTGGACGTGCTCGCCCGGTTCGACCGGCTCTTCGACACGCCCCTGCCCTACATGCTCTGGATCCACCAGCGCCCGACCGACGGCGGCCACTGGCCCGAGGCGCACACCCACCTCCACCTGGTGTCGCCGCTTCGCTCCCCCGGCGTCATGCGCCACGTCGCCGCGGGCGAGCTGGGCAGCGGCCTGTTCATCAACCCGGTCGTTCCCGAGGACGCCGCCGCCGCCCTGCGAGGAGCCTGATGGGCCAGCGCGCCTGGGCCCCGGGACGGGTCAACCTCATCGGCGACCACACCGACTACATGGGCGGGCTCGTGCTGCCCATGGCCATCGGCCTCGGCGCCGAGGTCACCGGGGATCGCGGCGGCGATTGGGTCATGCTCGGCTCCGAGCAGTTCGACGGCGTCGCCGAGATCGCGCTCGACAGCCAGAGCGACCCCGCCTTCATCGAGCCGCCGTGGGCGCGCTACGTCGCGGCCGTGGTTGCCGAGATCGCCCCCCGGGACGGGTTCGTCGGTGTGCTCAACTCGACGCTGCCGCCCGGCGGCGGGCTCGGGTCGAGCGCCGCAGTCGAGGTGGCGGTCGCCACGGCGCTGGGCGCCGACCTCGCCGACCCGCTGCGGGTGGCCCAGGCGTGCCAGCGGGCCGAGGAGCGGGCCGTCGGCGTGCCCTGCGGCATCATGGACCAGCTCGTCGCCATCGCTGCGGTGCCCGACGCTGCCCTGCGCATCGACTGCCGCACGCTCGAGATCGACCACGTGCCGTTCCCCGACGACGCCGAGGTGGCGGTGGTGCACTCGGGCGACCAGCGCGACCTGGCCAAGACCCCCTACGCCGAGCGCCGCGCCGAGTGCGAGGCCGCCGAGGAGCTGGTGGGGCGGCGCCTGCGCGACCTCAGCCCGGCCGAGGTCGAGGACATCGACGAACCGCTGCTGCGACGCCGGGCCCGCCACGTGACGACCGAGAACGACCGGGTCGACGCGCTGGCCGCCGCACTGACCGAGGGTCAGCTGCGCTACGCCGGCGAGCTGCTCGTGGCCAGCCACGTGAGCCTGCGCGACGACTTCGAGGTGTCGACGCCCCGGCTCGACGCCCTCGTCACCGAGCTGCGGGCCACGCCGGGCGTGTTCGGCGCCCGGGTGACCGGCGCGGGCTTCGGCGGCTGCGTGATCGCCCTGTGCCGGTCCGAAACCCCGATCGGGCCGCCGGTGCTGTGGCGCGGCCGCCCCGCCCACGGCGCCGAGTTGCGCCAGATCCGGGACTGACCGCCGTCCGGGGCTCGAACGTGCGGCGGATGCGGCGGGACCGCCGGGATCCGCCGCACGTTCGCCGGGCTGCCCGGACGCAGCCGGGCCCGCAGTCGGTCGAGCGCCGCGGCGGGCCGGGCTACCCCGGGCGCAGCCGGGCCCGCAGGCGATCGAGCGCCGCCGGCGTACGGGCGCCCCACCAGAACAGGTCCTGTCCATCGACGAGCACGACCGGCGCGACGCGGGAGAGCTCCTCGACGTGGCGCTCGCGGAACGGGTACGGCTCGCTGGGGGCGAGCACGACGTCGGGAGCCCGGGCTGCCGCCTCCTCCAGCGTCGTCGTCGGGTAGCGCTCGCCGGCCTCCGCGAAGACGTTGGCGATCCCGATGCGGGCGAGGAGCGACGAACCGTACGTCCCCCCAGACGGCGTCATCCACGGCCGCCGCCAGATGGGCACGAACGCCCGCACGGGTGGGCCCGGCGGCGGGTCGGCGGGCGGGAGCCGGGCCGTGCCGGCCAGGTCTCCGGCGGCGTCGCCGTCCACGCCGACGAGGGCGGCGAGCATGCGCAGCGCGGGGGCGACGTCGTCGACGCCGTCGATGGCCAGCGCCGCGGTGACGAGCCCGGCCCGGGCCAGGGCGTCGGCGTCCTCGCGACGGTTCTCCTCCTCGCACAGCACGACGAGGTCGGGGGACAGTTCCACGATCGCCGCCACGTCGGGGTTCTTCGTGCCGCCCACGTGCACGAGCTCCGGCTGCTCGCAGAAGCGGGTGCACGCCACGGGCGGGACGCCCCAGGTAACGAGCGTCTCGGTGACCGACGGGACGAGGCTGACGACGCGCACGACCGCTACATGCGGTCGAGCAGCTGCTGCTTCTTGCGGGCGAACTCGTCGTCGGAGAGCACACCCTGGCGGCGCAGCTCGTCGAGCTCGCGGATCTGCGACGGGATCGAATCGTCGCCGAAGCCCTGCCGGGCCTGCATGCCCACGCGGTCGAACTTGCGGTTCTCGTTGTCCTCCATCTGGCGGTAGATCTCGTTCTGCACCGCCGAGGGCCGCCGCACGTTGGCGAAGCTCTGGCGTCCCATCTCACCCGCGGACTCGATGACCAGGTCGCCCGAGCCGACGATGCGCTCGAACAACGACTGGCTGAAGAACACGGTGTTCACCCGCTCGAGCGGGATCTCGATGCCGTGCTTGGCGATGACGCCGTGGCGGTAGATGAGGCGATCGGTCGTGACCACGAAGTTCGTCGTAACCCAGCGGGCGTAGCGGATGCCGAACCAGATCAGGAAGACCAGCAGCAGCACGCCGGAGCCGAGCGTCGCCCCGGTGGGGGCGTCCTGGACGATGAGCACCAGCCCCAAGAGGATCGCGCCGACCAGGGCGGCGAGCGGACCGGCAAAGAACCACCAGTGCGGGTGGAGATCCAGCGCGATGCCCTCTTCGTCGTTGAGCAGCTTGCGGGAGAACGGCACGACGCGCAGCGTAACCCCACTACATGAGGCCGGTGGGGACAGCCGGTGAGGCGGATCAGGCCCAGCCGAGGGCGTCGAGGCGCTCGTCGTCGATGCCGAAGTGGTGGGCGATCTCGTGCACGACCGTGATGCGCACCTGCTCGACCACCTGGGCTTCGTTGCGGCACCGGGTGCAGATCGGCAGGCGGAAGATCGTGATGCGGTCGGGCATGACCATGCCGGCGCCATACCAGCTGTCGCGCTCGGTGAGCGGCACGCCCTCGTAGCGGCCGAGCAGCGCCCCGCCGGGCCGGCCGTCCTCGACCAGGACCGCCACGTTGTCGACGAGGCGGGCGAGCTCGTCGGGGATGCCGTCGAGCGCGTCGCCCACCAGCTCGTCGAAGCGCTCGGCGGGCACGTCGATCACCCGGGCGATGCTAGGCCTCGCCTATCGTCCGTGGTGTGCCGCTGGCGTTGGGCGCGGACCACCTGCTCCACGATCTCGACGAGTCGCAGCGACGGGCGGTGACCTCGCCCGCCCACCCACTGGCGATCCTGGCGCCGGCCGGCTCGGGCAAGACACGCGTGCTGACCCGGCGCATCGCCTGGCGGGTCGCGACCGAGGACGCGGACGCCAGCCACGTGCTCGCGCTCACCTTCACCCGCAAGGCGGCGGCCGAGCTACGCGACCGGCTGCGGGCACTCGGGCTGCGGGACGGCGTGGCGACCGGCACGATCCACGGCGTGGCGTGGGCGCAGCTGCGCGCCCGGTGGGCCGACGAGGGCCGCACGCCCCCGGCGGTGCTGGTCCGCAAGGGTCGCGTGCTCCACGACGTGGTCCGCGGCGGGCCGCTGACGGTCGCGCAACTGGCGACCGAGATCGAGTGGGCCAAGGCGCGTCTCGTCGGTCCCAGCGGTTACGCCGAGGCCGCGGTCGCCGATCGGCGGCGGGTGCCGGCGCCGCCGGAGCGAATCGCCGAGCTCTACGACCGGTACGAGGACGAGAAGCGCAACCGCCGGCTCGTCGACTTCGACGACCTGCTGCGGCTGTGCAGCCACCTGCTCGAGACCGACGCAACCTTCGCGGCCACGCAGCGCTGGCGGTTCCGGCACCTGTTCGTGGATGAGTTCCAGGACGTGAACCCGCTGCAGATGCAGCTGGTCGACGCCTGGCGCGGCGACCGCTGGGACCTGTGCGTCGTCGGCGACCCCCATCAGGCGATCTACGGGTGGAACGGCGCGGACGCCGGGTTCCTCGAGGGGTTCCAGCGCCGGTACCCGCCCGCCGAGGTGATCGCCCTCGACGTCAACTACCGCTCGACGCCCCAGGTACTTGCGGCCGCGGCCGACGTGCTCGTCGCCGCCAAGGTAGGCGGCAGGTCGGTGCGGGCTCTGCGGGGCGACGGTTCGCCACCCCGCCTCGAGCGCCACGCCACCGACCGCGACGAGGCCCAGGCGATCGCCCGGGCGGTGCGCGACCGGCGGGCACCGCGCACGCCGTGGTCGTCCCAGGCGGTTTTGACCCGCACGAACGCCCAACTGCCGCTGATCGCCGACGCTCTGCGCCTCGCCGGTGTGCCGCACCGGGTGCGGGGCGGCCACGAGCTGCTGCGCCGGCCGGAGATGCGCGAGGCGCTCGATCTGCTGCGCCAGGCCGGCCGCTCGCTGGCCACCGCTCTGCCCGACCTGGCCTCGCTCGCCGCCGAGCAGGAGGACCCCGAGGCCATGGCCAACGTCGAGCTGGTCGAGCGGTGCGCACACGACCAGCTGCGCCTCGACGGGTACGCCAGCAGCGGCGGGTTCATGGCCTGGCTGATCGCCACGCTCGAGTCCGAGGGCGGCGACGGCACGGGCAATGCCGTCACGCTGGCCACCTTCCACGCCGCGAAGGGGTTGGAGTGGCCGGTCGTGCACCTGGCCGGGCTCGAGGACGGGTTCGTGCCCATCACGCACGCCCGCACCCGCCACGACAAGGCCGAGGAGGCCCGACTGCTGTACGTGGCCATGACTCGGGCCGAGGACGAGCTGGCTTGCACCTGGGCCGCCCGGCGCACGTTCGGCGACCGCACGGTCGAGCGGCGCCTGTCGCCGTGGCTCGTCGGTCTGTCCGACGCGCAGCGATCCCGGTCCGACGCCGGGGACGGGCCGCCCGACGACTGGCGCCTGCGACTGGCCGCCCAGCGGGCGTCCTTGGCGTCGGCCTCGGTGCGCACGGCCCCGCCGGCCGCGTTGGTGGCGCTGCAGGCCTGGCGCGACGAGGCGGCCCGGGCGGCCCGCGTCGAGCCCGGGACGCTGGTCGACGACCTCCTGCTCGAGGAGATCGCCGAGCGGCGCCCCGCGTCGCCCGACGAGCTGGCGGCCGTGCCCGGCATGGGCCGCCTGCTGGCCGCCCGAGTGGGCGACGGTCTGCTCGCCGCGCTGGCCGGCGTCTCCGGGGTCTGACCGGGCCGCCGCGCGTCGGCGGTCCCCTGCCGACCGGTGCGGGTGGGCGATGCTGGCGGCGTGGACTTCCGCGTGGAGCAGACCTACGACGCCGACGCCGACGACGTGGCCCGGTCCTACACCGAGCCGGCGCTCTACGAGATGATCGGCGCGGTGTCGTCGCTGAGCCGCCCCGAGGTGCTCGACCGGCGCACCGAGGACGACCGGGTGCTGCTGCAGGTGCGCTACCGCTTCGCCGGCCAGCTGTCGTCCGCCGCACGGCGGGCCCTCGACCCGGCGAAGCTCACGTGGGTCGAGCACTCGACCCACGACCTGGCGGACCGGCGCGTCGCGTTCAGGCTCGTGCCGGACAACTACGGAGACCGGTTCCGGGCCTCGGGCACGGCGGTGGTCACCGAGGGCCGCAGCGCTGCGACGGGTCCGCGAGCCGTCCGCACGGTGGCAGGCCGACTGCAGGTGAAGGCGCCGCTGGTGGGCGGCGCCGTCGAGCGGGCCATCGTCTCGGGCCTCAGCGACCACCTGCGCACGGAGACCGGGGCCGTCGAGCGGTTCCTCGCCGCCCGGCGCTGACCACCCCCGCCCGTCTCAGCCGGGTGGCGGCGGGACGTGCTCCGGACGCCGCAGGCGCAGCTCCATCATCTTGGCG
Source organism: Acidimicrobiales bacterium (assembly GCA_035296625.1). Taxonomy (GTDB): domain Bacteria; phylum Actinomycetota; class Acidimicrobiia; order Acidimicrobiales; family VFJN01; genus DATCLS01. Next base: position 21,508 of record DATHAO010000002.1, on the reverse strand, counting down.
AAGTCGATCGCAACGAAGAGGCCCTGGGCCTCGGCGCAGAGGCGGTCGCCGGCGTGCAGCGTGGCGACCGTGAAGGTCTTGCGACCCTCGACCCGCTCGACCCGGCCCTCGAAGCGCAGCTCGGTGTTGAGCGGCGTGGGGCTGCGGTAGTCGACCGACAGGCGGCCCGTCATTCCCGGGCGGCCGCCGAGCGACTGGGTCGTCCCGAGCACCTCGTCGAACGCCGCGGCGATGTATCCGCCGTGGACGCAGCCCGGCGGCCCCTCGTAGGCGGAGCCGAACGTGGCCGTGGCGCGGATCACGTCACCGTCATGGCGGATGCTGATCGGGGGTGCCAGCGGGTTCGCCACGCCGAGCATCGGGCTGTGGTCGAAGAAAGCGTTGGGATCGAGGCCCGCCAGCGTCGACTCGGCGAAGCCCTCGTAAAGAGAGCCAGCAGGGAATCCCTCGAGCGTCGCGGCCAGCCGCTCGAGCTCGTCCGCCATGCCGGACAGCTCGTCGACCGGGGCGGCCGAGCCGTGGAGCCGGTGCACGATGCGGCGCAGCGCGGCGCTCGTGCGGCGGAGCTGGGCGCGCTGCGGGGGCGGAGGGTCGTCGGCGAAGCTGCGGAGCCGCTCGCTCCAGGCCGAGGTCACGGCCTCAGGGCTCAGGTCGGGCGGCGCGCCCGGGTCGGCGGGGGCGTCGGGCACGGTGTCGTCTCCTCGGGCCGGCTCAGGCGGCGTCGGCATCGGCGCGCACGTCGACGTCGAGGTCGACGAAGAGGGGTGCGTGGTCGCTCGGCTTCTTCCCCTTGCGCGCGTTGCGGTCGACGAGGGCGAAGCGCGCCTGCGACGCCAGGTCGTCGGACAGCAGGACCAGGTCGATGCGCATGCCGTTGTGCTTGTGGAACATGCCGGCGCGGTAGTCCCACCAGCTGTAGAGCCGGGGGACTCCGGGGTACAGCTCGCGGAAGGCGTCTCGGAGCCCCCAGGCCTCGAGCTCGGCGAGCGCCGCCCGCTCCTCGGGGGTGACGTGTGTCGAGCCGGCGAACGCTGCCGGGCTGTAGACGTCGATGTCGGCCGGGGCGATGTTGAAGTCGCCGCACACGGCGACCGAGCGATGGCCGCGACTGCCGTGGGTGCGGCCGTTCGCGGCGCTCGCCGCCCCGGCGGCCGGGGCCGCCGCGGCCGCCGCCGCCGCTTCGGCGTCGAGATGGGCGCGGAGGCGGGCCAGCCAGTCGAGCTTGTAGGCGAACTGGTCGTGGCCGACGGCCCGGCCGTTCGGCACGTACACCGACGACACCCGCACGCCGCCGCACGTGGCGCTGACCAGGCGGGCCTCCGGGTCGGGCGGGATGCCTGCGGCGAAGCCGGCGACCGGGTCGGCGAGGCCGACGCGGCTGGCGATCGCGACGCCGTTCCAGCGGCCCTGGCCGTTGTGCACGCTGGCGTAGCCGCGGGCGTGGAGGTCGAGGGCGGGGAACGCGTCGTCGGTCGACTTCGTCTCCTGCAGGCAGAGGATGTCCGGCTGGGCCGCGTCGACCCAATCCCACAGGCGCTCGAGCCGCTCGGGCGTCAGCGAGTTGACGTTCCACGTGGCGATGCGCACGCCCGGCACGCTACCGGCACCACCCCACCCGACCGGCACGGGGGGTGGGTGGCCCGACGGATCGTCAGGAGGGCGAGGGGTCCGACGGGGCGCCGTCCGGCCCGCCTGGGGCGGTCGATCTCCGGCGCGCCCGCGTCCGGGCCGGCGCGCTGGCAGGGCCGGGCGTGGGCTGGGCGCCCGAATCGTCCGCGGTGGGAGTGGTCGCCCTGCGGCGGGAGCGCTTAGCGGGCGTCGACGGGGCCGACGCCTCGGCGATCCGCGGCTCCGGCACGGTGGCTTCCGGCATCGCCTCGAACGTCGGAGCCGCCGCTCGGCGGGACCGGCTGCGCGTCGCGCGGGCGCCCTCGGTGGCGGGGGCCTCGCCCTGGGAGGCGGGCTCGGCGGTCCCGCTCGATCGGCGGCGGGCGGGGCCCGGCGGCTCGGCGCCGGTGGCGGTGCCGGTGCTCTCGGGCGCCGCGTCGGAGGTCGGCCCGGGCGGGGCCGGCGCCTTCCGGGACCGGCCGCGCGCTGGCACCGACGTGGCGTCGGCTTCCGCCACCGCCTCGGCGGCGGTGGACCCGGCGTCGGCCGGTCCGACGACCGGGCGACGTGAGCGGCGGCGCGTCGTGGACCCGGTTTCCTCCGCACCTGGCGTCGCGTCGGCCGCCACCGGGGCGGCGGGCACGGCGGCGGAGGGCGTCACCGGCTCGGACGGGGCCGGGGCACGGCGCGAGCGTCGGCCCGTCGGTGCCGTCTCCGCGCCCGTGGCGACCGGCGGATCGGCGGCCGGGGCCGGGGCGGGGCGCAGGTCGGCGGACGCCTGGGCGGCGGACGCCTGGGCGGCGGACGCCGCCGCCTTGCGGGAACGGCGGCGCGTCGGACCCGCCTCCGTCCCCGCCACCACCGGGGGATCCACGGCCGAAGTCGGCCCCGGATCGGCGGACACCTCGGCGGCGGACGCCGCTGTGCCGCCGGAACGGCGACGCGTCGGACCGGCCTGCGCACCCGTGGTCGCCGAGGGATCGGCGACGGGAGCGGCACCTGGGTCGGCGGGCACCTCGGCGGCGGACGCCGCCGCCCTGCCGGAACGGCGACGCGTCGGACCGGCCTCCGCACCCGTGGTCGCCGAGCGATCGGCAACGGGAGCGGCACCTGGGCCGGCGGGCACGTCGACATCGGGAGGCGCCGCGGCCCGGCGGGATCGGCGACGGGTCGGAACCGGGGCTTCGGCGTCCGGGGCGACCGACGGCTCCGTGGCCGTGTCGGCGGGCGTCGCGGCTCGCCGGGATCGGCGGCGGGTCGGGGCGGAAGCCTCGGCGGCGTCAGCGGAGGACGCGAGCGCCGCGCCATCGGCGGTCCGTGCGGCGGCATCCGTGGCGCGACCGCTCGAGGCCTTGGCGGCCGGCGGGGCGCCCGCCTTGCGGCTGCGGCTCCGCGCCGGGCGGGCCGGCGGCTCCTCGACGCCCGCGGCCTTGCGGCTGCGACCCCGGGCGACGCGAGCCGGCGGCTCGTCGACGGGCGGCTCTGTGACGTCGACCTCGTCCGCCTCGGCGTCGGCCTCGATGTCGACATCGACGCCCTCGTCGTAGGCGTCGTCGTCGTAGGCGTCGTCGTCGTAGGCGTCGTCGAAGTCGGCGTCGCCCCGGTCGTCGGTCAGAAGCGCCGCCGTCGCCTCAGGGGTGAAGCTGGGAACGTCCACCACGCCGGGCACGCCCAGGTCGATGCCCCGGCGCGGCGGGTCGATGGCCACCACCAGGAGCCTGGTCGTGTCGCCGACGCTGAGCACCTCCTTGGCACTGCGCGGCGGCGGGTCGGCGAGGTAGCGCAGCGGCACGTAGCCCCGTGCGTCGCCCACGAGCACGTAGGCGCCGTGCGAGCTGAACCGCTCGACCGTGGCCTCGACCTCGCTGCCCACGGCGTGGGCGGCCACGAACTCGATGAACGGCAGCGCGTCGTTGTACGGCTCGGTCGTCGTGACCGACCTGTCGACGGAGCGGCGCCGCCCGCCGGCACCGCGCCCACCGCCGGACGAGCCACCACGCCCCTCGTCCACCTCGCCCGCACCCGCGACGTCGCCCGCGACCGGAGCGGCCTCCGCGCCGTTCGGTGACGGGGCCAGGTCTGCCGCACCCGGACCGGCGCCCGCGCCGGCGTCCGCCCGGGCCCGGGACCGCGCGCGGGACCCGCCTCTGCCCCGACCGGTCGCCGTGCCGCCGTCGTCGGCATCGGCCGACGCGGCGGTCCGCTCGAGCCGGGCGCCCTTGCGGGCGTCGGCCACGGCCCGGCGGCTGGTCGGGCCGCGCACGGGCGCCCGCTCCATGAAGACCCAGCCCACATGCGGCACGGGCTTGCCGCCGATCAGGCGACCCTTGTCGAACAGCCAGGGGTAGCTGCCGTGGAACTCCTGGAACGAGTCGTTCGACAGGATCGTCGCGTCGACGCGCTTGGCGATCTGCAGGACGAACCCGTCGCCGCGACCGATGGCGCCGGCTGGCGGCGTGACGAGCTCGTTGGCGACCACGGCCTCTTCGTAGGCCTGGCGCTCGCCGGGAGCGATGCGGTTCGGGAAGGTCGCGTCGACGACGACCGTGATTATCTCGGGCTCGTACTCCTCGGCGAAGGCCTGGACGGCCTCGTCGAGCTGCGCCAGGCTGGGGGCCTCGCGGCCCTCGGTGGCGATGTTGGAGCCGTCGACGACGACGTGCTTGATGGTCATGTTGCTGCTCAGATCTAACCAGACGGTGTCCCCGGCCGGGCGGATCGCCCGCCGGTAGCGTGCCGTCCATGACGCAGACCACCGCCGAGGTCACCGACCTCTTGCAGCACTTGATCAGGAACGCCTGCGTCAACGACGGCACACGCGGATCCGGGCACGAGGTGCGCAACGCCGACCTGCTCGAGGCCTACCTGCAAGGGTCAGGCGTCGACATCGAGCGCTACGAGCCCGCTCCCGGAAGGACCAGCCTGGTCGCGCGGATAGAGGGAAGGCAACCGCAGGCCCCGTCACTGCTGCTCATGGGCCACACCGACGTCGTCCCGGCGAACGCCGACGGGTGGCGCCACGACCCCTTCGGCGGCGAGCTGATCGAGCACGAGGTGTGGGGCCGCGGCGCCATCGACATGCTGAACCTCACCGCCTCGATGGCCGTGGCGACGGCCCGGCTGGCGCGCTCGGGCTACCGCCCCGACGGCACGCTGATCCTTCTGGCCGTCGCCGACGAAGAGGCGTTGGGCACCTGGGGCGCCGAGCACCTCGCCACCCACGAGATCGACGCGGTGGGCGCCGACTACGTGATCACCGAATCGGGTGGCATCCCGGTGCCCGGCGGCGACGGCAACGTGAAGCTGCCCGTGCTCGTCGGCGAGAAGGGCTCGTGCTGGTGCACGCTGCGGGTCACGGGCACGCCCGGCCACGCCTCGCAGCCCTACGCGACCGACAACGCGCTCGTCACGGCCGCCGAGGTGGTGCGGCGCCTGGCGACGTTCCACCCCGAGACCCGCATCCACGACACGTGGCGGGGCTTCCTCGCCGGCTTGGCGCTGCCCGACGAGATGACCGCTCCCCTGCTCGACCCCGAGCGCTTCGACGAGGCGCTGGCCGCTCTGCCGGTGGGCATGGCCCGCCAGTTCCACGCCTGCACGCACACCACGATCGCCCCCACGATCATCCACGGGGGCACGAAGACGAACGTGATCCCTGATCGGGTCGACGTGCAGCTCGACGTGCGCACGCTGCCGGGCGAGACCCTGCGCGACGTGCAGGCCCTGATCGACGAGGCGCTCGGCGTTCTGGCCGGCCGCGCCGAGATCGTCGAGGCCCACGACGATCCGGCCACCGCGTCGGCGGCCGACACGCCGCTGTGGGACGCCCTGGACCGAGCCAGCCAGGCCTTCTACGCCGGCAGCCACCTCGTGCCGACGTTCAACGTCGGGGCCACCGACGCCCGCTTCTTCCGCCGGCTGGGCATGACCGCGTACGGCTACGGGCTGTTCAGCCGCAAGCTCACGTTCGAGGACTACGGAAAGATGTTCCACGGCGACGACGAGCGGGTCGACGTCGAGTCCTTGCGCCTGTCGACCGAGCTGTGGCAGGTCGTCGCCCACGAGTTGCTCGGGGGGTGAGCCGCCCTACCGGGGCATGAACGACTCGACGATGGCGTCCGCGGTGGCGCGCTCCGACGGCAGCTCGTCGCTCCAGAACGTGATGTGCCACACCTGCTCGCCGAGCACTATGACGTACTCGACGAGGTGGAGATCCGCCACGCCGACGTCCTCACCGGGGGTCGTCTCCTGCCAGGCCCAGGTGCCGAGCGCCGTGTCGAGGCGCCCGCTGTCCACCAGCTCGCCGCCACCGGCCAGGGCGTTGTCACGCATGACGCTTTCGGCCGTCGGCAGGTCGATGCCCGGGATGGCGTCGCCCGTGACGATCGCCATCTCGGCCACGGGCTCGGTGCCGAGCCCATCGCCGTCGATCACCGCGAACTGCGTCCCGGGCAGGGCGCCGGCCTCGTCGGGACCAGCCACGAACGTCTCGAGCAGGAGCTGGAACAGGGCCGCCTTCGACGCATCGTCGGGGAACGAGGCCCGCGCCGCCCCGGCGGGGTCCTCACCGATGGCGGCGCCCGTCCACCCGGCCGGCACGGTCATCGTGAACGCACCGTGAGGACCGATCACCGGGTGGGACGATGCCCCGGCCGGCGGCACGGTCGTCGACGGGTCGGACCTGGTCGTGGTCGGGGACGGCTCGGACGACGGCGCGTCGGGGCCGGTCGTCGACGCCGCCTCGTCGAAGGTGGGTCGGGGGACCGAGTCCGAGCGCGGCGCGCCGGCCCCGGGGCCGCCGTCGCCGTCGTTGCTTGTGAGCGCCCACACCACCACGCCCGTGGTGGCGACGACGACCACGAGCGCAAGCACCGCCAACAGCGCCACCGGCAGCCAGCTGGCCGGCGGCGAGCGCGAGCCGGATGACCGGCCGGACGGCGCCGGCGCCGGGCCGGGCTGGGGTGTGTCGGGCGCCGCCGCCATAGGCTCGCCAGGCTATGTCGATCCGAGCAGTCATCTTCGACTTCGGCGGGGTCATCCTCACCAGCCCGTTCGAGGCGTTCACCCGCTATGAGAGCGACAGCGGCCTGCCTGCGGGCTTTCTGCGCGGCCTCAACGCCCGCGATCCCGACACCAACGCCTGGGCCCGGCTCGAGCGGGGCGAGGTCGACCCGGCGGGCTTCGCCGAGCTGTTCGAGGCCGAGGCCCGCGACGCCGGCCACGAGGTGGACGGGCAGGCCGTCCTGGCCCTGCTGGCCGGCGAGCTGCGCCCGGCCATGGTCGAGGCGCTGCGCCGCTGCCACGACCGCCTGGCCACCGCCCTGCTGACGAACAACTTCGTCGTCCCCGACGGCGCGGCGGTGGCGAGCACCCCGATGGCCGAGGTCTTGGCGCACTTCGACGTGATCGTCGAGTCGAGCCGCGCGGGCGTCCGCAAGCCCGACCCGGCCATCTACGGCATCGTGTGCCGCGACCTGGGCGTCGAGCCGCACGAAGCGGTGTTCCTCGACGACCTGGGCGTCAACCTCAAGCCCGCGCGGGCGCTCGGCATGACGACGATCAAGGTCGACGACCCCGACGTCGCATTGGCCGAGCTGGAGGAGGTCGTGGGCTTCCCACTGCGGTGAGAGCCGGCGGCGCCGGCGGGGACCCCCGGGTGCCATTGTGTGCGCGTGATGATGAGGTGTGTGGCCCGCGCAGCCCTGGCGACCATGCTGATCGCCCTCGGCGCCTGCAGCGACGAGGACGAGCCGGCGACCGGTGACGGCGGGACGGCCACGTCCGCGTCCGCTGGCTCCGGCGAGGCATCCTCGGGGGGCGGCGCCTGCGGCCGGCTCACCACCGGCGAGGTGTCGGACCTGTTCGGCGAGGCGGCCACGGCCGTGCCGGGACCGACCGCGGCCACGTGCCTGTGGGAGGCCACGGGCGGCGACGCGGACGCGCCCACCCGCCAGCAGCTGCAGCTGTCGATCTACCCAGGCGACGGCGCGCTCGACGCCAGCGCCTACGGCGAGGGCGCGGAGCCCATCGAGGACCTCGGCGACGAGGCCTTCGTGGTGGCCGACGGGACGCTCGGGACGACCGCCGCCTACCAGGCGGACGACGAGTCGGTCGTGCTCACCTACGCCATCGTCGCCTCGACGCCCGACGGACCGAGTCCGGCCGAGCACGCCGACGAGGTCGTCGAGCTCCTCCGGGCCTCGGCGGGCGACGACAGCGGCGGTGGCTGAGCGGACCGCTCCCCCCGACCGCCGCCCGTCGTCCCGGCGTTCCGGACCGATCTAGGCCGAGGCCGTCGACGTCTCGCTGACGTCGAGCTGCAGCGAGGTGTACTCCTCGCCGGTGTCCTGCAGGTCCTCGAAGGCGATGACGCCCATCTCTGTGAACTTGGTGCGCAGCCAGCCGTCGCCGGCGTCGAGGAGGCCCAGCTTCTTGCAGTTCGGCACGATCTTGCTGAAGAGCATCCGCTGGAACATGGCCCGGCCCTGGTCCTCCAGGACCACGGGCAGGATCTCCTTGGGCTTGAGGCCCATGCGCTCCCACACCTCCTGCTGAAGGAAGCGGTCGCGCATGCGAACGGCCGCCTCGAAGCAGAATTCCTGGCGGTCGCGGAGCTCGGGGGTCGACAGCTCGGTGTAGTACTCCTTGAGCGACAGCACGCCGAAGGCCACGTGACGGGCCTCGTCGGCCATGACGTAGCGGAGCAGCTGCTTGAGCAGCGGGTCGGGTGACATCTCTCGCATGAAGCCGAACGCAGCGAGCGCGAGGCCTTCCACCATGATCTGCATGCCCAGGTAGGTCATGTCCCACCGGCTGTCGTTGATGATGTCGTCGAGCAGCATCTTCAGGTGGGCGTTGATCGGATAGTGGCCCTCGTGCTTCTCGTCGAGGTACTTGGCGAACACCTCGACGTGGCGGGCCTCGTCCATCACCTGGGTCGACGCGTAGTACTTGGCGTCGATCCACGGGACGGTCTCGACGATCTTGGCCGTGCACAGCAGCGCGCCCTGCTCCCCGTGCATGAACTGCGACAGCGTCCAGTTGTCGGACTCGATGGCGAGGCGGATGAAGTCGTCCTCGGTGAAGTGCTCGAGCGGGGTGCCGGTGACGTCGCGCTCCAGCTCTGCCCACTGCAGGCGGGCGAGCGCCGCGTTCTTCTCGAGGTCGACCTCGGTCTCCCACGGCAGGTCGGTCTCGCCGTTCCACTGCGCGTGCTTGGCCTTCTCGTAGAGCTTGTTGAGAGCGGGGCGGTGCCCCTTCTCGTAGTCCCACGTGAAGATGGCGTCCGCGTTGTCGGCCACGGTGTGGATGGCGGAGGTCACGTCGGTGTTCGTCACCGACAGGATCGCCTCGAGGTCGTTGATCTCGTGGCGCCCGATGATCTCGGCGTTGGCCTGGTAGTCGTCGATGGCCATGCATCCCCTCCACAAGCGGATAACAGCGGTTATCTCGGCGTTGCCTGACACTGTAGTACTCGGACGTCCGAATGTCGGTGGCACACGTCACACCGAACGGTGGCGACGGGCGTGCCGACGCGTCACGGCCGCCCCGGAGGGCGGCCCTGACCAGCGGATGCTCGGGGCGTCGTCGGTCAGTCGGTGCTGAGCGCCAGGTCCAGGATGGCTTCCTGCTCCTGCACGTGGATGGCGTGCGAGCCGGTGGCCGGGCTGCCCGACTCGAAACGGCTGACCCGGGTGATGCGGTGCGTGTCGGCGAACCGCTCCCACAGCCGGTCCTGGGCGAAGGCCCAACCGGCCATGTTCGACGGCTCTTCCTGCAACCACACGATGTGGTTCGCGTTGGGGTAGCGGGCCACCACCTCGTCGAGGCGGTCGTACGGCCAGGGGTAGAGCTGCTCGACCCGCACGATCGCCGCCAGCACGTCGCCCCGCTTCTCGCGCTCGACGATAGCCTCCTGGCCGATCTTGCCCGAGCACAGCACGATGCGCCGCACGCCCTCGGGATCGTCGACGAACGGGTCGTCGAGCACCTCCTCGAAGGAGCCTCGGGTGAGGTCGTCGATCCGGGAGCGGGCCGGACGCGCCCGCAGCAGCGACTTGGGCGTGAAGATCACGAGCGGCTTGCGCACGTCGCGGTGCATCTGGCGGCGGAGGAGGTGGAAGTACTGGGCCGCCGTGCTGGCGTTCGCCACCTGGATGTTGTCCTCGGCGCACAGGGTGAGGAAGCGCTCGATCCGGGCCGAGGAGTGCTCGGCGCCCTGCCCCTCGTAGCCGTGCGGTAGCAGCAGCACGAGCCCGGAGGTCTGGCCCCACTTGTCCTCGGCGGCCACGAGGTACTGGTCGATGATCGTCATCGCGCCGTTGACGAAGTCGCCGAACTGCGCCTCCCACAGGACGAGGGCGTCCTTGTTGGCGACCGAGTAGCCGTATTCGAAGCCGAGGGCCGCGTACTCGCTGAGCAGCGAGTCGTAGATCCAGAACTTGCCCTGGTCGGGCGCCAGGTGGGCGAGCGGGGCCCACTCCCGGCCGTCGTTGTGGTCGACGAGGACCGCGTGGCGCTGGCTGAACGTGCCGCGCCGGGAGTCCTGCCCGGCGAGGCGGATGTCGGTGCCCTCGATGAGCAGCGAGCCGAACGCCAGCGCCTCGGCCGTGGCCCAGTCGACCTCGCCCTCGCTGCGGACCATCTTGTCGCGGGTCTGGAACTGGCGGACCAGCTTGGGGTGGACGTGGAAGTTCTCGGGCCAGCCGCCCAGCGTGTCGTAGATGCGGTCGAGCGTGGTGCGGTCGACGCCGGTGTCGACGTGCGGCAGCACGCCGATCGGCGGCGGCGGCTCGGCGGCGCGGTGGCTGGCGGGAGGGGCCGATTGGCGGGTCTCGTCGAGGGCCTGCTGCAGGCGCTTCTGGAAGTCGTCGAGCGCCTGCTCGGCCTCGTCGAGCGACAGTTGGCCCCGCCTCACGAGCGACTCGGTGAACAGCTTGCGCACCGACCGCCGCGTGTCGATCTTGGCGTACATCAGGGGCTGGGTGTAGCTGGGGTCGTCGCCCTCGTTGTGGCCGTGGCGGCGGTAGCAGACGAGGTCGATGACGACGTCCTTGTGGAACCGTTGGCGGTAGGCCCAGGCCAGGCGGGCGACCCGCACGCAGGCCTCGGGATCGTCGCCGTTGACGTGCAGGATGGGCGCCTGCACCATCTTGGCGGCGTCGGTGGCGTAGATGCCCGACCGGGCGGCCTCGGGGGTGGTCGTGAACCCGATCTGGTTGTTCACCACGACGTGGATCGTGCCCCCCACCCGGTAGCCCTTGACGTCGCTCATGTTGAGCGTCTCGGCGACGACGCCCTGGCCGGCGAACGCGGCATCGCCGTGGATCAGGATCGGCAGCACCGAGAACGCCTCGGGGTCGTTGATCTGGTCCTGCCTGGCCCGCGCCATGCCGACGACGATGGGGTCGACCGCCTCGAGGTGGCTGGGGTTCGCCGCCAGCTCGACGCCGATCTCGTGGCCCTTGCGGCTCTGGAACTTGCCCTTCTGGCCGAGGTGGTACTTCACGTCGCCCGAGCCCTGCACGGCGGTGGGGTCGGGGACGCCCTCGAAGTCCTTGAAGATCTGGTCGTAGGACTTGCCCACGATGTTGGCGAGCACGTTGAGCCGGCCCCGGTGGGCCATTCCCATGACCGCGCCATCGAGGCCCTCGTCGGCGGCAGCCTCGAGGATCGTGTCGAGGATCGGGATCAGGCTCTCGCCACCCTCTAGGCCGAATCGTTTCTGGCCCACCCACTTCGTGCCGAGGAACTTCTCGAACGCCTCCGCGGCGTTGAGCCGGCCGAGGATGTGGCGCTGGTCCTCGGTGTCGAGGTCGTTCGGCACGCCTTCGACCTGGGACTGGATCCAGTGCTGCTCGTCGAGGTCCTGGATGTGCATGTACTCGATGCCCGCCGTGCGGCAGTAGGCGTCGCGCAGCACCTTGAGGATGTCGGACAGCCGCAGCCTGTCGTCGGCGACGAGGTCGCCGGTGAGGAACTCGCGGTCGAGGTCCCAGATCGTGAGCCCGTAGATCGCCGGATCGAGCTCCGGCGCCATGCGGGACTCCTTCCAGCGCAGCGGGTCGAGGTCGGCGATGAGGTGGCCGCGGACCCGGTACACCCGGATCAGCGTCGACACCGCCATCTGCTTCTCGAGCATGGTCTGGGTGTGGTCGATCGGGTTGACGTCGCGGCGCCACTTGATCGCCTCGTAGGGCACGCCCAGGCTCATGAAGATGTCGTCGTAGAACCCGTCGGCCCCGAGCAGCAGCTCCTCGACCCGCTTGAGGAACAGGCCCGACTCGGCGCCCTGGATGATGCGGTGGTCGTAGGTCGAGGTGACCGTGATGACCTTGGAGGCGCCCAGATCGGCGAGCATGACCGGGTCGGCACCCCGCCATTCGGCGGGGTAGTCGAGGGCGCCGACGCCGACGATGACGCCCTGGCCGGGCATGAGCCGGGGCACCGACTGGACGGTGCCGATCGTGCCGGGGTTCGTGAGGGTGACGGTGGCGCCGGCGAAGTCGTCGGGGCTGAGCTTGTTCGACCGCACCTTGCGGATGAGGTCGTCGTAGCTGCCCCAGAACCCGCGGAAGTCCATGGTGTCGGCGTCCTTCACCACGGGCACCAGCAGCGTGCGGCTGCCGTCGGGCTTCTCGACGTCGACCGCGAGGCCCAGGCTGACGTGCTCGTGGCGCACGACGCGCGGCTTGCCGTCGGTTCCCTCGACGTAGGACGAGCTCATCACCGGCACGTCGTCGGCGATGGCGCGGACGATGGCATAGCCGATGATGTGCGTGAAGCTGACCTTGCCGGCCTTGGTGCGGCCCAGGTAGCCGTTGATGACCCGGCGGTTGACCTCGAGCAGCTTGGCCGGCACGTCACGGAAGCTCGTGGCGGTGGGGACGCCGAGGCTCGCCTCCATGTTCGCCACGATGCGGGCGGCCGCGCCCCGGAGGGGCTCGCCCGGCTGGTCGGTGGCCGGGGCGGCCTTGGGCGTGGCGAGCGCCGCCGTGGCCGCCGGCCGCGCTGACGGGGCCGGCGCCGCGGGCGCCGGGGGCGCGGCGGCGGGGGCGTCATCGGTGCCGTTCGTGCCGGGCGCGGCGGTGCGGCCGGGAGGGGCGGCGAGCGCCGAGCCGTTGGTCGTTGCCGGGGCGGTCGCAGCGGTGGACGGCGGGCTCGCGGGGGCCGACCGGTTGGCGGCGGCCGCGGCGGGCTGGTGGTCGATCTCGCGCCTGTAGTCGGCGAAGAACTCGCGCCAGCTCTCGCTGACCGAGGTGGGCTCGGCCAGGTACTGCTCGTACATCTCGTCGACGAGCCAGGCGTTGGGACCGAGAGTGTTCGGCGATCTCGTTTCGTCACCCACGGCAACCGATCGTACCGGCCGGGACAGGCCCTCGAACGCGGTCCGAAGGCGCCGCGTGACACCTCGATGACGCCCGGGAGATGCATCCGCGCCCGGGATACGGCGACGAAGTAAGAACGATGGTGATCACAGATGGGTGATCCCGTAGGCGTAGGAGGCGAGCAATGAGCCCGTCCACCGTGAGCCCCTCCCCCACAGAGCCCGTCCCCGTGACCGACCGTCTGCTGCGCCCGTTCCTGGGCACGGCGGTGGTGGCCCGCACCGCCTCCCGCACGCTGCGCGGCACGCTGCTGTCCTGCGTCAAGGGGAGCGCGTGGTTCGTGGTCGACGACACCGACGTCGTCGTGCCCCTCGATGCCATCCTGTCGGTCCGTCCCGCCTGAGGGGCCCGCCGAAGCACTCCCGCGGAGCATGTGGGCCGGGTTCGGGGCGGCGGCCCGCCGCCTGTACCGTCGCGCCCCATGAGCGCCCAGTTCATCTTCACCATGCGGAAGGTGAGTCGCTTCCACCCGCCCGACCGCGAGGTGCTGAGAGACGTCTCCCTGTCCTTCTACCCGGGCGCCAAGATCGGCGTCCTCGGGGCCAACGGCTCCGGCAAGTCGTCCCTCCTGCGCGTCATGGCCGGCGCCGACGAGGGCTACTCCGGCGAGGCCCGCCTCTCCCCCGGATTCTCGGTCGGCCTTCTCGAGCAGGAGCCCCACCTCGACGAGTCCAAGGACGTGACCGGCAACGTCATGGATGGCGTCGGCCAGGTCTCCGCCCTGTTGACCGAGTACGACGAGGTCATGGCCGGCTGGGCCGATCCCGAGGCCGACTACGAGAAGCTCGGCGCCCGCCAGGCCGACCTCGAGGCCAAGATCGAGGCCGCCGGCGCCTGGGACCTGTCCCGCACGATCGAGATCGCCATGGACGCGCTGCGCCTCCCTCCGGGCGACGCCGCGGTGGCGAACCTGTCCGGCGGCGAGCGGCGCCGCGTGGCGCTGTGCCGCCTCCTGCTGTCGCGGCCCGACCTGCTGCTGCTCGACGAGCCCACGAACCACCTCGACGCCGAGTCGGTGGCCTGGCTCGAGCGGTTCCTGCGCGACTACTCCGGCACGGTCGTGGCCATCACCCACGACCGCTACTTCCTCGACAACGTCGCGGGCTGGATCCTCGAGCTCGACCGGGGCCGGGGCATGCCCTACGAGGGCAACTACTCGGGGTGGCTCGAGCAGAAGCGCAGGCGCCTCGAGCAGGAGGAGAAGGCCGACTCGGTCCGCAAGCGCACGCTCGACCGCGAGCTCGAGTGGGTGCGCATGGCGCCCAGGGCCCGCCAGGCCAAGGGCAAGGCCCGCCTGGCCGCCTACGAGAAGCTGCAGGCCGAGGCCGAGGCGGCCGAGCGCGGTCCCGACCGACTGCAGATCCACATCCCGCCCGGTCCGCACCTCGGCGACCAGGTCATCGAGGTGGCCGGCCTGTCCAAGGGCTACGGCGACCGCCTGCTCATCGACTCGCTCGACTTCTCGTTGCCCCCGGCCGGCATCGTCGGCATCATCGGGCCGAACGGCGCCGGCAAGACCACGCTCTTTCGCATGCTCACCGGCGCCGAGGAACCCGACGCCGGCACGATCACGATCGGCTCCTCGGTCGACCTGGCCTACGTCGACCAGTCCCGCGAGTCGCTCGACGACGCGAGGACGGTCTACGAGGAGATCACCGACGGAAACGACCTGCTCAAGCTCGGCGCCCGAGAGGTGAACGGGCGGGCCTACGTGGCGTCGTTCAACTTTCGGGGCTCCGACCAGCAGAAGCCGGTCGGCGTGATGTCGGGCGGCGAGCGCAACCGCGTGCACCTGGCCAAGGTGCTGCGCCGGGGCGGCAACGTGCTCCTGCTCGACGAGCCGACCAACGACCTCGACGTCGACACCCTGCGGGCCCTCGAGGACGCGCTCGAGGCGTTCCCCGGCTGCGCCGTGGTGATCAGCCACGACCGCTGGTTCCTCGACCGCGTCGCCACCCACATCCTGGCCTTCGAGGGCGACAGCCAGGTGCGGTGGTTCGAGGGCAACTTCAGCGAGTACGAGGCGTGGCGTCGCAAGGAGCTCGGCGCCGAGGCCGACCAGCCGCACCGCATCAAGTACAAGCCGCTGTCGCGCTGAGCCCCTACTCGGCGCCCACCAGCTCGCGCAGCACGGGCAGGCTCACCGACCCTGACCCGAGCACGGCGTCGTGGAACGACCGGATGTCGAAGCCGCCGTCCGCGTCGGCCTCCGCCGCGCGCCGCAGCCGCTGGATCTCGAGCTGGCCGACCTTGTAGCTGAGTGCCTGGCCGGGGATGGCGACGTAGCGGTCGACCTCGGTCGTGATCTCGTCGACCCCGACCGGGGCGTTCGCCACCATGAAATCGATCGCCCGCTGGCGGCTCCAGCCGAGCGTGTGCAGGCCGGTGTCGACGACGAGGCGGCACGACCGCCACGAGTCGCCCGCCAGCATGCCGATCCGCTCGAGGTCGTCGTGGTAGAGGCCCATCTCGTCGGCGAGGCGCTCGGTGTAGAGCGCCCACCCCTCGACGAAGGCGGTGTTGCCGAACGACAAGCGCTGGAACCGGGGCACGTGGTCGAGCTCGTTGGCGATCGTGAGCTGCAGGTGATGGCCGGGGATGGCCTCGTGGTAGACGACCGACGCCGTCTCGAAGCGGTTGCGCTCGCCCGGCTCGTGCAGGTTCGCGAAGTACGCGCCGGGCCGCGAGCCGTCGGCGGCCGGCGGGAAGTAGTAGCCGGCGGGCGCGTCGGCGGCCAAGAAGTCGGGAATCGGCTTGATGGCGCACGGCGAGGCCGGCAGCCGCCCGAACCACTCCCCCATCACGCCCGTCGCCCTGGCCATGAATCGGCGCGCGTCGTCCATGATCTGGTTCCCGTCGCCGTAGCGAAGGGCGGGGTCGCCCCGCAGCCGGTCGAAGACCTCGGCCTGGTCGTGGGTGCCGAACAGCCGGCCGCCCACCTCCGCGTACTCGCCGGCCAGGCGGTCGAGCTCCTCGAGGCCCGTCTCGTGGATCGCCTCGGCGGTCATGTCGTCGAGCGTCGTGTGCTCGGCGATCAGGCTGCGGTAGAGGTGGGCGCCGTCCTCGCCGAGCCATGAGAGGCCGCAGCGGTCGTCGGGGCGGGACACGGGCAGAAGCTCGTCGGCCAGCACGTCGCGGTAACGCTGGAACGCCGGGCGGATGCGGTCCCGGGCCACGTCGGTGAGCGTGGCGCGCCACGCCACCTCGCCATCCCAGTGCTCGGGGCCGGCCAGGGCGACGAAGGGGTCGGTGGACAGGTCTGACCTCAGGTACCCGTCGATCTGGTGCAACGACCGCTCGATCGTGAGCCGGGCGGGCGTCCGGCCGGCAGCGAGGCCGGCTCGGAACCGCTCGGCCGCCTGGTCGAGCAGCGTGCCGATCCGGCGGTGGCGCTCGACCAGCTTCTCCGCGCTCTCGGGCGTCGGGGCGTTGACCTCGGGAGCGGAGGTGAGCAGATCGGCGTGTATGCCGTCCATCTGCTCGGACCGCATCTCGGTGAGGCGATGCTCCAGCGCCTGGGCCCCGCGTGCCAGTTCCACCCGCAGGAGGCTGCGGGTCACCCGGTCGCCGGCGTCGAGCCCGGACGGGTCGACGGCGTCGACGCGCCCCAGGAGGTCGGTCCACCGCGTCCGGAGCCGCTCGTCGGCCTCGGCCGACACGTCCTCGATCCGGTCGTCGAACCGGCGGTCGCCCAGCAGGGTGGCCGTCGTCGGCGACGCCTCCATCGAGGCGTCCCAGTACTCGTCGGCCAGGGCGATCAGTTCGTCGTGTGCGCTCACCGCGCCATCTTGGCCGCTGTCGCCCGCGGTCGAGGGAGCAGATCGCACACCCGGACGCCAGCCGGTCGCACCGCGAGCTGGGAGCGTCACATCACGAGAGTGCATGAGAGTGCAAGCTGTGGCCGAACGGGTGCGGCCGTTAGCGTCGCAGGGATGGGGACGGGACGGGGCCGGCTCACGCGGATGGCGCTGAGCCGGCGGCGGGGCGACCAGGCGGGCGATGAGCCGAGCGGGGACGGCGGCCCCAGGCGGGGCGCGGCCGGGGCCGGTGCCGGCGACGTGATCCGGGTGGTGGTGCGACCGCTCGTCTACGACGACGTGCCGGCGGCCGAAAATCTGCTGGACGCCGCCGTGGCTGGCCGGCGGCAGCGGCGCCTCGGGGAGGAGCACGACGTGCTCGGCCTCCCGGGCTTCGGCGCGTGGGGCGGCGACGAGCTGATCGGCCTCGCCACGTGGACCGCCGAGCGGCCCCGCGCCGAGCTCGCCGTCCTCGCCGTGGCGGCCGGGCACCGCGGCCACGGCATCGGCGGCGTGCTCCTCGAGTGGGTGGCGGCAGCCGGCCGCAAGCACGGCACGCATCACCTGTGGCTCGTCACGACGAACGACAACCTCGACGCCCTGCGCCTCTACCAGCGCCACGCCTTCCGGCTGGTCGAGCTGCACGCCGGCGCGATCGACGATGCCCGCGAGCACAAGCCCGAGATCCCCCGGGACGGCCGGTGCGGCATCCCGCTGCGCGACGAGCTGGTCCTCGAGCGCCGCCTCTGACCCGGCGTGCGCTCGAGGGCGAACCGGTGACCCGGCGTGCGCTCGCGGTCGGACCGGGCGCCGGGCGTCCGACGCTCGGGCCACCTCAGGGCAGGTCCGTGACCTCAACCCGTGAGCTTGGCCAGCGCTGCGAGCACCAGGTCGGCCTGGGCGACCGCGTCGCCGTCGTGCGGTGTCAGGCGCAGGTCGGGGTCGGCCGGCGCCTCGTAGGGGTCGCCGATCCCCGTGAACCCCCGGATCTCGCCGGCTCGCGCCTTGGCGTAGAGCCCCTTGGGGTCACGCGCCTCGCACACGGCGAGGGGCGTGTCGACGAACACCTCGACGAACGGCAGCCCGACCGCGTCGTGGATCCCCCGGGCCCGGTCGCGGTCGGCGGCGTACGGGCTGATCACGGGCACGAGCGCCACCACGCCAGCGTCGGCGAACAGGCGGGCCACCTCGCCCACCCGACGGATGTTCTCGGTGCGATCGGCCGCCGAGAAGCCGAGGTCGGCGTTGAGCCCATGGCGAAGGTTGTCGCCGTCGAGCAGGTAGGCGGCGCGGCCGGTGGCCACCAGCGCCCGCTCGACCTCGACGGCCACCGTCGACTTGCCCGAACCGGACAGCCCGGTCAGCCACACCGTCGCGCCCCGGTGGGGCCGGTCGGCGCGCCCGACGCCTCCGGTGTGCCAGACGACGTCGCCGCTCACGACCCGCTCACGAGACGTCGGTGGGACCGAGGATCATCCCGGCGCCCACGGTCGTGTTCGACGACTCGTCGACCAGGATGAAGCTGCCGGTCGCCCGGTTGCGCCGGTACTCGTCGTAGAACAGCGGCACGGTCGTGCGCAGCCGCACCCGGCCGATCTCGTTGAGCCCGAGCGCCGCCGCCGACTCGTCGCGGTGCAGCGTGTTGATGTCGAGGCGGTACTGCAGGTCCTTCACCAACGCCCGCCCCCAGCGGGTCGTGTGCTTGATCGCCAGCTTGGACCCCGTGCGCAGCTGGGTGTCGTTCGTGAGCCAGCTGACCGAGGCCTCGATGTCCTGGCCGACGTGGGGCCGGTTGCGGTCGCGGCAGATCATGTCGCCACGCGACACGTCGATGTCGTCGGTCAGGCGCATCGTCACCGCCATGGGGGCGAACGCCTCCTCGACCGGCCCGTCCGCCGTGTCGATGGCGGCGATCGTGGAGGCGAACCCGGACGGCAGCACCACGACCCGGTCCCCTGGCTTCAGCACCCCGCCGGCCATCGTGCCGGCGTAGCCGCGGTAGTCGTGCAGCTCGCTCGTCTGGTCCTGCGGGCGGATGACGTACTGCACCGGGAACCGCGCGTCGATGAGGTTGCGGTCGCTGGCGATATGGGTCTCCTCCAGCAGGTGGAGGAGCGACGAGCCGTCGTACCAGGGCATGTTCACCGACCGGTCGACCACGTTGTCGCCGAGCAGCGCGGAGACGGGCACGAACGTGAGGTCGTGGACGTCGAGCTTCATGGCGAAGGACCGGAACTCGGCCTTGATCTCGTCGAAGCGCTCCTGCGACCAGTCGACGAGGTCCATCTTGTTGATGCAGACCACCAGGTGCGGGATGCCCAGCAGCGACGCCAGGAACGCGTGGCGCCGCGATTGCTCGATCACGCCCTTTCGGGCGTCGATCAGCACGAGCGCCAGGTCGGCGGTCGAGGCGCCGGTGACCATGTTGCGCGTGTACTGGATGTGCCCGGGGGTGTCGGCGATGATGAACTTCCGTCGCGGTGTGGCGAAGTAGCGGTAGGCGACGTCGATCGTGATGCCCTGCTCGCGTTCGGCACGGAGTCCGTCGGTGAGGAGCGCCAGGTTCGTGTGCACGTCGCCCCGCTCGGCGCTCGTACGCTCGACCGACTCGAGCTGGTCCTCGAAGATGGCCTTCGAGTCGTAGAGGAGCCGGCCGATCAGCGTCGACTTGCCGTCGTCGACCGACCCCGCCGTGGCGAACCGGAGCAGCTCCATCAGAAGTAGCCCTCGCGTTTGCGGTCTTCCATGCCGGCCTCGCTGATGCGGTCGTCGGCCCGGGTTGCGCCCCGCTCGGTCAGGCGGGTCACGGCCGTCTCCTGGACGATGGCATCGAGGTCGGCGGCCGACGACTCGACGGCGCCGGTGCAGGTGGCGTCGCCGACGGTGCGGAAGCGGACGGTGCGTTCCTCGATCTCCTCGCTGTCGACCGTGGTGGTCCACGGCGTCTCGGCCAGCCACATGCCGTCGCGCTGGAACACCCTGCGCCGGTGGGCGAAGTAGATCGACGGCAGGTCGACGCCCTCCGCGGCGATGTACTGCCAGACGTCGAGCTCGGTCCAGTTGGACAGCGGGAACACCCGGATGTGCTCGCCCTTCTTGTGGCGCCCGTTGTAGAGGTTCCACAGCTCGGGGCGCTGGTTCTTCGGGTCCCACTGGCCGAAGTCGTCGCGGAAGCTGAACACCCGCTCCTTGGCCCGGGCTTTCTCCTCGTCGCGGCGGGCGCCCCCGAACACGGCGTCGAAGCGGTGCTTCTCGATGGCCTCGAGCAGCGACACGGTCTGGAGCCGGTTGCGGCTGGCGCCGACGCCCGTGTGCTCGACGACCTTGCCGGCGTCGATCGCGTCCTGCACGCTCGCCACAACCAGCCGGATGCCCAGCTCGGCCACGCGGCGGTCTCGGTAGGCCAGCACCTCGGGGAAGTTGTGCCCGGTGTCGACGTGCATGACGGGGAACGGCAGCTTGGCCGGGGCGAACGCCTTCACCGCCAGGTGCAGCATCACGGCTGAGTCCTTGCCGCCCGAGAACAGCAGGACGGGACGCTCGAACTCGGCCGCCACCTCGCGGATGATGTGGATCGCCTCCGCCTCCAGGGTCTGGAGGTGCGTCAGCTCATAGGTCGTCGTGGACATGTGAGCGCCCAGGCTAAATCCCGACCTGTCGGGTAAGCAATCCGCGGGCGCTGCTAAGCAAGGGACCCATGGCAGCGCCCAGCGCGGCCCGTGGCGGCCCCGCGACCGACGACGACCACGCTTTGGCGGCCCGCCTCGCCACCGAGGCCGGGCGCCTGCTCGTCGAGCTGCGCTCCCGCATGGTGGCCCGGGGCGTCACCGGCCGGCTTCTGGGCGACGAGGGCGACGCCGCCGCCCACCGCCTGCTGGTCGAGCGGCTGGCCACCGAGCGGCCGGACGACGCGGTGCTCTCCGAGGAGGGCCGCGACGACCCCGGCCGCCTGTCCCGGCCCCGCGTGTGGATCGTCGACCCGCTCGACGGCACCCGCGAGTTCGGCGAGGTGCCCCGCACCGACTGGGCCGTGCACGTGGCGCTGGCCGTCGACGGCGACCCGGTGGTCGGGGCCGTGGCCCTGCCCGCCAGCGACCTCACGCTCGCGACCCGCCCGGCGCCGCCGCCCCCGCCGGCCCGGGCGGACGGCGGACCGGCCCGAGTCCTGGTCAGCCGGTCACGCCCGCCGGCGGCCGCCGCGCGGGTGGCCGAGGCCCTCGGCGGCGAGCTCGTGCCGCTCGGGTCGGCCGGCGCCAAGGCGATGGCGGTCGTGCTGGGCGATGCCGAGGTCTACCCGCACAGCGGTGGCCAGTACGAGTGGGACTCCGCCGCCCCCGTGGCCGTCGCCCGGGCCGCCGGCCTGCACGCGTCCCGGCTCGACGGCTCGCCGCTCCTCTACAACCGGGCCGACACCTACCTACCGGACCTGCTCATCTGCCGCCCCGAGCTGGCCGAGGTGGTCATCGCCGCCGCCACGGGCGGCTGACACGGGCCGCTGGAGGACGGACGCGACGAGGCCGGGGCGTACGCCCCGGCCTCGTGCGGTGACCGACGGTGCGAGTCCGTCGGTGTGAACGTGTGCGGGGTGTCAGGCGGTGCGGAACCGGCGGATGGCGAGCAGCACGGTCAAGCTGGGTGCGGCTCGTCGGGGACGCGCGCGACGACGTCGTCGGACGGCTTCGGCGCCGGCCCGAGGGCGAGCGCCAGCACGTGATC
>DATHAO010000001.1:0-66288 GCA_035296625.1 Acidimicrobiales bacterium | reverse complement strand
GCCGCACCGCCGCACGCCCGCACCGCCGCACGCCCGCACCGCCGCAACCCCCGCCCCAGCACGCGCGCGCCGCCTCACCAGCGCATGCGCTCCCCGTCCCGGTCGCCGCCTCCCCGCACCAGCGCATGCGCGCACCGCCGCAACCCGCGCCGCCGCACACCCGTACCGCCGTTCTGGCGTCTCTCATGACGCCATGGCCGTATGAGCGCTGCCAGAACGGGGCCGGGCCGAGGGAACCTTCCGCTCCCGCATCGCCCCGCCCGAGCGGCCGCGCCGGTGCCGGCTCAGCCCGGGCTGGGGCTGGCGCCGGCGCTGGACCCGTCGCCGTCCGGCCCGGCGGCCGCCCGCGACTCGCTTGCTGCCCAGGCGAACACGCCCCGCGACATCGTCGAGAGCTCCTCGGAGGCCCGGCGGCCGAACACCTCGGCCCGCACCCGGTGCACGCCGGCGTCGTTCGGCGAGGCCTGGGCCGCCATCTCGGCGAGATGGCCCGCCAAGCGCAGGTCGCCGGCGGCCGCCAGCTCGGCGGCCCGCTCGGCCAGCCGCCCCGCGCCACCGGCCAGCGCCGCCAACTCGGCGGCCAGCGCCGCGTCGGGGGCCGGCTTGAGCCGCGCCGGGTTGCCGTCGTACCAGCCGCCGTAGAGCCGCCACACGCTGCGCACGACGAACTCGGGCTCGTCGTAGACCGGCCGCAGGTACGGCCGCTCCAGCAGGTCGGCGGGCGCCCGCACGGCGTGGACGATGTCGTCGAGGCGGGCGCCGTCGTTCATGAGCGCCAGGGTCTGGTCGACGAGGTCGTCGAGGAGGTCGGCGGCCTCTGTCAGCGCCCGCTCGATCATCGGCGCCCCGGCGATCGGCCAGCCGTGGCCCGGGAGCATGAGCTCGGCCCCGAGCGCCGCCATCGCCCGCAGCGCCACCGCCCACTCGCGGGGGTAGCGCTGCACCTTCTGGGGGTTGCCGCAGTTCGGGCTCGCCCAGATGAACATGTCCCCGGTGCAGAGCAGCTTGCGGTCGGGTTGCCACACCCAGGTGGCGTCGTCGGTTTCGCCCATGCCGTGGTGCAGCTCGAATCGCTCGCCTCCGACGTCGAGCACCGCCTGGCCGGTGTAGGTGTCGTCGGGGTAGCGGTAGTCGGTCGGCCACCGGAACGCCGGCATCTGGAACTGCCGGGCGTTGATGACGCCGTTGTAACCGGCGGTAAGCCGGTAGCGGTCGAAGCGCGCCGGCACCCGTTCGTGCGCCACGACCCGCGGGCCGGGGCGCCCGTCGGAATCCGCCTCGGCCTCGTAGGGACCGACCCCGAACACGTGGTCGATGTGGCCGTGGGTGTAAACGACGGTGTCGAGCGGCAGGCCGGTCCAGCCGCGGACCTTGGCGTGGTTGGCGCCTGCGAGCATCTGGTTGCCGGTGTCCACGAGGAGCAGGCGATCGTCGACGGCGAACGCCGCGATGTTGCCGAAAGATGGGATGAACGCCACGCCCGGGGCCACCTCGTCGAGCGCGGCGTCGCCGCCGACGGGGTTGACCTGGCTGACCGAGATCTCCCCTCGCAGCAGACGGTCGGTCATCTCCAGCGCGCTTGCACCCATGGTGGGACCCTAGGGCGCCGCTGCTAACTGTGGTGATGACTGCCATTAGCGCGCCGCGGGGAACCGCGCTGGCCCCCGGCGTCGTCTCAGGCGGCATGCGATCCACTGCATCCCCTGCGGCTCTGGCGGTGGCCCTGGCGCTCACCGCGGTGACCCGTCGCCTACGGCGCCGGTGGCCCGGCAGAGCTTCGATCCCGCCGCGATCAACACGGTGGTCCTCGCCTCGGGACGGCGTCGCGAACGCCGGCGTGACCGGCACCGACGAGCTTGCCGAGCTGATCGGCAGCGAGGGCGAGGACGGCATCCGCCTGGTGACCGTCGGCTATGGCATGGGCAACTACAACGACGACCTGATGGAGCAGCTCGCCGACCGGGGCGACGGCTTCTACAGCTACGTCGATAGCTACGACGAGGCGGAACGCCTGTTCACCGGCGAACTGACCTCGACGCTCACCGTCGTGGCGGAGCAGGCGAAGGCCCAGGTCACCTTCGATCCCGCGGGGGTCGAGTCGTACCGGCTCGTCGGCTACGAGAGCCGGGCGCTTCCGACGAGCAGTTCCGTCACGACGGCGTCGATGCCGGCGAGCTGGGCGCCGGCCACGGCGTGACCGCCCTCTACGAGGTGCGGCCGGTGGCGGACGGACCCGACGAGCTGGGCACCGTGTCGCTCCGGCACCGCCCGGTGGTTGGCGGGGGCGACGGTGTGGTCGTCGAGCAGACCGTGCCGCTCCGCGCCGCCGACCTCGTTCCCTCGTTCGACGAGGCCAGCCCGGACGTGCGCCTGGCGGGCACGGTGGCGGCGCTCGCCGAGCTGCTCGGCCGGCACCCAATGGCCGTCGAGAGGGCCACGACGTTCGACGACCTGGCGGGCCTGGCCGCCGAGCTGGTCGGCGGCGGCGGGCCCACGAGCGATGAGACCGGCAGGCCCGACGCCGCCGAGCTCGTCGCGCTGATCGACCTGGCGCGGGGCGGGACGCCGCCGACCGAGGGCGGCGGTGAGCGGGTCCCGGTGCCGACCCCGGTGCCGACGCCGCGCTGAGTCGGCTGCGTCCGGGCGACGAGGCGCCGCGTCCCGCCGGCGTGCCCGGTGGTCAGGCGGCGAGCTCGCCGCTGGCGTCGTCCGGCGGCTCCTCGACCGCCGGTTTGTGGCCGACCCGCGACATGACCAGCTCGACGAGCGCCGCCACGGCCGCGCCGACCGCCACGCCGAGGGCCGTGGCCAGCAGCGTGTTGTCGTGGAACGTGGTGCCACCCAGGTAGCCGAGGGCCGAGCCGAAGCCCGCCCACAGGAAGCCGGCCAGCACTGTGACCGGGGTGAACCGTGCCAGCGGGTAGGCGAGCCTGCCGCTCACGAACGTGCTGGCCGTGCGCCCACCGGGGATGAAGCGGGCCACGATCAGCACGACCGGCCCGTGCCTGTCGAGCTTGTGCGAGGCCCAGGTCTGCAATCGGTCGATCTTCCGGCTGGCGGTGCGGCGCTCGGCCCGGCCCAGCCGCTCGGTCCCGCGCCCGATGCCGTAGGAGAGATGGTCACCGAGGATTGCGCCGGCGGCCGCCACGACCACGACGGCCCCGAGGTTCAGGCGCCCCTGCCACGCCAGCACGCCGCCGAGCACGACCGCGGTCTCGCTCGGCAGGATCGGGATCATCACGTCGAGCGCCGCCATCACGAAGATGACGAGGTAGGCGAGCGCAGCCAGGTCGGCGAGCAGGTCGAGGCTGATCATCGCCCCGTCCCGACCCGCCGGCTCGCACCCACCACCATGACGAACACGCTACGGACGGCGATCGCCTTTCACGAGGGGGATAACCCCCGGACGAACCCTGGTGTCACCCCCTGAGCTGTCATCGGGGTGCGAGATCGCGTATCGCCTGGCGTGTGTCGTAGCCGAACGGCAGCAGCGCGAGGGCGGGGGTGGTCACGCCGTTGGCGACGTAGCGAGCGATGTGCCCGCGGCAGTCCTCGGGCGATCCCCACACGATCAGGTCGTCGACGAGCGAGTCGGGGATGGCCGCCAGCGCGGCCTTCCGATCGCCCTCCTTCCAGAGCCGCCACATGTCGCCGAGCTGGTCGCCCCGGCCGAGCCACTCGTGGAACGCCGCGTAGACGGGCACGTTGAGGTAGGCCGCGATGGCGTAGCGCCCCATCGCCCGCACGGCGTCGCCGTTCTCCGTCGGGGCCACGAAGATGCGGGCCACGACCTCGCGCGGGGCCCCACCCGCGGCGTCCTGCACCACGGGAACCACGGTGGAGACGTCGTCGGCGGAGAGCCAGTTCACGATCGCGCCGTCGCCCTCGCGGCCGGCGAGGCGCAACATGCCCTCGCGCAGGGCGGCGATCAGGAGCGGCACAGGCTGCTCGGGGACGACACCGAGCGTGAAGCTGCGGACCGAGAACGTCTCGTACTGCTCGGTGACCTTCTCGCCGGTGAGCGCCTTGCGCAGGAAGCGGACGATGTCGCGGGTGCGCTGGTAGGGCCGCTCGAAGGGGATGTCGTTCCAGCCCTCGACGATGACGTTCGACGACGTGCCGACCCCGAGGGCGAGACGGCCCGGCGCGGCCTGGGCGACGGAGCCGACGCTCTGGGCCAAGCAGGCCGGACCCCGGGTGAATGCCGGCACGATCGCCGTGCCGAGGCGGAGGGACGGCGCCCACACCGATGCGAGGGTGAGCGGGGTGAACGCGTCGGCACCGTTCGCCTCGGACGACCAGACGTCGGTGTAGCCCAGGTCGGCCAGCTCGACCACCCAGTCGCGCTGCGCGTGCAGCGGGACGCCGTCGAACGGGATGGTCATGCCGTAGCGCTCCATGACGGGATGCTGTCACAGAGTGCCCGCGTCGTCCCGTCCTCGAATCAGGGCACGGCACGGGGCGGTGCGCCGTCACGGTCCGTCCGGCGCTGTCGCGGGTCAGGGCATGCCGAGGCGGACGATGGTCGACTGGCTGGCCGTGGCGAGCAACGCGCCGTCCTGGGCCCACTGGTGCACGACGCCGTGGCCGAAGCCCCGCGCAACGGCCTGGATGCGGATGTCGAGCAACACCCACTCGGTCGGCACCAGTCGGTAGACCCGCAGCGTGTTGTCGAGGCTGTTGCCGCCGCCGACCCGGCCGAGCGCCTGGCCGATGCCGAAGGGCACATAGTCGCCGAGGATCGCCAGGCTCGCCGCCGAGGACAGCTCGAGCAGGTCGGGCACCCGGGCCCAGAGCACCGAGCGGCCCTCGGGCATCGGGTCGCCGTCGAGGTCGTCCCAGGCACGGGCCGAGGCGAGGCGCACGTCGATGCGGTTCATGATGGACTCGGTGCCCGGGGACCGTAGGCCGCGCGGCTGGCACTCCTCGGGGGACGGCACGGCCGGCATCACCGACCATGTGCCCTCCTCGTCGAGCTTGCGGTCACCGAGCGCGGCGTTGACGGTCACGATCTCGGTATCGGCCACGTGGCCCACCACCCGGGCCTGCGTGATGCTGTTGCCGGCCACCGCGATCGTGACGTCGAGGTCCAGCATCGACGGTGGCGTCGCGTAGGACAGGTACTGCGCCGTGGCCCACACGACCGGCCGCTCCGTCACGTTCTCCATGGCGGCGATAGCGGCGCCCAGCGCGCACCCGCCGAAGAGGAACTGGCCCGCCGCGGAGATGCCCGGGGTCACGGGAAGGACCCAGCGCATGGGGTTGTGGGTGGGCTGCAGGCCGAGCCATCGCCGCGCGTCCATCCGGGCGACTGTACGGCGGAGCCGTCCCGGCGACGCACACCGTTCCGTGGCCGGGGCGCTGCGTGGTCGTCCGCGCACCCGGCTGCCGCGACGGGCGCCGGTCCGCCAGACTGCCGGCCATGGGTGCGACACCGTGGTCCGGGGACGCCTGCTCGCTGACAGAAGCGTTCCGCTCCGGCCAGCGCAGTCCCACGGACGAGGTCGAAGCCTCGCTCGCCGCCATCGACGCCAGCCGGCTGAACGCGCTGGCCTTCGTCGACGGTGAGGGCGCCGTGGCGGCCGCCGATCGGGCCGACGTGGCGCTGCCGTTCGGCGGCGTGCCGCTCGGCATCAAGGAGCTCGACCAGGTCACCGGATGGCCGGCCACCGAGGCGAGCCTCGTGTTCGCGGACGAGACCGCCGCCCACACCTCCACGATGGTGAGCCGGCTCGAGGCCGCTGGCGTGACGAAGATGGGACTGACCACGGCGAGCGAGTTCGGCGGCCTCAACGTGTCACTGACCAAGCTCCACGGCGTCACGCACAATCCTTGGCAGGAGGGTCGCACGGCCGGCGGGTCGTCGGGCGGATCGGCGGCGGCCGTGGCGGGCGGGCTGCTACCCATCGCCACCGGGGGCGACGGCGGCGGGTCGATCCGCATCCCCGCCGGATTCTGCGGCCTGGTGGGGATGAAGGGCACGGCGGGCCGCATCCCCCGAGGTCCGCGCACCGAGATCGCGCCGCTGACCGTCGTGATCGGCTGCCTGGCCCGGTCGGTGCGCGACGTGGCCCGCTGGTACGACGTGTGTGCCGGCTACGACGCCCGCGATCCCTACAGCCTGCCCCGGGTCGAGGGATGGGAGCGTGACCTCGACACCCAGGACCTGCGCGGCCTGCGGGTCGTCATCGCCCCCGACCTGGGCAACGCCGTGCTGCGCCCCGAGGTGGAGGCGTCGGTGCGGGCAGCGGCCGAGGCCCTCGCGGCGGACGCCGGCCTGCGGTTCGTCGACGTGCCCGTCCGCCTGCCGGGCCTCGGCTACGAGTGGGCGATGTCGAACCTGTCCCAGATCCGGCGCCTGCTCGGCGACCGCTGGCCCGACTGCAAGGACGACATGACGCTCGAGATGGCCTTCGGACTCGACATGGCGTCCCAGGTGTTCGACCTCGACCTCGCCGCCCGGGTCGAGGCCCAGCGCATCGAGGCCAACGAGCGCATGGCCGCCTTGTTCGACGAGGTGGACCTCGTCATCTGCGCCACGAACCCCGACGTGGCGTTCCCGGCCGACATCGGGCTGAACACCCGGGTCGGCGACCGCTCGGTGGGACCCGAGAACAACGGCGCGCTCACGATCCCCGCCAACATCGTGGGGAACCCGGCGATCTCGATCCCTGTTGAACCGGTCGAGGGCCTCCCTGTGGGCATGCAAATCATCGGACGCCACCACGCTGACGCCGTGCTGCTCGACCTGGCCCGGGTCGTGGAGCGCGAGCGGCCGTGGCCGCTGGTGGCCCCGGCAACGCCCTGGTGAGCGTCGTGGTGGACGCCGTCACACCCCGCTGATCGGCGGTCCGCGGGCGCCGCCGGCTCGCACGCCCAAAATGTCACACCCCCTCACGATGATGGGGTCATGACGAAGCAGCTCACCCTCATCGACACCCAGCCCGACTGGCGGCTCGACGAGCGCACGCGCCGGGTCGGGCGCCGGGGGCTGTCCGAAGCCCGTGCGGCCCTGGCGGCCGGTCGCCGGGCCCGCTCACAAGACCCTCCCGGTGGCGACCCGGTGCCTGCCGGCCGTGTCGCCGCCGGCGCGGGCCCCGGTCCCGGTGCGGCCGCCCGTCCCGGTTCGATCGCAGAGGCCGCCCGGCGCCGGCTGGCGACGGCGACCGCTGCTTCTTCCACGTCCCCTCCGGCAGGCGCGCACGCCGCCGCCGGTGCTGCCCATGCGGGTCTCGGTGCGCCCGACCCCGCCCCCTCGACGTCTCGGGCCGCTCGCACGCCTGCCCCAGCCGACGACGCCACCGGTCCCCTCCCGGCCGACGCCGCCCGGCTCTCCCTGCGCCGCCACGCCAACCGCCCGGCCTCCCGGTCCGACGCCGCCTGAGCGATCCCCCGCCGCCTGTACCCCCAGGGCCCTGCGTCGGGTGGGCAGGCGTCGTGCCAGCGGCCGACGCCGACGGCGACCCGCAGGTGCGCCGAGGTAGCGTCGCAGCGTGGGCGTCGTCGGGTGGCTACTCGTGGGGTTGATCGCTGGTGGCCTGGCGCGCATGGCCACGAGGTCGAAGAAGCGGGGGTGCCTCGGCACGATCGCCGTCGGCATCATCGGGGCGCTACTCGGCGGGGCGCTGTTCCGCTTCGCCACGGGCGACGAGGCCAGCACGTTCGACGAGTTCGACCTCGGGTCCATCCTCGTGGCGTTCGTGGGCGCCGCCCTGCTCCTCCTCGTGCTCGACGCCGTCGACCGCAAGCCCCGCCGTAGGAGCTGAGCGGCGGCCGGGGGCGAGGCGCCCTCCGGCCGAACATCGTTTAGCCGAGGCAACGCCGCCGCCGTACCCTGCGTACATGGCCGATGTCGTGATCGTCGAAGCCGCCCGGACGCCGATCGGTCGCCGGAACGGTGACCTGTCCACGGTCCACCCCGCCGACCTGCTCGCCACGGCACTCAACGAGGTCGTGACGCGCTCGGGAATCGACCCCCGCGCGGTCGAGCAGGTCGTCACCGGCTGCGTCAGCCAGGTGGGCGAGCAGTCCTTCAACGTCGGGCGCACCGCCTGGCTCACCGCCGGGCTGCCCCAGACCACGGCCGTCACCACGGTCGACACCCAGTGTGGGTCGTCCCAGCAGGCGACGAACGTGGCCACCAGCCTGGTCGCCTCGGGCGTGGTCGACGTGGCCGTGGCGTGCGGCGTCGAGCTGATGTCCCGCATCCCCATCGGGTCGAACTCGTCGAAGAAGCTGGGGCTGGGCGTGCCGATCCCCAAGACCTACTTCCCGCAGTACGAGATGACGTCGCAGTTCGAGGGCGCCGAGCGCATCGCCGAGAAGTGGGGCATCACCCGGCGCGATGCCGACGAGTTCGGCCTCGCCTCGCAGCGGCGGGCGGCCCAGGCGTGGGCCGAAAGCCGGTTCGAATCCCAGATCGTCGAGGTCGACGCCCCGGACGTCGACGAGGACGGCAAGCCCACGGGCTCGACCCACCACGTCGCCCGTGACGGCGGCCTGCGCGAGACGACGCTCGACGCCCTCGCCGGCCTCAAGCCCGTTGCCCGTCCCGACGGCGTGCACACGGCCGGCTCGTCGTCGCAGATCAGCGACGGTGCTGCGGCCCTGCTCATCGCGACCGCCGAGAAGGCAGCCGAGCTCGGTCTCACGGCCCGCGCCCGAGTCGTCGACACCTGCCTGGTCGGCGTCGATCCCGTCCTCATGCTCACCGGTCCGATCGACGCGACCCAGCGCCTGCTCGGCCGCACGGGCATGGCGATGTCGGACATCGACCTGGTGGAGATCAACGAGGCGTTCGCCTCGGTGGTGTTGGCCTGGCAGCGCGAGCTCGACGCCGACCTCGAGCGGACCAACCCGAACGGCGGCGCCATCGCCCTCGGCCACCCACTCGGCGGCACGGGCGCCGTGCTGCTCACCAAGGCGTTGCACGAGCTGGAGCGGGCGGACAAGAACACGGCGCTCGTCACGATGTGCTGCGGCGGCGGCCTCGGCACCGGCACGATCATCGAACGGGTCTGACCGCCGTTCTGGCAGCGCTCGGCTCGCCAGGAGCGGACCAGCGCTGCCAGAACGTCCCTGTCACACCCCCCGACTACCGTGGCACCGAGGCCGTCGTCCGGCGCCGGCCCCGCCCCCCGTGGGCCTCGCGGCACGTCCGCTTCCCGAGCGACAGCCGCGCCTTCCGGAGGGCCCCATGTCTCCGCCACCCCGCACGCCTGTGTCCACGGTCGCCAAGGCCACGACGTCTCGCAGGTACCGACTCGCGGCCGGGGTCGCCGCCGTGCTGGTGGCCGTCGGCCTCCTCGCCGTTCTCGGACCACCGGGCCTGCCGGGTCGCGGGGGCGGCCGCACGGGAGGCGGGCCGGGCAGCGGGCCCGGTGGGGCCACCGTCGTGCGCGTCGTCGACGGCGACACGATGGTCGTCGACCTCGGCGGCGTCGAGGAACGGGTCCGCCTCATCGGCATCGATACGCCCGAGAGCGTCGCGCCGGGGCGCCCGGTCGAGTGCTACGGCGCGGAGGCCTCGCACCGCCTCGCCGACCTGCTCCCGGCCGGCACACCGGTGCGCCTCGAGCGTGACGTCGAGCCCCGCGACGCCTACGACCGACTACTCGCCTACGCGTACCGGGCCGACGACGATCTGTTCCTCAACCTCGCGCAGGTCGCGGACGGCTACGCGGAGGCCCGCGAGTATCCGCCCAACACGGCGCAACGGCTGCGGTTCGACGCCGCGGAGCGAACGGCCCGCTCGGCCGGGGCCGGCCTGTGGGCAGCGTGCGGCGGTGCCGACGTGCCCGTCGCTCCCCCGCCCGGCGGCCGATGACGGTCCGCCGGCCGTGCACTCCGGATCGGCGATGCGGCCCCGGTAGTCTCGCCAACGATGGTCACACTCGCGGAACGCCTGGGTCACCGCCCCGACGACCGGCTTGTCATCGTGACCTGCGAGGGCCTCGGGTCGAGCCACGCCGCCAACGTCGGCGTCTACGAGGCGATCCGCGACGGCATCGCCACCAGCGCCTCGCTCATGGTCCCCTGCCCGTGGGCCCGCGAGGCTGCGGCTCGCTACCGCGGTGAGGACGTCGGCGTGCAGCTCACGCTGAACGCCGAGCATGAGTTGATCCGGTGGGGCCCGATCACCCAGGCCCCTTCCCTGCTCGACGGCGACGGCGGCTTCCCGCGCACGCTCGTCGACCTCTGGGATCACGCCGACCTCGACGAGGTGCGGCGCGAGCTGCGGGCCCAGGTCGAGCGCGCCATCCTCTGGGGTTTCGACGCGAGCCACCTGGCCAGCCACCTCGGCACGCTGCAACTCAAGCCCGAGTTCTTCGACGTCTACCTCGACCTGGCCGTCGAGTTCGGCCTGCCACTGCGGCTCTCGGGCGCGTCGACCGAGCGGTCGATCGGCTTCCCGTTCCGCGACCTGGCCGCCGAGGAGGGCGTCGTCTTCACCGACCATCTCCTCCACGCGCCCGAGACCGGCAGCCGCCGCGCCATCGAGAGGGCCGTCTACGACCTCCGCCCCGGCGTCACCGAGCTGTACGTCCGGCCGGCGGTCGACACGCCCGAGCTGCGGGCGCTCACCTCGGACTGGGGCGCCCGTGTCGACGACCACGACCTCGTGGTGCACGACAGCAGCCTGCGCACGATGCTCGACCGCGCCGGCGCCCACCTCATCGGCTTCCGGGCCCTGCGCGACCTGCAACGTCGCGGCCTCTGAGCCGAGCGGGCACCAGCTGCGGCGGTGGGTGTCCGCCGCTGCCGCGCGGGTCTCACGGGGCGTGAGCAACTCCGCGGGCGTCATCAAGCGCCCGCTGCTGGCAGGGGCTCGTCGACGACCGGGACGACCGGCTCGTCCGGCGATCAGAACTCGGTCTCGGCCCGCAGCCGCTCCGCGAGCGGCCCGCCGTCGTCGCCCGCCGCCGCCAGGACGGCGTAGAGCGTCCCCATGTCGCCCTCGGCCTTGAGCCGGCCCTGCATGTAGGCCACGGCGGGGCTCACGTCGCCGCGCTCGATGGCCACGGCGACCGCGTAGGTCGACGTGAGCACCAGGTCGGCGGTCACCATGGTCCCGCCACCGACCGGCTCGCTGCCCACGACCCGGCCACCGACAACCAGGTCGTCGTAGGCCACGTCGCCGCCGGGCGCCCCCGTCACCACCCGGCGGACACGAGCTGTGCGCCCGACGGGAGCGCCGTCAGCGTCGCCGTCGTTCCCGCCGTCGCCGGCCGTCGCGCCGGCCCCGGGGCCCACGACGGCATCGCCCCCAGCCGCCACGAGTACCCGTCGTCGCACGTCGATCCACTCGGGGGTCAGGTAGCCGGCCATCATTCCTCCTGCTGGCGCCGGTCGGCGGATCAGGGCAGCTCGACCTGGCACCCGAGGCGCATCTCGGGTCCGGCAGCGTACGCGACGTCCGCTGCCACGACCGCCCCGCCCAACCGCTGCGCCGTCGAGGTCGTGGCGAGGCTGCCGGCCACCGCCTCGGCTACCAGGCGCTCGGCCTCGGCGGCGGCGCCGAGCCGGCGCGTGTCACCGGTGTTGTGTGCATACCACCACTGGCCGTTCACCAGGCGCACGAGCTCGTGGGCGACGGTCGCCGGGGCGGCGCCGCGACCCGTGCGGACCAGGTCGGCGAGCGGTCCCAGCACGCCGGTGGACCCGATCACGCGGGCCAGCAGGTCGACCTGGCCCAGCGCTCGATACGTACGTCCCGTCGCGGCGATGGCGGCGAAGGCAAGCGGCTTCCCGGCGTCGCCGGCGTCGGCGCCGGGCGGGACCTCGAACACCGGCTGGCGCCCGACGTAGGCGAGCGCCCGGAGCGGCCCGGCACCCGCCCTAGCCGTGCCCGCGCCCGCGCCGGCGCCTGCCCGGCCGCAGCGCCAGCGCCCGTGCCCGCCCCCGCACCCGCACCCACGCTCGTGCACGCGCCCACGCTCGTGTCCGCCCCCGTGCCCGCGCCAGCCGTACCCGCGTCCGCCGACCCCGAGCCGGTCAGCGCGAAGCCCGGGAGCCAGGCGCAGTCGTAGATCCGGCCGATCTGCTCCGAGTCGTGGATGGCCACCAGCTGGACGGCGTCGAGCAGCGTCAGCAACACCGACACGCGGGTGCCCGGGCTCTCGGCCAGGTCGGCGTAGAAGAAGCCCTGCGACGACAGGGCGGCGCCCACGACGTCGACGTCGCCGACGGTCCCTGCCAGCACCGGCACCGCCGCCTCGGCAGCGCCCGGGTGCTGGGCGAACTTGAGCGCCAGCGAGTGCGGGCTGCGATTGGCCCCGTAGGCGACCATCGGCACCCGTTCGGCGAGCGGCGCCACGCCGACCCGGCGGAGCACGTCGTCGACCGGCGTGCCGTCCGCCAGCGTGACCCGCAGCACGTCGCCCCGGAGCCGCACGTCGAGCGGCACCACCCGGTCACCGAGCAGCAGGTACGGGTGGTCGGGGGCCGAGCCGGGGTAGGTGGCGGGTGCGATGCGCGGCGCCGGCCACGACGTCGCCGGGCGGGCGTCGGCCATCGGTTCGTCCGGCGACGCCGGCGGCGATGCCGCAGTCGGCGAAGGCGCCCCGACCGTCGCCGCATCGTGCGACCTGGCGCCTCGGCCGTCGCCGCCGGACGCCTCCTCCGCTGCGCTGCGATGCGAGCCCATGCCCGCACGATCCTGCCAGCGATCGAACATCGGGCGCAGCGGCTGTCGTGCGGGCCACGCGGGCGGGCCTCGACAACCCACGCCGGGCGTGGGGCCCACGCCCCACCCCCTCCGCGTGGTTGACCTGGTTGCGCCTCACCTGCTCGGCCGTCCCGGCCGCGACCGGTCGCCCGGCGACGGACGGGCTGACCGGAGAGCCTGCCTACGAGCGGACGGGGCGACGGACGCCCGCGAACAGGTCGGTCTCGGGCGGCTCGGTGTCGACCAGCGACCGGGCCAGCACGTAGTCGTCGTAGGGGTGGATGGTGCCCTGCTCCTCGCGGGGCAGCGCGAACCAGAACGGCGAGGTCGGGTCGATCTGCGTCTCGTGGGCGAGCAGGGCCTCGATGCGGACGTCGGTGTAGCCGCTGATGTCGACGCTGGTCGTGATGCGGTCGTCGCCCCAGGGCCGCTCGAACCACGACTCGTCGTAGGGCGACTCGAGGCCGAGCTCGAGCAGCCGGGCGTGGGTGAGCTCGATGCGCTTGCGCGACCAGACGGAGTAGTAGAGCTTCAGCGGCTGCCACGCCTCGCCCGCGTCGGGGTAGGCGTCGGGGTCGCCGGCCCGCTCGAAGGCGGGCAGCGAGATGTCATGCACGCGGAGGTGGTCGGGGTGCGGATACCGGCTCTGGTCGTCGCCGTAGGTGATGATCACCTGGGGACGCTCCCGGCGGATGACGGCCACCAGCCCCGCCACGGCCTCGTCGAACGGGGCGTTGGCGAAGGCTTCGGGGTGGGCGTTCTCGGGCGTCTCGGGCATGCCCGAGTCGCGGTAGCCCAACAGCTCGACGACGTCGTAGCCGATGATCTCGGTGGCACGGGCCAGCTCGCGCAGGCGCACGGTCGGCAGGTCGGCCCGCACCTCCGGCCGGTCCATCGCCGGGTTCAGGATGTCGCCGGCCTCGCCACCGGTGGCGGTGACCAGGACGGTCCGCACACCCTCGGCGTGGTAACGGGCGATCGTGCCCGCGCCTTTCGACGCCTCGTCGTCGGGGTGGGCGTGGACGGAAAGGATGCACAGTCGCGGGTCGGCCACGGCGGCAAAGCTACCGGCGCCTCCGCCCGGCTCCGCCGGAGTCTTGCGTGGTCACTCACGGTGCCCGCCGTACCGCGTGCGTGGTCGGGCGGAGAATTGGCGATGGAACCCGGCTGCCGGACGGGAAATGGCAGCTCTCACCGGGCGGATGTCCCGACACCACGGATACTCTCGTGAAGGAGGGTGTTGTACCACCCCCTTTCGGCGGGAAGGAACATGATGAACGATTCGGAATCGTGGGGTTGGTTGTGGTTGGTCGCGGCGTCCGTGTTCGCGGTAGGCGAGATGGTGACCCCGGGATCCTTCATCTTGTTGCCGTTCGCCATCGGCGCGGTGTTGGCGGCGGTTCTGGCGTTCTTCGAGCTGCCGGTCTGGGCCGAGTGGCTGGCGTTTGTGGTGGCCTCGGCGGCCACGCTCGCCGCGTTCCGCCCGCTGTCCCGGCGGCTCGATCTGCAGGGCTCCGACTCCGGGGTCGGCAGCCGCAGGTTGCTCGGCCAGGAGGGGCACGTCCTCACGGCGATCCCCGGCGCCGGCGGGCTGGGCCTGGTGCGCGTCGACCGCGAAGAGTGGCGGGCCGAGTCGACAAACGGCATGCCGATCCCCAGCGGGGCGCACGTCCGCGTGGCCGACGTGCGGGGGACCCGGGTGGTCGTCGCGCCGATGGACACACTCACACCCGGCGACGAAGTGCGAAGATGAGTGCTGGTCGCCCCTTGCGGATGGCCCCGCTCTCGACCAAGGAGCCCGAACGTTGACCGGTTTCGTCGTCTTGCTGGTGATCATCGCGATCTGCCTGCTCGTCTTCGCGGCGGCAGGGGTGCGCATCGTGCGCCCCTACCAGCGCGGCATCGTCGAGCAGTTGGGCAAGTACAAGCAGACCGTCGACCCCGGCCTGCGCATGATCATCCCGTTCGTGCAGATCATGCGCCTGGTCGACATGCGTGAGCAGGTCGTCGACGTGCCACCCCAGGAGGTCATCACCTCCGACAACGTCGTCGTGGCCGTCGACGCCGTCATCTACTACGAGCCGACCGACCCGCAGCGACTCGTCTACAACGTGGCCAACTTCATGATGGCCGTGACCAAGCTGGCCGAGACGAACCTGCGGAACGTCATCGGCGACATGCAGCTCGACGAGTCGCTGACCTCGCGCGACAAGATCAACACCGAGCTGCGCGAGATCCTCGACGACGCCACCGACAAGTGGGGCGTGCGCGTCGGCCGGGTCGAGATCCAGCGCATCGACCCCCCGCCGGACGTCACGGCGGCGATGCACGAGCAGATGAAGGCCGAGCGCACACGCCGCGCCACGGTCACCTCCGCCGACGGTGAGCGCCAGGCGGCGGTGACCCGCGCCGAGGGCGAGCGGCAGGCCTCCGTGCTCCGGGCCGAGGGCAACAAGCAGCAGCAGATCCTTCGAGCCGAGGGCGAGGCCGAGGCGATCCAGCGGGTGGCCGAGGCCGAGCGCTTCCGGCAGGAGACGGTGGCCCTCGGCGAGGCCCAGGCCATCAACTCGGTGTACGGGGCCATCAACGAAAACCACCCCGACCCGACGCTGCTGACCATCAAGTACCTCGAGACGCTCGAGGTCATGGCCAACGGCCAGGCCACGAAGATCGTGGTGCCGACAGAGTTAGCCGGGTTGGCCGGCTCGCTCACCGCCATCACCGAACTCCTCGGCAACGGCGTCCCGGGGGCGAATGGCGCGGCGCGCCACGAGGACCACGAGCGGCCCGGCGCCACGTCCGCGACCGCGACGGGCTCGACCGTGCGGTCGATCCCGAGCAACACCTCGCCGCGCTCTGTGCCGCCCTACCCCGACGAGGCCGACCACGGCTGATCGACGGGCGTCCCGCCGCTGAGCCGCTCCCGCCGCGGCGGGACGTCGTCGCACGTGTCCGACGTACGCACGGCCGGCCCGGTACGCAGCCGGGGGACCCGAGCCGGCGTGGGTCAGCCGTGCGAGATGCGGGAGAGCGGCTCGAGGCGCTCGCCGCCGGTGTCCTCGTCCTCCTCGAGGCGCCAGCCGAGGCGCAGGGCAAGGAGCGGGTGGCCCTCGTCGGGACCGCTGGCGATCAGTTCGTCGCCCGCCCGCAGCTCGACGTGGCCCCGGGGCCGATAGAGGTAGCGACCGCCCCGGCGCACGGCAAGCACGTGGAAGCCGGGGTCGACGTCGAGCTGCAGCTCGACGAGCGTGGCGCCGTCGGCCTGCGAACCCCGCCCGACCGGCACCCGTACCACGACCTCGTCGCTCTCGCCCAGGGCGATGGCGAGGATCGGGTGCATCTCCTCCCGCTTCTCGACGAGCCACACCATCTGCTGGGCGGCGTCGCCGAGGTCCTCGGCCGCCTGCGACAGGCGCAGCAGGCCCCGCAGGGGCGACGGGTCGACGTTGGCAGCGCTGGCGCGCAGCACCCACAGCTCGAGCCGGTCCTTCATCTCGTCGAGCCGGTCCTCGAGGTGGCGCACCTCCGCGGCCAGGCCCAGGTCGTTCAGCACGAGCGCCGAGTAGGCGAGGCCGACGGCCGTCTCCGAGACGTTCTTCATCTCGACGAGCACGTCGATCGCTCGGTCCAGGTCGGTGAGCTGGGCGTCCTCGGGGAACGCGGGCGGATCCCAATGGGGAGCCGCCGCCAGCTCGCGCAACCGGGGAATGCCGGCCGGCGACCCGCGCAGGAACAGCACGTCGGAGGGCAGCAGGATCTCCTCGCCCTCGACGTCGGTGATCCAGTCGCGCTCGCGGCGGATGGCCACGATGCGCATGCCGGTCTGCACCGGCAGCTCGAGGTCGGCGAGGGGGCGGCGGGCCAGGTGCGAGCCCTCGCGGACCAGGACGCGGTGCGACACCTCGTCCGCCGTCGACAGGTCTGCCACCAGCTCGCGGGGGATGCCGAGGCGGTGGGTGACGATGCGGGCGATGTCCACCGCGGCGTCGGACACCCGCTCGATGGCCGAGATCACGCCGAGGACCGAGGCCATGGCGTCGGCCTCGCGGGGGTTGCGGGCAGCCATGACGCACACCGAGCGCATCTCGTGGACGAGCACGTCCATGCGGTCCTCGAGCTCGCCCACCTCCTCGGCCATGTCGGGATCGCCGAAGTACAGCGCGGCGTACGCGAGGTCGACCATGAGCTCCGAGAGGTCCTTGACCTCGGCGAGCATGGCTCGGAGGTTGCGGGGTCTGTCATCCATGCGGCTGTCGCGCCAACGATAGGCGAGGCAGGCAGCCCGGGCCCGAGGTTGCGCCGGCGACGCCGCCCGAGGGACCCTCTTGGCGGAGCGGCGCCTCGCTGGTGAGCCGCTGGGGACACGAGGGACGACGTGCGCATCCACGGAAGCGGCCGCCTGGCCGGAGCGGGCGCAGGCATCGTGTTGGTGGCGGCCGTGCTCGCCGCATGCGAACCCGACCCCGTGCGCAGCACGCTCGACCGGCCGGTGAGCCCGGTCGTCCTCGACGGCGCCGACCTGCCGGCCCTGGCCGGCGCCCCGGTCGGCGACGTGGTGGCGTTCCGGGCGTCCTCCGCCGGGTGGACGCAGATCCCGGTGCAGGTCGACGAGCGACTGGCCACGACCGTCGCCGACGTCTACGACCTGCCTCCCGACCAGTTCAACTCGTCGACCGCCATCCCCATCAGCGCGTACGCAGACCCCACGACGTTCGCCGGCGCCGACCCGGATCCGGCGCTCGACGCCGACGACGAGGTCGTGTTCATGGCCCGCGACGCCGGCGGCCGGGCACCGGGCTCCACGCCCGCCGGCACCGTGCCGGGCACCGGCGTCGAGGTGCGCCTCGACGACCCCGCGGTCCCCGGGGCGACCGGCTACGTCTACCTGTTCCGGAGCAGCACGCTCGACCCGTCAGCCGGCGCGTCCTACGTCGACTACGACTTCTCCCTGGCGAGCGGCGACTACCGCACGACCTACAACCGCACCGCAGGCCCCAACCCGGAGGACTCGACGATCACCGGGTCGACCTACACGGCCCACTTCGCCGACCGCTGGCTCCTCGACGAGGTCACGCTCACCCATGGCGACCGGTCCGGCGTCGACATCGTCGACCGGATGAAGTACCGGCTGATCCCCGGGCAGTGCGGCCGCACCGAGGACACCTTCGACGCCGGCGAGGGGGCGTTCGTCGTCAACAAGGTCGGCCCCGTGCGGGGGCTGCGCAGCTACGTGGGCGCGAACAGCGGCCCGAACACCCAGGCGACCCATGCCTTCTACGGCACCTCCATCGAGACGACGGTCGATCTGCGGGTGCACGCCATCCCCGGCGTCGCCTCGTACCTCGACCTCGACCGCGACGCGTTCGGCATGACGTTCCGCAGCCCGCAGGCGGCGGGCAGGGTGCAGGTCGACGGCCAGCCCGACGCCGTGGCCACCGGCGTCCCGTCGTGGTGGACGTTCCTCGGTCCGCAGGGCGGGCTGGGCGTGTCGGCGTCGGTCGACACCGACCTGCCCCTCACCCCCGCCACCCGCTACGAGGACGACGTCACGCCGGCGACCACCCAGTGCACCGGCGACGGCGAGGCCGTGGGCGAGGCCGGGGCCACGATCGGCGCCGTGGACTGCACCGATCCCGGGCTCACCGGCGACTGCGGCCATCACCTGCGGTCGCGCACGGTCATGGTGGCGGCGGTCTCGATCGCCACGCCCGCCGAGTTGCAGCACTGGGCCGAGCAGGCAGGCCAGCCGCTCACCGCCACGACGTCCGCGTGGACGCCATGATCCGAGCCGTCGTGCGATCGGCCGCGTTGCGCCGGAGGGGCCGGCCCGGGCGGCCCGGGCGGGCCGGGCGGGCCGGACGGCCCGGGCGGCCCGGGCGGGCCGGACGGGCGCGCACGGGCTACGCGAGGCCCAGCAGGGCGATCGCCCACACGAGCGTGAACGCGCCCACGAAGTCGACCGACGAGCTGACGACCGGGATGCCGTAGGTGTCGGGGTCGACGCCGGTGCGGTAGGCGGCGATCGTGCCGTAGTAGGCCACGCTCACGACGAAGGCCATCGCCAGCACCCCGCCGATCAGCGACACTCCGAGCATGGCGGCCAGCCCGGGGCTCTCCTGGCCGAGGGCCCGCGCCACGACGTGGGCCCCCGCGCCGTTGACCACGTAGACGGGCAGGGCCAGCAGGAACGCCAACGTGATGTCGCGGCGGGCCTCGCGGTTCGGCCGGGCTTCGGGGGCGACGAGGCCGAGGAACAGCTTCGACGAGACCCTGCCCGAGAGGATGCCGCCGAGCGCCCCGGCACTCGACAGGTGGGCCGGCACGAGCACCAGCAGCGCGGGCAGGGCGGCGAACCGGTCGAACGACGTCTCGAGCGCCACGCCCGCCCCGGCGCTCACGCACCCGGCGATGACCAGCACGGGGACGGACTCGTGCACGATGCGCCGCAGCCCGTCGGTCGAGCTGCGCCAGCCGAGCACGAGGCCCGTCAGCGACAACCCGACCAGCACGGCGCCGATCGCCGGGCTGATAACGGCGATGCCGAGCAGCAGCGTGGCCAGGTACAGCGCGGGAAGCGTCAGCACGTCGCCCAGCGTGGAGACCAGCGGGGCGGTCACGTTGTCGAGGTCCCACCCGAAACGCACGGCGCCCGCCGTGAGGCCAAGGGCGGCGGCCAGCACCACGATCGAGCCGAGGATGCCGCCGAGGATCGACACGGTCGACATCGACAGCAGGTCGATGGACCCCTCCAGGCCGAGCCCGAGGGCGACGGCCTTGGCGACCACCGCCAGGGCGAGCGACAAGCCCATCGTGAGCAGGAGCGACGCCATGACGTTCTGGCCGAGCACCGCCTCCCGGCGCAGCGACCAGCGGAACGTGCCGGCGTGAATCGCCGTCGACAGCCGGTTCCCGAACGAGCCGAACACGTTGCCGCGCAGGCCGATGGCCGCCGGCACGAGCACGAGCAGGCCGGGGTACCGGTCGAAGGTGTCGGTGATGGCGCCGAGGAAGGCCCCGGCCACCAGGCTGGTGGAGGAGTTGAGCCCGAGCGCGACGAGGCTCTGCCGGACGCCGGCGACGTCCGGACCCAAGAGCGCGCGCAGCCGCGCCAAAGACGGGAGGTTCTGTCGCAATCGATCGGTTCGGGGGGTGGGCTCGTCGGCTCGAGACCGTCTTCCGGCGAAGCCGCGACAGTCTGCAACACTCGGCCCCATGGCGCCTGACTCGACAGGGAACGCTGTGGCGCGGGGCAAGGCGCGGGTTCAAGGTCGGACGGGGACGCGCCGCGGCGGGCCGGTGGAGGCGCGTGGCGGCCTGCGTGGGCCGGCCCGTGCCGGGGCGGTGGTGCTGGCCCTCGGGCTCGGCGCCGCCGGGCCCGCCGGGTGCGCGGACGACGGGCGGGCGCTGCGGGACCCCAGCGCCGACCAGACGACCACGACGGCCGGAGCGACGACGTCGGCGACCGCGGCGATCGGCACCGTGCCCGCCACTGCCACCGTGCGCATATCCAGCGATGCGTTCGCCGAGGGCGGGCCCATCCCCGACACCCACACCTGTCGGGGCGAGGGCCTATCGCCGCCGCTGCTGTGGAGCGGCGTGCCGCTGGGGGCCGCCGAGTTGGCGCTCGTCGTGCGGGACCTCGACGCCGGCGCGGCGATCCACTGGGTGCTGGCCGGCATCCCGGCGAGCACCGGCGGGCTGGCGCAGGGCACGCCACCGGAGGGCGCCGTAGAGGCCGCCAACGACTTCGGCTCGACCGGCTACGCCCCGCCGTGCCCCGACGCCGGCGTGCACCACTACGAGTTCCGGCTGTACGCCCTGACCCAGCAGCTCGACGTGCAGGCCGGTGCATCGGGCGCCCTCACCGCGGACGCCATCGAGTCGTCGCCCCAGCTGGCCTCGGCCGCCCTTAGCGGCACCGTCACCGCGCCCGCATGACCCGCGCGGCTCTGGAGGAGGGTCAGGGCCGGCGGCGCTCGTCGGCGTCGTCCGCTTCCTCGGCCTCCCTCTCGCGGCGAAGCTCCTCCTCGAGCTCCGCGAGGATGTCGTCGTGCTCGGCGCCCTCGTCGACCTCGGGCTCGGGCGCCGCCTCGGCGACCGCCGCCGGGTCGGCATCCGCCGCCGCCGGTCCCCCGGCCGCCGGATCGGCGTCCGGGCCGGCGTCGGGCTCGTAGGCCACGATCTCGGGGTTGTCGACGACCGGGGCTGGGCGGCCGCGACGCCGACGGTTGCGGTTCCGCCGGCTCGGCGACGAGCCGGGCCCGGGGCCACTCAGGCTGCTCTGGTCGACCTCGTCCCCGTTGGGCTCGTCGACGCCCGGTGCGACGACCTCGGCCTCCAGCACATCGGGCTCGGTCGTCGCATCGGCGTCGGCGTCGCCCGTGGCCGCCGCGTCGGTGGCCGTATCGGTCATCGGCGGCCGGCGGCGGTCCCGCGACCCGATCGACAGGCGCGAGCGACGACCGGACGACCGGCGGGCCGGCGGCTCGTCCGGGGCGGCGACGTCGGCGGCATCGTCGGCCGCGGCATCGTCGGCCGCGGCATCGTCGGCCGCGGCATCGTCGGCGGCGGCATCGTCGGCCGCGGCATCGTCGGCCGCGGCATCGTCGGCCTCGACCGAATCGGGCTCGACCAGGTCGATCTCGTCCACCTCCTCGACGTCGATGGCGTCGTCGCGGCCGCGACCGCGCTCGGCGGTGCGGGCCGTGCGCCCGGCACGGGCGGCGCCCCGCTGGGCGGCGCGGCCGGGCATCTCGGCCTTGCGCACCTGGAAGCTGGCGACGGCCAGCGCGATGAGCGCCGGTAGGAAGAAGAAGCCGAACCCGCCGGTCAACACGACCATGCCCGCCAGGGCCAGCATGGCGATGGTGAGAAGGCGGTTGCGCTCCTGGAGGCGCCGGTTGAGCACCGTGGTGACCGCCACGACGACGACCGGCACGGCCATGAGGCCGATGATCCCGGGGCCGTAGGCGTCGATGATGCTCGTGTCGTGCGTCTCGACCTCGCTGCCCGTCAACGCGGAGCGGGCGTCGAGGGCCACGCCGCCGAACTGGCTGGGCAGGGCCTCGCCGCGGTCGTCGACCGGCACCTTGTAGAGGAGCAGCATGACGAAGGCGCCGATCGACAGGCCGAGCGCCGCGAGCACCGCCAGGTCGCCGGGCCGGCGGCTGCCCGCCCCGCGCCCGAGCCCGAGCATCCCGAGCAGTCCGCCGCCGGTCGGACGGGCCGCCGTCGAGACGGTGGCCGGGTCCGTCGTACCGCCCGAGGCCTCCCCGCTCCCCTTGCCGGCCCCGGTCGCCTTACCGGCGCCCGACCCCGCCGTGGCAGTCGCCGCCCGCGCGACGGCGTTCTCGCGACGGGCGTTCAGCGCCTCGCGTTGGGCTCGGTTGCGGGCAGCGCGGCGTTGCTTCGAGGTCTGGCGCTTATCGGGCACGGGGCAACGCTACGCGGCACGACACCCTTCCATCGACCTGGCGTTCTCGGAGGTCGCCGCAGGAGGTCGCCGGTCTCGCCCCGGCGGGCTGCGGAGGCGGGCGCCCGCCGTGCTAACCCGTAAGCGCCGAGACCGAGAGCCGGGAGGCGCCGACGATGGCAGCCGGTTGGGACATCGCCGCGGACAGCCCGCTGCTCCCCTTCGTCGACGGACGCGTGCGCCGGGCGCGCTTCACCGTCGACGACCCCGTCGCGGCCGGTTCCCCTCCCCCGCTACCACGGGGGACGGGCCTGCTCGCCGGCGCCACCGAGGTCGACATCACGCCCCCGCCGGGCATGCCCAAGGCCGGCTACTCGCGCAACGCAAAGACCGGCACGGGGTTCCGCAGCCGGCTGCGCGCCCGGGTGCTCCACCTGCGCTCGCCGTCGGGCTCGCTCGTCCTCGTGCAGTGCGACCTGCTCGGGGGCTCGGCGGTCGTGCAGCGCCTCGTCGCCCGGGCTGTCGCCGAGCGCACGGACGTGCCGGCCGCCGGCGTCTACATCGGCGCCACGCACACCCACGGGGGGCCGGGCCAGTTCCTCGGCACCGACTTCTACAACCGCTTCGCGTCCAACAAGACCGGATTCGATCCGGCGTGGACCCAGTTCCTGGCCGAGCGGATCGCCGGCGGCGTGGTCGCCGCCGTCGCGCACCGCCGCCCCGCCCGACTGGCGGTCGGCGAAACCGACGTGTGGGGATTGACCCGCAACCGGTCGCTCGACTCGCACGTGCGCAACGCCGAGGTCACGGACCGGCGGACCGAGCGCCAGCGCTCGTACGTGTCGATCGACCCCTGCCTGCACCTCGTGCGGGTCGACGCCGAGGCGCCCGCCGGTGGGTTCGAACCGCTGGCCGCCACCGTCGTCTTCGCCGTGCACGGAACCGGCGTGCCGATGCATGCGGACCACTACAACGCCGACCTGTGGGCCTACGTCGTGGGCGAGCTGGCCGCGCGCATCGAGCACCGCCACGGCGTGCGTCCGGTCGTGGGGGCCGTCGAAGGTCCGCACGCGGACGTGGCCCCCTCGCTCCACCCCGGCAGGGCGGGCCACCTCGAGGCCCGGCGGATCGGCGCCGGCATCGGGGCGGCGGCCGCGGAGCTCTACGAACGGCTCGAGGGATCGCTGACCGAGCGGGTGGAGCTGGCCTGTGGGCTCCGCGAGCTCGACCTCGACCGGAACCGCACGTCCGGCGGCGTGACGCTGTCCCGCCGGGCCGCCGTCGGCGGGGCGCTCCTCGG
Organism: Acidimicrobiales bacterium; assembly: GCA_035296625.1. Lineage (GTDB taxonomy): Bacteria > Actinomycetota > Acidimicrobiia > Acidimicrobiales > VFJN01 > DATCLS01. The sequence continues at coordinate 42,909 of DATHAO010000001.1, read as the reverse complement.
CGGCGCGTTCGAGAACGAGACGCCCGTCCTGCACCGCATCCCCCCGTTCAAGGCCGGCATGCCCCGCCGGCGGCCCCACGGCGCCCAGGGCGTGAAGTGGGTGATCGGCGGATCGCTGCAGGCCCTCGTCCTGCCGCCCCGGTCGTTCCCCCGCGTGCTGCCGGTGCAGGTGCTGCGCATCGCGGACGTGGCCTTGGTAGGGCTGCCGTTCGAGCTGACGGTCGAGACCGGGAGGCGGGTCGGAGCCGCCGTGCTCGCCGCCATCGGCGCCGACGGCGTGGCCGACGTCGAGCGGACGATCGTGACGTCGGTGGCCAACGAGTACGCCGGCTACTGCACGACGCCGGAGGAGTACGGCCTCCAGCGCTACGAGGGCGGCCACACGCTCTACGGACCCGGCACCCAGCCGTTCGTCACGGCCGAGGCCGCCCGCCTGGCCGCCCAGACCATGCGGGCGGGCCTGGTCACCGACCTGGTACCCGGGCGGCGGTTCGACCTCCGGGTCCGGCGCTACCTCCCGGCCCGCGCCGGTGCGACCGGTCGGCCAGCTGGCGGTGCGGCCGGACTGGGAGCCGGAGCCGTGCGGTCCGTGGCCGGGGCCGCGGCGTTCGTCGACGCCACGGCCACGACCGACCCGCGCTGGGAGTTGGAGTGGCTCGACGTCGCGCCCGCCGACCTCGACTGGCACGAGCCACTCCTGCGGGTCGAGATGGCCGATGGGGCCGGGGTGTGGCGGCCGGCGGTGGCGCACGGCCGCCCGGTCGACGACCAGGGCTGCGACATCGAGGTCGTCCACGCGGGGGCGACGCCCGAGGGTGCGCACCGCTACGTGACCCGCTGGTGGGATCCGGGGTTCAAGGCCGGCCGCCGGCACCGCTTCGTGCTGGTCCCCAACGCCGGCCAGCCGGAGGTGGCGTCAAGCGGGTTCGACTGATGGTGGTCGAATCGGTGGTGGTGGGCGCCGGCTGGCTGCTGGCCAGCCGCCGAGGCCCCGCCCTGGCTCACGGCCGCCGACCTCGACTACGAAGTGGTCGACGGCCCAGTCTGACCCGGCGGACCAGGAGCCCGCCCCCGCCTGTGTCACGACCCGGCGGCGACCGCCAGGGCGACGGGGTGGACCGGCCCGCTGCCGGCCTCGCGCAGTGCGACGCCCACCGTGGTCAGCGTCCAGCGGGAGTCGACCGTGTCGTCGACGAGCAGGACCGCTCCGGGCCGCACTGCGGGGGTGTCGACGGCGAAGGCCTCGATGACGTTGCGCAGCTGCTGGGCGCTGTTGGCCATCGCCCGCTGCGGTGGGCCGGGCTGCACCCGGCGGACGGCGTCGACGTAGGGCACGTCGAGCGCGTCCGCCAACCGCCGGGCGAGGGCGTCGACCCGCTTGGGAGCCGAGACCGAGGGGACGGCGGCGACCCACGTGGGCCGGGGCTCGGGCCCCCAGCGGGACACGAGGCCGGCGGCGGCGTCGAGCAGCTCGTCGGGCCAGTCCCCGTCGAGCCGGATGACGTCGCGCACGGTGCGCCCCCAGCCGCCGTCGCCCTCGACGGCAAGGGCCCGGCCGGTCCCGAGCCGCTTCTCGGCGGGGATGCGCCCGCGCAGATCGCCGAACCCGGTGGGCCACTGGCGCCGGGGCTCGATCGTGAGCGTGCGCCCCCGGAGATGCGCCACGGCGGCCGCCACGAGCGCCCGGTCGGGCTCGATCACCCAGCTCTCGCCGGTGCAGCGGTCGCATCGGCCGCACGGCTCGGCTGCCGGGTCGTCGAGCTGGCCGCGCAGGTAGTGCATGCGGCAGCCGTCGGTCGCCGCGTAGTCGGCCATCGCCGCCTGCTCGGCGCGGCGCAGCGCGGTCACGCGCTCGACCCGCTCGGCGTCGTAGCTCCACGGCTGGGCGGTGCGCTGCCAGCCACCGCCGGACCGCTCGACGGCGCCGTCGACCTCGAGCACCTTCAGCATCGACTCGATGCGGCTGCGGGGGGCGTTCACCTCGTACTCGAGGTGGCTGAGCGGCATGGCCCCGGTCAAGCCCTCGAGCAGCCCGACGATCTGCTCGGCCGTCTCACGGGGTGGGAAGGCGGTGGTGATGAAGTGGTCTTGGATGTCGACGTCCTCGCGGCCCCGAAGCAGCACCCCGACTGCCCGGTCGACCGCTCGCCCCGCCCGGCCGACCTGCTGGTAGTACGCGATTGGCGAGCCGGGGCTCTGGAAGTGCACGACGAAGGCGAGGTCGGGCTTGTCGAAGCCCATGCCGAGCGCCGAGGTGGCGACCACGACCTTGATCTCGTTGGCGAGCAGCGCCTCCTCGATGCCGACCCGCTCGTCGTTGTCGCTCTCGCCCGTGTAGGCGACCCCGTCGATGCCGCGGGACCGCAGCCAGTCGGCCACCCGCTCGGTGTCGGACACGGTGAGGCAGTAGACGATGCCCGAGCCGTCGAGCCGGGGCACCACGGTGGCCAGCCAGGCCAGGCGCTCGGCCGGCTCGGGGACCACCAGGGCGGCCAGCGACAGGCTCTCCCGGTCGAGCGGCCCCCGGACGACTTCGAGGTCGTCGCCGAGCTGCTCGACGATGTCGTCGACGACCCGGTCGTTGGCCGTGGCCGTGGTGCAGAGCACCGGGACACCCGGCGGGAGCTGGGCGAGGACGGGGGCGATGCGCCGGTAGTCGGGCCGGAAGTCGTGGCCCCAGTCGCTGATGCAGTGGGCCTCGTCGACGACGAGCAGGCCCACCGACCGCACCAGGTCGGGCAGCACGTCGCGGCGGAAGCGGGGGTTGTTGAGCCGCTCGGGCGAGATCAGCAGCAGGTCGACGAGCCCGGCGCGCACGTCGGCCTCGGTGCGCTCCCACTCGTCGCGGTTGCCGCTGTTGATGGTCGCGGCCCGCACACCCCCGCGCTCGGCCATCATCACCTGGTTGCGCATGAGGGCGAGCAACGGCGACACGAGGACCGTCGGGCCGGCCCCCCGGTCGCGCAGCAGCCGCGTGGCCAGGAAGTAGACCGCGCTCTTCCCCCAGCCGGTGCGCTGCACCACGAGGACTCGACCCCGGCCCTCGACCAGTCGCTCGATCGCCTCGAACTGGCCGGGCCGGAACGTCGCCCCCGGGCGCCCGGTGGACCGGGCCAACAGCCGCTCGGCGGCCTCTCGGATGCTCATGGGTCCCGAGGGTAGGCACGGGGTGTGACACCGGCGCCCATCCCGTGGTGGGCGGCGGGGTCAGCGGAAGTCCCGGGACTTGAGCGAGGTGGTCACCGGGAGGGGGTCGATGCGCTCGGCGATCACGTTCGTGACGCCGTCGACCCGCTCCAACCGGCCCCGGACGACCAGGGCCGGGGCGGTGCGCACCACCCGGCGGTGGTGGATCCAGCAGCCCTTGGACACCACGACGTTGATCAGGCCGGTCTCGTCCTCGAGGTTCACGAACATCGTGCCGCCGGCCGTCGCCGGCCGCTGGCGGTGGGTGACCACACCGCCAACCAGCACCTTTGCGCCGTGTGGATGGGCGGCAAGCCCGGTGGCCGGCACCACCCCGAGCGCGTCGAGCCGGTCCCGCAGGAAGCGGGTCGGGTGGCCCTCGGGGCTGATCCCGGTGGCCCACAGGTCGGCTCGGGCCTCTTCGGCACCGGACATACCCGGTAGCGTCGGGGCCCGCACCCCCGTGACGATGCCGTCGAGCCGGTCGGTGCTGACCCCGGCCACGGCGCCGGCCACCCACAGGGCCCGGCGGCGGTCGAGGTCGAAGCAGCCGAACGCCCCGGCCGTGGCCAGCGCCTCGTGCTGGGCGGCCGTCAGGTCGGGCACCCGCCGGGCCAGGTCGTTGGGGTCGGCGAACGGCCCGCCCGCCGCGCGCTCGGCGACGATGCGGGCCGCCACCTCGTCGCCCACGCCGCGCACCGTCGCCAGCCCCAGCCGCACGGCCGGACCGCCGCGGCCCCACTCGCCCGGCGGCGCGCCCCGGGCCGCCGCCCCCCGGGGAAGCTCAGGCGGCTCGGGACCCAGGATCTGCGGCACCGGCTCGGGCGGCGCCCCCGGCGCCGGCGGACCGCCCCCGGCCACGCCGGACCAGTCCACTCCGTCCCACTCGAGGGTGGCGCCCACGTCCGAGACGTTGAGGTCGGGGATGCGGGCCTCGACCCCATGACGACGGGCGTCCTGGATGAGGGTGTGCGACGAGTAGAAGCCCATGGGCTGGGCGTCGAGCAGGCCGGCGCAGAACGCGGCCGGGTAGAACCGCTTGAGCCACGACGAGGCGTAGACCAGGTAGGCGAAGCTCACCGAATGGCTCTCGGGGAAGCCGTAGCTGGCGAAGGCCGAGAGCTTCTGCCAGATGCGGTCGGCCACCTCGCCGTTGATGCCGTGGGTGGCGGCCATGCCGTCGTAGAGACGCTGGCGCAACTGGGCCATGCGCTCGTGGCTGCGCTTGGCCGCCATGGCCTGGCGCAGCCGGTCGGCCTCGGCGGGGGTGAAGCCGGCGGCGTCGATGGCCATCTGCATGAGCTGCTCCTGGAAGAGCGGCACGCCGAGTGTCTTGTGCAGGGCGTCCTCGAACACCGGGTGGAGGTAGGTGATCGGCTCGAGGTCCTTCCGGCGCCGGATGTAGGGATGGACCGACCCGCCCTGGATCGGCCCCGGCCGGATGAGCGCCACCTCGACCACCAGGTCGTAGAAGATCCGGGGCTGCAGGCGGGGCAGCGTGGCCATCTGCGCCCGCGACTCGACCTGGAACACGCCCACCGAGTCGGCGTGGCACAGCATCTCGTAGACGTCGTCGTCCTGGGGGATGGTGGCGAGATCGACCTCGACGCCGTGCGTCCGGCGCACGAAGTCGATGGCGTTGTGCAGCACGGCCAGCATGCCGAGGCCCAACAGGTCGAACTTGACCAGGCCGACCGCCGCGCAGTCGTCCTTGTCCCACTGGAGCACGGTGCGCTCGGCCATGCGGCCCCACTCGACCGGGCACACCTCGACGATGGGTCGGTCGCAGATCACCATGCCCCCCGAATGGATGCCCAGGTGGCGGGGCATGTGCTCGACCTCGCCGGCCAGGGCCAGCACGGTCTCGGGGATCTCGTGGCCGCCGCCCTCGACGGTGGAGCTGACCGATCCCCACATGTCCATCTGCTTCGACCAGGCGTCCTGCTGGCCGGTCGAGTAGCCGAGCGCCTTGGCCATGTCGCGCACGGCCGAGCGGGCCCGGTAGCTGATGACGTTGGCCACCTGGGCGGCGTGCTCGCGGCCGTGCTTGCGGTACACGTACTGGATGACGTCCTCGCGGCGGTCGCCGCTCTCGATGTCGATGTCGATGTCGGGCGGCCCGTCGCGCTCGGTCGACAGGAACCGCTCGAAGAGCAGGCCCAGCGACACTGCGTCGGCGTTGGTGATGCCGAGCGCGTAGCAGACGGCCGAATTGGCGGCCGAGCCCCGCCCCTGGCAGTAGATGCCCTTCTCGCGGCAGTGGCGGACGATGTCCCACACGACGAGGAAGTAGCCGGGGAAGCCGAGCCCCTCGATGACGGCCAGCTCGTGGTCGAGCTGCCGCCAGGCCTTGTCGTTGCGCTCGCGCTGCCCAGCCGGCACGCCCATCCCGCCACGAGGCCCGTAGCGGAACGTCGCCCCCTCGCCGACGAGCTCGCGCAGGTAGGCCATCTCGCTCTGGCCGTCGGGCGTCTCGAACGGTGGCAGCTGGGGGGCCACCAGCGACAGGTCGAAGGCACAGGCCCGGCCCAACTCGGCGGCGACCTCGACGGCGCCGGGCCAGCGGGCGAACCGGCGGGCCTGCTCCTCGCCCGAGCGCAGGTGGGCCGTGCCGCCCGCCGGCAGCCAGCCCTCGGCGTCGTCGAGGCTGCGCCGGGCCCGCACCGCCGCAAGGGCCGTGGCCAGCGCCCGGCGGGACGGCGTGGCGTAGTGGACGTTGTTGGTGGCCACGAAAGGCACCTGCGCCCGGGCGGCCATGGCGGCCAGAACGTCGTTGCGGGCCGTGTCGAGCGGGTCGCCGTGGTCGCACAGCTCGACGGCGACGTTGCCGGCGCCGAACACCTCGACGAGTCGGTCCAGCTCGCGGGCGGCGGCCGCCGGACCGTCGCGCAGCAGCGCCCGGGGCACCGTGCCCTTGCGGCACCCGGTGAGCACCAGCCAGTGGCCGCCGTGGGCGGCGGACCAGTCGATGCCCGAGTAGTCGGGCTTGCCCTTCTCACCGCCGGCGAGGTGGGCGGCGCTCATCGTGGACGCCAGGTTGGCGTAGCCCTGCGGGTCGCGGGCCAGCACCAGCAGATGCGTGCCCTCGGGGTCGGCCTCGCCGTTCTGCGGACGGGTCAGCCCCAGCGACAGCTCGGCGCCGAACACCGTCGGCACCCCCACGGCGCGGGCAGCCTCGGCGAAGCGCACCACCCCGTAGAAGCCGTCGTGGTCGGTGAGGGCCAGGGCCTCGAGGCCGAGGCAAGCGGCCTCCTCGGCCAGCTCCTCGGGGTGGCTGGCGCCGTCGAGGAAGCTGAAGTTCGAGTGGCAGTGCAGCTCGGCGTAGGGCGTGGCGCCGGCCCGGCGGCGCAGCCGGGCCGGCGGCTCGTACTCGGGACGCCGCGACGACCAGGCGGGGCTGTCACCGCCGTCGGCCCCCGCCGGGACGGACGACGGTCGCCCGGGCAGCCCGGGCTTGAGCTTCCCGGGCCGGGGGTCGGAAAGGGCCTTCTCGAGTTCTGACCAGGGGACGTTCGGGTTGTTGAACCCCATCCCGGCAGTTTACGAACGCATGTACGCCACGTACAGGCGTTCGCCGACTGTCACACCCCTTCCCTAGCCTCACCACCGGCACCGACTTCCCCGTCGCCCCCGTCGTCCCCGCGAGACGGAGATGCCAGAGATGAGCCCCGACGAGCCCACCCTCCACCACGTCCTCGAACGCCTCGACACCATGGCCCGCTACCTCTCCTACCTCGACCTGCACCTCGACGAGGCGATCCGCCGCTCGGCGGCCGCCGACCGGGCCATCGTCGATGCGGTCGACGAGGCCGCCGACGACCTCGGCACCGCCCTCGCCCGGGCACCAGCGCAGCGTCACCACGCTGATCTACGCGCAGGTAGGCCAGCTCGCCGCCGTGACGGCGCTCGTCCTGGCGCTGGCGGCCGTCGGACGCGGGTGGGTGTGATCGCCCGGGTGCGCGCGCTAGCCCACCGGCTCGCCAGCCGGGCCCATGACCTGCTCGCGAGCGGTGTCGGGGCCGGCGCTGGGGCCGGGGGCGGCGTCCGTCCCGACGTCCGGATCGTCGGGATCATCGGTGTGGTCGGGGCGCGAGCCGGCGTTCGTCCCGGGGTCCGGGTCGTCGGGATCGTCGGGGTGGCCGGAGCGCGAGCCGGCGTTCGTCCCGGCGTCCGGGCCGTCGGGATCGCGGGGGCCCGAGCCGGCGTTCGTCCCGACGTCGGGCCCGCCGAGCGCGCCGGCCGACCCGCCGGCCGTCATGGCGGCCTTCTCCAGGCCATCGACCGCCCCCAGCTCCCCCCGGTAGTAGCCGATCCCCCACTCGGCCACGAGGGCGGCGTTCCGGAACGACTCGTCGTCGCCGAGCGAGTCCCGCACGTCGCCCAGCTCGGTGAGCATCCGCTTGCACCAGTCGCGGTGGGCCTCGATGGCGCGGCGCAGCTCGTCCGGCTCCAGCAGGTGCCCGAAGAACACCCGCAACGCCACGGGGTGCTTCAGCAGGGGCGGCTCGGGGGGCCCGGCCAGCCAGGCCCGCAGGGCCTGCCGTCCCGCCGGCGTGATGCGGTACACCTTCGTCTCGCGGGTGCCGTCGCGCACCACCAGCCGCTGCTCGACGTAGCCGCCGGCGGTCAGCCGCTCGACCTCGCGGTAGACCTGGCTCATGGCCGGCGCCGCCCAGAAGAAGCGCAGGTTCTCGCTCCAGCGCTTGAGCTCGTAGCCCGACAGCTCCCCGCCGAACGACAGCAGCCCCAGCAACGTGTGACCGGTCGTGGTGGGCTGCGTCGGCCCGTTCGACGGCGTAGACATCGCGTCCAGCCTATGTTCCCATGGGGAATGTCACGCCCCCGACGTGGGCGCCCAGGCTAGCGGTCGGGCGCCCGGCGAAGCTGCCGGCCGGTGGTCGCCGTTCGGCACAGTCAGACCATCGGCACAGTGAGACCATCGGCAGCTTCGGCTCGGCCGAAAGCGATGTCGCCTACCTCGTGGCGTGCGCCCCCCCGCCGGCCCGCGAGGCGGCGGGGCTGGGCGCCCGCCACGTTCAACACGGTGAACCGCTGGGCCGCGGGCCTCAACGGCACGCTCGCGCTCGGCCTGGCCACGAGGCGTTGGAGACGGGCATCCCGGTGGTGACCGTGCCCTGGGTGGGCGCCGGCTGGCCCACCCCGCCTACGCCCGCAACCTCGACGTCCTGCGCCTCGCCGGTGTCGAAGCCATCCCGACCCCGACCGGCTCGTTGCTCGACGCCGCCGCCCACGCCGTCGCGCGGCTCGGCGCGCCGGGTCGCGCGGGAGCCTGGCCGCCGCGTGCCGGGCCCGGTGGGTGGCTACCCTGACGGCACGTCTCACCACTCGACAGAGAGGTCCCCATGGCCGTACCGGTGAGCTTCCAGCCCGTCGCGACGCTCGACGAACAGGCACGCTCGACCTTCATCATCCGGGTCTACCAGCACCTGCTGGTGGCCATCGGCGCCTTCGTGGCCTTCGAAGCGCTGCTCATCAACCTCGGCATCGCCGAGAGGATGTGGGATGCCGTCTCTGGCAGCGGCGGCGCCTGGCTGCTGGTCCTCGGCGGCTTCATGATCGTCAGCTGGCTGGCGACGAACGCCGCGCACGACATCCTCAACCCCTCCCGGCAGTACGCCGGCCTGTTCGGGTTGGCGGCGGCCGAGGCGCTGATCTTCGCCCCGTTCCTGCACTACTTCTTCGAGATCGAGTCGGGCGGCTCGGCCACCGTGGCCGCCGCCGGCGTCATCACCGCCGTCGGGTTCCTGGGCCTCACCGCCGTGGCAATGACCACCCGCCACGACCTGTCGTTCATCCGCCCGCTCTTGCTGTGGGGCGGCGTGTGCGCCATCGTGCTCATCCTGGCCGCGGTGCTCTTCGGCCTCGAGCTGGGCGTGTGGTTCTCGGTGGCGATGATCGCCCTCGCCGGTGGGTCGATCCTCTACCAGACCCAGACGATCATGCGGCGCTACCCGTCCGAGGCCTACGTGGGCGGGGCCGTCCAGCTGTTCGCCTCGGTGATGCTGCTGTTCTGGTACGTGCTGCGCCTGCTCGGTCAGGTGCGGGGCTGACGCTCTCGGCCTAGTGGGCCGGCCGCGGGGCCGCGGTCGGTCCACCCGGCTCCGGCCGGCCGCTGGCCGCCCGGCGGGCTCCGGCGGGGCGGCAACCGACGTTGAGGGGCGCCTCAGTCGTAGGTCGCCTCGACGGACCAGCGGCCCGCCTCGAGGGTGAGGAGGTGAGCGTCGCCGTCGGCCAGCACCACCTGGATGCGGACCCGGCGGCGACGTCCGTCCGGATCCCACCAACGCTCGTCGCAGGGCCACGGACCGGCCCAGTCGACCACCGCCCGACCACGGACCGCCGCCCCGCCCACCGAACGGTCGACCGGCCCACCAGCGGTTCGGCCGGCCGAACCCTCGGGCGGTCCACCCGACGACCCACCCCCTGACGGTCCGCCCGACGACCCACCCCTGGCAAGTCCGCCCAACGACCCACCCCTGGCAAGTCTGCCCGACGACCCACCCCTGGGAAGTCCGCCCGACGACCCACCCCCGGCCCGGCCAAGCGGCCTACCGTCCGCGCGGCCCACGGCCGGGGCGGTTGACACACCCGCCTGCCCACTAGCGGCCGGGTCCGCCAACCCAGCCACCGCCCCACCTGTGGCCGGGTCCGCCGACCCAACCACCGCCCCACCTGCGGCGGGGCCCGGCAGCCCGACGGCCGGGCCACCGGCCAGCCCGGCGATGACGACCGTGGCCGGCGCGGCGCTGGCCTGGCCCCGGCCGTCGACGCCCACCGGGCGGCCGGCATCATCGAGCACCTCGGCGGCGAGGGGTGGGTCGTGCACGGTGGCGGGCGCCGGGTCGGGCACGTGGCCCGGCCACGGCTCGGTCACCCACCCGAGCTGGGCGGCGGGGCGGGGCTCGGTGACGTCGACGGCCGCCGCCGGCACGAGCCGCACACGCTCGCCCGGACCCCGCCCGCCCCGCCACTCGACCACGTGCGCCGACTCGATACCGGCCAGGCCCTGCACCCGCGCCAGGGCCCGGGCCGCCCGCTCGGCCGCCTCGACGGCGTCGACCGCCCCGGGTCCGGCGGCGGCGAACGCCAGCTGTCGGCCACCGGCGGGGACGATCTCGTCGGGGGCCAGCCACAGCCGGATCAGTCCCCCGGTCGGGCGGTTGATCCCGGCGTGGAGCCAGCCGTCGACCTGCCAGCGGACCCGATCGGCGATCGCCGTGGTCGTGAACGTGCCCTCGGTGCGCCACACCCGCTCGTGGCGTTCGCCGTGCTCTGTCTCGGCGCCGATGACCAGGCGGGTGCAGGCGCTACCCCGTGCGGCCAGACCCGCCGCCACGTCGTCGGCCAGGCCCCGGGCGATGAACGCCGCCGCCTCGACCCGTTCGGCCGGTGGGTCGATCTCGGCCGCCATCGACAGGTCGGGCGGCGGCGGCTCGGTCGCCGGCGGACGCTCGTCGTACCCGCAAGCCAACCGGTGGGCCACCTGCCCCTCGACGCCGAAGCGCCCCACCACGTCGGCCACCGGCAGCGCCGCCAGTTGGCCCAACGTGCGGATGCCGAGGCGCTCGAGCACGTCGACCAGCTCCGGTCGGTCGAGCGCTCGCACCGACCGCTCGGCCAGGAACGCCCGGCTGCCCCCCGGCTCGATCACCCGCAGCGTGCCCATCGCCCTCGTGGCGCCCACCGCCCCCGGCGCGCTCGTTCCGCCCACCGCCGTCGCGCCCATCGCCTCCGGCGCGCTGGTCCCCCCCATCACCCCCGTCGCACCCATCGCCCCCGGTGCCGGCGAGGGGCCCACCCGGCCGGGGGCGTCGCGCTCCAGTGACGAATCGCGTCGGTTCCCGACCGATCCCCTCATCGGAGCCAGGTCCGGCGGCCCGGCCGCCTCGTCCGGGGCGGGGATGCGGGCGGCCAGGCGGGCGGCGAAGGGACCGTCCGCCACGCCGATCCGCGCCACGCCCCGTCCCGCCAGCACATCGCCCACCAGGCGGGCGGCCCGCCCGGCCAGCGCCCGGTCGCCGCCGTGGTAGCGCGACGGGCCCCGGGTCGGGAACGCGCAGCAGCCCGGGTGGGTGATCTCGATACGGGGCGTGAGCGCCTCGAGGGTGGCGGCCACCGGCTCGAAGGTGCGGGCGTCGACCGCCGGGTCGTGGTCGACCACGATCAGTTCGGGGCAGCGCCCCTGCGCCTCGCGCCGCCGCTGGTGCAGGGCGACGCCCTCGGCCCGGGCCGCCGGCGAGCACGCCACCACCCGGCTGGCCCGCACCACGATCACCGGCACGTCGAGCGGCAGCCCCGCCGCCACCACCGGCCAGTCGGGGCACCACACCACCAGCGTGCGCACGGCCCCGGTCACGACGCCCCCAAACCGCCCACTCCGGGGGTGCTTCTGTGTGCCCAAGCGGCGCTCCGGCGACCACCCCGGCACACAGAACGGGTCGAGGGACGATCCCGCCTCACCCCGCCGTCTCCGCCAGGTCGACGTCGGGGTCACCGTCGGGCCGCCACCGGCCAGGGCCCCTACGGGGGAGCGGCTCGACGCGTGACCCGGACGGGCCGCCGGGCACGTCCGACCGCCGCCCTGGCGCGGCCGTCTCCCGCCGCCGAACCGACGGCGAGCCGGCCGAGGACGAGGACGAGGCCGGAACGGCCCCCCGACGCGCAACCGGCGCATCCGGAGGCGAGAACGACCCCGGCCCGGCCGCCAACGGCCGCCGAACCGACGGCGAGCCGGCCGAGGACGAGGCCGGAACGGCCGCCGGGCGTGGGAACGGGACGGCGGGGGCGAGCGGCTCGATCGGGACCACCCGGCCCTCCGGCGAGGGCAGCCACAGCTCGGCCTGGCGGGGCCGCGAGGCCTCGCCCCGCCCGCCGGCATCGACCCTGACCCGGCGGCCGTGGAGGTGGCCCACTCCTCCGATCGGCTCCCACGCCGCCGCGGTGACCGACAGCCGCACCTGGCTGCGCTCCGGGAGGTCGCCGCCCACCGCCACCAGCACCGCCCCTCGCTCCCGCACCCGGGCCACGAGCCGCCGGGCGTCGGCCGGACGCCGCCGCAACCCGGGACCAGCGGCCACGAGGACCACGTCGAAGCCGTCCACGAGAGCGGCCACCACCGCCGCCCAGCTCACGGTGCCGCGGTCGCCACGCCCACCGAAGCCGCCCAGCCGGCGGGCGCCCGTGGGGCCGTCGACGAGCGCCAGGCGGTCGAGGGCCACACCGAACCCCGCGGCGGCCACGGCGCCGAGCGACCCGAGCCCCACGGCCGCCACCCACGCCCCTGCCTGCGACGGACCGGCGGCGAGGGCGAGCGCCAGCGACGTCGCCCCGGCCGCACCCGCACCGGCCCCGAGCCCGGTCGCGGCGCCGACGGCCACGGTCGTGCCCCGCCGCAGTGCTCCACCCGGCAGCAGCGGCGCCAGCGCCGGCAGCACGGGCAACTGCTGGTCACGGGCCAGCGTCACGGGACGGACGCGCTCGGCCAGGACCTCGAGCGGGATCAGTTCACGGGCGTGACCTGGGGAGCGAGTCATGCCCACATGATCGAACATGTGTTCGCCGCTCGCAAGGGCCGCCCGCCCGGCGGGACCCGCCCGAGCTAAGGGCGGTCGGTCTCCACCAGCACGGCCAGGCCGTCGTCAGGGCTCGAGAAGCGGTAGCGGGCCCCGTGGGCCGTCTCCGCCACCTCGACGAGGAGGACCACGCCGATCGCTTCCCAGTAGCCCATCACGGCCCGCAGGTCATGGCAATCGCCCCCGGCAGGCTCGGACCCGAAGCCGAGCGCCAAGGGCGACCCTGCCGGCACGGCTGTCGTCCCCATCCGCCCGTCGCCGAGCGTGACCAGATCGATCATGGTGCCGGGGCCGACGCGCTCCACGTGCACGATCTGGCAGGCCGCCCGCAGGCGGCAGGGGGGCACGCCCTCGGGCTGGGCCCCTTCGGCGGCCAGCACCGGGTCGGCATCGGCGTCGGGCGCCACGACCCCGGCGTCCGACGCCCCGGGCGCAGGGGCCACGGCGTCGACGAGCGGCGCGGACACCGCCGCGCTGCCCTCCACGAACGTGACGGCGATCAGCCTGGCCAGCTGGCCCCGCCGTTCGACGGCGCTCAGCGCCGACAGGCTGCCCGGCGTACCGCCGCGGTGGCGCCCACTAACACGCCGGGGGACGACGGGTCCCGGCGGGATCGGCACCCAGCCTTCGGGTCGGGCTGGACGAGGGATCGGCCGGCGCAGGTGCAGCGGGGACGGCGAGACAGATGGTGGCGCGGGCCGGATGGTGGGAGGCGGTGCGGCCGGGGCGATGCGCCTCACCACGACACCGACGAACACCCTCACGGCCACGACGACACAGACGAGGATGACCGCGGCCATCGCATGCTCCTTCTTTGCGCGCCCGCCTGCCCTACCCGCTCGTGGCCGAGTGGATCCGCATGTCACACGATCGTCGCACCGGTGCGCAGCCGAGGGCCTGCGGCCGGCCCCCGTTTCAGGGGAACAGGCCGCGCGCCTTGTGGGCGGCCGCCACCCGCTCCAGCGCCACGACGTGGGCGGCGAGCCGCATGCCGACCCCGAGCGTCTGCGCGCGGGCCCAGACGGCGGTGAAGGCGTCCTCCATGCGCTGGCGCAGGCGCTCGGCCACGAGGTTGTCCTCCCACGGGTAACCCTGACGGGCCTGCGCCCACTCGAAGTAGCTGGCGGTCACGCCGCCGGCGTTGGCCAGGATGTCGGGGACGACGACGATGCCCCGCTCGTCGAGCACGGTCTGGGCGTCGATCGTGGTCGGGCCGTTGGCCGCCTCGACGATGACCTTGGTCTTGATGCGCCTGGCCACCGGCTCGGTGATCACCCCGCCGAGCGCGGCAGGCACGAGCAGCTCGCACTCGATGTCCCACAGGGCGTCGGCGCTGATGGCCTCACCACCGTGGAACCCGGCCACCGAGCCGGTCTCGGACACATGGTCGGACAGGGCCTTCACATCCAGGCCGCCCCCGTTCGCCACGCCGCCGCCGATGTCGCTCACGGCCACGACCCGCATGCCGGCCGAGGTCAACAGGAAGGCGAGCGGCGCCCCCACCTTGCCGAACCCCTGCACCACCGCCCGACGCCCGGTCATGAGGATGCCCATCTCGCGGAACGCGGCCCGGGCGCAGGCCAGGCAGCCCGCGGAGGTGGCGCCCGAGTGGGCGCGGGTACCGCCGAGCGACAGCGGCTTGCCGGTCACCGAGGCCGGCAGGGCCTTGCCATGGACGAGCGAAAGCGTGTCCATCAGCCACGCCATGACCCGACCGTCGGTGTTGACGTCGGGCGCCGGGATGTCGGTGTCGGGACCGAGCATGGCGCTGATCTGGTAGGTGTAGCGCCGGGTGACGCGCTCGAGCTCGCTGATCGACAGCACCGACGGATCGCAGCGGACGCCGCCCTTGGCCCCGCCGAAGGGCAGGTCGAGGATGGCGGTCTTGAACGTCATCATGGCCGCCAGCGCCTTGACTTCGTCGGCGTCGACCTCGGGGTGGAAGCGGATGCCGCCCTTGCCGGGCCCGCGCACCGTGTTGTGATGCACCCGCCAGCCGGTGAAGACCTCGACCGATCCGTCATCGAGGCGCACGGGAACGGCCACCTCGAGCACGCGTGCCGGTGTACGCAGCACCCGGTGCACGTCGGCGTCGAGCTTGCACAGGCCTGCCGCCTCGTCGAGCCGCTCCAGAACCGCTTCCCACGAGTTCCTGGTCATGCCCTCTCCTCTGCCGGCGCAGCAGAGCCCCCGTTTGGGAGCGGCGTCCCGGTCACTCTCCACTCCCTATCGTAGCTCTACCGCATTCATAGAGTGGCCAAACCGACACGCTGCGTAACGGCATTCAGGGTGTGTACCTGGAGTTTAGACGTCTAAGAGAACAGACGGGACTCGCCGTCGTCGGGATCCGATGTCTCGTCGTCGCCCACGGCCTG
Source organism: Acidimicrobiales bacterium (assembly GCA_035296625.1). Lineage (GTDB taxonomy): Bacteria > Actinomycetota > Acidimicrobiia > Acidimicrobiales > VFJN01 > DATCLS01. The sequence goes on along the minus strand of DATHAO010000001.1, from coordinate 27,755 downwards.
GCGCGTGCGAGCGGCTTTCGGCGTCGGCACCGACAGGATCGGTTCGTCCCCCTCCGGCCCCCTCTCGGCGTCACGTCGACCCTCGGCGTCGGCGTCGGCAAGGGCCTCGGCGTCGGCGTCGGCGTCGGAGACCAGTTCGGCCTCGGCGGACGGAGCGGCGGCGGGGTCGGCCGCGACCGTGGTCTCGTCGACACCGACGCCCGGGCGGGTGTTCTGGGCCTCGGCCGGGGTGAGATCGGCCTCGGCGTCGGCCGCCGGGTCGACGGGCACGGGCCTCTCGGGCAGCCCGGGCTCGGTGCCGGCATCGGCGGACAGGGCCGGCTCGGTGCCGCTGGGTTCGATCTCGGCGGCCGGCCCAGGGTCCAGCGGGACGCGTTCGACGTCGGCGACCGGGTCGGGCCGGGCGGCGGCCGCCTCCGCCGACTCGCTGGCGTGGGCACCGCCCTCGGCGTCGGAGCGGGTGGCTGCGCCCGCGGCGGGCTCGGCCGCCGGGTCCACCTCGACGGCCGGCTCGGGGTGGGGGGCGTCGTCGAACGTGAGGGCCGTGGCCTCGGCCGGGTCGGCGGCCATCTCTGGGGCCAGGCCGGCCTCGGGCTCGGGAGCCGCTTCGGGCTCGGTACCCACGGCGTCGTCGGTGGCCGGGGCCCGCGGCGGCTCGGTGGCCAGGGGCGGGTTGACGGCGGTGCTCGCCTCGGCGGCCGTCACGGCCGTCGGCGCCGGCGAGCCCCCGGACGCCGGCGCGGCCTCCGGTTCCGGCGCCGACATCGGCTCGGAGGCGGGCTCCGGGTCGGCTGCGGGCTCCGGCTGGGTGGCGGCCGGCTCCAGCTCGGACGCCGTCGTCGACGTGGACAGCGGCTCGGGCTCGGCGGTCGGCTCCGGCTCGGGCGTGGAGGCCGGCTCCGGCTCGGGCGCGGGCGCCGTCATCGACGTGGACACCGGCTGGGGCTCGGCGGTCGGCTCCGGCTGGGGTTCGGCCGTCGGCTCCAGCTCGGGCTCGGGCGCGGACGGCGTCATCGACGTGGAGACCGACACCGCTTCGGTGGCCGGCTGCGGCTCGGCCGTCGCCTCAGGCTCGGCCGTCGGCTCAGCCTCGGCCGTCGGCTCCGGCTCGGCCGTCGGCTCCGGCTCGGCCGTGGGCTCGGGCTCGGACATCGACACCGCTTCGGTCGCCGGCGCAGGCTCGACCGTCGGCTCGGCGGGGGCGGCCGCGCCGTTCGAGCCGGCCGCTATCGCGGGCGCCGGCTCCGCCGCGGTCTGCGGATAGTGGATGTAGAGCCCGCGGATCACCTCGAGCAGCTCGACGCCCGTCTCGCCCGGGGCGAGAGCCACCGTGATGACGCTGCCGTTGACGTGCACCGACTCGACGACACCCGAGGCGAACAGGCGCCGCGCCAGCTCGTCGACGGGCCGATCGGCCAGGATGTCTTCGGTGGACAGGTAGCGCTCGTGCCCCATCCCGGTCAACGACCGGTTGGTCTCGAAGCGGGCGATGCCCGGACGCGGCGACGGCTTCTCGACGACGGTGATCGGCTGACCCATGGCGGCGGCATGATATCCCTGCCGATCGGGCGCACCCGAAACCGGCCGCCGCCCACGGGGGCACGCAAACCGCACCCATGGGGCACCGCAAACCCACCCACCCGCACACACCAACCCCACCCCGCACCACCCGACCCACACGAGGGAGCAGGCACCGCCATGGCCACCGAGACGATCGAGGTCGCCGGCCACATCGTCGACTCGCTGCTGCTGGCGAAGATCCTCGACACCATCCTCGACGCCGGCTGCGACTACGAGATCGTCGACGTCAGCATCGGCAAGACCGCCCTCGACGCCAGCCGCGCGGTCATCGTCGTGCACGGCGACGACGACGTGCTCGGTCCCCTGCTCGAGGACATGCAGGTCCACGGGGCCAACAAGGTGACCCACCGCGACGCTCGCTTCGAGGCCGCCGAGGTCGACGGGGTGCTGCCGGCGGGCTTCTACTCCACGACGAACCTGGCGACCGACGTGCGCCTCGCGGGTCGGTGGCTGCCCGTCGAGAACCCCGAGATGGACTGCGCGGTCGTGGTCGACGGCGACCGGGCCCGCACCGCCCCGATGCACCGGGTGCGGGCGGGCGACGCCGTGGTGGTGGGCAGCGACGGCGTGCGGGTCCACGCTCCCGAGCGGGCCCGCGACACGCAGATGTTCGAGTTCATGGCGTCCGAGGTGTCCTCGGAGAAGCCCAAGGCCCTCCTGGTGCGCCAGGTAGCTGACCGGCTCCGGGCGGCCCGCGAGCGCGGCGGCAGGGTGATGGTCGTGGCCGGTCCTGCGGTCGTGCACACGGGCGGAGCGCCGGACTTGGCCCGGCTGGTCGACGGCGGCTGGGTCGACGTGCTGTTCGCCGGCAACGGCTTCGCCACCCACGACATCGAGTCGAACGTCCTCGGCACCTCGCTCGGCGTGTCGGTCGACGAGGGCATGCCGACCGAGGGCGGGCACTCGAACCACATCCGGATGATCAACGAGGTGCGGCGTCACGGCTCCATCGCCGCCGCCGTCGAGGGCGGGCTCGTCACCGGAGGCGTCATGCACGCGTGCGTGCGCAAAGGCGTGCCGTTCGTGCTCGGCGGCTCGATCCGCGACGACGGTCCGTTGCCGGACGTGATGACCGACGTGGTGGCGGCGGCCGATGCCCTGCGGAGCCACATTCCGGGGGTGGAGGTGGCCATCATGCTCGCCTCGACGCTCCACGCCATCGCCACAGGCAACTGCCTGCCGGCGGGCGTCGAGACGTTCTGCGTCGACATCAACCAGGCCGTCGTCACCAAGCTCGCCGACCGGGGCAGCCATCAGGCTCTGGGCATCGTGACCGACGTCGGGCCGTTCGTCCGCCAGCTCGCCGACGAGCTGCTGGGGCGGGCGTGAGCGCCCCCGACCCCGAACGCGAGCCGGGCCGGCTCGACTGGGGGCGCCGGTTCCTCATGTGCCCGCCCCAGCACTTCGGCGTGCTCTACGAGATCAACCCGTGGATGAACCGGGCCATCGCCGTCGACCCCGACCTCGCCCGCGACCAGTGGGAGGCCCTGCTGGCCACGCTGCGGGCCGCGGGCGCCGAGATCGTGGTCATGGAGCCCGACCCGGAGGTACCCGACCTGGTCTTCACGGCGAACGCCGGCCTCGTCAACGGCGGCCAGTTCGTGCCGAGCCACTTCCGCCACCCCGAGCGCCAGGCCGAGACGGAGGTCGACGCCGCCTGGTTCGCCGCGCGGGGGTGGCGGGTCGACCGCCTGCCGGACCACCTCGACCACGAGGGGGCCGGCGACGCCCTGCCGTTCACGCCAGCGAGTGGCCGCACGGTGCTCCTGTCGGGTTACTCGTACCGGTCGGACGCGCCGGCCGCGACCGAGCTGTCGACATTACTGCGCTGCCCGGTGCGGCCGATCCAGCTGGTCGACCCCCGGCTGTACCACCTCGACCTCACGTTCTGCCCGCTCGACGACCGGCGGGCGATCATCGCCCCCCTGGGTTGGGACACCTACGGCCGCAAGGTGGTCGAGGCCCTGGTGCCCGAGCCGTTCGTGCTGACCGACGACGAGGCGTTGTCGTTCTGCGCGAACTCGGTCGTGGTCGATGGCACGGTCGTCATGCCTACGGTGCCGCCGCGGGTGGGCCGGGTGCTCGAGGCCTGGGGCTTCACGGTCGTCGAGTGCCGGATCGGCGAGTTCTTGAAGGCGGGCGGCGGCTGCCGGTGCCTGACCCTCGGGCTCGACGTCACGCTCTCCCCCGCCGCTCCTGCCCCGCCTGACCCGGCGGCGGGCTGACATCACCCCGACCGACCGGCCTTCGGGAACCCGCTCGGTGGTCCGGCGGGACCTCGCTAGGTTCGCCGCCATATGGACCACTCCGCCCGGTTGGACGCCGTCGCCCGCGAGGGCGCTGCCCTGGTGGCGGCCGTGGCCGCCGGTCCGCTCGACGCTCCGGTGCCGAGCTGCCCCGAGTTCGACGTCGACGCGCTCGCCGCCCACGTCGGCGAGTTCTGCGCCTTCTGGACCCACGTGCTGCGCGAGGGCGAAGACGGGCTCGGCGCCCGGCCCACCGCTCCGCCGCCACCCGAGGTCGGCGCCGGCGGGCGGGCGACCTGGCTCGAGGGACGGGCCGGCGAGCTGATGGCGGCGCTGCGGGCCACGCCCGCCACCGCCGCGGTGTGGACCTGGCACCCCCACGACCGCACGGCGGCGTTCGTGGCGCGGCGGTGCAGCCACGAGCTGGCGATCCACCGGTTCGACGCCCAACTCGCCCGCGGCGGTGCCGAGCCGGTCGAGGCGACGCTGGCGGCCGACGGCGTGGACGAGGCGCTACTCGTCCTCAGCCGGTCGGCGCGGGCGGCCCGGCGGCTACCGGGGAAGGGTCAGACCCTCCACCTGCACGGCACCGATCACCCGGCGGCCGAGTGGCTCGTCACGCTGGAACCCGACGGCGTGAGGGCCGAGCACGCCCACGCGAAGGCGGACCTGGCCCTACGGGGCGCGACCGGCGACCTCGAGATGCTGCTCTACCAGCGGCCGACCGTCGGTCCGGTCGAACGGTTCGGCGACGGCGGCGTGCTCGACGCGTTCCACGGCCTGTTCACCTTCACCTGACGGCGTCCCCCCGGCGGCCGCGCACCACCCCACGGGCGTTCAGGGATCTCGGCGCCCGGCGACCACGCGGTCACGCCCGGCCGGCACGGGCACGGCGCCGCGGGTCTCACGCCAGGCGAGCACGGCGAGGCCGATCGACACCACGGCCAGCACGGTGTGGACGACCTTGAAGCCGACCTCGTGGTCGCCCGCGACGAGGCCGGCGCCACGCACCACCCACACCGCCACCGTCCACGCCGCCAGCGCGGCGACGGCCGGCACGGTGAGGCGCCGGGCCCGCCACAGGGCGGCGACGACGGCGAGGGCGAGCACGGTGAAGCTGAGCGCCAGTGCGGTGCGCACGACCTTCCCGCCGGTGTCGAGCCCCTCGTCGCGCCAGATGTTGGCGATGCGGGTGGTCCAGACGACGAAGGTCCAGGCCACCAGGGCGACGGCGAAGCGGTGGCGGCGCAGCAGCGACGGGGCAGGCACGTCGTCGAGGCTACGGGGCGGTCCGGCCAGCCACGAAGGCGTCGATGCCGTCGAGCAGGCTGCACGCCGAACTCGACGCCGCGGACACCGCCTCACGGCGGTCGCGGATCGTCGACCGGCCGGCTCCTGGCCGCGGGTGGCCGCTCCCGCTGATCCCGGCGAGGACCAAAGATGCGGATCTGGCGTACGTGCGGCGCCGGTCGTTGGCCTGCGCGGAGGGTGTGAAATGGCGGCGGCCCGACGGCTCAGGCCGGGACGGCGTAGGCCAGGACGTTGTCCTCGTAGTGTCCGATCGAGGGGTTGAAGTCGCCGCCGCACGTGATCAGCACCAGGCGTGGTTCCCCGCCGCGGGCCCACACGTCGGAGGGCAGCTCGTCCTTCGGGTACTGCGCCACGTCGGTCACGGTGAAGGCCCGTGACGCCCCGCCGGCGAAGGCCACGGTGACGGTGGCGCCGGCCTCCAGGTCCTCGAGGTGGCGGAACACGCCGTCGACCCCGTCGTAGGCGATGTGGGCGGCCAACACCGACGAGCCCTCGTCCCCGGGACGCACGCCGTAGCGGTACCAGCCCACCTCGTCGACGTCGGGGATCTCCATGTCACCGTCCGCCTCGACGCCCACCGCCACCACCGGCGCGGATGCCAGATCGAGGTCCTCGATCGTGAGGCCCGTCGGTGCCGCCAGCGCGGATGGTGGAGCCGGCACGGCCTCCGCCGGGGGCAGCGGCCGGATGGCATTGGCCACCGTCCCGGTCACGCGGGTACCACCGGTCCCGGCCGGCGCATCGGCCGGCGCAGCGGTCACGTCTGGCGCGGCGGTCGAGGCCGTGGAGTACGGCTGCGCCGGGGTGTCGTCGGAGCCCGAGCAGGCCCCGACGAACGCCCCGGCCACGATCACGAGCCCGGCGAGGGCGGGCGATCGCACGGCCACCGGCTCAGCGGCTGCTGATCTCGGCGGCGGCCAGCTTGCGGCTGCGCACCAGGGCGACACCGGCGAGGCCGGCACCGACCAGGCCCCCGGCGACGGCCAGCGGCAGGGTGGACGAGCCACCGTCGTCCACCGGGCTGTTGCCGGTCTGCACCGACTCCGGGCCCGAGCCCAGGCCGTCGATGGTCTCGGTGAGGGTCTGCAGGTTGCCGCCCTCGAGCGAGCCGACGGCGTAGACGATCAGCGACGAGCCCTCGGTGATGAGGAGGTCGGCCGGGCCGATGACGGCGGGCTCCGTGGTCCCGGTGGCGGTCACCGTGGCCGAGATCGTGCCGGCGGGCAGGTCGGCCTTGGCCTCGTTGGGGTTGGACAGGTTCGTGAACGCCGGCTCGCCGTTGGCGAGGACGTCGACGGCCGGGGCGGCGGCCGTGTGGCGCACCACGAGGCGGCCCTGGCCGGCCGCGATCGGCGCCGTGTCGTTCTCGAACACGGTCAGCGTGGGCGTGCCCTCGGCGTCGAGGTGGGCGATGGCGGTGACGTTGCCCTCGGCGGGAAGGGCGAGGTCGCCCCCGTCGATCGCCACGTCCTCGGTGCCCGCGGGGCGGACCTGCAGCCCGGCGAGGGTCTGGCCACCCAGGTCGGACAGGTCCTGGGTGTCGCCGAACTGGAAGTCCGGGATCACGACCTCGCCGTTGGCGAAGACGTCGACCGGCGTGTCGGGGATGCCGTGGATGAGGTGGATGCGGGCACCGGACTGCGCACCGGCGGGTGCGGCTGCGGTGCCGAAGAAGCCCACCAAGGCCACGATGGCGGCGAGGCAGGCGACGAGACGCTTCATGGGAGATGTCCCTCCTGGTTCGGGGTGGAAGCTCACGGGGCCTTTCGCCGGGCGGCCGCGATCCGGATGCACGCCCGTTCGCCGAGCGCGCGCATCTCGCGACCGCCGTGGTGACGAAGACGGGGTATGAGGCCGATCACCGCTCCCACCACTACGGTGCGGACGTGCGCAGTGGTCCGGACGCTCACGACGCCGGGGGCGATCCCGCCCGCGACGATCGGGCGACGGCCGACGATCGGGCCCTCGAGGAGGCCTTCGGCGCCGCCAAGCCCGGCTCGCTCGAGTCGGCCTACCAGCGCTACGGACGCGTCGTGCACGCCTTCGCCCGGCAGGCGGCCGGGCCCGACGTCGCCGATGAGCTCACCCAGGACGTGTTCGTCGCGGCCTGGCGCTCGGCGACCCGGTTCGAGCCGGCGCGCGGCTCGCTCGGCGGGTGGCTCATGGGGATCGCCCGCCACAAGGTCACCGATGAGCTCCGCCGGCGCCAGCGCGCCGTCGCCGGAACCGAGAAGCTCGTGGCGCTGACCGACCGCAACGAGGCGGCACCCGACGTCGACAGCCTGGCCCAGCGGCTACTCGTTGCGGACGGCCTCCGACGACTCCGGCCGGAGGTGCGCGAAGTGGTCGAGCTGGCCTTCTACTCCGACCTCACCCATGAGCAGATCGCCCAGACCACGGGCCGGCCCCTCGGAACGGTCAAGTCGCAGATCCGCCGATCGCTCGCGTCCCTACGCCGACACCTGGAGGGTGTCGATGTCATCCGTTGACCCCGACGATCGCCTGCTCGACGCCCTGCGGGGCGGTGAGGGGCGCCCGGACGCGGGCCGCCCCGAGGCCGCCGCGCTCGACGAGGCCGACGCCGACCTGGACGCCCTCGGGCGCCTGGGCCGGGCGGCGCGCGCCCTGAGCGCGGACGACCTCGTGCTCGACGAGCCGCCCCCCGCCGTGTGGGCGGGCATCGCCGCCGCCGTCGAGGCCGACGCCGCCGGCGACGCGTCCCCTGGCGCGGCCGGTTGGGTCGTGCACGAGGGCGGCGCCGCGCGCGAGCCCGCCCCGCCGCCCAGCGACACGCGGCCGTCAGCCGCCACGCCCGAGGCCGCCCCGCCGCCGAGCGACACCCGGCCGTCAGCCGCCACGCCGCCCGGCGAGGCCGGTCCCCGCCACGCCCGGGCCGCTCCGGCCCGCACGCGCCCCCGCCCAGCCGGGTGGCTCCTTGCCGCCGTGGCCGCCGTCACGCTCCTGGTCGTGGCCGTCGCCGCCGCGCTCATCACCGGCGGCGACGGCGGCGACGTCGTGGCCTCCGCTCGCCTGCAGCCACTCCAGCAGGTCAGCGCCGTCACGGCCGAGGTGGTCGAGGGCGGCGACGGCGCCCAGCTCGTCGTGCCGCTCGACGACGCCGGCCTGCCCCGCGAATCCGCCGCCTTCTACGAGGTGTGGCTGATCGACAGCAACATCCAGGGCATGGTGTCGCTCGGCCCCATGCGCGCGGACGGCACCTACGACATCCCCGCCGGCGTCGACTTCTACCGGTACCCGGTGGTCGACGTGTCGATCGAGCCGACCGACGGCAACCCCACGCATTCCAGCAACAGCGTGCTCCGCGGCACGCTCAGCTGAGCGCCCGGGCCGTCAGCCGAACAGGCTGCCCTGGGGGTCCGAACGCACGAGGCGTGGCACGCCGGTCCACGGCAGGCCGTCCATGTAGACCCACGACCGCCGGTGGATGGCCGAGGGGCCGATGCCCCGTAGCGCCGCCTTGTGGCGGTGACACGGGTATCCCTTGTTCTGTTCGAACCACCACCACGGATAGTCCTCGGCGGCGGCCCGCATGAGGCGATCGCGGATCACCTTGGCGAGGATCGATGCCGCGGCGATGGACAGGCACGTGGCGTCGCCCCTGACGATGCGCTGGACGTTGCCCCCGCCCACGAAGTCCCAGTTGCCATCGACCAGCACGCCGTCGGGACGCAGGCCCAGCTGCTCGATCGCCCGGCGGGCGGCCAGGCGCTGTGCTTCGCTCATGCCCAGGTCGTCGCACTCCTCGTGGGAGGCGTGGCCCACGCCCCAGGCCGCGCACCAGCCGGCGATGCGGTCGAACAGTGCCTCGCGCTCGCCGGCGGTGAGCTGCTTGGAGTCGCGCACCTTGTAGACGCGCCGGTCGCGGGGCAGCACGACGGCGGCGAGCGTCAGCGGACCGGCCCACGCCCCCTTGCCGACCTCGTCCATGCCCACCACGACGTCGTGACCGGCGTCCCACAGGCGGCGCTCGTAGGCGAGCGACGGCCCGCTCTTGCGCAGGACCTGCCTCAGCACGGGGGCCGTCGTCACCATCGGCGCGAGGCTACTTCCGGCGGCCCCCGCCGCCCGACGACCGTCCCTGCGGCCGGTCCGTTGCAGTGATCACTGTAAGGAGTCTTGCGACCCCGGAACGTGACATGATGGTGGAGGCGGGCGCCGCTGCCGGGGAGGAACCCGATGCCCGACGACACCCCTGATGATGCCGTCGTCCACCCCGACCTGCGTCCCGGCGCCCGCGTCGAGGTGCGCACGCGCTTCGACGGCTCGTGGGCCACCGGCTTCGAGGTGGCGGCGGCGGACGTCGACGGTTGCCACATCCGCCGCCTGTCCGACGGGAGCATGCTCCCCCGGGTGTTCCCGGCCGACGAGGTGCGCCGCGACCGCTCGCCGGGCAGCGGCTGGGGCTGAGCGCCAGGACACACGCTCGCTCGGCCCGTGACGGGGTAGAACGCTGCACATGAAGCGCTACCGCATCACCGACGGCTCGGACTTCCACCTCGCCGACTGGGACCCGGCCGACACCAGCGACTTCGAGGGCGGCAAGCGGGCGGCGCGGGCCGAGGTCGCCGAGCTCAAGGACCGGCTCGACGCGCTCCAGGAGCGGTTCTACGCGGACAACCGCCACCGCCTCCTCGTGGTGCTGCAGGGCATGGACACCTCCGGCAAGGGCGGCGCCGTCAAGGTCTTCACCGGCATGAACCCGGCGGGCGTGCGGGTCACGTCGTTCAAGGCGCCGACCGAGGAGGACCTGGCCCACGATTACCTCTGGCGCGTCCACCCGCACGTGCCCGCCGACGGGCAGATCGCGGTGTTCGACCGCAGCCACTACGAGGACGTGCTGATCGCGCGGGTCCGCAACCTCGTGCCCGCCGAGCAGTGGGAGCGCCGCTACGACCACATTCGCCACTTCGAACGGATGCTGGCGGACGAGGGCACGGTGATCCGAAAGTTCTTCCTGCACATCTCGCGCGAGGCCCAGCGCCGGCGGCTGCAGGCTCGCCTCGACGACCCGACGAAGCACTGGAAGTTCCGCTCCGGCGACCTGGCCGAGCGCCAGCGCTGGGGGGACTACCAGGCGGCCTACGAGATGGCCATCGGCCGCACGTCGACCGAGGAGGCCCCCTGGTACGTCGTACCGGCCGATCGGAAGTGGCACCGCGACCTCGTCATCGCCCGCACGCTGGTGGAGACGCTGGAAGAGCTCGACCTGCGCTACCCCGAGCCCGAGGAGAAGCTCGACGGCATCGTCGTGTCCTGAGTCGCCATACCGGCGGCGTCCCGACCGGCCTACTTCACCGCCGTGGGGGCCACCGGGCCGCCGACCGCCCGGGTGAGCGGCAGCGGAGTGGCGCACAGCAGCACCTCGTGGCGGCCGTCCGCCGCACAGTCGGCCGCCAGCTCGTCGAGCGCCCAGAGCTGGCCCTGCACGAGCCCCACGTCGACGAGGTCGATCATGTGCACGGGCAGCAGCACGGCCGGGTCCTCGCACGGCCACACCTCGAGGACGAGCGTGTCGCTGGCCACGGCCGCCACGTCGTGGTCGCGCAGCCAGGCGATCGAGCCGGTGCCGAGTCCGGGCGAGGGCTGGCCGAACCGAGCCTTGTCCCCGGCGCGCAGGAAGTGCATGTGCCCGGTGCGGACGAGCACCACGTCGCCGGGCTCGACGGTTACGCCGGCCGCGGCCACCGCTGCGTCGAGGTCGTCGCCGTCGACGACGTGGGCGTCGTCGAAGTGGTCGACGCCGTGGGTGCGGGCGACGTCCAGGAGCAGGCCCCGGGTGACGATCGGCCCGAACGCATCGATGCCCAGGCGCGACGCACCGCGGGCGTCGACCACGTCGGCGGGCGTGTTGTTGTACAGCCGCCCCTCGTAGCTGACGTGCGCGAGCGCGTCCCAGTGGGTGGCGGCCTGCACGCCCATGGACAGGGCGTCGTCGCTCGTGCAGAAGTCGGCGGGATCGCCGAGGAAGGGCGTGTTCACGGCCAGCATCGTCCGGCTCGGGTTCTCGCGGCCGGGGATCGAGCCGGTCTGGGGACCGTCCTCGTCGAACGGTATGGCGAGCGAGAAGACCTTGCCGGTCCGAGCGGCGGCCACGCCGCGCAGGACGGCGGCGGCGTCGATGAGGTTGAGCGTGCCCCGCTCGTCGTCCGGCCCCCACCGCCCCGCGTTCGAGACCGAGGCGGCGAGCTGGCGGAGGTGGTCGGGCAGCGCCATGGCGCGCGACCGTACCCCGCCGCCCTGACGGAGCGTCAGGACCCTCGCCGCGCTGCGGCCGGGGCGTCCGCTCGCCGCGCGTGGACTTCATGGTCGGCTGACTCCCCCAACGCGCGGCCGATGCGTACGGGAAGCGCACGGATCCGCCGCAGGTTCGTCTGGGCCCTGCATCGGTCCCGGCTCGACCCGCGCTCGTGGCCGGGGGGCGAGGGCCTCGCGTCAGCCGAGCGGCGTGGCGCCGAGCGCGGCGAGCGCCTTCTCGCCGGCGGCCCGGGCGTCGCCCCCGGCGAGGACCAGCGTGCGGGCCCACTGGTAGCGGCATCCCAGCCCGTCAAGGGCGGCGGCGGCGTCGAGCAGGCCCTGCCTGTCGCCGGCGGCCAGCGCCTGGGTGCGGTCGTTGAGCGCCTCGGCCACGGGGTTGGAGGCGCTTGCGAAGCGGGCCCGGACCAGGCGGTCGGCGGCGTCGGGCCGTCCCGCCAGCAGGGCCGCCTCGGCCCACGTGGCGGCGTACCACTGGCGCCAGAGCCCGGTGAACCAGTGGTGGAGCTCCTCGGGAGGGTGGTCCAGACGCTCGACCGCGGCCGCGAACTCGCCCCGGTGGATCAGCACGACGGCGTCGAACATGGCGGCGTAGCTGTTCAGCCCGGTGCCGACCTGGTCGATAGCGCACCGCAGGGTGTCGAACATGGCCAGCCACGCGCCACGGCCGGTGTCGTCGCCTCGCAGGCCGTGCACCATGGCGGCGGCGCTGGCGGCGCTCGCCAGGCTGCTGATCAGGGGGCGGCCGGCCCGCTCCCACGCCTCGAGGTAGCGCTCGCCGGCGGCGAGCGCCCGGTCCCAGTCGCCGGCGAGCGACTCGACCACCATGAGCCGGGCGGCCGCCAGGTGGCTCTCCTCGCGGTGGGCGGCCAGGTCGGCGAGACGCTCGGCGAAGGCCCGGGCCGTGGCCACGTCGCCGGCCCCGAGGGCGGTCTCGGACGCCATCGTCAACGCGTCGCGCACCTCGAAGCCGGCGTCGGGCCACTCGTGCACGCCGGCCAGCAGCTCGGTGCGGCGCCGGGCGCTCGCCGCCCCGGCCGCGACCTCGCCGCGCGCCAGCTGGACCGCCGTGATCTGGTCGAGCGCCGCGCTCTCGGCCAGCACGTCGCGGGCCCGCCGGGCCAGCTCGCGAGCGCGGAGGGCGAGCTCGGACGCCATGTCGTCGCGGTCCTCGCCGTCGAAGGCCTCGGCCACGAGCAGCAGGGGGTCGACCTCGGGGTGGCCGAGGGCGATCGGGTGTGCGCGCCGCAGCAGGAGGCGCGCCATGCCGCGGCCCGGCGGCTCGCTCATGATGCCGGGGCACCGGTTCACGAGCGTGGCGGCGAGCGACAGGTCGCGGGCGGCCGCCACGTCGTCACCCGCCGCGACTGCGGCGTCCGCGGCGTCCTGGTGGAGGCGCAGGGCGTCGTCGCCGACATGGCGCCCGGCGGCCACCAGCGCGGCCTGGTGCAGGGCGGCGGCCGCTTCGCCGCCGTCAGCGGCCAGCCCGGCCGCCTCCTCGTAGCGCCGCTGGGCCTCCAGTCCCCGGCCCCGCCGGTACGCGAGTGCCCCGAGCAGGCAGGCCAGACGGTGGGCCTCGGCGCGGTGGCGCACGCCGGTCCCGCTGCCCGGGCCCGTGCCGGCGGCCCAGGCCAGTGCGGCCCGCAGGTCGTCGGCCACGGCGTCGAACGCCGCCCGCCACGCCCCGCCCGCGCCGGCGGCGTCCTCGCCGGGATTGAGGTCGTCGGCCGCTGCGAGGCTCCACGCCAGATGGCGGGCCCGGGTGACCAGATCCTCGTCGGGGGTCCGGCGGTCGTCGCCGTACTGGCGGATCGTCTCGAGCATCCGGTAGCGGGTCTCGCCCCCGCCAGGCACCACGACGAGCATGCTCTGGTCGACGAGGCGGGCGAGCGCCTCGACCACGTCGCCGGACCCGATCGCCGGTCCGGCATCGGTAGGACCGGAGGCCACCTGGGCTGCGGCGACCGGGGTGAACGGGGCGGCGAAGACGGCCACACGCCGCAGCACGGCCTGGTCGACCGGATCGCCCAGCGTGTAGCTCCAGTCGAGCGTGGCCCGCAGCGAGCGGTGGCGCTCGTCGACGCGGCTGCCGCCGGTCAGCACGCGCAGCCGGTCGGCGAGGCCGGCCTCGAGCCCGTCGAGCCCGAGGCCCGGTAGCCGGGACGCGGCCAGCTCGATCGCGAGCGCCATGCCGTCGAGCGCCCGGCAGACGGCGGCCACGCGGCGTCGCTCCTCGGCTCCTGTGACGGGACGCCCCACGGCGGCGGCCCGGGCCAGGAACAGCGCCACGGCGTCACCTTCGTCCACCTCGTCCGTGCCGGTCTCGCCGTCGCCCGGCGCTGGCGGGAGCGGGCTCGTGGCCCCGAGGGGTGGCTCGGGCTCCGGGGCGAGGGACAGGCCGGGCACCGGGAAGACGTGCTCGAAGGGCAGCACGAGCCGGGCCCGGCTCGTGACCAGCACCACCAGGCGGGGGCACCGTGCGAGCAGGCGCTCGATCAGCACGGCGGCGCCGTCGACGAGGTGCTCGCAGTTGTCGAGCACGAGCAGGGACTCACGCTCGGACAGCCAGCCGACGACGGTCTCCTCGGGCGTACGGCCGGGCTGCTCACCGAGACCGACGGCGCCGGCCACCGCGGCGGCGATCATGGCCGGTTCGGTCACCGGGACGAGATCGACGTACCAGACCCCGCCGGCGTATCGGTCGGCCATGTCGGCTATGACCGCCAGCGCCAGGCGGGTCTTGCCCACGCCGCCGGGCCCGACGGCGGTCACCAGGCGGCTGGCGCGCAGCGCCTCGGCCAGCGCCGTCCGCTCGGCGACCCGGCCCACGAACGGGGTGAGCGGGGCCGGCAGCAGGCCACCAGCCGCATCCGCACCCGCAGCCCCGGCACCAGCGTCGGCCGGAGCGATGCCCGCACCGACAGGGCCCGTCCCCGCGGCACCGGCATTGGCGGCGGGGTCCATCCGGGACGCCGCACCGGCGGGACCGGCACGGCCCTCGTGACCGTCTGCCCCGGGCACGCCGGAGAACACGGGCGGGCCGCCGGGCGGCGGTGACCCCGAGGACACCCATGCCGTGCCCGCCTCGCCGGGGGCGGCCGGCGCGGCAGCGCTCGCCTGCGCCTCCGCCAGGCGAGCGAGGGCCCGGCGGTCGCCCACGCCGAGCTTGCGGAGGAGCGAGGACACGTGGCTCTCGACCGTGCGCACCGAGATGAACAGCCGGGCGGCGATCTCGGCGTTCGTCAGGTGCTCGCCCAGGGCGGCCAGCACCTCGCCCTCGCGGGTGGATACACCGGCGTCGTCGAGCTCGCGGGACGCGGTCACATGGCCGATTGTGCCCCACCATCGGGGTCCTCCCACCGCGGTTTCGGGCTCGGCACGGGCGATCGACCGCGGATCCGTGGTCAGTCCGTGGTCGTTCCGTGGTGGGCACGGATGCCCCCTGAGCTGGACAGGCGCACGCTTGATGCAGGTTCCCCCCAGGAGGCCAGGACATGGACCACATCACCGCACAGGTTCTGATCGACGATCGACACGCAGCGCTGCGCACCGACGGCCGCCGGGCCGCCCTCGGCCGCCGGGCCCGCCGGCAGCGGGC
Source organism: Acidimicrobiales bacterium (assembly GCA_035296625.1). Taxonomy (GTDB): domain Bacteria; phylum Actinomycetota; class Acidimicrobiia; order Acidimicrobiales; family VFJN01; genus DATCLS01. The sequence continues at coordinate 12,746 of DATHAO010000001.1, read as the reverse complement.
CGAGGCCCGCCGCGCCGCCAGCAGCACCACCAGCCTCGCCGTCGAGGCCGGCCCGCAGGCCGCTCCGGCCCCGCGCCGGCGCCTCGCCCGACTGCTCCCCGCCCGCAGCCCCGCCCCCTGCTGAAGGGGCGGGGTAGCGGGGCGGGGTGCGCCCACAGCCGTGGCCCAGGCCACACTGGGGCCGTGGCCAGGCTCCGACGACGCTCCGACCGGCAGCTCGTGGGCGACCGGTGGCCCTCCCGCCGGGCCGGTTCCCGGACCCGGGGTGCCGGACGAGCGGGCCCGGCGCCCGCTCTGCCCGCCGCCGGGCTCGCCACGGCCACCGGCGCCCCCCTCTCCCCGTCGAGCCGGTCCCCCGCAGGGGCCGTGAGCCCCGCACCGGTCGACACGCCGTCGACCGCTGTGGCGCCGCCGCGGGACGCCGGAGGCACGACCGCTGTCGCCGCACCGCCGGATGCCGGAGGCACGACCGCGGTCGCCCCACCGCCCGAGGTCGGAGGCACGCCCGCCGATCAGGGGGCGCGACCGGTGGGGATGCAACCGATCGCCTCCCCAGGTCCGGGGGACGGCAGCGCCGGCGGCACCGGCACGCCGCCCCTGCTCGACGTGCGGGGCGTGAGCAAGCGGTTCGGGACGCTCCAGGTGCTCGACGACGTCTCGCTGACCGTCGACGCCGGCGAGGTCGTGGCGCTGGTGGGGGACAACGGCGCCGGCAAGTCGACGCTGGTCCGCTGCATCGCCCGGGCCACCGCCGCCGACGCCGGCGCGATCGCGGTGGGAGGCGAGCCCGTCGGCCCCGGCCAGGACGACGCGGTCACCGCCGGCATCGCCGTCGTCTGGCAGGACCTCGCCCTCTGCGACAACCTCGACACGGTCGCCAACCTGTTCCTCGGCAACGAGGACCGCCGCGTGCTGCTCGGCGGTCCCGAGCGCCAGGTCGAGGCCCGTCGCCTGCTCGCCCGTCTCGGCATCGACGTGCCCGACCTCACACGCCCGGTCGCGGCCCTGTCGGGCGGCCAGCGCCAAGCCATCGCCGTGGCCCGCGCCCTCGATGCCGACCCCCGCCTGCTGGTGCTCGACGAGCCGACGGCGTCGCTCGGCCGGACCGAGACCGACCGTGTGCTGCGCCTCGTCGACGAGGTCCGCCGCGACGGGACCGCCGTGCTGCTCGTCACCCATCAGCTCGACCACGTCTTCGAGCTGGCCGACCGCATCGTCGTGCTGCGCCAGGGCCGCATCGTCGGGGCGGTCTCGCCGGTGTCGGTGCACCCCGACGACGTCATCGCCATGCAGCTCGGCGTCGAGGTCGACTCGACCGCCAGCCGCCAGCTGCGGCGCCTCGGCAGCCTCGTCGAGCAGCTCTCCGAGGTCGAGCCGGCGGCGTCCCTGCCGCTCGTCGTGTCGTCGATGGCCGCTGCGCTCGGCGAGGAGCGCCTCTGCGTCCACCTGCTCGACGACCGCGCCCCCGAGCCCGTGCTGAGCCGGTCGGCCGCGGTCGCCCTCCCCGAGGCCCTGCTGGCCGTGAACGCCGAGCTGCCGATGGGCCCGGCCGGCGGCCCGGTGGGGCTCGCCGCCCAGACGGCCACGACCGTCGTCACCGACGACGTTCGGACCGACCCGGCGTGGCGGCCCTTCCGCGCCGCGGCGGCGGAGGCCGGCGTGCTGAGCGGGTGGGCGGCGCCGATAACCGGGGTCACCGGGGTTCTCGGCGCCATCTCCGGCTACGGCGACACGGTGGGGCGGCCCCGGTCGGACCAGCTGGCGCTGATCTCGCTCTACGCCAACCACGCCGCCGCCTCGATCGAGCGTGAGCGCATGTACGTCGAGGCCCGGAGGCGCAACCGGGTGCTCGAGGCGATCCACACGGTGCTCGAGGCGCTGGCCGGGCCCCAGCAGGTCCACGCGGGGCTCGACGGGGCCCTGGTGGCGCTGTGCGACGTGCTCGGCGCGGAGGAGGCCGTGATCCGGGTGGCGGTCGACGGCCGCCCCGAGACCCGCTCGGCCGTGGGCCTGACCCGCGACCCGGCCCACGCCACGGCCACGGACCCGCTCGTCAGGACGGCCGACGCCGCCCTCGCCGGCGGGCGGGCCGCCCGGGTCGCCGATCCCCGCCCCGGGGCAGCCGGCGGCCCTGGCGACGGCCCGGGCGACGGGACGGGCGACCCCGCCGGCGAGGCAGCCGGCCGGACCGCCGACACGACGGCCGATGGGGCGGGTGATCGCGCCGGCGAGGCAGCCGGCGGGTGGATTCGGGGGGCGGACCATGGGGCCGCCGGGACGGGCGACGGTACGAACGACACGGCCGGTGAGCCGGGCCGGGGCGCGAGCGACCGCACAGGCCGGGTGGCCGACGGGACGGACGACGGGCCGGGCGGGGCGTCCGCCGGCGTCGTGGTCGCCGTGCCGTTCCGGGCCCCGGCCGGCGACGCCGCCCTGGCCGTGCGGTGGGCTCGGGCGGACCGGGCCGACGACGGGGTGGAGGTCCTCCACGACGCCGCCCGCTCGATGAGCCTGGCGCTCGAGCGCGAGCAGCTCGAGGCCGCCCACCGCGAGGCCCAGGCGCTGCGCCGCTCCCAGCGCCTCCAGCGCGAGTTCCTGTCACGCTTGAGCCATGAGCTGCGCACGCCGCTCACCGCCATCCACGGGTGCGTCGACACGCTCCGCCAGCCCGACGTCGAGTGGGCCCGCCCCGAGCAGGACCGCTTCCTCCACACGATCGCCACCGAGTCCGACCGCATGCGCCGCTTGGTCGCCGACCTGTTCGACGTCTCCGCGCTCGACGCCGGGATCTTCCGCCTCAACCCCGACTGGTGCGATCTGCGCCTGGTCATCGCCGCGTCCGTGGCATGCGCCGTGCCGGCGGCGGCCGGCGGCGTCGAGCGCGTGGCGATCCAGGTGGCCGACGACCTGGGTCCGGTGTGGGCCGACCACCAACGCGTCGAGCAGGTCCTCGTGAACCTGCTGGAGAACGCGGTCCGCCACGCCCCACCTGACAGCCGCGTGCGCGTGGCGGCGGGACCGGCACCGGGCGGGAGGGCGGTCGAGGTGCGGATCGCCGACGACGGCGACGGTGTCGACCCGGAGCTGGCCACCACGCTGTTCGACCCCCGCGTCGCCGGGCCCCGCACCGGCGGCACCGGCCTCGGACTCGCCATCGCCCGGGGCATCGCGCGGGCCCACGGCGGCGACCTCACGCTCGAGCGCCCCGGCCCGGACCCCGTCGAGCCGGCGTTTGCAGCCGACCCCATGGATCCGGCCGGTAGCAGCACGGACCCCGCAGGGTCCGCCGCCGCCGCCGAGCCCGCGGATCCGGCCGGCCGCAGCACGGACGCCGCCGAACACGGCCGGGGCCCCGACCCCGACCCGGTCGACCCAGGCCAGGCCCGCCGGGGGGGCACCACGTTCCTCGTCACCCTTCCCATCGACCCGGCCCCGGGTGGCGCCCGTGGCTGAGAGCACCAACGGGCACACCCAGGTTCTCCTGGTCGAGGACGACCCGAACATCGTCGACCTCGTCCGCTCGAACCTCGTGGTCCGCGGCTACGAGGTCCGCACCTCCACGACCGGCGACGGTGTGGTGGGCACAGTCACGACCGACCCGCCCGACGTGGTCCTGCTCGACCTCATGCTGCCCCGAGCCGACGGCTTCGAGCTGTGCCGGGAGATCCGCGAGCGCTCGGCCGTCGGCATCATCGTCGTGTCCGCCCGGGGGCGCGAGGGCGACAAGGTCCGGGCGCTGAACCTGGGCGCCGACGACTACCTGACCAAGCCGTTCGGCGTCGAGGAGCTGCTGGCCCGCATCACCGCCACGCTCCGCCGCGTGCGCCCGGCCCCGGTCGCGGAGGACCCGGCGGTCCTCGTGGCCGGCGAGGTCGTCGTGGACCTCGACGCCCGCCGGGTCGAGAAGGGCGGCGTGCGCGTGCACCTCACGCCGACCGAGCTGTCACTGCTGCGCGAGCTGGTGCTCAACCCCGGTGTGCTGCTGCCGCACGCCGAGCTGCTGCGCCGGGTCTGGGGCGTGGGCTACGAGACGCAGACCGAGTACCTGCGCGTCTACGTGCGGCGGCTGCGCGCCAAGCTCGAGAGCGAGGGCGGACCCACCCTCATCGTCACCGAGCCCCGGCTCGGCTACCGCTTCGAGCCGCCCTGAGAGGGCTCCTCGACGCCTGACCCGGCGGGGAGCGCCACACCGCCCGGGCACCACCGTCGTTCACAACTCGTTCACGTCCCCGCGCCGATGTTGATACCTCGTTCACGGGTCCGTCCGTACGGTGACGGAGATTCCGAACCCGAGGGGGAAATCCATGTTCGAGATCCGCCGGACAAAGCGCGCGATCGTGCCGCTGGTCGCCCTGATGCTCATCACGGCCGCCGCCGGCTGTGGCGGGGACGACGATGACGACGACACGTCCACCGGCGGCGAGGGCGGTGAGGCGGTGAAGGTCGCCCTGTTGCTGCCGGAGACGAAGACCGCTCGCTACGAGACCCAGGACCGGCCCCTGTTCGAGGCCAAGGTCGAAGAGCTCTGCCCCGACTGCGAGATCATCTACAGCAACGCCGACCAGGACGCCGCCGAGCAGCAGTCGCAGGCCGAGGCGGCGCTCACGAACGGGGCGCAGGTCCTCGTGCTCGACCCGGTCGACAGTGCCTCGGCGGCCTCGATCGTGACCCAGGCCGAGCAGCGCGACGTGCCGGTGATCAGCTACGACCGCCTCATCACCGACGCGCCGATCGACTACTACATCAGCTACGACAACGAGAAGGTCGGCAACCTGCAGGCCACCGCCCTCACCGACAAGCTCGCCGAGGACGGCGACGACAGCGGCTCGATCGTGATGATCAACGGGGCGCCGACCGACAACAACGCCACCCTGTTCAAGGAGGGGGCGCACTCGGTCGTCGACGAGAGCTCCTACGAGATCGGCGCCGAGTACGACACGCCCGAATGGAGCCCCGACGAGGCCCAGAGCGAGATGGAGCAGGCGATCACCCGCCTCGGCGCCGACGGGTTCATCGGCGTCTACGCCGCCAACGACGGCACGGCCGGCGGCGCCATCGCCGCCATGAAGTCGGCGGGCGTCGACCCGCTGCCCCCGGTCACGGGGCAGGACGCCGAGCTGGCCGGCATCCAGCGCATCCTCGCCGGCGAGCAGTACATGACCGTCTACAAGGCGACCAAGCCGGAGGCGGAGATCGCGGCCGAGGTCGCCATCGCCCTCGCCCGCGGCGAGGACCCGCCCGAGGACCAGGTCAACCAGCAGGTCGACAACGGCGAGGCCGAGATCCCGTCGATGATCTTCGATCCGGTCAGCGTCACTGCCGAGAACGTGAAGGACACGGTCGTCGCCGACGAGTACTGGTCGGTCGACGAGATCTGCGAGGGCGACTTCCAGGCCGCCTGCGACGAGGCCGGCATCGAGTGAGCGACGGCACCCCCCTGCTTGCCCTCCGCGGGGTCAGCAAGCGGTTCGGTGCCGTCCAGGCCCTCTCCGGCGTCGACTTCGAGGTCGACGCCGGAGAGGTGGTCGCCCTCGTGGGGGACAACGGTGCCGGGAAGTCGACGCTGGTCAAGGTCATCGCCGGGACGAACCCAGCGGACGCCGGGACGATCCTGTTCGAGGGCGAGCGGGTGACCATCACGAGCCCTCAGGCGGCGACCGCCCTCGGCATCGCGACCGTGTACCAGGACCTGGCCCTGAGCGACAACCTCGACGTGGTCGCCAACCTCTTCCTGGGCCGCGAGCGGTCGCGTGGTGTCGGGCGCAACCTGCGGGTGCTCGACGAGGTCGACATGGAGCACAAGGCTCTCGGCCTGCTCGAGCGCCTGTCGGTCAGCATCCCCAGCGTCCGGACCGAGGTGGCCTCGCTGTCGGGCGGGCAGCGCCAGTCGATCGCCGTGGCCCGGGCGACGATGGGTGATCCCAAGGTCGTCATCCTCGACGAGCCCACCGCCGCGCTCGGCGTGGCCCAGACCCAGCAGGTGCTCGACCTCATCAAGCTGCTGCGCGAAGAGGGCCACGGCGTGATCATCATCAGCCACAACCTGGTCGACGTGTTCGCTGTTGCCGACCGCATCGTCGTGCTCCGGCTCGGGAAGCGGGTGGCGTCGTTCACGACGGCGGACACGACGGCCGAGGAAGTGGTGGCCGCCATCACCGGCGCCCGCCACGAGGAGGTCCACTCGACCTACGCAACGGAGGCGTCATGACCGTCAGCGAGATCGATCCCCGCCTCGTGCAGGCGCAGCCGGGGCTGGCCGGGCTGCTGCGCGACTTCCGTCGCCGCCTCGCCCAGGGCGAGCTGGGGAGCCTGCCCGTCGTGCTCGGCCTGGTCGCCGTCTGGATCTATTTCCAGTCGGCCAACGACGCGTTCCTGTCGTCGGGCAACCTCACGAACCTCATGCTGCAGATCGCGGCGTCCGGCATGATCTCGATCGGCGTCGTGGTCGTCCTGCTGCTCGGCGAGATCGACCTGTCGGTCGGCGCCCTCAGCGGCTTGGCCGGCGCCACCATGGCCGTGCTCAACGTGCGCCACGGATGGCCGGCCGTGTGGGCGATCCTCGCCGGCCTGGCCGTCGGCGCGGTGGTCGGCCTGGTCCAGGGGCTGTGGGTGGCCAAGCTCCGGGTGCCGTCGTTCGTGGTGACGCTCGCCGGGTTCCTGGCATGGCAGGGCGCGCTGCTACGCGTGCTGGGCAGCACAGGCACGGTCAACCTGACCGACGAGACGATCACCGACCTGGCCGGCACGTTCTTCTCCGAGGGCGTGGGCTGGGCGATCGCGGGCGTCATCATCGCGATGACGGCGCTGGTCGTGGTGCTGCGCCAGCGGCGGGCCAGGGCCGCCGGCCTCGTCGGCGTCCCGCTACGCGACGACCTGCTGAAGCTGGCCGTGGTCGCGGTGGGCACGACGGCGGCGGTCGCGGTGTTCAACGACGACCGGGGCGTGCCCCTCGCCGTGCTCATCTTCGTGGGCTTCGTGGTGATCTTCGACTTCCTCACCCGGCGCACGGTGTTCGGCCGGCACGTGTTCGCCGTGGGCGGCAATGTCGAGGCGGCCCGGCGGGCCGGCATCAAGGTCGACCGGGTGCGGACCATCGTGTTCATCCTCGCCTCCACCATGGCGGCGGCCGGCGGCATCCTCGGCGCCTCGCGGCTGCTGGCAGTCAATCAATCCTCGGGCGGCGGCGACATCCTGCTCAACGCGATCGCCGCAGCCGTGATCGGCGGCACCTCCCTCTTCGGCGGGCGGGGCTCGGCGTGGTCGGCCCTGCTCGGTGCGCTCGTCATCGGCTCGATCGCCAACGGCATGAACCTGCTCGGCCAGGAGTCCGACGTGAAGTTCATGGTGACCGGCGCCGTCCTGCTCGTGGCCGCCTCGATCGACGCCGTCAGCCGGCGGGGACGCCAGGCCGCCGGACGCGCCTGAGCCCCGCCACATAGACAGGTCATGCATGACCATCGACATCGAACCGGCTGACCTCGCGACGGACGACGAGGCGTAGGGCGGCCGGCCACTTGGCCGTTCCCCGTGTCGCCAGGCGGTCGGTGGGTTCCTAGGCCACGGGGTCGGATCCCGCGTTCCGGGGCGTCGTCATGCGGTCGATCCGGCACTGGAGGGCCGGGGTCCAGTGGCCGCCGTATCGCTCCTGAAGCCCCGGCCGTCGCCAGTCGTCGCCGGAGATCTCACGACGGCACCCGGCCGAGCCGCAGGAGCACCGCATCCGGAAGCCCGGCGCGCCCGAATGGGTGCCGTAGTCCACGGTTAGCTCCTCCCCGGGTCTGATTGCCTTCCGGGCCGCGATCTCGTAGGGGCCGACGTGCCAGAGGTTCGGGTCACAGCTGTGGTTGCACCAGTGGGCGAGGGTCCGCGGTGGCAGGACGAGGTGGCGATCCTCGTAGACGGTGATGGTGTCGACATAACCCGTCCCGGCGTCGGCCGTCGCCGCCTCGAGGAGCGCGGCCAGCTCGGTGGAGGACACGAGACGGCCGCCGAGCCGAAGCACGATCGTGCCGACGCAGAGGTGGTCCCGTGCGAACAGCCCGTCGCCCGCGATCGTGGACCGGCCCACGGTGACGCTGGGATGAACCCGGACGACGCGCGGTGGATCGGTCTCGATGGTGCGCCGGCCCACGCAGCCAGCATCCCAGCCCGGAACACCGGTGAGGGTCGGCGCGGAGCCGGTCCCGCTGCCGAGGTCACGGAGGATCGCCATGTCGAGCCGCCGAAGCACCACCGGCTGCGGCAACGGACCGGCAGGATGTCCACGCCGTTCGCCGGCTCAGCAATGGGTCGACGGCCAGATGCCAACCGTGCTGCGCACCTATGCGCCCCTGATCCGCCAGGATGAGGGGCGCGGAGCATCGTTGACGGCGTCCTACGCAGGGCGCTGAGGACCGGCTGTGGACCGAGGTGGCCCGATGGACGCTGGCACGGAGCGACACGGCGAAGGAACCGCAGGTCCGGATGGCCCCCGGGTCGTGCACGTGGTGCCCCACACCCACTGGGACCGCGAGTGGTACGCCTCGTTCCAGTCGTTCCGCCTGCGGCTCGTCGACCTGCTCGACGACCTGCTCCCCCGCATGGAGGGCGACCCCTCCTACGCCCGCTTCCTGCTCGACGGTCAGCTCGCCGTCGTCGACGACTACCTGGCGGTGCGCCCCGAGGCGGAGGACCGGCTGCGGCGCCTCGTGGGCAGCGGCCGCATCGCCGTGGGCCCCTGGTACACGCTGCCCGACGAGTTCCTCGTCTCGGGCGAGACGCTGATCCGCGACCTGCAGCTCGGCCTGCGCACCGGCGACCGGTTCGGCGGGGCCATGTCGGTCGGCTACCTGCCCGACATGTTCGGCCACGTGGCGCAGATGCCCCAGATCCTGCGCGGCTTCGGTTTCGACCACGCCGTCGTGTGGCGCGGCGTGCCCGCCGCGGTCGCCCGCAGCGCGTTCTGGTGGCGCGCGCCCGACGGCACGACGGTCCGGGCGGAGTACATGCCCGACGGCTACGGCAACGGCTCGGCGCTGCCGGCCGACGCCAAGGCGCTCGCCCGCCAGATCGCCGGCTTCGCCGAGCGCTGGGACGGGCTGCTCGACGGCCCGATCCTGTGGATGAACGGCACCGACCACCAGGCCCCCAAGCCCTGGCTGGGCCGGGTCGTCGCCGAGGCCGACGCCCTCGGCGACGACCTCGACGTGCGCGTCACCTCCCTGGCCGAGCACCTCGCGAGCGCCCCGACTGACGGGCTCGCCACCTGGACCGGCGAGCTGCGGTCCGGCGCCCGCGCCAACCTCCTGATGGGCGTCACGTCAAACCGGGTCGACGTACGCCAGGCCGCCGCCCGGGCCGAGCGGGCGCTCGAGCGCCTCGCCGAGCCCCTGTCGGCCCTCTACCTGCCGGCCGAGGGCTGGCCGGGATCGCTGCTGGACGAGGCGTGGCGGGCCGTGATCCTCGACGCCGCCCACGACTCGGTGTGCGCCTGCTCGATCGACACCGTGGTCGAGGCCGTCGTGTCGCGCTACGCAGAGGCGACCGACATCGGCGAGGGCCTCGCCGCCCGGGCGCTCGCCCGGGCCCGCGCCGACGCCGGCCTCATGGTCGGCGAGGCGCTCGTCGTGAACCCGGCGGCCCGGGCCCGGGGCGGCCTTGTCGAGGTGCCGGTGGTGGGTGAGGAGGCGCCGGCCGGCACCCAGCTCGTCGCCGTCCGTCCGGCCGAGCGGGTGCTCGCCGAGGGGCCGGCGGCGCTGGTCGTGCCCGCCGTCGCCCAGGTCGACTGGCTCGGCCCGGTGGAGGGCTTCACGGTCGCGGCGGTCGACGGGACGCCCGTCCTCGAACGGCGTCGCCAGGGCGACGGCCCCCTCGTGACCGCTGACGTCTGGCGGGCACTCGCCGCCCTCGACGAGGCCACGCCGCTACGCCTGACCGTCGAGCGCCGGCCACGCGTATCCGTGCTGGCCAGGGTCGAGGACGTGCCGGGGTTCGGGTGGGCCACCTGGCGCCCCGGGCTGCAGCTCGCCCCGTCGCCCCGGCCCGTGGTGGTCGAGGGGACCGGTCTCGTGCGGCTGGCGAACGGGCTCGTCACCGTCGAGGTCGACCCGTCCGACGGGACGTTCGCCGTCGACGGACACGCCGGGCTGGGCCGCCTGGTCGACGGCGGCGACTGCGGCGACACCTACAACTGGTGCCCTCCGGCCGACGACACTGTCGTCGACCGGCCCGACGCCGTGGACGTCGCGGTGGTCGAGTCCGGACCGTTGCGGGCCCGCGTGGCCATCACCGCCCGGTACCGCTGGCCGGCCGCCGTCGAAGGCCTCGACCGCCGGGTCGGCGAGGTGACGCACGACGTGCGCACCGAGGTCGACGTGCGGACCGGCGAGGCCGTCGTGCGGGTGGCCGTGACGGTCGACAACCGCAGCCGCGACCACCGGCTGCGGGCCCACCTGCCGCTCCCCCGGGCGGCCGGGCGGTCGAGGGCCGAGTCCGCGTTCGCCACGGTCGAACGGGGCCTCGTGGCGGAGGGCGGCCGGACCGAGACGCCACTGGCGACGTACCCGTCCACGCGCTTCGTGCGGGCCGGCGGCCTCACCGTCGTCCACGACGGCGTGGCGGAGTACGAGCTGATCGACGTGCACGGCGGCCGGGCGCACGAGCTGGCGCTCACGCTGCTGCGGTGCACGGGGCTGATCTCGCAGCGATCGATGCCCACCCGGCCGCTGCCGGCGGGGCCGGTCACGGCGGTCGAGGGTCCGCAGCTGCAGCGCACCGTCACGTACCGCTACGCCCTGGCCGTGGGCGACGACGTCGACCCGTACGCGTTGGCCGACGACGTGCTCGTGCCGCTGGTCGTGGCCGGCGGCGACCCGGCGATCGACGACGGCTCGCTGCCCGCGGGCGATGACGGGGCGCCGGGCGGTGCCGGCGGGGCGCCGGGCGGCGGCGGCGGCGTGCCGGGCGGCCTCGGCCCCCGGGCAACGGGCACGGCCCTCAGCGTGCACGGAGCCGAGGTGTCCGCGGTCGTGCGTGAGGGGCGCACGCTGGTGGTGCGGGTGTTCAATCCCCGTCCCGATCCGGCGACGGCGACGGTGGAGGGGCGCACCGGCTGGCGCGTCGACCTGCGCGGGCGGCCGCTCGAGCCGTTCGAGGGCTCGGTGGAGCTCGCGCCGTGGGAGATCGCCACGCTGGCCCTCGCCGGGTCCTGACGGTTCTGGCAGCGCAGAGACGCGAGGGGCGAACGGAGCGCTGCCAGAACGTGATCTCAGCCGAGCACGGTGCCCGTGAGGCCAGCGCACGCCTCGAGCAGCCGCTCCTGCACGGCCGGGTCCGCGGCGGCGGGGTGGGCCTCGCGGGGACGCTGGTGGAAGAAGTACCGGGCGGTCACGGTGGCCCCGGGATCGTCGCTCACCGCCAGCCACGCCTGGGTGACCGGGGCCAGCGCGAGGTCGTCCGGTGCGCCCGGGCCGCCCATCCTCGTTGCCACCCAGCCGGGTTCGACGACGTTGGACGCGACCCCGGGCCTGCGCCGGGCGACGGCGAAGGCCAGTACGACGTCCCACAGCTTGCTGTCGGCGTAGGCCTGGAAGCCGTTCCAGCGCCGCTGCTGCCACTGCAGGTCGGCGAGGCTGGTGTCGCCACTGCGATGCGTCCCCGAGCTGAGGTAGACGAGCCGGTCCGGCGGCGTCATCAGGGCAGTGAGCAGGTACGGCGCGAGGACGTTGACGGCGAACACGTGGGACAGGCCGTCCGCCGTCTCGACGCGGCGCGGCTCGCGGGGGCCGACGGCGGCGTTGTGGATCACCGCGTCGTAGCGTCCGAGCCCGTTCGCCTGGCCCGCCACCTCGCGCACGGTGGCGATCTCCGCCAGGTCGCCGACGAGGACCGCCTCGGCACCGGGCAGGGCCTCACGGGCGTCGGCGGCCCGTGCCTCGCTGCGGGCGTGCAGCGTCACGGCGTGGCCGTCGTCGGCGAGTAGGCGGGCGGCCATGAGGCCCAACCCCTGGGTCGATCCGGTGACGAGGACGCGTGCCACGAAGCCTCCCTACGCCGGCCGCATTCGGTCGGGCGCCGGCCCATCCTGCCCCCGGCACGTTCGCCCGTGCAGCCGGGCGTCGCCCGTGACTCCGGCCACTGTTTCGGATGACGTGGGACCCCGGCGGCACGGTCTGCACAACATTCCAGAGGCACGCGCCGAAGCCCGCGCCGGATGCCGGCCTAGGGACGGTGGTTAGTGCGTCGGGGTGCGGTGTTGGGCCGGGGACGGTGTATCTGCGGGGGCCGCAGGAGACCCGGGCGCCGGGGCAGCGGGAGACCCGGGCGCCGGGGCGGCGGGAGACCCAGGGACCAGCGCGGTGGGAGGCCCGGGCTTGGGGGCGTCGACGCGGGCCTTGGTGGCGTCGCGGAGGATCTGCCGGCGGTCGGCGAAGCGGCTCTGGGCCGCCACGCCCCGACGCAGCACGTAGAGCGGCACCCGGCCGATGTCCTTGAGGTAGCGGGGCCGCATCGCCCGCAGGGAGTAGTCGGCGACGTCGTGCAGCTCGTTGCGCATGGTCCGGCTGACCACGATCGAGCCCGGGAAGGCGATGCCGGTGATGCGGCTGGCGAGGTTCACGGTCGGCCCGTAGAGGTCGCCCTCGCGCTCGAGCACGTTCCCCGACGCCAGGCCGACCCGCACGTCGGACAGCTCGTCGGCGTCGCGGGTGCCCTCGGCGAGGGCGAGCGCCATCTCCGCCGCTGCCGGCGGCGACTCCACGGTGAACATG